>JBEKKI010000008.1:0-128446 GCA_050010795.1 Occallatibacter sp.
ACCGCCAGCTCCCGGTAGGCTTCGGTAAACTTCCGGTACTTCGACCTCTGACCCATTTGCAGCTCCCCTTTCCCTGCAAACTGTCAATTTACAACCTGTCTCACTTTTGGGGGTCAGTCCAAGCTAAGACAGAGATCAGGGGTCAGGGATCGGCGCGCAGCATCGCAATGGCCTTCTGGTAGGCAAGCCCGGATGGCACCGGGGCGTACTTCGTCTGATCCTCTGTGGTATCAAACACCCGGTTCTTGAACACCACGCGCCCGCTCATGGCCATTTGAAAGTGGACTGTTCGCCACTGGCCTTCGCCCACGTCCGCTTGCTCGATCACGATCCATCCACCCTTATTCAGGTGTCCCAGAATTCCCCAGCCAAAGTCCACGCCCTGCAGCAGGTGGCCCTCGAGCCGGACGACGCGCAGGTGCACGGGGTCGATCCACATCTCGCCCGACATGGCCGTCAAAATCTGCGTCTCGAGATCGGGCGGCGTGAACCCCGGATTGGGTTTGAAGCTGAACTTTTCGACCGTCCCCTCAGTGCCCTCGCCGGAGCCCGCATATTGATACACAAAGGCAGCAGGCAGCGCGCGCAGCACGTTCAGAACGCGTCCCGTGTCCGCACTTTCGGCTTGCTTGCGGCGCCGCTGCTTTCCGGAGTCGGCGACGAGCGCATTCAGGCGGGCTTCTTCCTTTTGCGCGTCGATCGTGCTCAAAGGCTTGTCGTTCATGCCCACCAGCACGGCGACGTCGCCGTCTTTGGTTTCGCAGATCTCCTTGGTGGTGGTCAGGTGCGGGCTGGTCTTGCGCAGCTGGTATCGCATGGGGTGGCTTGCGTCCTGGGCTGCGCTGTACTCATTGGCCAGCGCGCGCTCCACCAGCGCCTGCCGCTGCGCAGGCTGCCGGGTCTGGGCGCGACCAAGTGCGGACCACCCGTTGGCAGCCGCCATCCAGACAAGCAGCAGGAGAGGGGATAGGAGCCGGTCCACACGATTAGTTTAATTGGCGCGCCGCCGGGCATCGTACCGCGATTCTCGGCGGGCAATGACCTCCGCGGGGGCCTCCGCGGGACCGGCGGGGTGCTGCTCGCCGCAGCAAAACGGCCGGCCCCTCGCTTCGAGCGGGCCACCCATACTGCCTACCCACGCAACAAATCTTTATGCTCGCGAATTGAAGCGAACTGCCTGGGTTGATATAGTTCGGGCAGGCCCCAAAGGGGAATTCGAAAAGGAACGTGATCATGGCTTTGGAAAATTCACCCGCGCGCATCGGCAAAACCATCGTCATCTGTGGCGAAGTCAAAGGCAGCGAGGACTTGATTCTGGATGGGCGGGTTGAAGGCACCGTCAACCTGGCTGAAAACCGGCTCACCATCGGCCCCAACGCCAATATTGCCGCCGACCTCACGGCCAAAGATGTGCTGATTCAGGGCCGTGTGCAAGGCAACGTTGTTGCTAGCGGCCGCGTGGAGCTGCGGGCCGGGTGCAACCTCGAGGGCGATATCCGCGCGCTTCGCCTCGCGATCGAGGATAATGCCCTCTTCCGCGGCAAGGTGGACCTGACGCAGGCTGTCTCCAGGCCGCCCGAAGGTGCACAAACCCCGTAGAGCGGCAGCATCTCCCGTGGGCCGGAAGACAGCGGAACAACCTTTGCCGGGCGGCGAGCATTCATCCGTCCGGCCTTGAAAGGGAATCAGGGTGCTGCGCCGTTGGTTCGACAAAAAACAGCAGAGCGAGTCGGCGCAATCGGGACCTGGCGTCAGCGGTCCCCGCGTGCCGCGCCACTCCGGTGCGTGGAGTGTGCTGCGCAAGCGGCTTCAGGCCGACCCCGGACTTCGCATCATCGACACCGGGTACACTTCGCCCAGCAACATCAACTACCTCACCAGCCTCGGGCACAGCGTGTTCCTCGCCGACCTGGTTGCCGACGCCTACAACGAAAACTGGCAGATGGGCACAGACGAAGACGGCAATCCGATCTGGAACGTTGAAGAGTACCTGAATCACACGCTCAACTTCTCCGGGCGCATGTTTGACGTGGTGTTGTTGTGGTCCACGCTCGATTATTTGCCCGAGCCGCTTGTGGCCCCGGTCGTTTTGCACCTGCGCGCCGCCATGAACCCCGGTGGGCAGGTGCTCGCCTTCTTTCACACCAAAACGCAAGGCGAAGAGGCGATACTCTGCCGCTTTCATTTGACCGGAGGCGACGAGGTAGAGATGCAATTGGCGCAACAGTTTCCCATTCAGCGCGCGTTTACCAATCGCAGCATTGAGCGCCTGTTCTCCGGCTGGTCGGGCCACCGCCAGTTTCTGGCCAAGGACAGCGTGTCTGAAGTCATCATGACGCGGTGACAGCGCGCAGACGATCGCTTCGCAGAGCATGGGACGCTTTAAGAGTCCGGCTCGCCTCGGAGGCTTTGCGGAGGAAACGTTCTGCTAGGCTCGGCCCAAGGCGCCAGTCACCATGAAGAAAATTATCCAAGGGAGGGCCGTGGCATCGTTGAGGAAGTGCGCGACCATCGAGGGGACCAAGCTTCGCCGGCCCAGGAGGTAGGCGACACCCCACATCATGCCGAGAAATGCGGTGGGAAGCATGATGCCGAGCCAAGGAAGAAAACCCTGATTTAGGTAGCCCGCGTGCGCCAGGCCGAAAGCAGCGCCAGGGACCAGGACTTGCGTAACTTTGCCATAGCCTGCGCTAGCGAATTCGGTCATCAGGAAGGCACGAAACAGCACCTCCTCACAAAATCCAGCAGTGATTCCCATCAGCAGCGCGGCGGTAAGGTGAAACCCATGCGGCATGAACGCATATGAGATAGGAATATGCATCCGGGGCAGGAGCCTCAGACTGCTGCCGATCGAAAGGGCTGCAAATAGCAGCGCCATGAGCCACGCAGGCCAGGTTCCGAAGCGCCACGCTCCGATGTCTTTGAAAGAGGAACCACGCGCTCGCAACCTGAACCATACTGCGATCACAATGGCCCACTCGACGATCGCACCGCCAAGGATCCAGAGAAGGAATCGTTGCGCAGGAGAGCCGTTTACCGCCGCAGGAATGGACGACGAAATGATCTTAGAAATGACCCAGATCGTACCAGGGACGCCAAGGCCAATAATCAACGACTCTGTCCAGCACGTTAACCGGCCCGATGGGATCCTGTCCCCGTGAGATCCTGAGACGCCACTCTTCATTGACGATCGTCCTCCAGGTCGGGATTGAGCGAAAAGGAGTTCCACTCTGCGTGGGTATGTACGGAGTGCCTAGAAGGAAAGTTCCGCCTTTTCCGGTTGGCCCTTCGCAAACGGCAGCCACGGCTGCATCTCCACCACCGGCGGACCGTCCTCCTTCGCTGCGTCCTCGTACATTTGCCGCTTGCCCAGCTTGAACTCCCGGCAGATCTGATCGACCAGCGCTCCCATCCGCTTCTTATACGCGGACGAAACAAACGCGCTTCCCGCGTATCGCCGCTCGTAGGCGGCCAGCTGGCCCGGAAACTGCTCGCGGACGAAGCCCAGAAACGTAGGCAGCGAGCAGGGCTTAAGGAAGAGCGCGCCCGCCGCCAGAAAATTGGCGCCCGCGGCCGAGGCGGCCCGGGCCACGGCGCGGATCGAGCTTGGGCTGTCGGTAAAGCCCGGCATGAGCGGGGAACACATTACGCCCGCGTGCAACCCCGCCTGGCACAACCGAGCCACTGTGCGCATGCGCAGGTCGGGCCGGGGCGCTCTTGGCTCAAGCTGCCGCGCCAGTTTGGCGTTCATCGTGGTCACGGTGACGTGAAGCGTGAGCTGGTTGTTGCGCGCGATTTCCCTCAGCAGGTCGAGATCGCGCACGATCAGCGCGGACTTGGTCACGATGCCCAGGCGGAGTCCGCTCTGCCGCGCAAAAACTTCGAGCAGCGACTGCGTAATCTTGAGCTTCCGCTCCAGCGGCTGGTAGGGGTCGGTGGCCGTGCCCAGCGAAATCTGCGTGCCGGGCTTGAGCCGCTTCAGCTCCTGGCCGAGCAGCCATGCCGCGTTCTGTTTGAAATAGATCTTGTGCTCAAACTCCTCCGCCCCGAGCTCAAGAAACTCATGCGTGTATCGGGCGTAACAGTAGCGGCATCCAAACTCGCAGCCGCGGTAGGGGTTGATGGCGTGAGTGAAGGGCAGGCCGCGGTTCGAGGTCACTTTGTTGAGAATCGAACGGCTTGCCAACGGCCGGTACTCGGTGAGGAAGCCGCTGGAGTCGAGCGGGGCTTCGGCTGCGGCGCGGGCGAGGCCGGCTCGAGCGGTTCCACAATTGCTGTGCCCAGGTCCACAGCCGCCAAGTGGCTTTTTCACCGAGAAAAAGCCACCCTGCAAGCCGCTTGAAAGAGCACGTGAATTGTGGGACCGCTCCATCGGGGAGGGCTGGAGGATGGGGAAGAGGGTCTCAGTTTTCGCCATATATTCGCCTTTTTATGAGCCTACCCTTGCTCCCTGGCGGAGTCAAGAGGGAGTTTTCACGAGAAACCGCCGGCTCCTCGCGCCTAGGGGGCTTTTCCAGGCGCCGTAGCCGTGAGGCAGCCAGCAAAAGGGAAGGATCACGTTGCGTGCCGTCGAAGCGTCAGGCGATTTAACTTGAAACTTCGAGGCCGACGATTGAAGCTAGGAGCCAAAAGCTAAGAGCCTAGAGCTGAAAGCTGTATCCGGAGGGTTCCATGAGTAAATTGCAAGAGACGAGAATCACCTGGCTTGGCCACGCCACCGTGCTGGTTCAAACCGCCCAGGGAACCAATATCCTCATCGACCCGTTCATTGCGCACAATCCCAAATACCCGCAGAATTTCGCGCTGCCGTCGAAGATTCACTATGTCTTGCTCACCCACGGCCACGGCGACCACATCTCCGACGCGGTGCCCGTTGCCAAAAGACATGGATCCACCGTGGTCGCGATCTATGAGCTCGCGGACTACATTGCGAGCAAGGGTGTGAGCGAAACGATGGGCATGAATCTCGGCGGATCCGTTGAGCTTGACGGTGTGATAGCAACCATGGTGGAAGCCAAGCACTCGGCGGCCGCATCCGACGAAAAGGGCACACACTACGTGGGCGTCGCTACGGGCTTTGTCCTCACCCTGACCGGGGGCCCAGTGCTCTATCACGCGGGAGATACATCGGTTTTCGGCGACATGCAATTGATTCGCGAGCTCTACCAGCCGCGCATTGCCATGCTGCCGATTGGCGGGTATTACACGATGGGCCCGCAGCAGGCCGCGCTGGCCTGCCGCCTCCTTGCTCCGGAGACCGTTCTTCCCATTCATTTCGGGACGTTTCCGCCGCTCAAAGGCACTCCGGAGGAACTGGCGGCCCTCGTTGGTCCGAGCGTGAAGGTTGTGAACTGGAAGCCGGGAGAAGAATTCTCAGTCTAGGAGCCCCGGTTGGCTCAGGTTTGGCGCCTGAATCCCGCGCGGCGGTTTTGTCCGGTCCTGCGTTCAGCGTGGGATCTGATCACTGATCACTGTTCACTGGCTTCTTACTGGTCGCGCGTCTGCTTGATCGCGCGCGGCGATTGTACGATTTCGCCTGTTCCGCGCGAATCCGGCACGCCCAGGCGCATCGTCGCGGGCGATTTGCCGGCGGTACAGTTGTGCAGATCGCGCAGGATTTCCTGCTTGTCGCGCGCATACTGGCCGGCCAGGCGCGTGAGCGCGTAGGTAATGATGTCGCTGTGATGCAGGTCGCCCGCCGCGGGATCGCGCCGCATGTTCAGCCACAACCTGTGAACGAGCTCCACATCCTCGGGCCCCAGGGCGGGCGCGTGCGGGCCGATGTAGAACACCTTGGTCTCGCCGGAAGCGCCGATGACGTAAAAGTTGAACTGCCGCTTGGGCTCGGGCAACGCCTCCCAGGCCTGTCCCATATGGAAGGCCTGATCTTCTGCAGTCATCGAACTCGATTGGCCTGATACCACCGATTCGACTTCAAGCGAATTCGCGGTCTGCACCAGAGCGGCAAAGATGTCGCCGGCCGGCACCACCAGCAGCGACACCTTCTTGCCGAAGCTCTCGGCCACCGACACCGCCTTGGTGAAGACCATCTGCTCGTGTTCGCTGAAACTCTGCTGCTCGGCGCTCAGAAACTCCGGTCCGCCCACGCCCATCAGCCGCACGCTAATCACCACCACGTCCCGCTCCACCGTGCTGGTACGCGCCAGAGTCCACTTCAAAGCCAGCGGATTGGCGGCGTCGCGCATGGTCACAATCACTGCGCCGGGCCGGATGGCCACCGACTCGCGGCTAATGTTTTCCTGGTGCTCGAGCTGGAAGTGGTCCTTCATCTCCTCGGCAGTCTTCGCATGTCTGCGCAGATTGACCCGCTCGGAGAAAGTGAACACGGCAAAGAACGCCGCGGAAAAGGCAATCCCGCTGACGGTGGCTACCGATTTGGTGAACAGATTCACGGTGGCCGTGGTCAGCAGCACCATGAAAACGCAAGCCAGACCGACCGGAATCTCTGTCTTTCCGATGCGGAAATTGGGCGGAACCTTCCACCCGCGTTCGCCGTGGTATTTCCAGCGCAGCACCAGCATTGAAAGGCTGTTGAAGGTGAACGACCAGATGACACCGAACGCATAAGCCTCACCGAGCATGATGACGTTGCCGCGGCTCGCAATGATGGTGAACATCTGCAGGATGAAGACAAGGTTGATGATGCGGTAGCTGGTGCCGAATTTCGCGTGTGGCTTGCGGAACCAGTCGGTCAGCACGCCGTCTTCGGCCACGCGCATCAGCACGCCGGTGGAGCCGATCATCGATGTATTGATGGCTCCGGAGAGAATGAGAAAACCAACCAGTACGACAAACATGCGGAAGGCAATACGAGCCCAGAGCGGCCCGACCACGAACATGGCTAGGCCGGCAATCAGGTTGTCCTGGTAGATGTGGGTCCGCTGGAAGGTGGGAATCAGCATGGAGGCCAGCAGCGTGGCGCCGCCCGTAAAAATGAGGCTGTAGATGGCGATGACGATCGCCGCGCGCTTCAGGTTCTTCAGCTTGGGATGCTGGATTTCGCGATTGACCTGGGCCAGCGTCTCCTCGCCGCTCATGGCCAGGATGGAGTGGCCGAAAGCCATGAGAATGCCGAACAATCCGAAGAGGGGGACCAGCCGTGTTCCCTTCAGGAATCCGAGAGCATCTGTGCTGAACTTGAGATTGGCCGGGATGGGCGCCGGGGGCAGGTGAACGCCGCGCACGAAGACCGTGAAGCAGCCCCAGAAAATCAGAATGATCACCATGACCGTGGTGATCTGCATGACGCGCAGCGCCTTGTCGCTGGACTCTTCGATGCCCTTGATGTTCTGCCACCAGTAGTAGATGGTCACTATCGCGGCGAACAGCGCCGAAGTGTAGTCCATGTTGAACTGGATGGGCTGGCCGTGCGCATTCATCAGCGCCGGCGGCAGCCAGTGGGCCTGGTTGGCCACCGTCAACAATTCGTTCAGCAGTCCGGTGATGTATTGGCCGGCAGACACGCCGGAGATCGGCCCGGTGAGAATGTAGTCGAACATCAACGCCGAGACGCTGAGCTTGGCGAAGCCGCCGCCAAGGGCCTCCTTGACCACGCGGTAGACACCGCCGCGAGTAAACATCGAGCAGCTTTCGACGTACACCGCGCGCACGGCAAAGCTGAACAGCATGATGCCGAGGATGAACCACGGGGCGGCCGCTCCCACCGCATGCTCGGCGATGCCGCCGGCGTAGAAGGCCGATGAACCGAGGTCGTTGAGGACGATGGCAGCCGCGCGCCAGAAGGAGATGAACGTGAGCATCACCGAAGACGCGACGATCAGCCGCACGCGGTCGTTCGGAGGGGCTACGGTCGTTCGGGTAGAAGCCATCGCTAGGGGTCCGGCGAGGCAAGCCGGCGGCGTTCTTTCGATCGAGCGAAACCACCGCTCTGCGGTCAGTTTAATTTTCAACTAAGACAGTGTCAACGAGAAATAACGATCCCTTTGCGCACCAAGCCTGGCGCGAGCGCTCAACCTCATGATGGGGAGCAGGAAAAGCGCAGCGCTCAACCCTTTGATTCCACATTTTGATGATTGCGCAAGCAGGAAGAAGGAAGGCCGGTTTGGATGAGTCGACGGAAGTGCAACGTCCTAGGTCTGGAGCAGCAGGTCCGAAAGATCAGATCAGTCTTTGCCGAACAGCTCCTTGCCGTCCTCCAAAAAGCTGATCACCACGACCACCGCCGACCCGGCCATGCCGACAAAGAACATCACTTCCAGCAGCCGCATTAAGAATATCGCCAATCCCATGCGTCGATTCTAACCCAGCCTCATGCTTTACACTCGCCCGTGTATGCAATCGTCATGGAAGCCGTGGGCAGCTGCGGGCCTTTCAGCGGGTCTGCTTGAGTTGCCGTTTCCGCTCGCCGGCCCAATGCCTCCGTGGCACTCTGTCTTCGCCTGGTTCGCGCTTGTCCCGCTGCTTTGGGCATTGCTTTCCAGTTCGCAGGCCAGCCTGCGGCATACCCTTAGCCGCGCCTTCTTCGTTGCCTATCTCTGCGGCGTGCTTTGGTACGCCGGCAACTGCTACTGGATCCGCGACACGATGATGCGCTACGGCGACATGCCGCCGATGGCGCCGGAACTGATCACGCTGGGCTTCAGCCTTGTCCTCGGCCTCTACTTCGGCCTGTTCGGCCTGGGCGTCGTTCTCGTACGGCGCGCCACTGGCTCCGCGCGGCTCGCGCTTGCCCTGGCGCCATTCCTCTGGACCGGCCTCGACCTGGCCGCCGCGCGCATCACCAGCGTTCCATGGGATCAGCTTGGCTATTCGCAGGTCGACAACGGTCTCGTCAACCAACTCGCGCCCATGGCCGGCGTTTACGGCATCACCTTCGTTCTTGTCACTGTGAACGCACTGCTCGCCGGCGCCTTGCTTGTTAGCCGCACATCAAAAAGTATTTTCGCGGGCCGCTGGGCGTGGGCCACCTGTGGAGCGATCCTGTTCCTCGCCGGATTTTTTGGCGTCTTCCTGCCGTCGCCAGAACCAGATTTCGCAGCCACCGCCGTCCTGATTCAGCCCAATCTCGACGTGGGCACCGCCAACAACTGGACCGGAGCGGTGTGGGACAGCCACATCGCGCAGTTCGCCCAACTCGCCGGCGAACAATGCAAAACCTATATCGCGGGAATTCCGCAGACCGGCGCGTCAACGGGCGAGATCGTCTGCCCGCCGTATCCCACGCATCCCGACTTGATCGTCTGGCCTGAGAGTCCGGCGCCCTTTTTCGATCGGGACCCGCTCTTTCAGAAGGCGATGGGAGAGATTGCGCGCGAAGAACATGCGCCGATGATCGTGAACGCAGTGGGATCGGATCTTGATCCCGAGCAGGATGATTGGCACGACCATGTTTCCGCTGTGGCCTACAACGCCCAGGGGCAAAAAGCGGGCCGATACGACAAGATTCATCTGGTGCCGTTCGGCGAGTACGTTCCCTTTGCGCGGCTGCTCTTCTTCGCCCACAAACTCACCGGCATGGTGGCGAGCTACACTCCCGGCACGGAGCGCAGGGTCTTTCTTCTCGACACGCAGAATGGCGGCCGCCATCGTTACGGCGTATTTATCTGCTATGAGGCGGTGTTCGCCGACGAGGTTCGCCAGTTCGCGCGCAACGGCGCCGAGGTCTTTGTGAACGTCAGCGACGACGGATGGTACGGCGACACCAGCGCGCCCTGGCAGCACTTGAACATGGCACGCATGCGCGCCATCGAAAACCGCCGCTGGCTGCTGCGAGACACCAACAGCGGCGTCACTGCGTCCATCGATCCCTACGGCTGCGTGCGCCAGAGTATTCCGCGCCACCAGGTCGACGCGCTGCCCGCCGAGTTCGCCTTCCGCGACGGCATCACCTTCTACACCGCGCACGGGGACGTGTTCGCGTGGCTCTGTGCCATACTGTCTTTAGGCGTAGTCAGTTGGTCGCTGGCGAAGAAACCGACGTCTCCAGCGGCGAAGGATGAAGATTGAGATTGCCAGCCTTTTGGCTCGCCGCATCGCTGAAGAAAAGCCAGGTCCCAAGAGCACAATGTCGTTGAACGATCTCGAATTCGCATACGCTCCTGTGCGCAATCAAGTGCGCGACCTGCGGGAGTATCTTTGACCCTGCCCGCCTGCGCAGGGAACTCTCTGAAACTGAAAAGAAGCTCGCCGATCCGGCAGTGTGGTCCGATCCCGCCGCCTCGCAGCCGCTGATGCGCGATCGCAAGCGGCTTGAGGCGCTCGTCGCCGATGACGAGCAACTCGTCCGCCGCACCGGCGACATCGAAGCTTACTTCGAGCTGGCGCGCGAAGGCGAAGATGTTCTCGCCGACCTTGAGCGCGAGATCAAATCGCTCGCCGCCTTTGCCGAAGAGCTGGAGGCCCGCACCATGCTCTCGGGCGAGGCCGACGCGCTCAACGCCATCGTCACGGTGCATCCCGGCGCCGGCGGCACCGAAAGCCAGGATTGGGCCGAGATGCTGCTCCGCATGTATCTGCGCTGGGCCGAGCAGCAGGGCTTCAAAACCGAGATGAACGACTACCAGGCCGGCGAGGAAGCGGGCATCAAATCCGCCACGTTCACCATCATCGGCGAGTACGCCTTCGGGATGCTCGCCGGCGAAAGCGGAGTCCACCGCCTCGTCCGCATCTCGCCCTTCGACTCTGCCAAGCGCCGCCACACGTCCTTTGCCTCGGTCTACGTCTCGCCGGAAATCGACGAAACCATCCACGTCGATCTCAAGGCGGAAGATCTGCGCATCGATACCTATCGCTCCGGCGGCAAGGGCGGCCAACATGTGAACACGACAGACTCCGCCGTGCGCATGACGCATATCCCCACAGGGATCGTCGTGCAGTGCCAGAACGAGCGCAGCCAGCACAAGAACCGCGACAAGGCGATGAAGATGATGCGCTCGCGGCTCTACGAGTTCGAGCTTGAAAAGAAGCGCGCCGTTTCAAAGAAGCTCGAAGACTCCAAGCTCGACATCAACTTCGGCTCGCAGATCCGGTCGTATGTCCTGCAGCCCTACCGCATGGCCAAGGATCACCGTACCAAAGTGGAGGTGGGCGACGTGGACAAGGTGCTCGACGGCTATCTGGAGCCTTTTCTGAAGGGCTATCTGCTTGCCAAGCGGCGCGGCACCGCGGTTTCGACGGGTGCAGGCGACGATCTGGACGAGTAGCCGCAGAGCACTGAACTGAAAACTGACAGCTGACCACTGATGAACGATCCCGCCATCATCGACGAAATGCTCCGCACAGCGAAGAATATCGCCGTCGTAGGCATGAGCAACAAACCCTGGCGCGCCAGCCATAACATCGGCCGTTACCTTGCTGAGCACGGTTATCGCATCTTCCCGGTCAATCCCATGCACAAGGAAGTGTCGGGAACGCCCTGTTACGCCAATCTCGACATGGCTCAGGATGCGGCGCGCGAACAAACCGGGAAGGGAATCGACCTCGTCGACGTCTTTCGCGCTCCCGAGCACGTGCCGGCGATCGTCGACGAAGTGATCCGCTTGAAGATTCCCTATCTCTGGCTGCAAGATGAGGTCATTCACGACGAGGCTGTAGCTCGTGCTCGCGCGGCGGGAGTGAAATGCGTGCAGAACGACTGCATCTATCGCCAGCACCTGGCCTGGTCCGCGTCGCCCGGCGGCGAATGACCCAGGCCATTCTGCGACCTCGGTCAAGTAAACTGAGTCCAAAGAAAGGGATCAGGGGTCAGGGATCAGGGGTCGGTGTTCGGCTGTCATGCGTCGTTTCCGCTTCATCTTCGGGGTAGCGTTGCTGCTCGTTGCGGCGTCGCATGTATTCGCCACATCGAACTCCGCAAACGCCGCGCACCTCCAGGTGCAACTGGTCTTTCCCCACGAACAGCTTTATCCGGGCGGCACGAACGCGGCTGGCTTGTATTTCAAGCTGGAACCCGGATGGCATGTTTATTGGCAGAACGCGGGCGATTCCGGTGAGCCGCCAAAGATCCAATGGACGCTGCCCAGCGGAGTCACGGCCGGCGCCCTGCAATTTCCCGCTCCGAGACGGCTGCCGCTCGGGCCGCTGATGGACTTCGGCTACGAAAACGAAGTGCTCTTCCCGTTCTCGTTCCAGGTGGCAGACAGCTTGAAACAGGGCCCGGCGGTCTTGCACGCGAAGATCAATTGGCTCGTATGCCGCGAGGTCTGCATCCCCGGCAAAGCCCAACTGGATGAGAACGTCCAATTGCTGCGTGGCGCGCCCATGGCGGGACCCGTTTCCGCCGTCGATCAGGCCCTGTGGGATCGGCTCGCAAACTCAGTTCCGCCGGCGCTTCCATCATCCGACACTGCCGTCTTCCAACCCACACAAACCGGATTCCGCCTCGCCGTTTCCACCGGCCAGCGCGAAACGCAAGCCGTTTTCTTTCCCGAAGACGAAAACATCATTGACAATCCCGCTCCGCAACCGGTGGCGCCTCTAAAAACGGGGCTGGTACTCGACCTCAAGAAAGACGCGAACCTGACCGCCAGCCCAACGCAGTTGCGCGGCGTGCTGGAACTCTCCGGCGGCAGAAACTACGAGATTGCCGCGACGCGGGAGGTGTCCTTCGGAGTGGCGGGGATGGAATATATGCCGGCTGCGGCCCCAACGTTTTCATTCGTAGCCCTCGCCCGCATCGCCGGTCTCGCCTTCCTCGGCGGGATCCTCCTCAACCTCATGCCCTGCGTCTTCCCGGTGCTTTTCCTGAAGGGCCTGGCGCTTTGCAGGTCCGGAACGGAAGAGCGCAGTAAACTCTGCGCGCACGGCCTGGTCTACGCCGCCGGCATTCTGGTTTCTTTCTGGGTGCTCGTGGCCGCGCTGCTCGGTTTGCGCGCCGCGGGCGCGACGCTCGGCTGGGGATTCCAGTTTCAGTCGCCTGTTTTTCTCTCGCTCATGGCCGCGCTGCTTTTCTTCCTCGGCCTTTCGCTCGCCGGCCAGTTTGAAATTGGCCTCACGCTCACCAGCGCCGGTGGCTCGTTGGCCGCGAAACAAGGTTACGCGGGCAGCTTCTTCACCGGCGTTCTCGCTGTGGTCGTCGCTACACCGTGCACCGCGCCGTTCATGGGTGCGGCCATCGGGTACGCGCTCGCGCAATCCGCTGCCGTCACCTTTGTTGTTTTTACCGCGCTCGCGCTCGGCCTTGCCGCGCCCTACGTCGTCCTCACTCTGCAGCCCGCGTGGACAAGCTTGCTTCCGAAGCCCGGCGCGTGGATGGACGTGCTCAAGCAGGCCGTTTCGGTCCCCATCTTTGCCACCGTCATCTGGCTGGCTTGGGTTGTCGCGCAGGCTTACGGTGCTGCGTTGCTCGCCGCACTGCTCGTGAGTTTTCTGCTGCTCGCCATTGCCGGATGGTTCCTGGGCCGCTGGCCGGCGAAGCGCTGGGCGATGACGGTCGCGGCGTTGATCGTTCTAGGAGTGATTGGTTTTTCAGTCGTCACATCAGAGCAGTTTGCGGTCTCGGTGCCGAATTTGAATTCTGACGACATGCGCACACTGGCGCCCATGGCTCGCACCCGACTAGCAGAGATGGAGACTTGGCATCCCTGGTCCGCCGATGCGGTGCAGCGCTCGCTCGCGGCCGGGCAGCCCGTCTTTGTCGACTTCACGGCAAGCTGGTGCCTCAGTTGCCAGGTGAACGAGCGCGTCGCACTCAGCCGACCGGAAATGATGCAGGCATTTGGCGCCGCGAATGTTGTCCTGTTCCGCGCCGACTGGACGCGCCAGGACCCGGCCATCACGCAGGCGCTCACGGAATTAGGCCGAAGCGGCGTGCCAGTGTATGCGCTCTACACGCCGGGGCAAGCCGAGCCCCAACTACTGCCGCAAGTGCTCACTCCCGGCATCGTGATGGATGCGCTCGGGAAGCTTCCGAAAAGCAGCAGCCAGACGAAGTAAATCAGCGCTCCGATTTGCGCTTCCCGGCCCTGATCCTCCGTATCTCTTCCATCCTTGCGGCTAATTGCTTCTCGCGTCCCTCCTGCGTTGGATGGTAGTAGCTGCGGCCTTTCAATG
Organism: Occallatibacter sp.; assembly: GCA_050010795.1. Taxonomy (GTDB): domain Bacteria; phylum Acidobacteriota; class Terriglobia; order Terriglobales; family Acidobacteriaceae; genus Telmatobacter. The sequence goes on from JBEKKI010000008.1 coordinate 14,032, forward strand.
ACTCCGGCAGGCAATCCATGTCGGCGACCTTGTTCTCCTCGTCGTGGGCGTATTGGTACCCTTCGGCGTATCCCAAGTCCTTCATCAGCTTCGTCGGCGCATTGCGCAGGTGCAGAGGCACCGGCTCCTGCCGCGTGTGCTCTATGTCGTCCTGAACTGCGCCGAAAGCCGTGTAGACCGCATTCGACTTGGGCGCGAGCGCAAGATACACCACCGCCTCGGCCAGCGCCAGTTCGCCCTCCGGCGATCCGAGAAAATCGTACGTGTCCCTGGCCGAGAGGCACAGGTTCAGCGCCTCAGGCGCGGCCAGCCCGATGTCTTCGACCGCCATGCGCACAATGCGCCGCGCAAGATAAAGCGGATCCTCGCCGCCCGCGAGCATGCGCCCCAGCCAGTAGAGCGCCGCATCGGGATCCGAGTTGCGCACGCTCTTGTGCAGCGCCGAAATCAGGTTGAAGTGTTCTTCGCCCTGCTTGTCGTACATGAGCACGCGCTTCTGGATGGCTTCGGTGGCGATAGCTCTCGAAATGCGCTTGCTGCCGTCCGCAGTCGCTAATTGCGCCGCCACTTCCAGTGCGTTGTACGCGTTGCGGCAGTCGCCGCTCGAGTAGCCCGCGATGAGTTCGATCGCATCTTCGTCCGCCGCCAGCTCCATCGCGCCCAACCCGCGTTCCTTGTCGGCCAGCGCACGTTTGAGCAGTGTTGCGATCTGCTTGTCTTTGAGCGGCTCAAGCACGTACACGCGGCAACGCGAGAGCAGCGCCGAAATAATCTCGAAGGAAGGGTTTTCAGTGGTCGCGCCGATCAGGCGGATGGTGCCCCGCTCCACGTAGGGCAGAAACGCGTCCTGCTGCGCCTTGTTGAAGCGGTGAATCTCGTCCACAAAGAGAATGGTGCGTGAGTGCATCTGGGCGGCTTTCGCCGCTTCGACCATGACCTGCTTGATCTCTTTAATGCCGCTCGTCACCGCCGAGAACTCGATGAAGCTGGCCTTCGTCGTCTCCGCGATGATCTTTGCGAGCGTCGTTTTGCCCACGCCGGGCGGACCCCAGAAGATCATCGAGCTGGCGTCGTCGTGCTCGATCTGTACGCGCAGCGGCTTGCCCGGCCCAACCAGGTGCTCCTGCCCCAGCAACTCGTTCAGGCTCCGTGGACGCATCCGCTCCGCCAGCGGCGCCATTGCATGGAGCGGACCTTTGGATGGGTGCTGCGGTCGAGCCGGCATACTCTCAAACAAGCTCATCACCGGGCTCCTCGATGGTCCGCCGGACCGCCGCTCGCCGCCGACCGTTGGCGCGACGCCTCGTAGAGAAGCACACTGGCAGCAACGGCCGCGTTAAGACTTTCTACGGGGCCGGGGCAGGGAATCGTAATCTTCGCGTCGGCCTTTGCCGCCAAATCGTCGGCAACGCCGTTCCCTTCATTGCCGATGACGAGCGCAATCGGCTCGGCCATGTCCGCGCAGCTTCTCAAGGCACTCACGCTCGCTCGCCGCGATCAGCGGCACGCGGAAGACGCTCCCCGCCGATGCGCGCACCGCCTTCGGATTCCACGCACTCACGGTTCCCGGAAGGCTTATCGCGCCCGTGGCGCCAAATGCCTCAGCGGAGCGGAGAATTGTACCCAGATTGCCGGGATCCTGAATCCCTGCGAGCACGACAATCAGGGCCGATCCGCCGCGGCGCACGTTGAACAGATGCGCCCACGTCCACTCCGGCGGCTCAACCAGCGCCGCGACAGGTTGCGGTGTCTCGGTCGCGAGCGCGGAGTCTAGCAGCTTCTTCGGCAGTTGCAGCACCTCAATCTCCGGCGGCAGGCGCAGTGCATCCAGAATCTTCCCAGCGCCCTCGGCGACAAAAACCGTCGCCACGCGCAAACCCGCGCGCAGCGCCTCTTCAAGCAGATTGGGCCCCTCGATTCCGGCCAGCCCGCGCGGCCCGCGACCCGGCGCGCTCAGCGCCTTCCGCAGCTCCTTCAATCGCGCATTCTGTTTGCTCTCCACCACGCGAACCGGCATCGCTCCACGACCTCTGAGTGCTGTGGCGATTCTAAGATCAGCTACCAGCCTCTAGCTACTAGCTTCTCGCTGTTCGTGCACATCGGATCGATGAATCGTGCCACCGCATTTTACGACCGGAAGAGCAAAACAAAACAGCCGAAAAAACTGGCTAGCAGCTAAAAGCTAGAGGCTAGAAGCTGGCAGTTCAACTTGCACCACGGCTGGTGCTGTGATAGTTTCCGAGTTTGTAGCCTCTTCTTTTTTCGACTCGGGAACCGAGGTAGCCCTCCTTGTCCGCGGAGATATTGCGCGTCCATCCCGATGAACCTCAACCGGACCGGATCGATTACATCGTCTCCTGCCTGCGCAAGGGCGGTGTTGTCGCCCTGCCCACCGACACGTTTTACGGTCTCGCCGTGGACCCGGTGAATCTGTACGCGGTGGAGCAGATTTACCAGATCAAAACCCGCCAGAAGCACAAGCCGCTTTCGCTGCTTATCGCCAGCCTGGCCCAGGCCTACGCGCTTGCGCGCGACACCGACGCCATGCTCGATAAGCTTGCCGATCGCTTCTGGCCGGGTCCGCTCACCATCATCGTCCGTGCCGGCACCAAGCTGCCACTACGCTCCACCGCCCACACCGGCAACGTGGCGATTCGCGTGCCCGACTCCGCCATTCCGCGCGCGGTGGTCGAGCGCTTCGGCCTGCCCATCACGGCGACATCGGCCAATTTGCATGGCGCGTCGGAGTGCACCAACGCCGCCTGCGTTCGCGATCAGATCGGCGATCGCATTCCGCTCATCATTGACGGCGGCCCCACCGGCCGCTCACAGCCCACCACCATCGTCGATCTCACTCTGGGCTCGGGCCGCTGGGAGATTCTGCGCGAAGGCGCCATCCCAACCCACGAAATCGTCATGACCCTGCAGCGATAGGATGGTGCGCATGAGGCGCGAATCGAAGACAAAGCGCCGCAGCTGGGCCCTTCGCGCTGTGCTCGTGCTCGTTCTGCTCCTGCTGGGGGCAACTTTCGGCTGGTGCCGCTGGGTCTACTTTCAGATCCAGAGCTACGCCCATCAGGACCAGGCCGCGCCCGCCGACGCCATCGGCGTTTTGGGCGCCGCGGAGTACGATGGCCGGCCCTCGCCTGTCTACCGCGCCCGCCTTGACCACGCACTCGCCCTTTATCATCGCGGTATCGCGCCGCTCATCATTACTCTCGGCGGTCCCGGCGGCGACCAGTACACCGAGGGGACCGTGGGCGCCGAGTACCTGATTGCCAAGGGTGTCCCGGAAGAGGACATCATCGCTGAAACCGAAAGCCGAAACACCGAGGAGTCGGCGCGCCGCATCGCCGTCATCGCCCGCGCCAACGGGCTGCATCGCCTTGTCGTGGTCAGCGACGATACGCATATGTTCCGCATTCACGCCATCTGTGCCGCCGAGGGCCTCGATGTGCTCACTTCGCCGCGCCCGCGCCCAGCCGTCGTAGACAAGACGCTCGAGGCCGAGCGCATCGCGCACGAAATCCTCAGCTACACGTTCTGGCGGATGCATCTACATTGAGAGACAGGGAACAAGGGACCGAGGGAGCTGAGAAAGCGGAGTTAGCGGGGCTAGCGGAGTTAGTAAGGCAGCGAGCGGCAAGTCGGCAGGCCAGCGAGTCAGCAATAACAGGTTTGGCTATCCCGCTCCGAGGTGAGGCCACAGCACCATCAAGAAGAGCGCAAATCCCGCTGCGCCAGCCGTCGCAAGAAAGTTCACCGCATCGTTATTCAGCAGGCCGCCCTCCTCGAGCGTCGCTCCGAGCACGCTGTCGAAGAGAAACCCGAAGACCGCGCCCGCGGAACTCAGCACGAAGAGCCGCCAATCGCTGAGCAACGCCCAGCATCCCAGGCCGGCAACGGCCGCCGCGGCCATCGCCCCGGCCAATGTGCCGGCCGCGCTCACGGCGCCATTCCTGCCTGGTTCCACTGCGCGCAGGGTAGTGATCATGCGCGGCCGTCCACCCAGCACCTGCCCGATCTCAGAAGAAACCGTATCTGCCGCGGCCTCGGCCAGCGCTGCCAGCGCCAGTGCGTCCAACAAGTGGCCCGTGTGGGCCGCGGTCGGAAGCCATCGGCTATCGATGAGCCACAACCGCACCGGTTCGCTTGCCACCAGCGCCGCCATGCCCAGGTTCGCCGCTACCTGCGAAGCCGAACGTCCCCGCCGGGCTTCAGCGGTGCCAAGCCGCTCTTTTTTCTGCTGGCCGGCGCGCGTGGCGGCGAAGGCCAGCACCGCAACCGCCAGTGTGGGAGTCAGCGCCGTGTGCAACGGTTCGTAGGGGAACTCGAAGGTCGAAAGCATCAGGCTCGCGGTGATGAGTGCGCCGGTTGACGCTGCCGCGGGTGTCGCCGCACGCAGCTTCCAGGTCACCAGCCCCAGCAGGGCGCTCAACCCCACGGCCCAGATCACCACGGCCATCGATTCAGGCGCCCACCCGAAACAGGCAAGCAGCGCGTTCGTGCCCGCGAATGGCAGTACCGCGAGCAACACCACCTTCGATTGCCAGGCCAGCTTCTCTTGAGCCACGCCTCATCGTAACTGCTCACCGGGCCTCGAGAAAGCGCCGCCGCCGGCGGGTCAGCGTATGACAAAAATCCTCTGCCTGCGTCGCACATCGCAGAGCCCCTTGGCTCCCGCCCGAGCCCGCTCTCGTGATTTACAATCACCAAGGAAGCAGGAAAGATTAGAAATGAGGCTTTTTCTTAAGAAGTCATGCACGTCGCGTGTGCTCTTCGCGCAGGCAGGAGCAGCGCTCGTACTTGCAGCTCTTATTGGGGGTTGTGGCGATAATTATAGGCCGGTAGTGACGCCGATCGGGACCAATGGCCCACCGCCGCAACCAACCTCATACGCGATCGCGGTTTCGTCAACGGGGACCTTAACGCCCGGGGTAGTCACACTCATCGATTACTCGGGCGACTCCATCCTGACCGAAGCTCCCATCGGTCCCGGGCCCACCGTGTTCACGATCGACTCATTTGGCAGCACGGGCTACACCATCAACAGCGATGGCACCATGTCCAATTTCGCCATCTCCACCACACTGCAGGCAAAGAACGTGTCCGAATCCACGCTGCCGCCCACGGCGCAGCCCGTCAATTTGATGACGCCGTCCGGCGGCCTATGGGCAACCGACCTCAGCGGTGATGTTGTCGACCTCTTTTCAGGCTCGCCCCAGGCCTTCAAACTCGCTATTCCGGTGGCCACGGCCGGAAGCCCCGCCACCATGCCCGTGATGGTCGCCGGCACTGCAACCACGTCCGGCCAGCGCGAGTACGTGCTCAGCCAGAACGTCCCGGATAGCGCGCCCCTGACCTGCAACCTCTCGCCCCGAACGGCTCCAACGGGCGTGGCCACACCGATTGAGATCAGCAGCAGCACCACCGACCCCGCCATCCCGGCAGGCAAGTGCCCCGTTTACGCGGTGCAAACTTCCGACCTGCAGCGGCTGTTTGTGCTCAACCGAGGAGACGATACCATCACGGTGATCAACAGCAGGAACAACACGCCCGATGCGTGTACGCCGTTCCAGAATCAAAGCGGGCAATGGGTCACCTGCCATCCCACCATTCAGCTTCCCGCGGGCTCGGGGCCCGTCTATGCGGAATACAACGTGGCAACGCAGCAGCTCGTGGTGGCCAACTACGATGGCGGATCGGTCAGCGTCATCAACGTGCCGTTGGATCAGTACGGCAACGACTCGAATACATACACCAACAGCAATTGCACGACCTACGCGGCGTGCGGCGCCATCACGGGCGGTTTCGGCACTGTTACCACCATTCCGGTTGGCAACACGGCCACGCCGAATCCGGCCAGCGTGACTGTACTTGCCGACGGCAGCAAGGCCTACACGGCCAATCAGAACGACGACAGCGGTACGGGCAACGGCACCGTGACCGTGGTCAACCTGAACACGTACACGGTGGAAAAGACGCTCACCGTGGTCGGCCATCCGCGCACTGTGGTCAATACGCAGAATTCCGAGTACTCAAAGATCTACGTGGCCTCGCCCGACAGCCCCTACATCACGATCGTTGGTTCGACTCCGACGGTGACCGACTTGATTGACACGACGGTCCTGTTGGAGGGCAAGGTGGTGGATGTGCGCACGACCACGCAGAACGGCAACAGCGGAAACAACAACTACAGCAGCCGTGTGCCCGGCTACGGCCAGCCGTGCAACCTGTCGCCGTCGGGCATGGTGGCCAAGTACGGCGCCGGCTACACGCTCGCCGAGTGCCAGGCTGTTCCTTAGTTTGTCGCGTTGCATTGAGGCTGAAAGCGTTCAAAAGGGCCATTCCCCGCGTGGGATGGCCCTTTTGGCTGTGTGACGTTGCTCCGCTGCATCTGCTGCGTGCAGTGCCCTCTCAGGTCAAGCAGCGCGTCGCTGAACTTCCCAAGAGATAGAGGATTCACTATGCATCCTCAGGTTTAGAGTGGATGGCGAGGAATTTTGCCGATGCCATCGAGAGGGAAAGCCGCCGGCCTTACGCGGCGGCAATTTGTGGCAGCTGGGGCCTTGGGGAGTGCGGGTGTCGCCATCGGCTGCAATGGCCGCAGGCAGGGAGACTGGGAGTTCTTCACCGATGAGCAAGCCAGAACTCTAACCGCGATCTGCGACCAGATCATTCCCGCCGATGAGTTCCCAGGAGCCTCGCAGGCCGGGGTACCCACCTTTATCGACCGGCAGCTCGTGCGTCATTTTCGCCGCTTTAGGAGCGCATACCAAGAAGGGCTTGAGCGGGCCGATGCGCTGAGCAGGCGCAGTTTTGGCCGTGAGTTTGCTGCGCTGGCGTCATCCCAGCAATTTGAGGTCATCAGCGCGATCGAGCAACAGGATCGAGCTTTCTTCGAGCTCGTGCGCGACCATACACTCGACGGTTACTACGGCCCGCCGCGCCACGGCGGCAATCGCGATGCTGTCAGCTGGCGCATGTTGGGCATGGCTGAGCCGCCGCTACTCGGCCGCGCCCAGGACAATCCGAGAAAGAACTCGCCCTTATGAAGCGGGTGAACGCGGTAGTGGTGGGAGCGGGCGCAGCAGGCGGCATCGTGGCCAAGGAGCTGTCGTCTGCCGGCCTGCGCGTTGTGCTGCTCGAACGCGGCCCCTGGTTTACCTCCAACGATTGCCGCAAGGATGATCTGCGCAACCAGCGCACCACTGTGCTGGGCAACGCCTTTGGGCCGGAAGATGACGGCAATCCGCGCGTCCTGGTCGATCCCACAGGTGCTGCGCACACGTATTTGCCGAGCGAAGGCGGCTACCAGAACAACGCCGCCTGCGTGGGCGGCGGAACGCTGAGCTATGGAGCCATGGCTTGGCGCTATCTGCCGCAGGACTTTCGCATGCGTTCCATCTATGGCGCGCCGCCCGGCAGCTCGCTTGAGGACTGGCCCATCTCGTACGACGATCTCGAGCCCTTCTACGACAAAGCGGAATACGAGATTGGTGTTTCAGGCGACTGCTCGGGCACCCCGTTTCATGGTCCGCGCCGCCGTCCTCTGCCCATGCCGCCGCTGCCGCCCAATCGCGAGTTTGAAATCCTCTGGCCGGCAGCCAAGCGCCTCGGTCTGCACCCGTTCCACATTCCCATGGCTCGAAATAGTGTTCCCTATAACGGCCGCGGACCCTGCATGCGTTGCCGCTGGTGCGTCGGCTTTGCCTGCGAGGTGGATGCAAAAAACGGCTCTCAAAATACCGTGATCCCCATCGCGCTGGCGACCGGCAACTGCGAAATCCGCACCGAATGCATGGCCAAGGAAATCCTCACCGACGATCGTGGCCGCGCACGCGCTGTGGCCTACTTCGACAGCCGCGGACATCTGCAGGAACAGCCTTGCGATTTCGTGGTGGTTTCTGCGTGCGCCATTGAGTCGGCGCGCCTGCTGCTGAATTCAAAAAGCCGGCTTTTCCCTAATGGGATCGGGAATCGCTACGATCAGGTCGGTCGGAACTTGCAGGGCCATCACTACACCGGCGCGATCGGATTCTTCGACTTCGACACCTACGACGATGTGGGCCCCGGAGCCAGCATCGCCATTACCGACTACAACCACGGCACTCCCGGCCTTTGCGGCGGGGGCCTGTTGGCCAATGAATTCATCCGCCTGCCTGTTCAAATGATCGATCGCCTGCCTCTCGACACGCCGCGATGGGGATTAGGGCACAAGAAGGCCATGCGTACCTTCTTCAAACGCAACATCATGATTTTCGGGCCAACCCAGCAGATTCCCACGGCCGATGCCCGGGTCGCTCTCGATCCATCGGTGAAAGACAAGTGGGGAATGCCCGTGGCGCGCATCTCCGGCAACGTGCATCCAGACACCTTTGAGGTTGGCGAGGTGCAGGCCCAGCGCGCCGAAGCCTGGCTCAAGGAGGCCGGAGCCACAAGCACGAATCGCTTCGCCGGGAAGCCCACGATCGTTTCCGCGGGTCAGCACCAGGCCGGAACCTGCCGAATGGGCAACGATCCGAAATCCTCAGTTGTGGACCGCGACTGCCGCGTTCACGACGTGGACAACGTATTCGTGATCGATTCAAGCATACAGGTGACGAATGGAGGCTTCAATCCGGCGCTGACCATCATGGCCATCGCGTACCTGGCCTCTGCTGCGCTGGTTCGCAACTGGAATGGTACGGGTTTCCGGTCATGAAGCGAATGCTCAAGTGGATCGCGATCACCGCCGGCTCGGTGGCCCTGCTTGCATTGGGCGGCGTTTATGGCGCATCGGTTTACTACTCGTCGGAACATGGCCAGGGTTGCGCAAGCTGTCATGAGATGAAGTCCTACGTGATCGAGGCGCACGATTCGCCGCATCGCGCGATGGGCTGCGTGGAGTGCCACGACGCAAGCTTACGCACCAAGCTGAGGCATACATGGGTGCACCTCACGCGCACCTGGCCTGAGAATATCCGGCTGCGCGAGGTCGATGTCCAAGCGATGACCGCGGACTGCCGCAATTGCCACCAGCAGGAGTACGCCGCATGGCAGGCGGGTCCGCACAGCGCTACCTATGCGCGGATCTTCACCAATCGCACGCAGAACTCCGAACACCTCCTGATGGAGGATTGCCTTCGCTGCCACGGCATGTACTTCGCCGGATCGATTCGCGACCTGGTGCAGCCGCTGAACACTATCGGCCCATGGCGCCTGGTTCGCGCGGATCTTGTCGATCAGTCCACTATGCCCTGCGAGACCTGCCACTGGATCCATCACGAAGGCGCCACCGAGACAAGGCCAGTCGAGCGCATCTCGGTGGCAGGCTTAGCCGTCCCTGCTTCGCTTGCCTTCTACGACCGGCGCGAGAGTTTGCACTTTGCAGCGGTCAGCCTCCCCATTCCGCAGCTCTACGACGGTCCTGGCGCACTTCACGTGAGCCCGGACCCGCGGCAGGGAGTCTGCTACCAATGCCATGCCCCGCGAGTGCCCGACGCAGGGTCTGTCGCGGCGGCGAATTCCTGGGGGATGCAGGCGGGTTCCGGCGACGATCGCACGCCGATGGGCGTCCACGAGGGCCTGAGCTGTTTCTCATGCCACGACGGACATAACGAGAACGCGCGCGCCTCCTGCAAGACCTGCCACCCGCAGATGTCCCATTGCGGTCTCGACGTCGAGAAGATGGACACGACCTTCGCCAGCACCACGAGCGCACACAACATTCACTGGGTCAAATGCACTGACTGCCATCAGCACGGCATTCCGAAGAAGAAGGCCGCTTCGCCAGATCATACGCAACGTCAGCCTGTTTCCGCGGGGAACGGATAGCGCCCTTAGGTCAGCAAGTGGATATTTTCCCGGCGATGCGGAACGCGGGTCCGGCCAATCCTTATACATTCAAAGCGGAGAGTGTTCCCACTTGGCTGCGCCGAACGAAGATAGGAGCGCTGAAAAAACGCGCCCCAAAAAAACACGGCCTGAAAGAGCGAGGCTCGACGTGCTCCTCGTCGATCGCAGCCTTGCCGCCAGCCGCGAGCGCGCTCGGGCGCTGATTCTTGCCGGGCGCGTCCTTGTCCGCGAGCAGAAGATCGACAAGCCCGGAACTTCCGTCCCGGCCGATTCTCCCATCCGCTTGCTCGGCCAGGATCTTCCCTACGTAAGCCGTGGCGGGCTGAAGTTGGCCGCAGCTCTTGAACACTGGAAGATCGACATTACGGGCCGAGCCTGCCTTGACGTGGGAGCATCCACCGGGGGATTCACCGACTGCCTGCTGCAGCACGGCGCCGCGCACGTCACCGCTATCGATACCGGCTTCGGCCAGATTGCAATCAAATTACGCAATGATCCGCGCGTCCGTCTCTTGGAGCGAACAAACGCCCGCCTGCTCGAGCCTGGATCTTTGACGGCGCCCGACCAGGCCCAGAGAAAAACATTCCTTGTCGTCGACGTTTCCTTTATCTCGGCTACGCTCGTGCTTCCCGCCGTCGTTGCCGCCGCGCCCACGCTTCAAGAGGCCATCGTGCTCGTCAAGCCTCAATTCGAAGCCGGCCGCGCGCATGTGGGGAAGGGCGGCATCGTGCGCGACCCGGCCGCGCACGAATTAGCGGTCGATAAGGTCGCCGATTGCCTGCGTTCGCTGGGCTGGACCGTCGTCGAATCGATTCCGTCGCCCATCACCGGCGTTGAGGGCAACAAAGAATTTCTGCTGTTTGCGAAACGGAGTTAACAAGCCTGGCAGGGGAAGCACAGTTCGGGTCCGCTCCAATCCATTACACTGAATCCGCATGAAGAGCGTTGCCATCGTTTGCAAGCCGAACCGGGAAGAGCTCAAGCGGCTCCTGCCGGAACTGGTGGCATGGCTGCGCGGGCATGGCTACGATCCCGTGCTCGACCGCGAGGGGGGCTCGTACACCGACGCCGCGTCGTCCTTGCCCCGCGCCGAGCTTCCCGCGCGCTCGCCGGAACTGGTCATCGTTCTTGGCGGCGACGGCACTTTGCTTGCCGCTGCGCGCATCTTTGCCAAATTCGGCACGCCCATCCTCAGCGTGAATCTCGGCTTTCTCGGATTCCTGACCGAGGTTCGCCTCGCCGACCTGTACGCCACGCTCGAAAACTGGTGCTCGGGATGCCATAGCCTCGATGAGCGCGCCATGCTCCACGCAATCCTGTGGCGCGACGGAGCCGAAGCCGCAAGTTTCGATGCGCTCAACGAGATCGTCGTCTCCAAGGGCGACATCGCGCGCATGGGCGAATTTGCCGTCGAGCTTGACGGCAGGAGCGTGGCGCGCTTCCGCGCAGACGGCGTCATCGTATCCACTCCCACGGGTTCAACTGCCTACACGCTGGCGGCCAACGGACCCATCCTCACCCCGGATGTCGACGCCATGGTGGTGACGCCCATCTGTCCTCACCTGCTCACGCTGCGCCCCATCGTTGTGCGCGGCGACGCATCTCTTACAGTCCGCGTTGAGGGCGTTCCTAACGTCGCGCTGCTCACCATCGACGGCCAACAGGGTTTGGAATTATGTCGCGGCGACGAGGTACGGTGCTGCCGGTCGAGCCATACCGTCAAGCTCGTCCGCCTCAGCGACAGCGGATTCTTCGAGGCGCTGCGCAGCAAGCTGAGTTGGGGTGAATTGTAGAAGCACGGCGCCTGCGCGTCCCGGCCTTTATTTAACCAACTCGTTCAGCAGAACCTGCGCCTTGGCCGCCAGCGTGTGCGCGCCGTCCACGTCCCCTGACGCGAGAGCCGTCCGGGCCTCTTTCAGGAACTCGCGGATCTGGTCGGCCGTCTTTTGATCGGAATCGCTCAGCCCGCGATTGATGCTGTTGACCCCGCGCTCAATCGACGCGATCGCCTGCTCGGTCGACTGCCGATAGCTCACGGGGTCGCCCGAAGAAAGTTGACCGATGATACTTACCTCAGGTCCTGGAGCAGGGGGCACCTCGGGCATGACCACCACTTCCTGCGGGGGCGCCGGTTTTCGGTGTCTCATGGGCGGTTTGATGGTTTCGTCGTGAACCCTCATGTTGTAGAGAGGCCGGCCCGGAATCAGCCTTTCCGAAGGCGGCAGCTCGATGACGGCGAGTTCAATATTCTGGGTCGGCAGCAATGGCGGCGCCAGGACCAGCGGCGGCTGGTTCCTGTGAAAGGGCAGAGGGATGCAGCCGGTAAGCAAGAATAGCGGCATCAGCCACGCAGCGCACTTGGCAGGTGACCTCATTTCCCCAACCCCTTTTCCTCTTGCACACCCGCCGGTTGCAGATTCCGGCGTCCCCTATCCGCGGCAGCGAGTGGAATTCGCAGCCGGAATTCCGTGCCGCGGCGCTCCCTTGATTGTACGTCGATACTCCCGTGATGAAGTTGCAGGATCCGGTAAGTCATGGCCAGCCCAATCCCGCTGCCGCCAATCTTGGTCGTAAAGTACAAATCGAAAATCTTGTCGCGAATTTCGTCCGGAATGCCAATCCCTTCATCGGCAACGCGCAGCACCGCCGCATGCGCTGCCGTGTTTGCGCTCCCGGCCGCTCCTCTCGGCCTCGCCTGGGCTGGATTCCCGGCGCGATCGTGTTCTTCTTCGAGAATCACCTCCAGCCGCCCGCCGTTGGGCATGGCCTGTGCGCCGTTTTGGATCACGTTCAGCGCTGCCTGTTTCAGCAGGTCGGCATCTACGTTGGCGATCAGCGGCTCTGAAGAGATCCGGCTGATCAGGGTGACTCGGCGCATCGTCAGCTCGTCGGCGGCCAGGGCCAGCACATCGCCGATCACCGGTCGCAGGTCCTGCTCGCGCAGCCGCAGTTCCACGGGCCGCGAAAAGTCCACCAGCGTTTGCACCACGCGGTCCAGCCGCCGAATCTCCGTGTCGATCACGTCCAGGTGCTTTGCCGCCGGCCCTTCTGCATCGCCCAGCTTCGCCTTGAGCAATTCCAGGTGCACCACGATTGCATTGATCGGGTTCTTCACTTCGTGGCCGACGCCCGAGGTGAGGCGTCCGATCGCCGACATGCGGCGCGAAAGCTCAAGCTCCGACTCGATCTCCGCCGCCGACTCCATATCGTGCAGCGTCACCAGCGCGCCCAGGCCACGGTGCGACTCCGCGTCGAGGATAAAGTCCACTGAGGCCTGGATGCGCCGGCCGGCTTCGGTGCGAAACTCCTCTTTCTCCATGTTCCTGCCGACATCGATCGCCTCGCGCAGCGCCCGTCCAAGCACCGTCGTTTCGGTGAAAATTTCGCTGGCATGCAGGCCCAGAATGTTTTCGCGATCGATCTGCAGAAATCGCCGCGCGGCTTCTGAAACAAGCACCGCGCGCCGGTCCTCGGTAAAAAGCAAAAGCCCGTCCTGCAAATTGCCCAGAATCTGGTCGAGATTCTCGCGCAATGCGGAATAAATCTCCTCCACGTTGCGCATGCGCTTGCCGATTTTCTCGATCTTGGTGGAGACTTGCGCTGCCACATCCTGTTTTTTCGCGGCTTCGTCCTCAACCGCGGCGCCTCCGGCCGCAGTCAGGCGGTCCAGCTGCCGGCTGATTTGCGTCATGGGCCGCAGCGCCAGGTTGCTCAGCAGAAAAGCCGCCACCAGCGCGGCAATCAGCGCGAAGCTCATGAGCCACAGCGCCTTCGTCAGAACCGGCTCGTAAACCGCGCGCAGCAGCGAGGTATGAACTCCCACGTGGACTGTCGCGAAGAGCTTGTCGTTGTTTTCGAGCGTCGCAACGATATCTAGGACCTTGGGCTCGCCGAAGACCTGCATCATCATTCGCGAGGGCCCAGCCTTGCGCAGTTGGTCGTAATTGGGGCGTGAGGGCAGCGGCTTGCCCTCGCTGGCGGGATTCGTGCTCAAAAGCACTTCTCCCTGGCTGTCGCCGATATTCACGTCGTACACGGTCGACGAGTAGCGGATGACCGAGGTCAGCGCCGCCCGTAGTGTCGGATCGTTTTGGACGGTCTCCGCCACCAGATCGCGCAACTGGCCCGGGTTGTTGGGATCCACCGTGCGATTCTTCAGGCCGGCTTCCAGCGCGTTTTGCAGCGCATACCGCACCTGGTCGGCAACCATCAGGTTGGTATCGTAGGTTTCCAGCACCGCGGCTTTCACCAGTTGATGCACGTACACCAGCGAAACCACCCCGGCGATCAGGAACACCAAGGCCGTTATAGCCAGCACGAGTTTGGTTTTCAGGCCCATGGATCAGAACTTCTCCACAACATGCCACGGAAGGAAAGCGGCCGCTGCCGCGCCAAAACCCGAAAAAGGAGCTGCCAACATGCGCCTTGCGGCATCGGCACGGCTGAAGTCGTGCCCTAACGCGACGCGGACCTCCAAGGCTCTCTTATGTTTTCGCTTCCTGCCGCTCCCGGTTGTACTCCTTCAGCTTGTTGTGCAGGGTCTTCAGGCTCACGCCCAGGATCTCTGCCGCTCGCGTTTTGTTTTGTCCGGTGGCCTCAAGCGTGCGCAGGATCAGCAGCCGTTCCGCCTCGTCTACCGTCGCTCCCACGCGCACCGTGATCGTCGTGCCGTCCGAGGCCGGTGCGCTCGCCGCCTGGTCTCTGCCGAATCCCTGCGGCAGGTGTCCTGCATCGAGCGGTGCGCCATTGGGGCAAAGAATAACCGCCCGCTCGATGGTGTTGCGCAGCTCGCGCGCGTTTCCCGGCCACGTATACGCCATCAGCCGGTCCAGCATCGAGGGCGCTATGCCGCTTACCTTGCGCCCGTGCTTCTCGTTCATCTCGTTCACCATGGCTTCCACCATGGGCGCCAGGTCGTCCATATGTTCGCGCAGCGGCGGCATATGAATGTTGAACACATTCAGCCGGTAATAAAGATCGTTGCGCAGGTGACCCTCCGCCACGGCCGATTGCGGGTCGCGATTCGTTGCCGCCAGCACACGCACGTCCGTGTCCATCTCATTGCGTGCGCCCAGCCGCCTGAACTTCCGCTCCTCTATAACGCGCAGGAGCTTGGCCTGCGTTCCTGATGGCATCTCGCCGATCTCGTCCAGCAGCAGCGTGCCGCCAGAAGCCAGCTCGAAGCACCCCGCTCTGCGCTCCGTGGCTCCTGTAAAGGCGCCTTTCTCGTGGCCGAAGATCTCGCTCTCGATCAGTGTCTCGGGAATTGCCGCGCAGTTCACCGCGACGAAAGGCCGCGCCTTTCGCGGGCTCAGGTCGTGCAGGGTGCGCGCCACCAACTCTTTGCCCGTCCCGCTTTCGCCCGTAATCAGCACCGGCACATTCGACGGAGCGATCTGCTCGATCAGCCGGAAGATCTCGCGCATTTCCCGCGAGCTGCCCACCAGCGCGCCCAGCACGCCCGACTCTCGCAGACGCCGCCGCGCCACCTCGAGCTCGATCGTCGTCTCCAGTTGTCGCGTTGCATTGGCCAGGATGGTCCTCAGCCGCGTGGAGTCCACAGGCTTCTGCAGAAAGTCGTACGCGCCCAGTTTCATGGCGTCCACGGCCAACTGGATCGAGCCCATCGCGGTGAGTACGACCACCGCCATGTTGGCGCTCAACCCTTCGGCTCCTTCGGCCAGCTTTGCCAGCAGGCCCATGCCGTCCATCCGCGGCATCTTCAGGTCCGTCACCACGATGGCCGGGTCCCACGCCCTCGCCTTTTCCCAGGCCTCCAAGCCGTCGCGCGCGGTCTCCGTCCGGTATCCCCATCCGGAGATCAGCTCCGCCAGGCCAGCCAGCGCATTCGGCTCGTCTTCTGCGATCAAAACCTTTACGCCGCTCTGCATAGAGGCCTTTCGTACACCCTAATAGCTTACCTTTTCGCAGTGACATTGGGCCACGAAGCGGGCGGCAGGGGCGTTACTTCCGTGGGCGGCGGCTCTCGAGCGACGGCATCAGGATGCACAACCGGGGGCTTCTGACCAACTTTAGGGATGCGTGGCGCGGCGGCGAATCGTCAGTCGAGGTTGATGCCGGCCTCGCTCGCGATCGATCTTTACTTGGCCGGAGCGAAATACTCAGGAATCGCGTGAATCTCGACGTCCTTGATCGGGAGCCGGAGCACCAGCTTATGCTTCTTGCCGTCGCGCGCCGGGTCGGCCGCGGTAAATTGCAACACGTATTGGCTGCGAATGGCGGCTGCGATCTGGGCAGCCGTGGATGCGGGGTCGGGATCGAGATTGAAATCGATGCCGCCGCCCTCCTTGGCCAGAAACTTCATATTGATGAGCCCTGCCATCGTTTCATTTTGCATGAATCGTGCTTTGGAAGGTGGACACGCATAGACCACCGGCGCGCCAGGCTGTTCCATCGCCCCAAAAGCTGTTCCTCTTGAAACGTGCGAAGCATTGTCTTCGCCATCGCTCAAAATCACCATGGCCCTTCGCACATACTTTGCGTGGGCGACGAAATGCCTCTCCGTTGCGAAAACGGTATCGTAGAGCGTCGTGCCGCCCCAAGCCTGCAGCCGGTCGAGAAACGAGAAGTCGACTTTGGAAACCGGGGTAAAGGGAAGATCCAGAAAGGACTGGTCCGCGAATAGAACGGCCATGACTTCGCTGTCGGGCGGAAGCGCCTTGACGATCGCGGTGACAGCGGCGACGATCGCCGGCTTCCGCTTGAAAATCGAGCCGGAAGAATCGATGATGAGGGCAAGCGAAACCGGAGAGTCCGGCGAACCGCGAAAGCGCAGCGGCCGCTCGGCGCCGTCTTCGAAGAGCTGAAACTGGTGTTCGTCGACCTGTTGCGGGACCCCGTGCTTGTCGAGCACAACGACGTTGAGGTTGACGTCGGGCCATGATTTATTGATCACGGGAATCTCAGGAACCGGAGTCTCGGCGCCGTTCTGGCCCGCCGAAAGTTTCGCCCCGGCCGCAATCGCCAACAGCACGATCAGCGCCACGCTCCACAACGCACCTCTCTTTCGAGTCGGCATTTGGCCCCCTATCGGACTTGCTGGGTGGATTTGCCAGCCATTTTACTGCCAGCAGACGGGTTCTGCGGATAGGGCGCAGCCGTTCCCGCCGGGATGGTACTTCATGCCGCCTTGCAGGTCTATACTCTCATCTGTCCGTTTTCCTTGAAGGGAGCAATTCCATGTCTTCTTCCGCGATCGCTTATGCCCGTCAGAACCATCCCCGTTTTCTCGATGAATTGAAGGCCCTCCTGCGCATTCCGTCCATCTCCACGCTGCCCGAGCACAAGGGCGACTGCCGCAAAGCCGCCGAAACACTCCTCGCCGAGCTCAAGCGCATCGGGATGGAGCACGCTCGCCTTATCGAAACTGAAGGCCATCCGCTGGTCTACGCCGATTGGCTGCACGCCGCCGGCAAGCCCACCGTGCTCATCTACGGCCACTATGATGTTCAGCCGCCCGATCCGCTCGACGAGTGGCTCTCTCCGCCCTTCGAGCCTACGGAACGCAACGGCAACATTTACGCACGCGGCGCGGTCGACGACAAAGGCCAGGTGGTGGCGCAGGTTAAGGCGCTTGAGTCGCTGATGGCCGCCAACAAGGCGCTGCCTTTGAATGTTCGCGTTCTGTTTGAAGGCGAAGAGGAAGTGGGAGGGGAGGGAATTGCGAGCTATGTCGCATCAAAGCCCGCCGATCTCAAGGCCGATTTCGCGCTCGTCTCCGATACCGAACTTTTCGCGCCCGGCCTGCCCACTCTCTGCGTCGGCCTCCGCGGCATGATCTACACCGAACTCGAAGTCCGAGGCGCAAAAAGCGATCTCCACTCCGGTATGTATGGCGGCGCAGCGCCCAATCCCTTCGTCTCGCTGGCGCACATCCTTGCCAAACTCAAGGATGAGAACGGTCACATCCTCATCCCAGGTTTTTACGACGATGTCGTCGCGCCCAGCGCCGAGGAACTTGCCGCCTGGCGCAGCCTGCCATTCGACGAAGAGGAGTACCGCAAGAACGAAGTCGGTTCAAAGCAGCTCGTCGGCGAAACAGGATACAGCGTGCTTGAACGCACCTGGGCACGGCCCACGCTCGATGTTCACGGCATCCCCGGCGGATTCATCGGCGCCGGCGCCAAGACCGTCATCCCCGCCAAGGCCACCGCCAAGGTCTCCATGCGCCTGGTCCCCAACATGACCCCCGCCAAAGCTTTTGCGCTCTACAAGAGCTACGTGGAAAAGATCGCTCCCGCAGGCGTCGACGTCGACGTTCGCCTCATCCACTCGGGAGATGCTTGCCTGATCCCGGTGAATAACCGCTACATTCAGGCGGCGACGCGTGCCCTGCACGAAGTGTGGGGCAAGGACACAGTATTCATCCGCTCCGGCGGCTCCATTCCCATCGTCGGCGACTTCGATCGCCATCTCGGCCTACCTAGCGTGATGATGGGCTTCGGGCTGCCCGACGACAACCTCCACGCTCCCAACGAGAAGTTCAACCTGAAGAACTTTGAGCTGGGCATTCAATCCGTCATCCGCTTCCTGGAGGAAGTGGGCCGCTGAGTATGCCGGACGCGCCACGCGAGCCCGCCGCCCCAATCTGCGACGCCGCCGGTTTCGTTCTCGCCGGCGGCCAGTCCACCCGAATGGGCCGCGACAAGGCCCTTCTGGCGTTTGACCGCCGGCCTTTGATCGAGCATGTCCTTGCCACGCTTCATGAAGCCGGCCTTTCCGCATCGATCGCGGGAGCCAATCCGTCTGTGCTCGCCTCTCTTGCCGCCTTCGCGCCGGTGGTCGAAGATCTTGAACCCGGCCGAGGCCCGCTCGCGGGCGTTTGCGCAGCACTGGCCTCCACGACCGCAAGCTACGCAGTCTTTCTTCCGGTCGATCTCCCGCTTCTGCCGTCATCGCTCATCGTCTATCTTCTCCAGCACGCGCGAATCACCGGCCATGCCGTCACCGTTCCCTCGGTGAACGGCTTTGCCGAAACCTTCCCCGCCATCCTTCACCGTTCCATCCTGCCCGCTCTCGAAAACGAACTTCGGTCCGACCGTTCAGGCTGCTTTGCTGCATTCCAGGCTGCGGCGGCCGTCTTCGGCCAATCCATCAGCATCCTCGCCGTTGAGCTTCTGGCTCAATCCGGGCAGGTTGTATATCCTCTCGGCCTGCTTCCGGTTCACTGGTTTCTCAACGTGAATACTCCCGAGAACCTTCAACACGCCGAGGCGGTTGTGGCGCGCAATCGCGTAAGCTGAGTGCATGGCGCCGTTCGAGTCGCCCGCCGATCCCGAGCCTCTGAAGCCGCTCGAAGCGGAGCTGGAAGCGCTCGCAAAACCCGACGGCACAGAAGCTGGGCGTGCCGCGCCTGCGAATGCGGCGGCATCCGAGCCCGTCATCGTCTTCGACGACGTCTCGATCTCTTTTGACGGCAGGTCAGTGCTGGAAAATGTCAGCTTCTCCGTCAATCGCGGCCAAACCCTTTGCATTCTCGGCCGCAGCGGCGTCGGCAAGTCGGTTGCCCTGCGTCTGCTCATGGGCTTTCTCAAGCCCGACTCCGGATCGATCCGCGTCGAAGGCCAGGAAATCGCTCATCTCGACGAGGAGGGTTTGCGCGTCGTTCGCAAGCGCATCACCATGGTGTTTCAAAATGGGGCACTTTTCGATTCGCTCAGCGTGCGCGAGAATGTCGCCTTTCCATTGCGCGAGAAGGGTGGACTTGCCGATGACCAGGTCGATCTGATCGTCGACCGGCTGATCGGACTGGTGGGTGCCGAGGATGTGGTCGATGTCCTCCCCGCAAGCCTTTCCACGGGGCGCAAGCGTGCCGTAGCCATGGCTCGCGCCCTGGCCGCGCAGCCTGAAATCGTGCTCTATGACGAGCCCACCACGATGGTCGATCCCATCATTGCCCGCCGCCTCGGCAGCCTCATCCAGCGCCTCAAGCACCAGCTCGGATTCACCAGCATCGTGGTTACGCACGATACCCGTTTTGCTGAGAAGCTCGCCGATACGGTGCTCTTTTTGCACCAGGGCAGGGCGCAATTCTTCGGCCCCCTTAGTGCCTTTCTTAAGTCGCCCGACCCCGCGATTGGCAGGTTCCTAAGTTTGGACGCCTACGTATTGCCCCCGCGTTAAAAGAGTTATGAATTCCGGTGCCCCCGCTGTAGAATGGGTTCACTGGCTTGTAGCACGTAGGGGTAATCAGTTTGTTGCATTCGCCCGTAATCCCTCAGCAGTATGATTTCTCTTGCTAACCTTCCCCCACTGGGCCAAGCTGGAGTGAATCGATTGCACTCAACTTTGCGTCGAATTCGGCGAGAAGTGGAAGATGCAGGGGTATCAACGCCTCCGGATACAAACGTTCGCAGTCATTCCGTTGATTTACTTGCACCTCAACTTAGAAAAAGCGTCCCATCGCTCATTCCGGGCCTAACTTGGAACGAAATGTTTTCCCGGAACACCTTTCTTTCGTATTCGTTTCCAGATGCAGATAACCGCCCGTGTGTCTTTCCTGCGGCTCAAGGGTTCCAGAGCCTTTCGTTGCCATGCCGCTTCATAGTCACAGGAACATGTCACGGCGCCCTGCGCAACTCAGTGCGCTCAGGCGTGTCAATCGCAAGAGGGGCAGACTCTCTCACACAAACAAAGAAACTGCCGGCACCAAATCGTGCTTTACGTGAAACTTGCTTCACTTGCGTTGCCTGTCAACCCCAGCCGCCCGTAGTCCAGGCACTTCAGAAGGTTTGAGGTCTGCGTATCTTGTATGGCGAGTTCTGATTTCTGGCAAAGGCTGTCCTCCAGTTTGGCCGCATCGGCTGAGTGGGACGCAACTGTCGCGGGAGGCTCCGGGCGTGGTTCGCGGGGCACGGCCAAAGTATGGATGGTGCTGGACGCGGTTACCGTCTTCCTGTCGGCGCTGGCGGCTACGTTGTACAAGCTTCGAGCCACCCCGGTGGAAGGCGCTGCAAGAATAGCCCACGGGACCCTGTTTCACGGCCGTTCGATATGGATTCTGCTGGCGCTGGTCTGTGGGTTTACCTGTGTGCTGATTGTCACCAGCCGGCGGCTGCATCTCTACACGCCGATGCACATGACCAACTTTCTCCACGAACAGCGGATGAGCGCCCAGGCCTGCTTTACCTCAGGGCTCCTGCTCACCGGGACTCTATATCTTGTGCAGTTCGGCGATATTCCCCGCATGATTGTGCTGGACACGATCGTCCTGGTGACGATCTTCCTGGGCCTTCGCCGCTTCATCTATCGCGTCATGCTCTACCGCCGATTCGACCGGGGCCTTGACACCCGCAATGTGCTCATCGTCGGAACCGGATCTGAAGCGCAGGCCCTCCGCCTCCACCTCGAAAAGATTCGCCACCTCGGCTACACGTTCAAGGGCTTCATCGGCTTGCCCGGCTGCACGCATTCTGAGGGCGTGACTGCGAACGACATTGTCGGCGATCTCGAAACTCTCTTCCAGCACACCCGCAAACAGTTCATCGACGAGATCTTTTTCACCACCCCATGCGAACGCGGCATCGTCCAAAATGTGCTGGAGCAGGCGCGCGCGAATGGCGTGGATCTGCGCGTCGTACCCGATCTTTATGACGGCCTGGCCTGGAACAGCCCCATCGAATACATCGGCCAGTTTCCCACCATTCCTTTGCATCGCGGCGTGGTCCCCGAAATCGGACTCATCTTCAAGCGCGTCTTCGACACCGTGTTTTCCGCTCTCGTTCTGTTAATCCTCTCGCCGTTCCTGCTGGCCATCGCAATCGCCATCAAAATCGATTCGCACGGCCCCGTCTTTTACAGGTCCGAGCGCATCGGCAAGAAAGGCGTCGTCTTTCGCTGCTACAAATTCCGCACCATGGTCCGCGACGCCGAAAAGCACCGCGCCGAACTCATGGACATGAACGAGCGCGATAACGTGCTCTTCAAAATCACCAACGATCCGCGGATCACCCGGCTGGGCCGCTTTCTGCGCAAGTATTCGATCGACGAGCTACCGCAGTTCTTCAATGTCCTGCAGGGCGAGATGAGCATCGTCGGTCCTCGCCCGCCGCTGGCAGGCGAAGTGCGCAAGTACGATCTCGACCACCTGCGCCGCCTCGACGTGACCCCCGGCATCACCGGCCTTTGGCAGGTTCAGGGCCGCCAGGATCCCTCTTTTGCCAGCTATGTCTCGCTCGACGTCACCTATATTGACAATTGGAGCATCTGGCTCGATTTCAAGATCATCCTGCGCACCATCGCCGTGGTTTTTTCCGGCACAGGGATGTGATCCCGGTGGTGAGCCCGATGATTTTTAGGGGTTCACTTACTGGCCGTATGCGCCTGTAGACTCTCAGGCTGCCGGCCGCGCTTCCGGCACATCCGGCCGCACGATGCGCTCCGTTCGCGGCTCCGGATTGCTCTTCACTCGCAGATTGTTGATCGCATATTCGATGTAAGGCGACTTCAGCTCCGGTTCCTTCCCCAGGAACTGGCACGTCGCCACCACCTGGTCCAGGATGAATGTCGGCTGGAATCCGGCCAGTTCCAGGCCCTTTTCTTTCGTGATCATGTACAAGATGAAGTTGAACGTCTCTTCGCTCAGCGCCAATCCCTGCCGCGCGCATTCGAGCTCGAAAATGCGTCGGAACTGCTCCACCCTCGGCGCGCCGATTTCGATCTTGTAGGGAATTCGGCGCAGGAATGCCGGATCCATCAGGGCCTCCGGATCCAGGTTGGTTGCAAAAATGACGATCTCCTCAAACGGGATTTGAAAGCTGGCCCCATTGCGCAACTTGAGGTAATCCACCCGGCTTTCCATGGGCACGATCCACCGGTTCAGAAGGTCTCTCGGAGCAACAAACTGCCGGCCGAAGTCGTCAATCAGGAAGCAGCCGCCCAGCGCCTTCATGTGCAGCGGAGCTTCGTAGTAATGCCCAGCGGCGTCGTAGCGAAGGTCCAGCATATCCAGCGTCAGTTCGCCGCCGGCCATCACGAAGGGCCTTCGGCAGGTGACCCATCGGCGGTCGTGCGTCTCGCGCCGGAAGCTCTCCAGCTCGGGGTTTTCTTTCTTCTTGTCTCCAGCGCCGGGCTCGAGATGAATCCGCGGATCGAAGACGCGGATGATCTGGCCCTCCACGCTGACCGCGTATGGCACATGGATCACCTCGCGGAAGACGTTCGCAAAGCAAAGCGCTACAGATGTCTTGCCGTTTCCGGGCGGCCCGTAGAGCAGAATCGCCCGGCCCAGGTGGAGTGCCGGCCCGGCCTGCTCGACAATGCTTTCATCGATAGTCAAGGCCCGGATCGCGTCGTGCAGCTGGTCCGCCGATACGCGCTCGTTGGTGGGCTTCTGCAGATTCACCCGGTCGATAAACTCTTTGAGCGTCACCGGAGCGGGGCCGATGTATCCCGACCTCTGCAGCGCATCGATGCTCCAGCGTTTGCCTTCCTCGGTCAGGGCGTAACGGACCTCCAGAATGCTGTCCGATTTCTGCGCGCCGAGCGGGTAGATGAGTTGCCGCTCCGTCGCCATGTGCGCGAGATCCATCACGATGTGCTGGGGCAGTTTGATGGCGTCGGCAATCTGTCCGATCTTCTCCAGCCGTCCTGAGAAGACCAGCTTCATGAAAAGGCTCAGCAGATCGGTATCGGTGATGCCCGTCGCGGCAATGTCCGCAGGCTCCTGGGGCGGGTGATTGACGTTCGGAGGGGTCGTGCGCTGGTCGCGTGCACCAACCGATGCCGGCCGGTCGGCCCCGTTCGCATCATTTGGCGTCGGCCTTTGAGCAGTCGCAACAGCTTCCTGTTCCGTCACATGGGTTGTGCGGATAGGTGAGTCGCCCAAACTCGATTGCGGTTCGATGATGTCCCCCGACAAACGACCTGTATCTAACCGATTTCGTCGGCCGCCCCGGCCGTACCTTTAAGGAGTGGCCGTATAGTTACGATCTTGATTCTAGGCACTTCCTTTTGCACAGAGGAATCCCCCATTGGTAGCCGGTCGCGGATCAGCCTGATTCTGCACATCTTAGCTTCCATGGCCTTCGTTTTTGAAGACCGACGAAAGCGAGCGAGTTCGCTCGGATAACACGAGAGTGGGAGTTCTATCAAGCCTCCGGTTCCGCAGGCATCGGCGAGCGCCGCGAGACGGTTCGCCGCGGATCGGCCATCCAGCAATCGCCCCTCGTGCTCCGCCCCGCCCGTTTAAACTGGTCTTGTGAAGATCGCACTGGCCCAGATGGATCCGACGGTCGGGGACTTCACTGGGAATCTCGAAAAGATCGTCGACTTCAGCCGACGTGCCGCCGACCTTGGCGCCCGTCTCACTGTCTTTTCCGAACTGGCCATTTGCGGCTACCCGCCCGCTGACTTCCTTGAGAAGCCCAGCTTTCTCGACCGCTGCCGTCGAGCTATCGACGAGCTTGCCGCCGCCACGCGCGACCTGCCGACGGCCGTCCTTGCCGGCGTAGCTCTGCCCGCTAGTGGCGAAGATGGAAAGCCTGCATTCAACTCCGCCGTGCTTGTTTGCGGCGGCCGCCTTTTGCTTGAGCAGCGCAAGCGGCTCCTGCCCTTCTACGACGTCTTCGATGAACAGCGCTACTTTTCCGCGTCCGGTCCGCAGAAAGTGATCGATTTCGAAGGCGTTCGCCTGGCCGTGACTATTTGCGAGGACGCCTGGAACGACAAAAACTTCTGGCCGCGCCGCCTCTACACCGTCGATCCCATGGAAGAACTGATGCGCCAGAATCCCGCGCTCCACATCAACATCTCTTCTTCGCCTTTTTGGCACTCCAAGCGCACCATCCGCCGCGAGATGCTCGCCGCTATCGCTCGACGCGATGCGATTCCCGTGCTGATGTGCAACCAGGTTGGCGGCAACGACAGCCTCATTTTCGACGGCTCCTCGCTGGCCCTCAACGCGCGCGGAGAACTCATCGCCCAGGCCGCCTCGTTTGAAGAAGACCTCGTCGTCGTCGATCCTTTCCGCGCTTCGCCTGTTCCGATCCCCGGCGACGACGCGACCGAGGCGGCATATCGCGCCCTCGTCCTGGGTACACGCGACTACGTGCGCAAGTGCGGCTTTCGCAAGGCTATCGTCGGCTTGAGCGGCGGCATCGACTCGGCGCTTGTCGCCGCCATCGCCACTGAGGCTCTTGGCACAGAGAATGTGATCGGCGTCGGCATGCCCAGCCCCTATTCCTCTTCGGGCTCCATCGAAGACAGCCGCCGCCTGGCCGCGAATCTCGGCATTCGCTTTGAGACCATCAGCATCAGCGCGATGTTCCAGGAATTCAAACACGCGCTTGCGCCGCTCTTCGCAGGAACGAACGAAGACATCACGGAAGAGAACATTCAGCCGCGCATTCGCGGCACGGTTCTTATGGCCCTCTCCAACAAATTCGGCGCCCTGGTGCTCACCACCGGCAACAAATCGGAGATGGCTGTGGGTTATTGCACCCTCTACGGCGATATGGTCGGCGCTCTCGCCGTCATCGGCGATCTGGTCAAAACGCGGGTGTATGCCATATGCAATTGGCTCAACCGAGACCAAGAAAAAATCCCCGCCGCCATTCTCTCCAAGCCGCCCTCGGCCGAACTGCGGCCCGGCCAGATGGATACCGACTCGCTGCCGCCCTACGACATCCTCGATCCGATCGTCGAGGCTTACGTCGAGCGCTACGAGACTCCGGAACGTATCGCAAAGGAGCGAGGTTTCCCTCTCGAACTCGTCCAACAAGTGGTGCGCCTGATCGAGCGCTCGGAGTACAAGCGCCAACAGGCTGCGCCGGTCCTGAAGGTGACCTCAAAGTCTTTCGGCATGGGCCGCAGGTTCCCCATTGCCGTAAAGGTCCAAGTGTGACCATCGCAGCGTTATAAGCTAGGGGAAGGGAGTTTTCCCGCCTCCAAAGGAGAATCGCTTGACTCGTCTGTCCAACCGTTTCCTCGGCGCCGCCGCGCTGATTGCTTTATTCGTTCCCGCGCTTCAACTTGTCGCGCAGCAACATGTTCCGCCCGCGCCCGATACCAACGCCCCTACGCCCTCCGCAGCACCGCAGGATCAGCAGACCGCCCCGCCCGCTGCGGGCCAGGAAGCACCAAGGCCCTCCGCACCGGCCCCTTCGGGTCCGCCCGCATTTCCCAAGCCCGACCCCGCCAACTTCACCGCCGCCGCGCCCACAAAGGACGTCGTTGACGCCTTTCTGACGGCCAATTGGGGCTACGACTCCAACCGCGTGTGGCAGGTTCAGGCCATCCTCAAGACCGCCGTTGACGGATACAGCAAGGTGATCGTGCTGGTTGCCGACAAGACAGGCACGCAGCGCCAGCCGCAGATCCTCTCGTTTATTACTCTTCCCGATGTAAAGCACATCATCACCGGCGACGACATCATCAACTTCGGCGAGCACCCGTTTGCCGACGCGCGCCAGAAATTGGAGCAGCGCGCCGACGGGCCCTATCGCGGTGCCGCATCGAAAGATCTGGAGTTCGTTGAGTTCGCCGATTTTCAGTGCCCGCATTGCAAAGAGGCGCAGGTCAACATGGACAAGCTCGTCACCGATTATCCCAAGGCGCGGATTGTTTTTCAGAACTTTCCCATTCCGGCTCTCCATCCGCAGTCAATGATTGCGTCGGAGTACAGCATCTGCATCACCAAATTGGGCGGCAGTTCGGCGTTCTTCCAGTTCGCTTCGGCGGTTTTTGACGGCCAGGATGGCCTTGCCACTCCTGACGGCGCCACGCTCACGCTCAACAGCGCCGTCACCAAGGCCGGCCTCGATCCCGCCAAGGTTTCGGCGTGCGCAACCACTCCCGAAGTCAAGGCCCAGGTCGATGCTTCCGTTCAGTTGGGCAAGGATGTGGGCATTAACGAAGTGCCCACGCTCATGGTGAACGGCCGCGCGATTCCCGCCAACGCGCCCTACGATGTGCTGAAGAAGATCATCGATTACCAGATCAAAGCCGACGGCGTCGCCGGTCAGTAATCACTCCAAATCGGCTTGCCTGTCCCGGCCTTACCGGGGCGGGCAAGCGCCCGCCTCGCCCGCGAAGGATTCTGCGGGGGACTTTCGTCTATTGCGTATTCGTGATCTCTACGCGCATCATCTCCGTGTGCCCCGCTGCCTGCGTACCGCGAATCACATGCGGCGTCATCACAATCACCAGCGTCGCGTAGTTCTTTTGCAGGTCCTTGTCGGTCACGTTATTCAGCCCCGGAATCTCGCTGAGCCCCGGCGTTCCACTGATGGCCAGGCTCTGCGATTTGTCCATCTCCGTCGCCACCACCGTCGCCTCGCCTTGCCTCAAGGTCACTACGCCGGAGTACGCGCGGTTGTCGAGTACCGGGTCGCCATCGATCGATTGTCCCGTGAGTCCATCGAGCTTGAAGTCGATGGTCAACGCGACATCGTTGTTGCGCAACACCCTTGGGTTGACCTTCAGCGTGAGGCCCAGGTCCTGGTATTGCACCATCGGTATGGCCGGCACGGCCGATGTCAGCGACGAGAGCAGCGACGACAGGCCGCTCGAGCTCCCCGCGCCTGTGAGTCCCGGAATCTTCGGCAAGCCGCTCGGCAGGCCGGAATATGTAGAAGTCTGAATCGGATACCGTTCGCCTTCCTTGATGGTCTGGTCCTGCCCGTCCTCCAGGCGAAGCTCGATTTGGTCCAGTTCCCGCGAGTCCGACGTATTCAGGTTCAGGTGGAAGTTCAGGTTGCCCGGCACCAGCGCCGACTCCGTCAGCCCTCCGCCAAACAACGCAAACCCGCTCGAGAGCAGCGGGCTCGATACCTGCCCTGAAGCGATCAGAATGCCCAGAATCGCCAGCGGATCGTTGGCCGAAGCCAGGCCCGACGAGATGATCTGTTGCACCAGTGCCGCGTTCTGGCTCAAGAGGGACTGCTCTTCGGCAAAAACGTTGAAGGCCGAGATGCTTGGCGGCAACTGCACTCCCGTGTTGCGCTCGCCAGTGTGCACCACCTGGATCAGGCGCACATCAAGCAGCACCTCGCTGTGCCCGTCAAGCAAGCTCCTAAGCGTGGCATTCAGCGCGTCTACGGTGGATGCCGGCGCCCGCACTGTCATCGTGTGTTCTGACGGCGAAAGGTGGACTTCTTGCGCCGCGAACACGTTCTTGGCCACCGATTGGGCCTCGTTCATTTCGTCACCGCTCAGCCCGGCCAGGTAAATCGTCTCCGTCTCCTGCCGCATGAGGCGGTCCCGGTTTTCGCGCGTGTCACTGGCCACCAGCACGTGATGCGCATCCAGCGGAACGAAAAACGTGTGCGTTTCCATTCCCAGAATGCGCGCGGCATCCTCGAAGCTCACGTTGTCCACATCCAGCCGCATCGCGCCCGGTTTCACGCTGTCATCCAGCATGGCCGTCACGCCGTAAGCCTTGAAGACCTGCTCGATGAGCTGTCTTTGATCCGTGCGCACATGAAAGCTGTGCGGCGCCGGCCCCGCCAGAACCGGCTCAGCGCTTCCGATCTTGCCCGATGCCTGCGCGTTGGGAGACGCGGGCTGCGCCCGCACCGCCTCATCCGCCATCTCGTCGAGATGCTGGCTGACCTCGGAATTCGTGGGATCGAGCGCAAGCGCGCGTGCCAGGGCCGCGCGCGCGGCCGCTTCGTTGCCGAGCAGCCGGTCCCTGGCAGCTTCCTGGATCAGCGCTGTTACCTCGTGGCTTCGCGCCACCTGCGCCGCCATCGGGTAGTTGACATTCCCGGAATCGAGCTTGGCGGCGCGCTCGAATCCCTCCATCGCCTCTTGAAA
The DNA here is from genome assembly GCA_050010795.1 of Occallatibacter sp. Classification (GTDB taxonomy): domain Bacteria; phylum Acidobacteriota; class Terriglobia; order Terriglobales; family Acidobacteriaceae; genus Telmatobacter. Next base: position 42,643 of record JBEKKI010000008.1, read on the forward strand.
TTGGCGATTCAAAAACAATTTGCTCGATTCGAGATAGAGCTTCGCTGCCCGTCTCTGATCGCTAGTGCGCGGCTCCTTTTCCGGCTTGGCAGGAGCAGGAATCTCGGTGGCCGCTGGCGCCGCTTCCTGGCCGCCCGCCGCCGCGCCAGATCCCGTAGCGCCGGATTCAGGTCCGGCAGTGGTGCTGGCCTCGTGGCCCGCACTTCCTCCGGGTGCGCTCGCGCCTGCTGCCTGCGCCATCAAGCCGCACGGAAGCGCCGCCAGCACCAACCCGGCAACCCACAGCCCGCCTTCCGCCCGCATGCATATGCGCGCCCACGCCGCCTTTGGCTCGAGTCGCTTCCTCATGCCGCACCCGGCGCCATCGCCATCAGGTCAGCCAGCGAGGAAACGCACGCCTCAGGCTGGCAGCGCAGCAACTCTTCAAAGCTGCTCCTCCCTGTGGCCACCGCAATGACTGAAAGAAAGTTGGCGCGCGCCGCCTCGATGTCGCGCGGTGTATCCCCCACCACACAGATCCGGGCTCCGTTCCCCGCCAGCTCTCTCGCTTTTCGCGCCGCATGCCCAATCAGCTCGGAGCGGATTGGAAAATGGTCGCTGAATCCGCCAAAGTGAAACCACTCGCGCAGCCCCGCCTTCTCAATCTTGATCCAGCCAATCGCCTCCAGGTTCCCTGACGCCACGCCCAGCAGCCGCCCGCGGCGGGCCAGATGCCGAAGCACGTCCTCGACCCCCGGCGTCAGCTCCGGGTCCAGCTCCTGGCGCCGTTCTGCCACTGAGCTCCGCATCGCTTCAAGGATGGCGTCGTAGTGCTGTTCCAAAACCCGGTCGGGAATCCCTGCCTGCCGGCACGCCTCGCGCAGAATGGCAGTATCCGTACTGCCGTGGATCAGGACCCCGGCCAGCGTGATCTCGAATCCCGTCACTCGCGCGACGCTTGCGGCTACCGATTCGTAGTGCACACGGTCCCGGCTGCGCATCAGCGTCCCATCAATATCGAAGAGATAGGCGTCCTGCGCGTCCCAGACGAAATCCGTCTCGATTTCGATGCGGGCTGCGGTTCTCGGTTTTGCTTTTTGCATCATTCAGGGCAGCGGGTCAGCCCTGGCGGTAGCCTTGGCGAAACGCGCTATATACAGGACGCTCACTCCGCGGCGGGCGCTTGATTTCGGCGCGAACCTCGGCCAGGTCCAGCCCCAGCTCAGCCATCGCCCGGCTCAGCGTGTTGCGATGCATGCCCAATTCTTCCGCCGCCTTGCACTGGTTTCCCCGGTGCGCAGCCAGCACTTCGCGCAGAAACTGACGCTTGAACTCGCGCACCGCCTCGTCGTAGCGAACGCCACTCGAGTGCATTTGCGTCACCAGGCTTTCCAGTTCTCGTTTCACCGGCCCCTCTTGCTAAAAAAGTGATGGATTAGTCTAAACCGTCCCCCACGGTCTATCAGCACATCAAATCACGATACACCCTCTGAGTGCATCCATTCTGGCGATTCGTGCTCAAGCAAAAGTAATCCTTTTCGCACTCGTTCGCCGAGGTCACCCGGAGTTACTTTCGTGCTCACATTCAGCGCACCGAAGAACAGCTTTGGTAACTTGGCTTCGGCCATCCAACGCTGCCCTGGGAAGAACGCCACTGTCACCAGAATGCAGATCATCACCAGGACTGCTCCCTGCGCGAACCCCAAAACCGCTCCCGCCAAGCCATCGATGCATCCCAGTCCGATCTTGTGAGCCGTCTTCGAAATGAATCCCCCAATCAAATTGGCCGCCGCCATCACCAGCAGCGCAATAAGCAAAAACGCGATCGTATTCGCCACCATGTCGATCTTCACAATCGGCTTGAAGACCACCGCAAGTTGCGCGTAGTTCCAGGCGGCAATGGCCAGCCCGAAAACCAATCCCGCCAGCGAACAGAAAGTGCGGAGAAACCCCTGCGCAAGCCCGCCAAATGTGGCTAGCGCCAGCACCGCCAGGATCACCCAATCTACCCACGTCATAACTCGCTCCGCGTAAGCCTATGGGCCCGCTCAAAATACCTACGATCCCAGCTCCTGCCCGGTCAACCGGCTAAAGGCTTCAAGATACTTCTGCCGCGTCCGCTCCACAACTTCATCCGGCAAACTCGGAGCGGGCGCCTGCTTGTTCCAGCGGATTTCTTCCAGGTAGTCGCGTACAAACTGCTTGTCAAACGATGGCTGCGCCCCTCCCGGCTTCCAGGCCTTTCCTTCCCAGAAACGCGACGAATCGGGCGTCAATACCTCATCGGCAAGGATAATCCCTCCGGCGATTTTGCCAAACTCAAATTTTGTGTCCGCAAGAATCAGCCCGCGGCTTTCGGCGTGCTCCACTGCGCGCTGGTAGATTTTCAGCGTCAACCGCCTGAGCTCCGCGGCCTCCTGCGCCCCGACCAGATTCTCCACGGCCGAATAGGGGATGTTCTCGTCATGCTCGCCGTCCTGGCTCTTCGTCGCAGGCGTAAAAATCGGCGCAGGCAGCCGCGACCCATCCTGCAGGCCCGGCGGCAGCTTGATTCCGCACACCGTTCCCGATTCCTTGTACTCCTTCCACCCCGATCCCGCCAGATACCCGCGCACCACGCACTCCACCGGGAACATGGCGGCGCGCTTCACCAGCATCGAACGCCCCGCCAGTTGATCGCAGTATGGCTGAAGGATCGCCGGAAACTCCTTCACGTCCGCCGTGAGGAGGTGATTGGGGACGATCGGCTTCAGCTTCTCGAACCAGAACAGCGAAATCTGTGTCAGGATTCTGCCCTTGTCCGGAATCCCCGATCCCAGAACGTGATCGAACGCTGAAATCCGGTCCGTGGCCACCAGCAGGAGCGCGTCGCCTACGGCGTACAAGTCGCGCACCTTGCCTCGCCCCAGCAACGGCACGTCACCAAGGCTCGTTTTCAGCAGAGCTGCCATGCGGAATCTCCCCTGAGGAATCGAATCTCAGATTTTCGAGCCGAAAACTCACTTTGTCAACCATGATCGCGGCCGTACGCAGACCCATGGTTCGCCCCCTGGAATATCTTATATCCCGCTCCCTTTGTAGGGCCTCACCTTCATGTCAGGCCCGGAATGGCGGGTATTCCCGGCCTTTTCCCTTGATACAGACTCCTGTGACGGTCGTCACGGACCGCCGTCTCCGCATCGGTGACACTGTGACTGTCAACATGGTTCGGAGGGTGTGTAAGAAAGCCCTCTTTGAGCCGGGCGACACGAGGCAGCAGTGGAAAGGGGAAGCCGCGGCTAGTCTCGTTTAATGCAGGGATCACCAGTAGCCGCGCGCTACCGACCTCCAGTGCCGGCTACTGGTCCCCGTCTTTATCTTGTGTAATTTGACCTACAAGCGCCTCCGAAGCGAAGGTTTCCTTCGGGGGCGATTTTTTGCGCTCTATCCATGAGTCATCACCTGCGACAGCCCTGGACCGAGCGCCGCTACGCCGAGTCACGCTGCAACATCTTCTCGATCCGCCGGTCCGGGATCAGCCACACCAGCGCTATAAAGACAAAGATGCCCTGAGCGGCCCAGCGGTTGACGAACGCCAGCGGTATGGCGAGGGCATAAAGCACCACTGACAACTTCCCTTTGCGGTCCTTCCCGATGGCCTTCGCCAGCAGAGATTCCGTTGCGATTCTCCCGCGCTTGAGAGGAACGCTTGTATTCTCTGCTGCGTATGATGCCGTGTATGAGTCTTCAGCGCAAAGTCCTTCTGGGTGTAGGCGTCGCCGTGACCATCTGGCTCGTCCTGTGTGCGGTTGCGGGAATAATTGCCGCAGAAGGGGTCTTGCATCCTGCACGCCGCGCGCTCACTCAGAGTGATGAGGCGCGAGCGACTGAGATTGCCGAAAACCACCACGCCGCCCTCGAGCAGGTGGAGATCTCTGCAGATGACGGCACCGTTCTTCGCGCCTGGTACATTCATCTCGCAGACGGTAATGGCGACGCGGTGATTCTGCTCCACGGTCAGGCAGACAATCGCGCCGGGCTGCTCGGCCCCGCCGATCTGATGCTGCGCTACGGCTACGCTGTGCTTTTGCCAGACGCACGGGGGCAGGGAACGAGCGATGGCGAATTTGCCACTTATGGCATCATGGAAGCCTCCGACATCTGGCTCTGGTCCAAATGGCTTGCGCAAGCGCAGGCCCCGCGCTGCATCGATGCGCTCGGAGAATCGATGGGCGCTGCGCAACTCCTCGAGTCGCTGAAAATGGAGCCTGGGTTCTGTGCGGTTATTGCCGAATCGTCCTTTGCCAATTTCCGCGAAGCATCCTACGACCGCATTGGAGAATGGTTCGATGCCGGCCCGTGGCTCGGGCGAACCGTCTTGCGCCCCGTCGTCGAGTTCGGCCTCATCTACGCGAGTTTGAAATACGGTGTCGAGCTCTCCCAGGACGATCCGGCTCAAACTGTCGCCGCAAGCCACATCCCAGTGCTTCTTATCGATGGGCTTCTCGACAACAACCTCCCACCCTACAACTCTGAGATGATCCTCGCCGAAAGTCGAGGCCGGAATCCCAACGTTGTGCTTTGGGAACCTCCCGACGCCGGCCACTGCGGAGCGTTTGCAGCCGAGCCCGCCGAGTTCGAACGCCGCGTCATCATCTGGTTTCAAGACCATCAGGTGTTCTCAAGAATGTAGCGATTTAGATTTCAAGGAAACGACAGCCAACTGCTTTCACCCCTGACGGCAACACGAGTTTCTGCATCCAATCCATACAATAAGTGGATGCGGCGCCGGCCCGGCGGCAAGCCCGGACAAGGACTCAACTCCTTGCTTTTCATCCACTTCCTTGGGCCCCAGATCGCTTGCCGCATCCCGGCAGCCGCGCTCGCCATGCAGGAACAATTCCGCTCGCGAACGTTCGGCGATGCTGTGCGTCGAATGTATAGGCCAGGCCGCTGATGATAAAATCGAACTCTGCCCGCATGATTCTGCCGGCCTGGTTTTAGATAACATCTTTCTGCAGTTCCTTCTTGCCTTGCTGAAAGACCTTCAACGATCATTTCTTGAGGTGAATGCATCCGAGCGCGCGACAGCTCGCCGCGATGTTTTGACGCGAGGGCTCTAGACATGTCCGACTCCCCCGACCAGGCGCTTTTTAGTTTGCTGCCTATATCCAATGAAGGCCGCACGCGTGCCTTCGTGACCAGTTCCATTGTCAACCTGGCCATGCTCGGCATCGCTCTTTACGTTGGCGCGACAGCCAGGCAGGTCATCGAACAACATTACGAGGAGACTGTGCTGGTCATGCCCAGCCTTCCGCCTCCGGTGAAGTTCCACCAGCCACGCCCGGTCGCGCCGCCAAAGATCAAACTGCCGCCGCCCCGAATCGAGCAGCCCAAGCCGGTCCAGATGGAAGCCAGGCTGGCCGCGCCGCCGATGCCGCACGTTAGGCCTCAGATCAAGTTGACCCCACAGGTCAGGCCCGCGCTTGCTTCGGCCATGCCTGCGCAAAACAAGCTGGTCCGGCCCTCAACCAGGCCGGTTCATCTCGGCGACACATTCGGCGTCGTCCCGAACCCCAACGCGGTTCGTCCGGCTACCGTTGCTGCCATCGGCAATCCTTATGGCGGCATGGAGGGTCCGGCGGTTGCGCCTCATGGCGTTGTGCGATCCACCGGAATTGGTGACAGCACTCGATTCGGCTCCGGCGGCGGAGGCGGTTATCCAGGTGGTGGCAGAGTCGCATCCGTCAGCATGCCTGGCACCACGCCAGTCGCCGCCATGCCGCCCACCTACTCTACGCCTGAGCAGTCCACGCGCATCGAGGTGCTCTCCAAGCCGCCGGCGCGGTACACAGCCGAGGCAAGGCAGTTGCGCATCGAAGGTGACGTCGTGCTCAGCGTTACGTTTCTTGCGAGCGGGCAGATCGTCGTTCACGGCGTGCTGCACGGGTTGGGTCATGGGCTCGACGAGGAAGCCGTTCGCGAGGCTCAGCAGATCCGCTTCCGTCCCGCTTCTGTCGGCGGCCGTGCCGTTGACGTTACGACCCGGATCACCATCACTTTCCAGCTAGCTTAGTCGGCGAATTCAATGCGGCCGCCCCGGCAGCACAAAGTGCTCTTCGCATCGCGGCTCGTAGTTGTCGCCCGCCATGATGATCGGGCTTGTGAAGTGCGCCGGCTTGCCGTCCACCAGCCGTTGCGGATACAGCGCCTTTGCTCCGCAACTGCAATACGCCACCAGCTCGGTGATATTGCCCGCGTAGGTCCGAACCAGCCACGAGAGATCGAGCATTTCGCCGAACGGCATGCCGCGAAAATCCAGCTCCAGCCCCGAAACCATCACGTCGTAGCCCGAGTCGAGCAGCCGCTTGGTGAATAGAAAGAGATCATGGACGAACTGACCCTCGTCCAGCGCGATGCACTCGATGCGCTTGCCGATCCTCTGCTCCGTCGCCGCGATGATGGGCAGCACCGTCCACGGATCGCTGGAAGGGAACTCGACCGCTTCCATTTTCCCGCAGCCATTGCGGTTGCGGCTCTCCACCAGCCCGGCCGCCGCTTTGGTGTCGGCGCTGGGCTTTAGCAGCATCACGGTTTGCTTGGCGTATTCGCGCCGCGTCTCGATCCGGCGCAGCAGCTCCGCGGTCTTGTTGCTCCGCATCGGCCCGACAATCATTTCCAGCTTGCCAAGCACGGGTTTCTCCGGTGAACGGAGGACAGCGAACTGTGAGCGGCCGTTGCGCTTCTGCCTTGTCTGACGCCACTCCCTGATCCCTGTTCCCTAATCCCTATTCCCTGCTTTTCTCACGCCGTCGCCCTCTGCGCCTCGCGATGATGCCCCAGCCGCACGCTCACAACCTTCGACACGCCCGGCTCCTGCATGGTCACGCCGTAGATCATGTCCGCCGCCTGCATCATGCGCTTGGAGTGCGTCACAATCAGGAACTGCGTGTCGCGGCCGAGCGAGCTCAGCAGGTCGGCGAACCGGCCCACATTTGTCTCGTCCAGCGCGGCATCCACCTCGTCGAGCACGCAGAACGGGCTCGGCCTGAACTGGAAGATGCCCACCAGCAGCGCCAGCGCTGTAAGCGATTTTTCGCCGCCCGAGAGCAGCAGCACGTTCTGCAACTTTTTGCCCGGCGGCGACACCACGATGTCGAGCCCGCTCTCATCCTGGTTCATCTCGTCGCTGACGCGCAGGAACGCCTGCCCGCCCTGGAACAACCGCGCAAATACCTTGCCGAAATTCTCGTTGATGTGGGTCAGCGCCTCGTCGAACTTGGTGCGCGAAATCTGATCGATCTCTTTGATCGTCTCCTGCGTGTTCTCAATTGACTCGATCAGGTCTTGCCGCTGCGCCATCAGGAATCCGTGGCGCTCCGCCGTCTCCTTGTACTCATCGAGCGCCATCATGTTCACCGGACCCATCTGTTCCAGCCGCTGCCGCAGTCCGCGGCACGTCTCTTCCTCCGCGGCCAGCTCCTCTCCGGCCAGTCTTCCCATCTCCGCATCGGCGCGCAGCACCTGCGCCTCCACGTTCACCTCCGCCAGGCAGCTCGCTTCTAGATATTCGAGATCGGAGTGCAGCTTGGCCAACTCGCTCGAACGCGCCGCGCGGTCCTCCCGCAACTGGTCCAGCGCCGCGCGCCCGCTCTTCAGTTGCGTCTCCAGCTCGGCCAACTGCTGCCGCAGCGCTATCGCCTGCTCCGCAATCGTCTGCGCCGCAGCCAGCGCGTCATTCCGCCCCGCCGTCAGCTCCGCCTGCCGCTCGACAAGCTCCGTGTTTTCGTTTACGCGCTGTTCGCGCTCTGCCGTCGCGGCAGTGCGCTGCTGCTCAATCGCCTGCAATCGCCGGTCCAGATCGGCAAACTGACGGTCGATGCGCTGGAACGCCGCCTCCGCCCCGCGCCGCCGCTCTTCCAGACCGGCCAGCTCGGCCGTCATCTGCGCCGCTTCCTGCTGCAGTGTCTCCCGCTTCAGCCGCAGCGTTTCCAGTTGCGCCTGCTGTGCCGTTTGGCTGCTCTCGGCCTGCGCGTGTTCAGTCTCCAGCCGTGCCGCCTCGCCGCGCTTCTCCGCGATCGACTGCCGTCTTGCTTCGCGCGCGTCCTTGTTGCGAGCCGCCTGCGCCTCCCACTCCTGCAAGCGCCGCTCGATGCGCTGCGCCTCGGCCTCCATCTGCTTCAACGCCGCGCCCAGGTTGGCCGCGTCGCTCTCCGCCTGCCGCCGGCCCTCGCCATGAGACTCAAGCTGCGCCGTCAGCTCCTCGATCTCCCGCGTCAGCGTTTCGGCATCCTTCTCCGCCTGCGCCAGTTCCTGCTCCAGCTTCGCCAGCCGCCCGTCGGTTTCGCGCAGATCACGCTTCAGCGCCAGCGGGCCCTCGCTCGCCGCCTTGCCGCCCGTTACCGTCGAGCGGTGGAAGCACTCGCCCTCCGGCGTCAGGAAGTATGCCCACGTATACCGCAGCGCCAGTTGCTGCGCCTCGATGGCGTTCTCCGCCAGATACCCATGCCGCAGCTTGGGCAGTACCCCTTCAAGCGACCGGCCAAACCCGTTCAGCACCTTGATCGCATCGCGAAGCGCTGTCAGTCCCGGCTCTTTCACCGGCCCCTCGCCCTTATCGAAAAGCTCGCCCTGCGCGTCCGAGTGGATCAGGAACGTAGCCCGTCCATCGCTGGTTTTCAGCACGCGCACGCCTTCTTCCGCCGCGCCCCAGCTTTCCACCACCACGTAGTTCAGCTCTTCGCGCAGAAACTCGTCCACGATGCCTTCGTACTCGCCGCTCACCTCCAGAAAGTCCGCCAGCGTCCCCACCGGCGCGACCGCCGGCCCCAGCGCTCCCGGCTTCAGCAGCTTCCGCACCGTGTCCGTCGCGTATCCGTGATTGCGAATCAGCGCCGTCAGCGAATCGCGCCGCCCCACAACCGCGGCCTGCTCGCCGCGCAGTTGGTTCGCCAGCGCTCTGCGCGCTGCTTCGTCCGCCCGCCTGGCCTGCAGGCTCTCGCGCAATCCCGCGATCCGTTCTTCCAGCCCCTTCTGGGCGGCATCGGCAGTCTCAAAGCGCAGCCGCGACTCGCCGATTTGTGCGCCCAGCCGCTCCAACTCGCCGTGCGCCTGGCTCATCTCGCCGTCCAGCCGCTCCGCTTCGCGCTCCAGTGCCGCCAGGCTCTCTTCGCCCTGCACAATGGAATTCCGCGCATTCCCCGCCAGCGCGAGCAAATGCATCGCGTGGCGGCGGCCCGCCTCCAGATCCCGCTCCGATGTATAAACCTCTTCGGCTGCGGCCCGCGCCTCCTGCTGCCTTGCCTCCACCTTCGCGTGGAACTCCCGTGCCTCGCCGGCCGCCGTCTCCAGAAAGTTCCGCTGCTGCGTCCGTTCCTCTTCGATCCCGGCCATCTGCGTGCGCAGTTGCTCCATCTCCGCGCCCGACGCTGCAACGCGCGCATCCAGCTCGCTCACGCGCTCCGTATTGCCGCGCTCGCGCGCTGTCGCCCGCTCCAGCTCAACGGCCGCCTCGCTCGCCCTGGCGCGCGCCGCCTCGCCTTCGCCGTCCAGCTCGTATCCCCGTTCCGTCAGGGCGTGCTGGGTCGTTTCCTGGTTGCCAATTGTCTCCACCGAGTCATCGATGCGCTCCGTCAGCGCGGCAATTTCCTGCTCGAGCCGTGACTGGTCGGCATCCATCGTGGCCATGCGGCTGGCCAGCACCACACGCAGGCGTCCGCGCAGCTCTTCGCGCACCGCGGCATACCGTTCCGCCTTGGCCGCCTGGCGCTTCAGGCTGTTCATCTGCCGTGTCACTTCCTCAAAGATGTCGTCCACGCGCGCCAGGTTCTGCTTCGCGCTCTCCAGCCTCAACTCCGCCAGCCGCTTCCTCGTCTTGAAGCGCGTCACCCCGGCAGCTTCTTCGATGATGGCCCGGCGCTCGTAGGGCTTCGAGCTCAGCAGTTGTCCAATTCGCTCCTGCCCGATGATGGCGTAGCTCTCCGGCCCCAGCCCCGTGCCCATAAAGAGGTCCTGGATGTCGCGCAGCCGGCACAGCTTGCCGTTCAGCAGATACTCGCTCTCGCCCGTGCGGAACAGCCGCCGCGTGATCATCACCTCGCCCTTCTGCGGCGTGCTGTGAAACTTCCGGCGCCGGATTTTCAGCACCACTCCCTGGGGCGCGGCGTTCTGTTCCCCACCTTCGCCCTGCGGCGCCTGCGCCGGAGCGACATTCTCGCCTGCCGCCTCCTCAATCATCTGTCCCGGTTGTTCGCCGGCTGCAATTTCTTCCGCTTCACTCGCGCGCTGCCGCCTAATCTCGTCCTCGTCCCAGTCCGGCGGTCCCTCGCGATCGATTTCCACCTCCGCCTCAACCGGTACCGGCCCTTCGTAGGCCTCGGGATCGATCATGGTCAGCGTCACCTCTGCCATTCCCAGCGGTTTGCGTTCGCGCGTTCCGGCAAAGATCAGGTCCTGCATGTGCGAGCCGCGCAGCGACTTGGCGCTCTGCTCGCCCAGCACCCAGCTCACGCCGTCCAGGATGTTCGACTTCCCGCACCCGTTTGGCCCCACCACCACGGCAATCCCCGTGCCCGCCACCGTCACTTCCGTCCGGTCGCAAAAGCTTTTGAATCCGAGGATGTGAATCTTCTTTAGTTTCAGCATGTTCACTCCGGGTCGATGGGCCCTATCCTATCTCTCTATCGGCACCCCTCCGCGCCCTGGCACAACTCCGCCCGCGCGGCGAACCTGACCACTTTATCTAAGACTCTACGGACGCTCGACCGCAGGGTCAACGCTGATAAAAGGTGCCTTTGTGGATAAGGGGGTCGAATCTCTTTAGCGCCCGCTGATTCGATCGTGCAGCACGATTCCGCCTGCGAAAAACCCGCGCCTGGGCGGAAATTCGCGCTCAAAATTGCGCAACACGCGCGCTCAGGATCGTAACATCCAATTGACAGCATTCCATCGCACCGTGAAACTGTCGAAGCAAATTCTCAATCTCGTTTTCGAGGGTTCCTCCATGCAAAAAGCTATCCGATCCGCAGCCCTCGTTGCCGCCTTTTCGTACGCTTTCTCGCTCGCGGCGCAGCAGCAACCGTCTCCGCTCGCACCCTTCATCAAAGTCAATGCTCCCGTGCTCGTGCTAAACCACGTTACTCTCATCGACGGCACTGGGACCACGCCTCGGACCGACATGCGCATCGACATCGCGGGTGGCAAGATCGTCGCCGTCCAACCCTCCGCTCTGTCCCATGTATATCCGCTCAATGCAAAGGTTCTCGATCTCACCGGCAAGACCGTCATTCCCGGCCTGGTCGGCATGCACGAGCACTTGTTCTATCCACTGTCGCAGCGGCCTGAAGGCGGTGCGGCCTTCTACGGTGAAATGCCCGATAGCGCGCCGCGTCTTTACCTGTCCGCCGGTGTCACCACCGCGCGCACTGGCGGAAGCGTCGAGCCCTACACCGATCTCGAACTGAAAAAGCAGATTGATGCGGGCCTCGTAGCCGGGCCCACGCTCGACGTCACTGGGCCGTACCTTGAAGGCAAGGGTACCTTCGCCGTCCAGATGCATCAACTCGCCGACGCCGCCGACGCGGGCCGGATGGTGGACTTTTGGGCCTCAGAAGGCGCCACTTCCTTCAAGGCCTACAACTACCTCACGGCCGATGAGCTCAAATTGGCCATTCACCACGCCCACTTTCAAAGCCTCAAGATCACCGGCCATCTCTGCTCCATCGGATTCACGCAGGCAGCCCAGATGGGCATCGACAATCTCGAGCACGGAATCATCGTTGACACCGAGTTCTACCCCGGCAAACTGCCCGACGCATGTCCCGACACCCGCGAGGCCGAACAATGGATGGCATCGAGCCTCAACATCGATGGCCCCGAGGTGCAGAACTTGATCCGCGCGCTCGTCGACCATCGCGTTGCCGTCACTTCCACCCTCGCCGTTCTCGAGACCTTCGTTCCCAATCGCCCGCCCATGCAGGTTGAAGCTGCGCCGCTCAAGACTCTTACCCCAGAAGCCGCCAGAAGCTTCCTCGCCACGCGCGCCGTCATCGCCGATCCGCCAGGGAATCCGAATCGGCAGCGCGCGGACTACGCCAAATTACTTCAAATGGAAATGCACTTTGAGCGCAGGTTCGCCGCCGCCGGCGGCATGCTCATGGCCGGCTGCGATCCCACCGGCTACGGCGGCGTCGTTCCCGGCTTCGGCGATCAACGCAATATCGAATTGCTCGTTGAAGCCGGCTTCACGCCGGTTGAGGCCATACGTATCGCCACGCTCAACGGCGCAATCTACATGGGCAAGGAATCGACCATCGGCTCCATCGCGCCGGGCAAGGCCGCCGACCTCGTCGTCCTCGGCGGAAATCCCGATCTGGATATCCGGAACATCGAAAAGGTCGAGACCGTATTCAAGGCTGGCATCGGTTACGACCCCGCCAGCCTGATTCAGTCCGTGACCGGCCTGGTCGGCCTGCGATAAGCCCGGCCACCAGCCGCCTCACAATCTCGCGCCGCCTGAAAGAACCCGCCGCCGGGCTTGAACCGCCAGGAAGCGCTCTTCGGTCGGAGGTTTCTTTTTCCAACCGTCAAAACTCGTCCACGCGATCCTCAGCGCCGATCGTTCCAGGCTCCTATACTTAACCCGTCGGACAGTTGTTTGCGACTGTCATAGGAGGAATCATGCCTAACGAATCCAAGTGCCCGTATTCGGGCGACATGCTCAACCACACAACGACAGGGGCCGGGGGCAACAAGGACTGGTGGCCCGATCAGCTGAACCTGGAGATTCTGCATCAGCAGTCCTCGCTCTCCAATCCCATGGGTGAGGAGTTCAACTACGCCAAAGAGTTCAAGAGCCTCGACCTGAATGCCGTGGTCAAGGACCTCCGTGCCCTGATGACGAATTCTCAGGACTGGTGGCCGGCCGACTTCGGAAATTACGGACCGCTTTTCATCCGCATGGCCTGGCACAGCGCCGGCACATACCGCATCGCCGACGGCCGCGGCGGCGCAGGCAGAGGCCAGCAGCGCTTCGCGCCTCTCAACAGCTGGCCCGACAATGTCAGTCTCGACAAGGCGCGCCGGCTGCTGTGGCCCGTCAAGCAGAAGTACGGCAGGAAGATTTCGTGGGCCGATCTGATCATCCTCGCCGGCACCGTTGCGCTCGAATCGATGGGCCTCAAGACCTTCGGCTTCGGCGGCGGCCGCGCAGACGTGTGGGAACCGGACAAGGATGTCGACTGGGGCGTGGAGAGCACTTGGCTGGCGCATCGACCCCCCAAGGAACTCCAGGACACGAAAAGCGCTCTCGGCGCCACCGAGATGGGCCTGATCTACGTGAATCCGGAAGGCCCGGAACGCAATCACGATCCCATTGCAGCGATCCCCGCCATCCGCGAAACATTCGCCCGCATGGCCATGAATGACGAAGAAACCCTGGCATTGATTGCCGGCGGCCACACCTTCGGCAAGACGCACGGCGCCGCGCCTGCAACTCATGTGGGCCCCGAGCCCGAGGCTGCTCCGATCGAAGAACAGGGATTGGGCTGGAAGAACGACTATGGCACCGGCGTCGGCAAGGATGCGATCACCAGCGGTCTCGAAGTCACCTGGACGACCACGCCGACCAAGTGGGATAACGACTTTTTCGAGATCCTGTTCAAGTACGACTGGGAGTTGACCACCAGCCCGGCCGGCGCATACCAGTGGAAACCAAAGGGCGATGCCGGCGCCGGAACGGTTCCCGACGCGTTTGACCCCAAGAAAAAACACCAGCCAGCCATGCTCACCACGGACCTTTCTCTGAAGTTTGATCCGGAGTACAAGAAGATCTCGCTGCGCTTCAAGGACCACCCGGAGGAGTTTGCCGACGCCTTTGCCCGCGCCTGGTTCAAGCTGACGCACCGCGACATGGGCCCGCGCTCCCGCTACCTCGGCCCGCTGGTGCCCAAAGAGGAGCTGATCTGGCAGGACCCGGTACCCGCCGTCGACCACAAACTCGTCAACAGCAAAGACATCGAATCTCTCAAGGCCAAGATTCTCAAATCCGGCTTGTCGATTTCTCAACTCGTCACCACCGCGTGGGCGTCCGCGGCCACTTTCCGCGGCAGCGACAAGCGCGGCGGCGCCAACGGCGCACGCATTCGCCTCGCTCCGCAAAAAGACTGGGAAGTCAACCAGCCCGCCGAACTGGCCAAGGTGCTGTCGAAGCTCAAGGCCATCCAGAAGGAGTTCAATGCGGCCCAAGCCCGCGGCAACGGAAAATCGGCAGGCGGCAAGAAGGTCTCTCTCGCCGACCTGATCGTCCTCGCTGGTTCGGCTGCCGTCGAAGCCGCCGCCAAAAAGGCCGGCCACAATGTGAAGGTGCCCTTCGCGCCGGGCCGCACCGACGCCACGGAGAAGCAGACCGACGCCGCTTCATTCGCCGTGCTCGAGCCAAAAGCTGACGGCTTCCGCAACTACATCCGCAAAGGGCTCGAGAGCTGTGCCGCCGAGTTCTTGCTCGACAAAGCGCAACTGCTCACCCTCACCGCTCCCGAGATGACGGTCCTGATCGGCGGCATGCGAGTCCTGGGCACGAACTTCGGCCAGTCCCAACACGGCGTCTTCACCAAACGGCCCGGATCGTTGACGAACGATTTCTTCGTCAATCTCCTCGACATGAACACGAAGTGGCAGAAGTCGGCGGCGTCTGACACTGTCTTGGAGGGACGCGAACGCAAGACAGGCGAGCTTAAATGGACCGGCACTGTCGTCGATCTCGTCTTCGGCTCGAACTCCCAGCTCCGCGCTCTCGCTGAGGTTTATGCAAGCAGCGATGCTAAGCAGGCGTTCGTCGAGGCGTTCGTGGCTGCATGGACCAAGGTGATGAACCTGGATCGCTTCGATCTCGCCTGATCTCGAACCCGTCTCCGCGCTAGAGGCCCATCCAATTCGGATGGGCCTTTGCTTCTGCGTCGCGCTCGCATCGAGTGCTAAAATCAATCAGTGCCGGGTCCTACGCGACGTAATCCCGCCAACCCCGCCAGGTCCGGAAGGAAGCAACGGTAACGGGCTCATACGGGCGCAGTAGGTAACCCGGTACATTTTTTACGTTCTTCTTCACCCTTGACGCTTTTGTGTGGCGAGCCGGCTCCCCACCGGTGTGTGCGCCGCAAGGAGAAATGCATTGAGCCTTACCGTTCGCCCTGTGGTGGGCCGCCGCGCCAAAATTTCGGCGCTCGGTACGTACGTGCCTCCCGACGTAATCACCAATCAAGACCTCGAAAAAATGGTGGAAACAAGCGACCAGTGGATCACGGAGCGCACCGGGATCAAGACGCGACACAAGCTCGCCGCCGGTCTCGGCGTCAGCGACATGTGCACTGAGGCGGCCAAAAAATGTCTCGCCGCGCGCGGCATCGGCCCCGCCGACCTCGAGGTCATCATCGTGGGCACAGTTACGCCCGACATGATGTTTCCCTCCACGGCCTGTCTGGTGCAAAACAAGATCGGCGCCACAGGTGCTTGGGGCTTCGACGTCTCCGGCGGCTGCTCTGGCTTCGTCTATGCGCTCCTCGCCGGCATCAATCTGGTCGAAAGTGGCGCTTATAGCAAGGTTCTGGTGTGCGGCTTCGACGCCAACACGCGAATGACCGATTACACCGACCGCACCACCTGCGTCCTCTTCGGCGACGGCGGAGGCGCGGTGCTCATCGAGCCAGCCGCGGAAGGCGAAATCGGCTACATCGACTCCGTCAACGAGATCGACGGCTCCGGCGGCGTCAGCCTGAACCTGAAGGGCGGGGGCAGCCTCAATCCCTCCACGCACGAAACGGTCGACAAGAAGTGGCACTACATCTATCAGGACGGGCCCGCCGTCTACAAATTCGCCGTGCGCAAAATGGTAGAGGCCTCCGCCAAGCTTCTTGAGCGGAACGGCGTCACCGGTAAGGATCTCGGCTGCTTCATTCCCCACCAGGCCAACAAGCGCATCATCACCTCCACCGCTGACCGCCTGGGTCTGGACCCGTGCCGCGTCATCATCAACATCGAAAAGTACGGCAACACTTCCGCAGGCACCCTTCCCCTCGCCATGGAGACAGCCATCGAGCAAGGCAAGCTCAAAAAGGGCGATCTGGTCCTGCTGGCCGCTGTCGGCGCCGGCTTTACGGTGGGCACCGTCCTGCTGCGCTGGGAAATCTGAAAGACAGCTTTCAGCTCTCAGCTTTTAGCTTTCATCTGTCAGGTGCCCATCCCTTGCGCCGCTTTTGAGCAAGGGTGAGATACCACCACGGACAACTCCCCGACTCTGAAAGCTGAAGGCTTTCACCCGGGAGGCTAGAAGCGAACAGCTATCCCGTCATATACTGTGCTCCACAAACGCCGGATTCCGGCGTTCGCTGGACGATTCACCCCGGAGGGCGATCATGGATGTGGCAATTACCGCCAGAAAAGGAAGGATCTCCAGGGGTCTGCGCGAGCAGGCCGAAGAGGGGATGGAGCGAATCGGCCGCGTTCTAGGCCGCACGGCGCGAGCCAGCATCACGTTCAGCACGCAGCGCCACCTCTACATCGTCGAACTCACCGTCCAGGCCCGCACGCAGAAGATCGCCGCCACCGGCAAGGGCGACTCCCAGGTCTCCGCGCTCCGCGAAGCGATGGCGCACGCCGAGCATCAGGCCCACCGCTACCGCGACCGGCGCATGGTCAGCAATCGCCTGCCCAAGGTCGACAAGGTACTCACGGCGCCGCCCGTCGCGCGGCCCAAGGCGCGCATTGACCCCGCGGTCGAATCGGACGAAAACAGCTCGGCTGGCCCTGCCGGCAAAGCCCGCGCGGCCATCGCCGTTCATTCGTTCCCAGCTCGCGCCACGGTTGTCGAGCCTCATATCCTCAAAAGCGGCGAGGCCATCGCGCTCAGACCCATGACCATTGAGGAGGCTGTGAAAGACGCCGAGTTCCGCGACCGCGATCTGCTCATCTTCCGCACCGTCGCAGGAGATACGTTTGTGCTGCATCGCCGCCGCGATGGTCAAATGGAGTTGGTAGAGATCCCGTAGACGGTGGTTGCGTCTGTTTTGCGCCGCCGTTTCTTGTTCGGGCCGTTTTTCCCGCGCGTGCCACGCTGCTGCGCCCATTGTGCCGTGGCCGTCGATTGCCGCGTCGATCGCACGCCGCGCGGCGCGAAAACCCTGCACGAACTGGGGCGGTTATCCGGTTACCATAGGACCAAGCCACAACCGCTAAGTGGCTTTTTCCTCAAAAAGAAGCCACCCTGCATGGCGCTGGCGATGCCCCGCACGAACTGGCGAACCGAACTACAACCGGTCTCATAAATGCCTCTGCTGCATCGTGAGCATGTATGGGACCCAACAACAGGGTAGGTCCCATGATTCTAGCGAGCTGACGGGGATGGTTTATGAGACCGGTTCTAGGCATTACGAACGACTTTGGTTGCACCCGTTGACCGCTTTTGGGGATGGTGATAAGCCGCTCCGAAATCTACGATCCGGAGTATGGCGACAACTCCTTCAGCGGCCGGCCCGGCGCCGGAAGGGAAGCGTTCGCAAAAAGAGATTCCGGCCGGCCATGCGGAGGCCATTCGATTGAACGCTTTCGAAAACGCGAACCCTGATGCACAGCGCGCCGTTCTCGACGGCTTGCCGGTTCTCGTTTTCCTCGAGCGAGACGGAAAGATCCTCTTTGCCAACGCTGAAGCGCGCCGTTTGCTCGGCGGCGACGAGGGCGAGTGGACTCCCTGCCCGGTCGAGGATGTTCTTTGGGGACTGTTCCCCGGCACGGCCGAGCCGCAAACGCAATTGACCGGCACCGAGACCGGCCACCCGTTCCACGCCACCATCCCGGCCCACGGCGGCCGCATGATCTCCATCGAAGGCACCTACAGCGTTCTCAATCCTCAGTCGCGCGAGGCCGTCATCGTCGCCCATCCCAGCGATCGTAGTCGCGCTCCCCGGTCTCGCCTCATGGAAGACGTGCTGGCCAGTCTCCCCGAGGCCGTCGCCATCGAATATGAGAATCATGTGCTCTACACCAATCCGGCGTTTACGCGCATGTTCGGCTACACGCCTGAGGAAGCCGCGGGCGGAAGCCTTCGCGACCTCGTCGTGCCTGAAACGCGCCGGGACGAGCATGTGGGCCTGCTCAAGGCCGTTGACGATCACGGCCTGGCAACAACCGAGACGGTGCGCAGCAACAAGGCTGCCGAGCTTGTCGACGTCAGCCTGCAGATCGCCCCTCTGCTCGTTGACAAAAGCAGGGTCGGCTACGTTTACACCTTTCGCGACATCGGCGTGCATAAACAGACTGAAGAAAAACTGCAGCACGATGCCATGCACGACGTGCTTACGGGCCTGCCCAACAGGGCGCTGTTTCTTGACCACGTCAATCTCACGCTCAATCGCCGCCTGCGCAATCCTGAGCAGGGATGTGGCGTTCTTTACGTCGACCTTGATGAGTTCAAGGAAGTCAACGACAGTCTGGGCCACGCCGCGGGCGACGCGTTGCTCGTGGCCGTCGCCGGCCGGCTTCGATCCTCGCTGCGTCCGCAGGACTCTGCCGCGCGCCTGGGCGGCGACGAGTTTGCCGTTCTGGTCGAAGGCATTCTTTCCGCATCCGATCTCGAGATCGTTGCCAACCGCATCCTGCACGAACTGGAGCGGCCCTTTGAAATCTTCGGGCGCGAAGTCCGCGCCGGCGCCAGCATCGGCGGCGCGCTGGCCGGGCCCGACCATGTCTCGTCCGATCTTCTGCTTCGTGACGCCGACGTTGCCATGTACCGCGCCAAGCAGGCCGGCGGCGCCCGCTTTGAGATCTACGACAAGCACCTCGAAGTCGCGATCTCCAGCCATCAGGAGCGCGAGCGCGAGCTTCGCTCCGCCGTCAACAAGCGTCAGTTCGTATTCCAGTACCAGCCCATTTTCAACCTCTCCACGGGAATGTTGGAGGGGTTCGAGACCCTGTTCAGCCTGCGCCATGGCGGCGGCGCCGCAGACAGCTTTAACGACCTGCTGGCCTTTGCCGAAGACACTGGCCTGTCTATCCAGTTGGGAAAGGAAGTCCTCGACGCGGTCTGCGCCCAATTGCGCATCCTGAACGATCGCCTGCCCGAGCAGGAACTCATGCTGACCGTCAACCTCGCGCGCCGTCAGCTCTACCATCCCGACCTCATCGCGCATCTGATGAAGGCATTCGCCACCAGCGGAGCCGACCCCTCGCGCCTTATCATTGAAGCGCCCGAAAGTGCGTTCAACGAGAATCCTGATGCGGCGCTGGCCATCCTGCAGCGCCTGGCCGATTGGCAGGTGCGCACGGCCATTGATGATTTCGGCAGCAGACTCGCGCCGCTCAGCCACCTGGTTCATCTTCCCGTCGCCATGATCAAGCTCGCGCCCCGGCTCACGGTGTCAGCGCTTTCATCCGGCCGTCAGCTCGCTGTGCTTGAATCGCTGGTTCGCCTCGGCAACACGCTGGGTTTGCAAATCGTCGCCCAGGGAATCGAAACCTCGCAGCAACTCACCGCGCTTTCCCGCATGGGATGCTCTTTGGGCCAGGGCCCGCTCCTCTCCCCTCCGCTGGACCCCGAACGCGCCATCGAGCTTGCTGCGACAGGCTATTGGGCATTCGCGCCGGGAACCTGAATCCGGCTGCGCCGCGCCTCTGCCCCGCCACCTGCTCTCTGGGCTTGGTTTCCGGTGTAGCATGAAACAAATGTCGCCCCGCAAGCCCCCGCGCCGAGCCCAGAAATCGAGACTGGCATCTCCCCGGCATAAGAAGCCGGGCCTGCCGGCCAAGGAACTGGTCATCGTCACCGGAATCTCCGGTGCCGGTAAAGCGTCGGCCCTCAAAGCCTTTGAAGACCTCGGATTTCATTGCGTCGACAATTTGCCGCTCGAGCTGCTGCCGCATTTCGCCGGCCTCGTCGGCAAATCCTCTGAGGTGGAGCGTGCCGCCATCGTCGTCGACGTCCGCGAGGGCGCTACGCTCGATCGCCTCCCCGAGATTCTGAAGAGCATCAAGAAACTGCTCCGAACCCGCGTGGTCTACCTCGACGCTCAGGACGCAGTGCTCGTCCGCCGCTACTCTGAGACGCGCCGCCCGCATCCTCTCGGCCGGTCTGAGACGGTTGCACGCTCCATCGTCGAAGAGCGCCAGCTCCTCGATCCCATCCGCAACGTTGCCGACACGCTCATCGACACCTCGAACTTCAATGTTCACGAGCTGCGCGCCGACATTCTTGCCCGCTTCGGCCACCAGGAAGAAAGCAAGCGCCTGCTCGTCTCCTGCCTCAGCTTCGGCTTCAAAAACGGCGTTCCCCTCGATGCCGACATGGTCTTCGACGTGCGCTTCCTCCCCAACCCCCACTTCGTTCCGGAGTTCCGCAAAAAGACCGGCCTCGATCCCAAGGTTGCCGCCTACGTTCGTGGATTCAGGCAGACGAGGGAGTTCCTCGATCGCGTCACCAAGCTGATGCTTTACCTTCTTCCGCACTATGTTGAAGAAGGGAAGAGCTACCTCACGATCGCATTCGGCTGCACCGGCGGCCAGCATCGCAGCGTCATGATGGCCGAGGAACTCGCCCAGCGCCTGCGCAAGGCCGGCTACCAGGTCAAGGCGCTCCATCGCGACATCGTTCGTTGAAGCGCGACTTTGAGTAGCGCCGGTCTCCAGATCGGCTGTCGTGCGGGCGTCCTCGCCCGCACCTGTCGTCACCGGCTCCCCAGCCCATCCATCCACCGCGTCATCGCATCCTCGTATTGCCGCTCGGCATCCTTCGCTGGATTCACCCACACGATCATCTTGCGCGGCGCAACCTTGTCATACGCCTCCGGCTGTCTCTCCGCGCCTTGCTGCTCAAGCCACAGCAGCGGCACCCGCACCGCCCCTGCAGCCGCATCCAGATCGTAGCGGTCCCGCACCAGCAGCCGCGCCGGAACCATCCGCGCCCGCGCATCTCCGAAGATCGCGCTCAACGGATCTGCCACGGGCGACTCCGCAATGACTCCGGCCAATTCGGAATGCGCTGCCGCTACTTCCAGCGCCAGGTTGGCGCCAAGCCCCGCGCCGTCCAGCACAATCGAGCCCGCGGCTACGTGCCTTGTTCCATCGAGGTATTCGAGCGCCCATTCCGCATCCTGGCGCCAGTGCGCCTCGCTGGGCTTTGAAAACTCGCTCTGCCCGTAACCGCGATAGTCGAAGGCCATCACGTTCGCGCCCGCCGCATGCAGCCGCGCCAACTCGTCTATCGTGTCTCCCAGGTTGCCGTTTTGTCCGTGCAGATAGACCACGGTGAACCGCGCGTACCGTGATCCCGGCGCCGCGGGAATCCACCATCCCTTCAGCCGCGGCACGCCTGTATCCGTCACGGCGAAAGCAATCGAATCGAAGGCCAGTCCCGCGCTGGCCGGCGTTCGTTCCACCACCACCGCCGGATGATAGAGCAGTTGCCAGTTCCCCTGCCAAAAAAGCAGGCACAAGGCCAGCCATCCGCAAACGGCCGCTGCCGCAATCGATCCGCCCACCGCCAGCGCGAGCCATCGGCCCGAAACAAGCGGGTGCTCCGCGCCGCTTTCACTCCCGCGGGCAGCTCCCTTCGCGCCCGGCACGTCCCTTCGCGACACGATCTCGAGCTTTGGCTTCTTGCGCGACATGCTTGCGGCCGATTTCTTCTCCGCTTCAACCTACGGAATCACTTCCATCCTAATTGCATTTGCCTGTCATCCTCTCACCGCGCTCAGGTGTATATTTCTCCTTGGTGTGAACGCTTACATTTTCGAAAGGAGAACATGATGGCCACAGGGTTCTATGAAGTCACGAAGCCGGCAGCGAACGAAGATCTTTTGATTACCAGCGGCGATCTGCGCCAATCGGCCAACCAAGTGTGCTGGCCCGCCCAGCGCGACATGGAAGAGAAACTCACCGCAGCGTTCGCCCTAAAGGGCTGCAAGCTCGTCCGCGCCCACGCGTACGACGACAAAGTGAAGCACGGCTTCATCTCCTCGCAGCGGCAGGGCATGGATGTTTTTATGAATATTCACCCTCAGTCGCGTCTTGTCTTCGCCACCGCCGCGTGGCAGTACAGCCATCATGTCCTTCCCGGCCTGCGCAGCCACCAGGGCCCCATCCTCACCGTGGCCAACTGGTCCGGCCAGTGGCCCGGCCTCGTCGGCCTGCTCAATCTCAACGGCTCGCTCGTCAAGGCCGGCAAGCCATTCTCCTCCATCTGGAGCAAGGACTTTACCGACGAATACTTCCGGAAAGCTCTCGACGAATGGCTTCGCTCTGGCAAAATCACGCACGACCTTTCGCACGTTCGCCCGCTCGACACAAGCAAGCTGCCCGTCGACAGCTCGAAGCTCGGCGCCTCGCTCGCCGCCGATCTCAAACATCGCAAGGCCATCATGGGCGTCTTCGACGAAGGATGCATGGGCATGTACAACGCCATCATCGACGACGAGCTTCTCAATCGCGCCGGCATCTTCAAGGAGCGCCTCAGCCAGTCCGCGCTCGTCGCCAAAATGCGCACAGTTACCGATGCCGAAGCACAAGCGGTCTACGACTGGCTCGTCGCCAAAGGCGTCAAATTCGCCTTCGGCAAAGACGCCGCAACAGAACTAACGCTCGATCAGGTCCTCGGCCAGTGCAAAATGTACATCGCCGCCGTCCGTATCGCGCACGAATTTGGCTGCGACGCCGTCGGGATTCAATATCAGCAGGGACTCAAAGACATGGTGCCGGCCTCCGACCTTGCTGAAGGCATGTTGAACAACTCCGTTCGCCCGCCCGTCTTCGCAGAGGGAACCAACGATGAGTTGTTTGCCGGCGGTCCGCTCCCGCACTTTAACGAAGTCGACGAGTGCGCCGGAGTCGATGCCTTGATCACCAACCGCGTCTGGAAAGCGCTCGGCCTCGATCCCTCCACCACGCTCCACGATGTGCGCTGGGGCGAGCACTACAAGGGCGCTGATTCGAAAGGGTCCGGAAATATCGACGACTTCGTCTGGCTGCTGCAGATTTCCGGCGCCGCGCCCGCCAATCACTTTGCTGGCGGCTACGCGGGCGCAACCAGCGAGCGCCAGCCCGCCATGTATTTCCCGCTCGGCGGCGGATCACTCAAAGGCATTGGCAAGCCCGGCGAGATTGTCTGGAGCCGCGTCTTCGTCGAGGGCGGCGTTCTCCACGTCGATCTAGGCCGTGGCACCGTCGTGAGTTTACCCGCTGCCGAAACCGAGCGCCGCTGGCGTGAAACCACGGTCCAGTGGCCCATCGTCCACGCCATCCTGCACGGCGTGAGCCAGAATCAGATGATGGCTCGCCACCGCGCCAACCACGTCAACGTGGCCTACGCTCCTTCGCCCGAAGTCGCCGCTAAGGCCCTGGCCACCAAGGCCGCCATGTTCGCCGAACTCGGCATCCACGTCCACCTCTGCGGCATTACGCAAGCCTAAAGGATGTAGCGCCGGTCTCCAGACCGGCTGTACTAGCGGCGTCCTCGCCGCCAGCAGGTTGCGCCATCCTTGCGGCGTCTATCGCCGCCAGCAGGTTGCCCCATCCTTGTGGCGCTTTTTGTCGCAGAATGGGGTCGCACAAGTCCCAACTCACCCCGACCGAGCTGAAAGCTAGAAGCTAGAAGCTGCCTTTTACTGCCGCATCTCCTCCGCCGTCATCGCTTCCGCCATCTCCCGCGCCGCCGGAATGATGCCCATCTCCTCGTAAATCGGTCGCACCACGCGCCGTAGCGCCGGCATCCGCGTAACAAACCACCCCGCGCCCAGCACCACCGCGAGTCCATTGATAAGCACCGTCCACTGTGCGCCGGTCAACACCGGTCCTGCCACAACCCAAAGCGGCGTCGCCGGAATCAGATGCGCCATGGCTCCTGCCAGCAGGCTGCCGAACGGCGCCATCCCCACGAAAGCCATCGTGTAGTAGCTCATCACGCGCCCGCGCTTGTCTTCGCTCGTCAGCGTCTGGATGATGGTGTTGCTCGCCGCCATTCCCTGCATCATGCCCATGCCCGCGATCAGCACCATCGCCATCGAAAGCCAAAAAGAGTTCGAGATCCCAAAGCCAACCAGCCCCAGCCCGAAAACCCCCGCGGCCAACGGAATCATGCGAATCAGCCCGCGCACGCTCTTGCGCGCCGCCAGCGACAGCGCCGAAATCAGCGCACCCACGCCCATCGCTCCCATCAGAAAGCCCAGCGTGTGTGGCCCGCCGTGCAGCACGCTCGCCGCGAAAATCGGCATCAGCACCACAAACGGCATACCCATCAGGCTCACCACGGAAAACAAAAGCAGAATCGTCCGGATGGGCAGGAATCCCGACACATAGCTCCAACCCTCCTTCATCTCATAAAAAGTCGATGTGGCCGCGCGACGCACAGCGGGCGCATCAAGCCGCATCATCACGAGCGACGCAATCACCGCAATGTAGCTGACGCCGTCGATCAGGAAGCACCAACCCTCGCTCGTGGCCGCTATCAGCATCCCGGCCAGCGACGGTCCGATCAGCCGCGCCATGTTTACCATCGACGAGTTGATTGCAATGGCGTTGCCCAGATCGGCGCGGTTGCCCACCATCTGCACCATGAACGCCTGCCGCCCCGGCATGTCGAAGGCGTTGATGATGCCCTGCATCACGCTCAGAATCAGGATCAGCTCGATGGTGATGTGCCCTGAAAGCGTCAGTGCCGCCAGTAGGAGCGACTGGATCATCGCCAGCGTCTGCGTCCACACCAGCACCTGCCTGCGATCCAGCCGATCCACCCAGACGCCGGCGAACGGCGCAAACAGAAATGTCGGAATCTGCCCCGCAAAGCTCACCGTGCCCAGCAGCAGCGCCGACTTTGTCAGCCGGTATACCAGCCAGGCAGTCGCAATGCGCGTCATCCACGTGCCGACCAAAGAGATGGTCTGCCCGCCGAAAAAAAGCCTGAAGTTGCGGTGCCGGAGCGCGCGCCACGCGTGCGAAACGCTTGGCGCTGTGTCTGTATTCGTTTCCCGCGCGGTCCCGTTTGGTCGCATCTCACTCCATCTTCCTTTGCTCATCCCTCTCTTGTACAGTTGACGTAGGCATAGGCTTTCTTATTGACCGTGGTTTCTAATTCGAATCAGCTGGCAGAGCTGCTCCGTTCTGTCTTCGGCTTCACAACATTTCGTCCCGGCCAAGAGCCCGTATGCCACGCCGCCGTCGCTGGCCGCGATCTGCTGCTTGTGATGCCCACGGGGGCAGGGAAGTCGCTTTGTTACCAGTTGCCGGCCGTCGCGCGCGGCGGAACGGCCCTCGTCGTTTCACCGCTCATCTCTCTCATGGACGATCAATCGGCCAAGCTTTCCGCGCTCGGCCTTCGCGTTGCACGCATCCATTCAGGCATCGATCGAGCGCATTCGAGGAAAGCATGCGCCGATTACCTTGCGGGAGCGCTTCAATTCCTATTTATCGCACCAGAACGCTTGCGGGTGCCGGGTTTCGCTGAGATGCTGGCAAAACACAAGCTGGCGCTTATCGCCATCGATGAGGCGCACTGCATTTCGCAATGGGGCCACGACTTCCGCCCCGACTACCGAATGCTGGGCCAGTATCTGCCCGCTTTGCGCGGCAAGCCCGATCCGGCGCCCGTTCTTGCTCTTACTGCCACCGCGACTCCCGCTGTGCAGAAAGACATCATTGCGCAACTGGGAATGGCGAAGCCGCTCGCGTTTGTTCACGGTTTCCGCCGCGAGAATCTGGCCATCGAAGTTGCCGAGGTCCCCGTGCCGGAGCGCGCTCCGGCCATTTACAAGCTCTTGTCCGATCCTGCGCGCCGCCCGGCCATCGTTTACGCGACATCTCGGAAGCAGTCGGAATCTCTTGCATGGGATCTTCTACGCGCCATGCCCGCGGCGGCGTATCACGCTGGCCTTGATGCGGCGACCCGCGAACGTGTGCAGACCGCTTTCCAATCTGGTGAACTCCAAGTGGTGGTTGCCACCATCGCTTTCGGCATGGGCATCGACAAGCCGAATATTCGGACCGTCGTTCACGCTGGTTTGCCTGGAAGTCTCGAAAGTTACTACCAGGAGATCGGCCGCGCTGGGCGCGATGGCCAATCGAGCAGAACTTTCCTGATGCACTCCTACGCTGACCAGCGTACACACGATTTCTTCCTCAGTCGCGACTATCCTCCCATCGAACACCTCACCTGTGTCTTCGAAATGCTGAAAGCGCAGCCGCAGCGGGTGGAAGACTTGCGGGCAAAGTCGAAGCTGGATGAAGAGGAATTCGACAAGGCGCTTGAAAAGCTGGAGATCCATCAGGGTGCCCGTGTCGACTTCGGAGGAACCGCGACCCTCGGCCGATCGGACTGGAAGAAGACCTACTCCATTCAGATGCGCGTCCGCGCCGAGCAATTGGATAAGGTCGTGCGATTCGCAGAATCGTGTCAGTGCCGTATGTCAGCGCTGGTGCTGCATTTTGGCGACGCGGAAGATGCGGACCGGCAATGCGGGAAATGTGACGTGTGTGACCCAGCGGGAACAGTACTGCGCCAGTTTCGGCATGCCACCGTGACAGAACGCCGCATCGCGCAGCAGATTGTGGATGAACTTCGGAGCATCGACTTTAGAGCCGCCGGCACGCTGCACAAGAGCCTCGACCTCGTCGGCAGAATGAGCCGCAAGGAATTCGATGCTCTGCTCGCAGCTATGGTTCAAGCGGGCGTCATCGAAATCGAAGAGGACGAGTTTGAGAAGAACGGCGAGAGCATTCGCTTTCGGAAGGTGCGGTTGACGTCGGCAGGGTATGATCTGCGGCCGGCCGCGACTTTGACGCTCATGGTCGGCGACGGCATTGTTGAAGGGTTCCGGTCTGTTTCTGCGACGTCGACCCGCGCTCGGCGGGCGCGCCCGCTCGCCGATCGCTCAGCGGTAAAGGCGCAACTGGATGTGCCCCTCGCCGCTGCAACCCCTGAATCGGAACGCCTCGCTGCGCGTTTACGTGAATGGCGGACCACAGAAGCGAAGCGTCAGGGTGTCCCGGCCTACGTGGTCTTGCATGATCGCACACTCAGTGCGGTGGCGCTTGCACGGCCTGCAAATTCTGCCCAGCTGCTTGCGATCGTTGGCGTCGGCCCAGCGAAGGTAGAAAAGTATGGTGCGGCTATTCTGCAACTGTGTGCATCGGAAACAGCGCCTATACCGAATCTGCAATCGCGTGATCAGCCTTGATATTTGCGCCGCTCCAGGCCTTCTTCGCCGTCCACGGCTCAGCCGGGGCACTCCAGAACTCATCCGTCGCGTCCAGGCCCAGCGGCAGCCACGCCGCTGCGCAAAAGTAGCAGCTTCCCGTCGATACGTAACTTTCTCCGATCGCCGGCTGGTGTCCGGCAAATCCAATCGTCAGCCAGCCTTTGCTGTCGAAGGTGCCCGCGGCATCGATCATTCGCGTCATCACGGAGGTCATCGCGCTCCGCACCTGCGCGGGAGAGACGCCGTCCGGCAGGTCGCGCCGCCACGCCATCTCCGCCAGGTGGTGCAGCGTTCCAAACCGGTAGGCCAGCGAGCGGCCGATGGGCGGCAGTGTGCCCTCGGGGCTGATCAGCCGCTCCTGGATCGCCGCATAGCGCCTCGCCCGCTCCTCCACCGCCTTGCGCAAAAACGCCCAACGATCGGTGATGGTCTGCACCGCATCCAGAATACTCAGCAGCATTGGATGGATTACAAAACTGTTCAAGTAGTCCCAGTGGAACTCCGGTCCGTCGCCGTAAGCCCCGTCGCCCTTGTACCATTCCTGCACCTGCCGCAGCGCGTAGTCGATGCGCACCGTGTCCCACGGCTGCCCGTATTTGCAGAAACACGCCTCGATCATTGCGCTGAAGAGCAGCCAGTTGTTGAACCCCGGCTGCAGTTTGCGTGTCTTTGCGAGCGCTTGCACAAGGTTGTCTTTGGTCGCCGCGTCCAGCTTGGTCCACAGTTCGCCGGGCGCGCGCGCAAGGGCCAGCGCAAGAACCCCCGCGTCCACCAGCGACTGCTGATTGGTGCCGAAGTTCAATGCGTCGGGCGAGTGTGGATCGGTGCCATACCGTATCGCCAGCCGCGCCCACTCGCGGTAGCGGTCGCGCAACGCTTCCTCGGCGGGATCGTTGCCTGGCTCAGCTTCCAGCCACGGCGCCAAACCGGACAGCAGCCGCGCCACGGCTTCCAGATGCATCGACTCCCGTCGCGCCTCCTCAAACCCCGGAGCGGCCTCCACGGGCATCGTCGCGCGCAGCTTCTGCTGGCTCATCGCCTCAAGCACCGGCTGTGACACGCGCTCCACAATGGCCAACCATTTCGCCCGGTCATTCCGGCCTGACTCGCTTGCCGGCGCCTCCCTGCTTCGCCCCTCGCCTTGTGCGGCCGCGCCCGCCTGCAACGGCGCTGAAGCCAGCAACGTGCTCTTCAGAAAGTTCCGCCGCGTCGATCGCGATCCCATTCCGCTCACTCTTTCGCTGCTTGTGCGGCCAGCGCTTCAACCGCGCCAATCGCCTGCATCAATTCCGCAGGCACGTTATGACGGCTGCGCAGATAGGCAGGTGAGTTATATGAGATCCAGGTCTTCCCGCCTTTGTCTTCCCATACAAGGATTTTCAGCGGCAGATCGATGGCGATGCTCGGCGCCGCCAGCATCACCGGCGTGCCCGCCTTCGGGCTCCCGAAGATCACCAGCTTGGTGGGCCGCATCTTCATGCCCACCTTCTCCGCTTCGCCGCTATGGTCCACCAGCGCGAACAGCGTCACGCCCTTCGCCGCGAGAATGTCGCGCAGCTTTTCTACAGTTGCATCCACCGAATGATGGCTTGCGATGTCGACGATTCCTTGTCCGCCCATGATCGACATCATACGGCAGCCAATCATCTCGGGCCGCGCGATCAGGCGACGCGCTCGATCACCACCGACTCCAGCACCACCGCCTTGTGCGGCTTGTCCTGCGTGTTGCGCGCCACTTTCGAGATCTTCACCACGATCTCCTGCCCCTCCACCACCTCACCAAAGATCGTGTGGTTGCCCGTGAGCCAATCGGTCGGCGCCACCGTAATAAAGAACTGGCTGCCGTTCGTGTTTGGCCCAGCATTCGCCATCGCCAATTTCCCCGGCTTGTCGAACTTGTGCGGTGAGCCCTTGGTCTCATCCTCGAAGCGGTAGCCCGGCCCGCCCATTCCGGTGCCTGCCGGATCGCCGCCCTGGATCATGAAGTCGGGAATCACGCGGTGAAAAATTGTGCCGTCGTAGAGCCTGTTCTTCGACTTCGCGCGCGTGACCGGATGCGACCATTCCTTCGCGCCCTCCGCCAGCTCAATGAAGTTCTTTACAGTGATAGGCGCCTCGGCCTCGAAAAGTCTGACGGTGATCTTTCCCTCCGTCGTGGAAAAAACTGCGTAAGTTCCTGCTGCATGTGCCATGGGTTCTCCTGATTTTCCCTGATCTCTGTTCTCTGATCTCTGTCTTACGGCAGCGCCGACTTCGGCGGCATCGGCTCGCCTTCGCGCACAATCCAAACCTTCTCCAGCAACACCGGAGTCAGCGGCCTGTCGTTCCCATCGCGAGGCACGCGCGCAATGGCCTTCACCACCGAAACGCTGGCATCATCGCACTGGCCAAATAGCGTGTAATTCTGATTCAGCGAGTCGTACGCCTGCTCGGTGATGAAGAATTGGCTGCCGTTCGTGTTCGGCCCGCTGTTGGCCATTGCCAGCCGCCCCGGCCGATCGAAATTCAGACTAGGATCGAACTCATCGTTGAACACGTAGCCGGGATTGCCGGTCCCCGTGCCCGTCGGATCGCCGCCCTGGATCATGAACTCCGGAATCACGCGATGAAAGATCGTGCCGTCGTAATACGGCTTGTGGCGCTCGACCTTTTTCGTCGCGGGATCGGTCCAGTCCTTCGTGCCTTCCGCCAGCCCGATAAAGTTGGCCACCGCATGCGGCGCCTGCTTTTCATAAAACTGGCAGGTGATCCGTCCCATCGAGGTGTCCATCACCACCCGCGGCCCATTGGGAACCGTCATCGCCTCGGTGGTTGCTTGCGGCGCATCGGGAATTCCCTGGCTCGCGGGCGCCGACTGTTGCGCAAACACGGCAAAGGCCGCTCCGGCAATTCCGGCCGCGGCCAGGGCAGAGAAGAGAATCGTGCGCTGAGTTTTCATACCAGGTTTGAGGTTAAATCATGCGGCTTCCTCGCTGCCAGCTTCCGCTCGATCGTGCTAAAAGCTGATAGCTGAGAGCCGAAAGCTGTCTTCTATTCCCTAATCCCTGTTTCCTGATCCCTGTCTCCTCACACCAGCCGCAGAAAGCCGGACTTGCGCAACGCTGCTCCCGGAAACACCGTCTCCAGATTCTCCGCGCCCAGTGTGTGTGTCACCACTTCGCCCAGCACCTCGCGGTAGTCCGTTGTCAGCGCCAGGTCGCGGCCCTGGTTTAGCTGATCGTCGTCGAGCCCCGGCCACTTTCCATACACTTTGCCGCCTTTTACTTGCCCGCCCAGCACGAACATCGCGTTCGCGTGCCCGTGATCCGTGCCACCTGTCCCGTTTTCGCGCGCCGTGCGCCCAAACTCAGACATCGTCGCCAGCGTCACATTGCCCGCCTCGTCGCCCATGTCGCGCCAGAACGCCGCAATACTGGCCGAGAAATCCGTCAGCCGGTTCGCAAGCTGCCCGTTTACGCCGCCTTGATTCTGGTGCGTGTCCCATCCTGTCACGTCGGTAAACGCAGCCTCCACGCCCAGGTTCGCCTTCAGCAGCTGCGCAATCTGCCGCATGCTGTTGCCGAATTCAGTGCTCGGATACTCGACGCCCACCGCCGGCACGTACTGCGCGGGATTCGCCGCGCGCAGCATCTTCACCGCCTCAAACGTCTCATCGCCCGCGGCGTGAAAGATTTTGTCGCCCGAGTCCGCATACATCGCCTCGAACGCGCTCGCCGCAGGCGACTGCACCGGCCCACGCCCCGCCACGCTGAATGTATTTACATTGCTGATCGCAATCGCAGGAATCTTTCCCGCCAGCGTCCGCGGCACTTCCGCTCCCAGCGCTAGCGCACGAAACGCCGTATGCTCCCGGTCATGCCGTCCACAGTTGCACGCGTCTTCCGCCTGCAGCGCGCGATTCAACCAGCCGTCCTCGGTGTTCTTCACGCCCGGAGTGCCCGACTCCATATAATCCTGCGCGTCAAAGTGTGAACGGCTCATGTCCGGCGACCCACACGCGTGCACAATCGCCAGATGTCCCTGTTGGAAAAGCGGCTTGAACGCCCCCAGCGACGGATGCAGCCCGAAGAATCCATCGAGATCCAGAACCTGGTTCTGCGGGATTGCGATGCTCGGCCGCATCCGGTAGTAGTTTTTCTCGGCATACGGCACGACCACGTTCAACCCGTCCGCCGCGCCGCGCTGGAAGATCACCACCAGCCTCTGTCCTTGAGCGCCGGCCGTCTGCGCCAGCACTGAATGCACCAGGAAATTCGGCATCGCCGTCGTGCCCGCTACGGCCAGCGCGCCCCTGTGCAGGAAAAATCTCCGGTTTATCCGCATACTCCAATTCCTCAGCTATATGTCCCTAACTCCGCCCGCTCCGCTAACTCCGCTAACGCCGCTAACTCAGCTGGCCCCGCTATCTCCTCTGAAACTCGGGGCTACCCATCAGCAATCCCGCCAGCAGTTGATTTTCCCGCTCATATGCATCGGCTGCCGGCGCGCGATTTGCTCTCCGCGCCACAACCGGCGTCTCCATCGCTCCGTTCTGCGCGTTCTGCTTCTCAAACTCCTGGAGCGCCGCCGCTCGCGTCGTTGCGCTCACTCCGCCGGGCAGCAAAACCTGCTCCAGTCGCGCCTCTTCGCTTTCCGGCGTCGGCACCACCTGCTCGGCCGGCGCATCGCTGTCCAGCGCGCTCATGTCCAGCTCTGGCGCCCATTCCACGGTGATTCCCGGCAGTCGGTTCGCGGCCAACGCCAGCGCGAAGTTCATCCGGTCCACCAGCGCGCCCGTGCTAACCCAGTCGGCCTCGTCCCACTTGTAACCCACCGGCGGAATGCATCCGTACAGCGGCATTCCCATCTGCCGCAGTTGATTCACCACCGGCAAATAGTTCTCCACGTCCGCATTGCTTGCCCGCACCGCGCTCACCACAAATTCAATCGGAGTCTTCACCTTGGCCCGGTCGTCGGTCTTGGCCCAGAATTCCGGCGAGTGGAACAGCGTTTTCAGCACCGTCGGAATATCGCCGTCGCTTGCCATGTACGCCTTCGCCATGCGGTCCATGAGCGCCTGCGGCGGGTCGTCGCTCACAAATCGGATTGCCAGCTGGCGCGAGATGAACTGCGCTGTCGCCGGCCGCGTCGCCAAAAAGTGCAGCAGCTCGCGGCCTTCCATCTCGCCGTTCTCCTTGATCTTCACGCCCATCACTTTCTTCGTGCCCGGCTCATGCCGGTTTTCGTTGAACTCGAATCCGCCGCCGAACTGCGGCCGATTCACTCCCCAGCCCGTCAGCACCCGCGCTACCTGGATCACGTCGGCCTGCGTGTATCCGCCATTCACGCCCACGGTGTGCAATTCCATCAGCTCGCGCGCATAGTTCTCGTTGATGCCCGGCGGATCTTGCCGCTTCGCATTCGGCCGTCGCGCCTCCGCCATCTTCATGCGCCCCGCCGCCGGCGAGTCCGGCCCCACGCTCTGCGCGTTGTCCAGGTAGATCATCATCGCCGGGCTGTGCGCCACCGCTTCCAGCAGGTCCTCAAACTTGCCCAACGCATGCGGCCGTATCGTGTCTCGCTCGTAGCTCACCAGGTAAGACGGCATCTGCTCGTTCTTACGCAGATAAATGTTGAAGTGATTCAGCCAGAAGTCCGTCATCACTTCCTGCAACTGCGCTTTCGAATAGATGTCGCGAGCCAGCCGCTCGGCAAACAGCTCCTGCACCACCGTCTGTTCGGGATGTTCCAAATCCTCGACTGACTCCTTCAGGTCCGGGCTCATATTAGCCACCAGCGCCGCGCGCTGCGCCGGCTTTAGCGATTTCATAAAGCTCTCGAACTCTTCGGGCCGCATGTTTTGCAGCCGCCGCACGCGATCCTCCGGCGCCAACGCCAGTGTCCACCGGATCTGCGCCTCATCCGCTTCATCCCGCACCGGTGCGCGGTTCGCGTCCGCTGGCGCCATCGCATTCGCCTCTCCCGCCACCGCGGGTGCACCAGGTCCCGATTCTGGGACCTGGGAGGGCAACGCCATTCCGCCGCTCGCGTCCATACTCTTGTCAGCGCCCTCATTGGCGCTCGTCGCGGCAGGTTCGCCGCTCGCTGCACCGTTCATTCCCAGACTTGCCGCGTTACCTCCACTTGCCGTCGTCGCCGCCAGCTTCTCTGCCTGCGCCTGCTTCCTAAGTTGAAAGCGGTAAATCTGATTCTCATACACCGCGTGCAGAGTGCCCGTCTGGGGAATCTCGATCTTTCCGTCCGCGGCCATGCGAATCATTGCATTGCTGGGCATTCTGTACATCAGGTCCTGCGTGCCCCACTGCATCGCGGGATACTGCGCCAGCCGAGCATTCAGGTCCGCCTCGTCGATCGCTGCTGAATGCAGTTGCTCATCGAACCACTTATCGAGCCCCATCTTCTTCACTGCTTCCACGTCGCCGGGCTTCGGCCCAAACGTGAACCGCTCCAGCGCGTGAAGAATGCGCTCGTCGCCCTGCAGCTCGCCTGAAGCATATTCCTGCCTGTGCTTTGCCCGCGTTGGCGCCTGGCCGCCCTCCGCCTCCTGCGCCAGTCCCATCGGAGCAGGGAAGCAAAGGATCGAGCACAGCACAGCGGCGACCGTCTTCGACGCCGCCTCGTGCACCGGCCCGTACATCGCCGCGTGCGACAACTTCATCGTTTGCGCTCCTGGCAGGGGGATAGCCGTGCATGGCTGCACGGCTCGACCTTACATCCAGTTCAGACGCCATCTTGCCGCGAAAGTTGTGGTTCGGCGGGCCCCACCAGGCGTCGGGCTCCAAACTCTGCCCGACCCAGTCGAACGGCCGCCCAGCGATCGCACATTGGGCAAGCCCTGTTTCAACAGCAATTTAGTTTTGTTTGATTGAACCTGATTGAAGGTGGGATTCGCCGCCCGATTTGATTGATTCCTGACCCCGGACCCCTGTTACTTCGCCTTCCTGCATCGCTCCATGATCGCGTTGTGCAGCCGGTCGCTCACTTCGGCGGGTAGTTCGTAGATCTCGTGGCAGCGGAAAATCTCGATCGTCTTACGCGTCGTGTTCAGGACCACTTCGCAGTGTCCGCACTTCTTCAGGTGCGCTTCAATCTCCGATCGCGTCTCGACGGCCATCGACTCGTCGATCACGTCGTCGAGGATTTCGAGAAACTCAGTGCAGGTCATTTCTCAGCTCCGATCCCTTGCGGCGAGCCGCTTGCCTGCACCGCCTGCGTTGCCTTCCTGCCGAAGTAGCGCGTCAACCGCTCGCGCAATTGCAACCGCGCGCGCAACAGGCGAGACTTCACGGCCGGAACACTCAACCCCAGCGTCTCGGCCGTCTCCTCGGTCGAGAGTCCGTCCACGTCGCGCAGCGCAAACACCACGCGGAATCCCTGCGGTAAGCCCTGGATCGTCTTGCGCAGAATCTCCGCCAGTTCCGCCTGGCTGTAGTTCTGCTCCGGATTGGGCGCCCAATCGGCGAAGTCGCGGGGTACGCTGCCTTCTTCGGTCCTCACGTCCTCGTCCATCGAGACCAGCCTGCCCGTGCGCCGCTTGCGCAGCCGCATCAGGCTCTCGTTCACCGCGATTCGCACCAGCCATGTATAGAACTTTGAATTCCCCTGAAATTGATCAAGCTTCTCGTACGCCTTCAGAAACGCGTCCTGCATCACGTCTTCGGCATCTTCACGGTTCTGCGTAATGTGCTGCGCAATCCTGAAGATCTGCCGCTCGTACTTGCGCACCAGCGTGTCGTAAGCCGAGACATCGCCGCCGCGAACCCGTTCCACCAGGGCCACGTCGGGATGCTGCTCGTTTTGTCCCTCAATCGATTGGATGGTTGACATGGGACTTAGTTCCAGAAAAATGCCGCGAAAGTCGCGCCGGCGTTCGCCTTTAAGATTCGCCTTGGCAGGCCGGGGATGGCTTGAGACCGCCCGTAAAAGATGAGTGTATCGGACCCGGCGGCCACCAGCCAAACCGCGCGCGGCGCAAATCTCCGGTTACGCCACTGGTTCCCCGCCTGCTGCGGTTGCGTCCAATTCGGCATAAAGTGGAATTATGCTTGGCTTTTCCTCCCCTGCGCCCCTCTCACGGGCTTTGGCCGCCCTGCTTTCGTTGTTGATAGCGGCTTCACCGCTCGCGCCGCAGTCCGCCGCTCCGCCCGATGCGGGCCAATCCGGCTCCCCGGCCTCCCATCGAACCGCATCCGATCGGGCGACAACCTCAAAAAAGAAGACTCCCCCGAAACACAAGCCGGCGCATCGCTCCAGCCGCGCTTCGCGCATTGCGCGCACCGCTCGCATCCGGCGGGCCTTCGTCGCCTCGAAGGAACTGCAGCCGATGACCCAGCAGTTGGCCACGCTGCGCATGCCCCAGGCTTACGCGGCAGTCACCGCCTACGCGCACAGCCACACCGGCG
This sequence comes from Occallatibacter sp., assembly GCA_050010795.1. Taxonomy (GTDB): domain Bacteria; phylum Acidobacteriota; class Terriglobia; order Terriglobales; family Acidobacteriaceae; genus Telmatobacter. The sequence goes on from JBEKKI010000008.1 coordinate 78,227, forward strand.
ACGCCGCTGCTGCGGCTTATCTCGCGCTGGGCCACGCCTATATCCTCGATAAGCGCTATGCCGAAGCCGAATCGGCTCTCGCCCAGGCGCGGCGCGCCGACGGCGAACTTGCCGACTACTCTGACTTTCTTGCCGCAGAGGCAAGTCACTCGGCAGGCGACGATGCCGCCGCCGAATCGATCCTGCACGGATTCACCGACCGCTATCCCGAGAGCATCTTTGTCGATCAGGCGCCCGAGCTTGAAGCCAACGTCCTCCTGGCCATGAACAAACTCACCGCCGCCCGGCAGGTGCTTGCCGACGCCGCGGGCACTGCAGCCGTTGATCGCCCCGGCTTTCAACTCGCTGAAGGGGAGGTTGAGCAGGCACTCGGCCTGCAACAGCCGGCAATCGACACTTTCAAGCGTGTCCTGCTTGAGCATCCCTTGAGCCCTGAAGCGCAGACCGCGCGCGCCAAGCTCACCCAGGCGGGCGCCGAGGCAACACTGACCGTCGCCGACCTGCGCAGCCTGGCTGATGCCTTCTACAAAGCTGGCCGCTACGATGAGGCTTCGGAGCAGTTCCGCGTTCTGGCGCGCGAGCCCGGGCTCGACGCCCAAACCCGCAGCAGCTTTGCCGTGTCTGAAGCCGCCTGTCAGTTGAAGCTGAAACGTCTGACCCCTGCCCAGGTGCAGGCTCTGCCCGACACTCACGACGAGAACGGCGCCCACCGTCTCGACCTGCTGATGGAGCTTGCGCGCGAACGCGACGACACCGCCGATCAACAGCGCATCGTCTCGGAAATGGAGTCCCGCTTCCCTCATAGCCCCTGGCTCGCTGACGCGCTCTTCTCCAGCGGCAACATGTACCTGCTCAAGCGCGATTACCCCACGGCGATCCAGTACTACGGCGACCTCGCCACACGCTTTCCTGGCGAAACGAACGCCGCGGCGGCGCACTGGCGCTCCGGTTGGCTCAGCTACCGTCTGGGACTCTTCAAGGATGCCGAGCGCATCTTCGACGAACAGATTCGTCTCTATCCCGGCGCCGCCGAGACCGTCTCAGCGCTCTACTGGCGCGGACGCCTCTACGAAACGCTGGACCATAACCCGGCATCGGCGGCAGCCAACTACCGCACCATCGCGCGCGTCTACCAGCATTTTTTCTACGCGCAGATGGCGCGCCGGCGCCTCGCCGCGTTGGGAGCCGCGCAAACCGCATCCGACCCGCAGCTGGATCAGTTTCAGCCCATGCCTTTACCGCACCTTGTGGACACATTCCCCGCGGACAGCCCCCACCTGGCCAAGGCCCGCCTGCTCGCCAATGCAGGCTTGAATGAGTACATTGCTCAGGAGATCAAGGCCGACCCCAGCTCCTCCTCCTGGAGCGCCCTGGCCGAGGCGCAGATTTACTCCTCCTACGGCGAGACGTATCGCGCCGTTCGGGCCCTCAAGCGGGCTTTGCCCGGTGCGGCTTCCGCCTCCATCCAATCCATTCCCCTCGCCTATTGGCGCATTCTCTTTCCCGAGCCCTGGTGGGACACGATCCAGGCCGAGTCGGCCAAAAACAATCTCGATCCTTACCTGGTCGCCTCGCTCATCCGCCAGGAATCCGAGTTCGATCCCACTGCAATCTCCTACGCCAATGCCTATGGCTTGATGCAACTGCTGCCCTCGGTGGGAAGAAAGTTGGCCCGCGAGGAGGGCATATCCAGCTTCCAGACCTTCCAGCTACTCGATCCCGCCATGAACATTCGCCTCGGAACGCGCTATCTTCGCCAGACGCTCGATCACTTCGGCGGCGTGCAGGAGTACGCACTTGCCGCCTACAACGCGGGCGATAGCCGTGTAGCCGATTGGCAGGCGGCCGGCCCCTATTCCGGTATCGACGAATTCGTCGAGTCTATCCCCTTTACGCAAACTCGCGAGTACGTCGAAGCCATCCTGCGCAACGAGGAGACCTACAAAGCGATCGACGATTTTGCCCGCGCTCATCAGGCCGAGGCCTCCGCATCCGTGCGCTAGCTTTTCAACCTCGGCCCCGTCTAAGAGGAATCCGCCTTGCCACTATGCGGCATGAATTCGGATTGACTTCCGGATCGGCGTCCGGCAACACTGTGCTTGACCAGAGCATCGAAATCCGGTATGACCTAGGCACCTGCTGTTTGAACAAAACAGAGCCCGGCGGGATCAGGTCGCGGCTCGGTTACATCAGTCCTGGAGGGAACGATGTCAGCCGACTTGCAATTTCTGGAAGAATGGATCCCCGAACGCATGGACCCAGGAACGATTTTTGTGCTTGAGAATCAGGCCAAACTCGGCCAGGCACAGAATCCATTCGTAGCCGTGATGTCGTGCCCGCGCTGCGGCACGTTGGGGCTCATCACACGCCGTCAGCTCTACGGCGGTGAGGCGATGATCTGCGGGGGCGACTCCTGCGCAGCCGAATACAGGCTCGATGGCGAAGCCATCTGCTACCGGCCGGCGCAATAACCTCGCTGCCTGATGACGGGGACGCTGGAGCGAAGATCCTGCGCTTCGCCCAATCCATGAGCCCTAACCCCTGATCCCTGTCTTTCTACTGCTGCAGCGTGTAGTCCGCCTTGGTGGTCTTGGCGCCCGCCTGCTCCGGTGTGGGCAGTTGCGTGCGATCCCATCCCCCGCCCAGCGCCTGCACCAGCTCGACGGCAGAGGTCATCTCCTCCACGTGAAGCGCGTTCAGCGTCTCCTGGTTGTTGAGCAGCGTGGTTTGCGCAATCACCACGTCGACATATGGATCGACGCCCGCGTTATATCGCACCAGTTCCAGGCTGAGATAATCCTGCGCGTCTTTTACTGCATCCTGCTGGTGGAGAATCTGCTGGCTGTAGGTTCGAGTGGCTGCCATTGAGTCCTCCACCTGCTGGAATGCAATCAGAGTCGTCTGGCGGTATGCGGCCAGGTCCGCGTTGTATTGAGCAACATACTGGTGCAGTTCCGCGCGATAGAGCCATCCGTCAAAGATCACCTCTGAAACGGATGGGCCGATCGACCAGACGCGGCTCGGCCAGCTGAACAGGTTGGTCAACGTCGAGCTCTGGAATCCGCCATTTGTGCCGATCGTCACTTGCGGAAAGAACGCGCCGTACCCGATGCCGATCGTCGCATTCGCCTCTGCCAGCGTCCGCTCCGCAGCCGCGATGTCGGGCCGGCGTTCAACCAGCTGCGAAGGTACGCCGGTGGGAATGGGAGGCGGCGCGTAAAGCATCGGCTTCACGGCGATGGAGAAATCGCTCGGCACTTTGCCCAGCAGCATGGCAATCGCATGTTCATACTGTGCGCGCAGCAAACCCGCGTTGGTCGCGGCCGCCTCAGCGGATTCCAGCGTGGTTTTGGCCTCGGCTACGGAAATGTAATCGCCAATGCCGGTATCGAATTGCGCTTGGTTGTATTCCAGCGATTTTTGGTCAGCTGCGACCGTTTGATTCAGGATCTGCTGCAGCATGTCCTGCCCGCGAATCTCGAAGAAATACTCGGCCAGGCTCGCCTGTTCCGTCAGCTTTTCAGTTTGAAGATCGGCGGCGCTTACCTGCGCGGCGTATTCCGCTCCGCGCACTTCGTTGCGAATCTTGCCCCAGAAATCCGGCGTCCACGAAACTTCAATCGGAGCATTCCAAAGCGTTGACTGTTTGCCGACGTTGGCTTGGGTGGAGTTGCTCAGAGTTCCGGAACTCTTCGACCGGTTCCACGAAGGGTTCGCCGTGATCGTCGGCCAGTACTGCGCGCGGGCCTCAGCAATCACCGCACGGGCCGCCATGTAATTCTCAAAGTACAGTTTCAGGTTCTGGTTGTCGATGTTAAGCTGCTCTTCCAGTGTGTTCAGCTCCGCATCGCCAAAAACCTCCCACCAGTTGCCGCGGATCATCGCGTCCTGCGGGCTCGCCACCTTCCATCCATCGGCGTCGTGGAAATTGACAGTGGACTCCTTGTAGTTCGGCGCGGTCACCGCCGTTGGCACGGGCGCGTGATAGTGCGGGCCCACGCGGCATCCGCTCAGCGGCGCCAGCAGCCCAAGTGCGCACGCGGTCAGTAAAGCCGGAACTCGGTGATTTCGCTCAGACATGGTCAGCATCCTTCATCGATTACGAGGTCGCTCCCTCTGCCGTCGAGGGCAGCGCGTCGTGTGTCCGCCCCAGCGCTCGCAGGCGCAGGCGGTCCATCATCAGGTAGATAACGGGTGTGGTGTAAAGCGTCAGCGCCTGGCTCAACAGCAATCCGCCCACGATGGTGATGCCCAGCGGCCTGCGCAGTTCCGAGCCGGTGCCTGTCCCAAAGGCCAGCGGCAGCGCTCCGCAAATGGCCGACATGGTCGTCATCATGATGGGGCGGAAGCGAAGCAGGCACGCCTCAAAAATCGCCTCACGTGTTGTCTTGCCTTCGTTGCGCTCGGCCTGCAGCGCGAAATCGATCATCATGATCGCATTCTTCTTCACAATGCCAATAAGCAGAATGATTCCGATAATCGAGATCACGTTCAGGTCGATGTGAAACAGCATAAGAGCCAGCATGGCCCCAACGCTGGCCGAGGGAAGCGTGGAAATGATCGTCAACGGGTGAACCAGGCTCTCGTAGAGAATCCCCAGGACAATAAAGACCGCAAGCAATGCGGTGGCCACAAGATACTTCTCGCTTGATAGCGAATCCTGGTAGGCCTGCGCGGTTCCCGCGAAAAATCCGCGCACCGACGATGGCATCCCCAGCCTCTGCTCCATCTGCGTCACCTCTCGCGTCGCATCGCTCAATGAAGCGCCACTCTTCAAATTGAATGACACGGTGGCCGAGGGGAAGAGTCCGGTGTGCGGCACCTGCAGCGGCGTCGTATTCGTGCTCTGCTTCATCACGGTGGCCAGCGGCGCCATCGCGTTGAGTCCCGCGGATGCCGACCTGTTTGTCGTGAAATAAATATTGTTCAGGTCCGACGGATCCTGCCAGTATTGCGGCGCAACTTCCATCACTACGTAGTACTGATTCAGCTGCGTGTAGATCACCGAAACTTCTGATTGGCAGAAGGCGCTGCAAAGTGAACTATTGAGCGACGATGGAGTTTGCCCCAGCCGCGCCGCGGTTATGCGATCGTAGTTCAGCATCTCCTGCAGGCCGCCATTCTGCTGGTCGGTGTTCACATCGGTCAGATCGGGCAGCCTCTGCATGTTCTGATAAAGGATCGGCCCCCAGTGCGACAGGTCGTCGATGTTGTCGGACTGAATCGTGTATTGATAAAGCGCATTCGAGCCGCGCCCGCCTATGCGCAGATCCTGGGCCGGCTGCAATATGCCCGTGGCAAGCGGCAGCCGGTTCATCTTCGGCCGAAGGCGATTGATCACGTCCATCGCCGAAGTCTGACGCTCATCGCAATTCGGTGCGCTTTCTTTGCACTTGGTTCCCAGCGCTTTGAGCGCAACGAACATGAAGCCGCCATTCCCGCTGCCCGTGTAAGCCATGACGTGGGCCACGGCGGGATCGGCCTTCACAATGTTGACGTACGACAGGGTCGAGAAGCTCATAAAGGGGAAGGAAGCGTCCTGCGGTCCCTGCAACCCTCCCATGATGACGCCTGTGTCCTGCTGCGGGAAGAACCCGGTGGGGATCCTGTAAATCACGAGCCCATTCAGCGCGATGGTGAGAAGCAGCACCACCAGAGTCAGGCCCGGATTATCCAGCACCCACAGCAGCGAATGACGGTAAATGGAGATCATGCCGTCGAACATCTTTTCGCTGGCCCGGTAAAGCCAATTGTGCTTTTCGCCTTCTTTGTGCGCTCTCAGCACGTGCGCGCACATGCAAGGCGTCGTTGTGAGCGAAATGACCATCGAAATCAGAATGGCCGTCGACAGGGTCACCGCAAATTCCCTGAAAAGGCGCCCGATGATTCCTCCCATCATCAGGATGGGAATAAAGACGGCGATCAGCGACATGCTGATTGAAAAGACGGTGAAACCGATCTCCTGCGCTCCCTGCAATGCTGCCGCAAACGGCTCCATCCCGGCTTCCAGGTGCCGCGTGATGTTTTCCATTACCACGATCGCATCGTCAACAACGAATCCCGTGGCGATGGTGAGCGCCATCAGCGACAGGTTGTCGAGCGTGTAGCCGAGCAGGTACATCATGGCGAAGGTGCCGATGAGCGAAACCGGAACAGCCACACTGGGAATCAGCGTGGCGCGCGGACTGCGCAGGAAGACGAAGACCACCAGGATCACAAGGCAGACGGACCCTACAAGCGTTTTCTCAACGGTGTTGACCGAGGCGCGAATCGTGGTGGTGCGGTCGAGAACGACGGTGGTCTTGATGCCCTGCGGCATCACCGCTTCGAGAAACGGCAATTGCGCCTTGACGCGATCGACGGTCTGAATGATGTTGGCTCCGGGCTGACGGAAGATGACGAGGACGACCCCTCTCCTTCCGTCCACGTAGCCCGCGGAACGCAGATTCTGCGTCGAATCCTCCACGTCGGCGACATCGGAAAGCCGGACAGCTGCTCCATTGTGATAGCCCACGATCAGTGGCCGGTAGTCGGCAGCCTCCGAGATCTGATCGTTGGTGAGAATATCCTCGCTCACGCCGTTGTTCGAGAATTGGCCGCGTGGCTCGTGCGAGTTCTGCAGGCTCAGCACCGATCGCACGCCGCCGAGCGTCAGCCCGAAGCTTTCCAGCTTGGTGGGATTGACCTCTACGCGGACCGACGGCGTGGCGGCGCCCTGCACTCCCACCTGCCCGACGCCCTGAATCTGCGAGAGCTTTTGCGCCAGGATCGTCGAGGCAAGGTCGTAGAGCTTCGTCACCTCGTATTTATCCGATGTCAGACTCACGAGCATGATGGGTGAATCGGCGGGGTTCACCTTACGGTAAGAAGGATTGGAGGGCAGATTTGCCGGAAGATACGTTCGCGCCGCGTTGATAGCGGCTTGCACATCCCGCGCCGCGCCGTCGATGTTCCGGCTCAGGTCGAACTGCATGGTGATGTTGGTCGAGCTGAGCGAACTCGACGAGGTCATCTCCGTGATGCCTGCGATGTGGCTGAATTGGCGCTCCAGCGGCGTGGCCACTGAGGCTGCCATGATCTGTGCGCTCGCGCCCGGCAGTCCGGCCTGGACGCTGATCGTCGGAAAATCCACCTGCGGCAGCGGCGCCAGCGGCAGCACCACGAACGCAATCGCGCCCACGATGGCTACGGCAGCCGTGAGCAGCGTAGTGCCCACGGGGCGCCGGATGAATGGCGCCGACAGGTTCATGCATTCTCCGTGCCCGGCTTGGCTTCAGCGCGGGCCGTCCGCGAAAGGTGGTGTCCCATCATGCGCTGGCCGAGCCGGTCAAAGAAGATGTAGATCACCGGCGTGGTGTAGAGAGTGAGTAATTGGCTCAGGATCAGCCCCCCAACCATCGCAATGCCCAACGGCCGGCGCAGCTCCGAACCCAGCCCTGTTCCGGCCGCCAGCGGAATACCTGCCAGCAGAGCGGCCATCGTCGTCATCATGATGGGGCGGAATCGCAAAACGCTGGCCTCGTAAATCGCTTCTGTTGAATCCATGCCGCGCTGGCGCTCGGCCTCCAGGGCAAAGTCCACGATCAGAATTCCATTTTTGTTCACGATGCCGATCAGCAGAATGATGCCGATGATGCCCACCGCGTTCAGATCCTGCCGGCAGACGATAAGCGCCAGCAGCGCGCCCACGCCCGCCGACGGCAGCGTCGAAAGAATCGTCACCGGATGAATGAAGCTTTCGTACAGAACGCCGAGCACGATGTAAACGGTAACCAGCGCGGCGAGAATCAGCAGCGCTTGGTTGGAAAGCGAATTGCGAAACGACGCCGCAGTCCCCTGAAAATCGGATTGCAGGCTGGCGGGGAAGTGGAGGTTCTTGACTACTTTCTCGATGTCGCTGATCGCCGTGCCCAGCGACGCGTTCGGCGCAAGATTAAATGAAACCGTAACCGACGGAAACTGCCCTTGATGGTTGATCGAAAGAGCCTCGGTAGTGTCGTGGACCTGCGTAAAGGCGCTCAGGGGAATGGCGTTCGTGCCAGCCGAAGAAGATGCCGTGTTGGGCGATCCGACGCCCGTCGCGCCGCGCGCCAGAACCGACGCCGGGGCGCTCAAAGCCTGCGAAGAAGGCGTATAGCGCACTGAAGTCGTCAATGCATTCGATCCCGCCGACGCCGATGCCGACGAGGAGAACGACGTTGCTGCGCCCGCCCCCGTCGCCCCCGACGAGGCGTTCGACTGAATGTAGAGATCGCCCAGCTTGCTCGGATCCTGCTGCCACTCCGGCGCCGCCTCCAGCACCACGTGATACTGATTCAGCTGCGTGTAAAGTGTGCTGATCTGCCGTTGGCCGAACGCATCGTAAAGCGTGTTGTCGACGGTCGTCGGCGCAATGCCCAGCCGCGACGCGGTCACGCGGTCGATCGACATCTGTATCGCTTTGGCGCCGGTCTGCTGATCCGTCGCCACGTCTTCCAGCTCGGGCAGTTTCTCGAGCTGCGCGGTAAACTTGTCCGTCCAGGAATTCAGCTCGTCCGTGTCGGGATCCTCGAGCGTGTACTGATACTGCGTCCGGCTCACGCGGTCGTCCACCGTGATGTCCTGCACCGGCTGCATGTAAAGGCGCATCCCGTGCACCTGGCTCAGGTTCTTCTGCAGCCTGCGGATCACATCCGACGCGCTGATGTGCCGCTCCTCGATGGGCTTCAGGTTGATCGAAATGCGTCCGCTGTTCAGCGTGGTGTTGATTCCGTCGGCGCCGATGAACGACGACAGGCTCTCCACCGCCGGATCCTGAAGAATGGTCTGCGCCAGCTCCCGCTGCTTCTCGCTCATGGCGTTGAACGAGATCGACTGTGATGCCTGCGAAATTCCCTGGATTACTCCCGTATCCTGCACCGGGAAGAATCCCTTGGGAATTTCGATGTAGAGGACGATCGTGAGCACCAGCGTGGCCACGGCCACCAGCAGCGTAATCGGTTGGTAGCGCAGCACAACCTTCAGCGTGCGCCCGTAGAACGCAATCAGTCCGTTCACCGCGCGCTCCGACGCCTGGTAGATGCGGCCCTCCTGCTCCTTGGGTTTGTGGCGCAGAATGCGCGAGCACATCATGGGAGTCAGGGTGAGCGAGACCACCGCTGAAATTACGATCGTGACGGCCAGCGTGATCGCGAATTCGCGGAACAGCCGCCCCACAACATCGCCCATGAAGAGCAGCGGAATCAGCACCGCCACCAGCGAAACGGTCAGCGACATGATGGTGAAGCCGATCTGGCCCGCGCCGGTCAGCGCGGCCTCCAGCGGCGGCATGCCCGACTCGAGGAACCGGCTGATGTTCTCGATCATCACGATGGCGTCGTCCACCACAAAGCCCGTGGAAATCGTCAGCGCCATCAGCGACAGATTGTCCAGCGAATAGCCCAGCAGGTACATCACGGCAAAGGTGCCGATCAGCGAAAGCGGAACCGCCACGCTGGGTATGATCGTGGCCCGCAGGCTGCGCAGGAACAGAAAAATCACCATCACAACCAGCACGATCGTCAGCATCAGCTCGAACTCCACGTCGTGCACCGACGACTGAATGCTGGTGGTCATGTCGGTCAGAGTCGTCACCTTGATTGACGCCGGCAGATTGGCTTCAAGTTGCGGCAGCACCTTCTGAATGGCGTTCACTACCGTGATCGTGTTCGCGCCCGGTTGCCGTTGGATGTTCAGAATGACAGCCGGCGTCATATCCATCCATGCCGCCTGCTTGCTGTTCTCAACTCCGCTCAGCACGTTGGCCACGTTCTTCACGAACACCGGCGCGCCGTTGCTGTAGGCGATCACCACGTTCTTGTAGTCGTCGGGACTGGTGATCTGGTCGTTGGCGTCAATCTGGTAGTCCTGGCGCGGTCCATCGAAGTTGCCCTTCGCCGAGTTCACGCTGGCCTGGGTCAGGGCCGTGCGCACATCCTCCATGTTCAAACCGTAGGCCGACAACGCCACTGGGTTCACCTGGATGCGCACTGCGGGCTTCTGCCCGCCGCTGATGCTCACCATGCCCACGCCGTTCAGCTGCGAGAGCCGCGGTGCCAGCCGCGTGTCCACCATGTCCTCCACTTGTGACAGCGGCAGAGAGTCTGACGTGATGGCCAGCGTCAGAACGGGTGCGTCGGCGGGATTGGTCTTTGTGTACACCGGCGGCACCGGAATGTCCGAAGGAAGGAACGTCTGCCCGCCGTTGATCGACGACTGCACCTCTTCTTCGGCAACGTCGAGGCCGAGCGAGAGGCTGAATTGAAGAACGATGACCGAGACGCCGCCCGCGCTGGTCGACGTCATCTGGCTCAGCCCCTGCATCTCGCCAAACTGGCGCTCCAGCGGCGCAGTGATCGTCGTCGCCACCACGTCGGGGCTCGCCCCAGGATAAAAAGTCACCACCTGGATCGTCGGATAGTCCACCTGCGGCAGGGCCGACACAGGCAGTTGAAAGAATGCAACCAGTCCCGCAAGCAGAATTGCGGCCATCAGAAGCGACGTTGCGACCGGCCGCAGAATGAATGGTCGCGATGGACTCATGGAGTGGCCCCGCTCGCTGAGATCGGAATCGTCACCTTCGAGATCACGATGTCTGATCCGTCCATCAGCTTCTGGAAGCTGCTGTTTGCCACCACGTCTCCGGGATTGATCCCCGTTACCGCAGTGTTGCCTCCGTCGGAGATTCCCGACTTTACGGTCTTCATCGCCGCCTTGTTGTTCTGGATCAGGTAAACGAAGTCAGCTGCGCCGTTGTGCTGGATCGCTGAAGCAGGAACGAGCGTCTGGTTATCCAGCGTCTTCACCAGCAGGCGCGTATTCACAAATTCATTGGGGAAGAGCATTCCATTCGGGTTGCTGAATTCCGCGCGCAGCTTCACCGTCCCCGTCACCGTGTCGATCTGGTTATCCACGGTGATTAACCGCCCCTTTGCCAGAAGCGTCTGCTGCGTGCGGTCATATGCCTCCACCGTCAGCGGCTTGCCGCCGCGCATCTGTTCCAGCACTTCCGGCAGGTTGTCTTCCGCCAGCGTGAAGATCACGGTGATCGGCTGGATCTGCGCAACTGTCAGCAGCGGCGTGCTCGAGTTGGCCGTCACCAGGTTGCCCGGATCCACCAGCCGCAATCCCACGCGCCCGTCGATCGGAGAAGCGATGTGGCAGAACGCCACTTGAACTTCGTCATACTGCACGTTTCCCTGGTCGTTCTTCACGGTGCCTTGATTCTGCAGCACCACCTTCTCCTGGTCCTCCAGCGTTTGCCGTGGGATCGCGTTCTTCGCCCACGCATCCTGGTAGCGTTTCAGGTCCATCTGCGCTTCGGCCAGCAGATTCTGGTCGCGATCCAGCGCGCCTTGCGCCTGCGCCAGTTGCGCCGCGTAAGGCCGCGAGTCGATATCGATGAGCGGATCGCCTTTATGAACGCTCTGCCCCTCGCGATAGTGGACAGCCGTGATCACGCCCGTCACCTGCGCGGTGATGGTGTCGAGGTTCGTCGGTGTCACTGTTCCGATGGCGTCAAGATAAACGCCGATGGAGCCCGCCTTGGCCGTGGCCACCGTAACGGGTACGGGCCCTCCCATTGCGGCCCCGCCTCGGCGAACGCCTCCCGCGCCCGCGGTGGCAGATGCGCTCGCGCTATGCTGCCTCCACACCCACACGAACAGCAGCGCAAAAAGCAGGAGAATAATCACCCAGATCCAGCGGTGGCGGCGTTTTTTTGTGGAATCTTCGGGCGCTTGCCCGGCGGCAGGATGCGATGCAAACAAAGGTTGATCCATCGTCTTTTTGTCTCGTTTGTTTGACTAAAACCACTCGGCTTAATAAGGACATTTTCTCACAATCGAATTGGCGTCAGACTGTGCAGGCCGTCACGCTTGCATCGCACGCCCGATTCGAGAATGCGGTCCTGGATGCGGAATCGCCGGTCGATTCAGAGCAGGCCGCGGTTCAGGTTTGGCGCGGCAACTTCAGTCCGTCCAGGCATAACTCAACCTGCCGCGCACAGGCACGTAATTCTATGGACGTGGCAACCCGTCGAATAGTTGCAGAACGTGCTCGCGACTGGGAATCAGCCGCTCATTTTCGCAAAATCGACCCGGCTGCCATCGCATGGTAAACCCCGCCATCGACCACAGCGATCCCGTTGATCAGCACATGCTCGACGCCCGCCGGATTACGCAAAATCCAGGGAAGTCCTTCGCCAGGGGGAGACGATGTGGGTACCTCCATTGCCGATTACCGCACTCGCTACGTTCTCCACGGAGGTGATAATGCACTCCTCGCCTCGGTTTTCGAGGAAGTCGATTGCCGCCTGGATTTTCGGCCCCATCGACCCCGGTGGGAATTGGCCTGCCGCCAGATACTCGCGCGCCTGGTCCATGGTGATCGTGTCGAGCCATTTCTGGCTGGGCCGGCCATAGTCGAGCGCTACGCGATCAACTGATGTAACAATGACGAGCTTGTGAGCGCGCACGTGCGTCGCCAGCATGCTTGATGCCAGGTCCTTGTCGACAACGGCTTCCACACCCACTAAACGATCGTCTTCCCAGGCCACCGGAATCCCCCCGCCTCCGCAGGCGATCACGACGACGCCGGCGTCGAGCAGCGATGAGATCGCTTCGGCCTCTAGAATTTGCATCGGGAGTGGCGAAGGCACGACGCGACGGTAGCGTCCCGGAGAGACTTCGCGCATGATCCAGTCTGGCCTGTCGCTGCGGATGCCGGCCAGCTCGCTCGCGTCATAAAAAGACCCGATCGGCTTGCTCGGATGCTGGAAGTCCGGGTCGTCGCGATCCACGAGCACCTGGGTGATCAGCGTAGCCACTTCGCGCTTGATTCCCTCGCGACGGAACAACTCGCAAACCAGCCGCTGGATCATGTAGCCCATGCCGCCCTGGCAATCGGCGTCGCAGGTGTCGAGCGGCAAGCGCGGAACGCGCCGCTCGCCCTCCTCGACGCGAATCAGGATGTTGCCGATCTGCGGTCCGCTGCCGTGGGTGATGGCGATTCGTGAACCGGCGTGGAACAGGGGCTTGAGATGCTCGAGCGTCTCCGCAGTGTGGGCAAACTGCAAGGGAATGGTGCCGGGTTCGCCGGGCCTGGTAATGGCGTTACCGCCCAGGGCGATCACAAGAGTTTCGGTCATGGTCTTAAGATCCTGTCATCTCGTAAACAACTTCTTGGTCCGACATCGTCAGTGCCATGATCGCCTTGGCGGTATGCAGGCGGTTTTCCGCTTCCTGGTACACCACAGATTGCGGGCCATCGATGACATCGTCCGTCACCTCGTTGCCCCGATCGGCGGGCAGCGGATGCATGTACAGAGCATTCTCCGCAGCCAATTTCATGCGCTCGTTGTTGCAAATCCAGTGCCGGTATCCCTCGGCGATCCGCAGGGACTCCTTGGGGTTCGTTCCCATGGTGTCGAGACAGCCCCAGCTCTTGGGAATCACGATGTCAGCGCCGCGAAACGCGTCGTCCATGTTGTCCACGATCTCGAACTTGGTTCCGGCGCGCCGCGCGTTCTCTCGCGCCGCCTCCACCGTCTCCGGCATCAGCGCGTACTCGGGTGGATGCGCCAGCACCACGTCCAGTCCAAAGCGCGGCATCAACATGATCAGTCCTTGCGGCACGCTGAGCGGCTTGGCGTAGCTCGGCGCATACGCCCACGATACCGCCAGCTTGCGTCCGCTCAGGTTCCGTCCGAGTTTCTCGCGGATTGTCATCAGGTCGGCCAGCGTCTGGCAGGGATGGTCGATGTCGCCCTGCATATTGATCACCGGCACATCCGCCCAGCGCGCAACTTCGCGCATGTACGCGTTGCCCTCGCCCGGAATCAGGTCGTGACGGATGGCGATCGCGTGCCCGTAGCTGGAGAGAATGATTCCTGTGTCCTTCGCGCTTTCGCCATGCGAGACCTGCATGACATCGGTGGTCAAAAAATGGGCGTGGCCGCCAAGCTGCGTGATTCCCGCCTCAAACGAGTTGCGCGTGCGCGTGGATTTGTCGAAGAACATCAGAAAGATGGTCTGATCGGGCAAATAACGATGCGGAACGCGCCCTTTGAACTTGCGCTTCAAATCGGCGGATACGTCGAGCAGGATTTCGATCTCTGCTTCGCTGTATTCTTCCGTAGTGATGTAGTCCTTGCCCTTAAAGAGCGCCTTTCTCGTTTCCAACGCACACCTCTTCCTCGATAGCCTTCATTCCGTTCAGCCATTCTCGCCTTCGAGCGTCGTGACGTACGCCAGGGGGAAGGCAGCATAGAACTGCGCCGCTTCCACCAGGTGGCGGATCGGGACGCGTTCGATGACACTATGCGCGACGTCTTCTTCACCGGGACCGAAGCCGATGGTCGGCACGCCCATCATTCCCATCGAGCCGACGCCGTTGGTGCTGAAGGTCCACTTGTCCACAACTGGATCGGCGTTGTGGAGCGTTCGATACGCCGCCACGGCCGAGCGCACGAGCAAATGGTCTTCTTCGAGCACCCACGTTGGATAGTACTTCTGCATCGGATACGTGAGTCCGGTATAGCTGGGCGTCTCGTACTGCAACACCTCGATCTCCGCGCCTTGCGCCGCCGGCAGGGCTTTCACCTCGGCGACCGCGCTCTCGAGCGTCTCCCCGGCGGTCAGCCGGCGGTCAAGATGGATGGAGCATGCGCCCGGCACCGCGCACAGGGAAGGAGACATCGAGCGAATCTCGGTGACGGCGATTGTTCCCTTGCCGAGAAACGCATCGTCGCGCAAACGCGTGTTCAACTCCTCGATCTGCGCGATCATCGGGACTATCTTGTAAATCGGATTGTCGCCGCGCTCCGGCGCGCTGGCATGACACGAACGTCCGCGTATGTGAACCTCGATCTCCATGCGTCCGCGGTGTCCGCGGTACACGCGCAGATTGGTTGGCTCCGTGAGCACTACGCAGTCCGGCCGGATACCGTCCTCCTTGAGAATGTAGACCCACGCCAGGCCGTCGCAGTCTTCTTCCTGCACCGATCCCACGATCCACAAAGTGTAGTCGCCTTCCAGTTCCAAATCCTTGATCATCTTGCCCGCGTAAACCATGCTGGCCATGCCGGCGCGTTGATCGCTGGCGCCGCGTCCGTAGATGAAACCGTCCTCCACTTTGCCCTTGTACGGGTCCCAGGCCCATTCCTTCGGATCGCCAACGCCGACGGTGTCGGTGTGCGCGTCCATCATGATCACGTGTTTGCCTGAGCCGATGCGTCCCAGCACGTTGCCTATGGCATCAATGCGGATTTCGTCGAAGCCCACGCATTCCATCTCCTGCTTGATGCGCTGAACCACGGGACCTTCGTGGGAACTTTCGCCGGGAATGGCGACTAGGTCGCGCAGAAAGCGGACCATGTCCGCTTCCAGCGCGTTTGCGGCGGCGAGTAAACGGGCGGAGTCAATCGTAGTTTTATCAGGCATGTTGATGACCTGCTGTTCGCGTTCTTGATTCAGCACGGTTGTAATGCTCCTTTCTTGTTGCGACTGCGGCTGTAAGGCGTGTCGGCGAGCGGCAGGCTCGTGCGCAGCTTTCCGTCCCGCTGCCAATACGCGCACGCAATGGCCGGCGCCGTCGGAATGCTCACAATTTCGCCGATGCCCTTGGCGCCGTACGCCAACTCGGCCCGGTTCTTCTCGATAATCCGGCACTCGATCTCCGGCGTCTCGGTCGAGCGCAGAAGGCCGATCGTTCCGAACTTGACTGCAGGTGCGCCATTCTTTACAGCGAACTCTTCGGTCAGCGCATAGCCCATCCCCATCACCACGCCGCCTTCGATCTGCCCCTCCACGCCATTCGGATTGATGGCCCGCCCTACGTCGTGCGCTGCCACCACCTTCATCACTTTGCCTGCCTCGTCAAGCAGCACCACCTGCGTCGCGTATCCGTACGATACGTGGCTCATGCGGTGCGGCTTGTCGCTCGTCATCGGGTCGGTCACGCAGTCGTACTCGCCGTGGAACTCTTGGCCCTCCAATTCCGCCAGCGCGTGACGGTTCAACTGCCGCCTAAGCTCGAGCGCCGCCCTTCGCGCCGCCTCGCCCGTAATCGTTGTCTGCCGCGAAGCAGTGCTGGTGCCGCTGTCCGGCGTCACGCTGGTGTCAGGCGCATGCACCGTGAGCATTGACTTGTCGACGCCCGCCGTTTCCGAGACAATCTGCAGCACCACCGTCGCGATCCCTTGACCCATGCACGCCGCGCTGGTCGAGATCGTCACCCGTCCGCCCTCCACTTTCAGCTTCACGCGGCCTACGTCCTTCACCCCCACGCCCTTGCCTGTGTTCTTGAACGCGCACGCAATCCCCGCGTCGGGATGCGCATCGATCACGTCCTTCACGGCGAGCAGTGTCTCCTTCAGCGCCGTCCCCTCATCGGCGATCTGCCCGTTTGAAAGCACGCCGCCCGCCTCGATCGCGTTGCGGTAACGAATCTCCCACGGCGAAATTCCTGCCGCGTGCGCCAGCAGATTCAGGTTGCTCTCCATCGCGAAACACGTCTGTGTCACGCCGAACCCGCGCATCGCGCCCGACGGAATGTTGTTGGTGTAGATCGCCCGTCCCTCGATGTCGACATTCTCGATCCGGTACGGTCCAGCCGCGTGCGTGCACGCCCGCTGCAGCACCGGCCCGCCCAGCGACGCATACGCTCCCGTATCTGCCACAATCCGCACCCGCGCCGCGGTCAGCTTGCCGTTCTCATCGCACGCCGTCGTGCATTCAATCTCCATCGGGTGCCGCTTGGGATGCACGCGCAGGCTCTCATCGCGGCTCAGGGTCAGCTTCACGGGCCGTCCGCTCTTCCAGGCCAGCAGCGCCGCGTGATGCTGAACCGACATGTCTTCCTTCCCGCCAAACCCTCCGCCAACGAACTTGCTAACGACCCTCACCTTCTCGCCTTCCACTCCCAGCGTCCGCACAATCTCGCGATGATCGTCGTACACGCTTTGTCCCGCGGTATACACCGTCAGCGATCCGGGCGCTCCCGGCACGGCCAGCGCACTCTCCGGCTCCAGAAACGCATGCTCCTGCCGCGGCGTGGAATAGCGCTGCGTCACCACATGCCTGGCCGCAGCAATCGCCCGCTCCGCATCGCCCCGCTTCAACACCGTCGTCGCCAGCACATTTCCTTCGAGATGCAGCTGCGGCGCTCCCTCAGCTAATGCCGCCTGCGGTGAAAGCAGCGGCTCGCGCTCTTCGTATTCCACGCGGACAAGCTCGATCGCCTTCCTCGCCGCCTCCTTCGTTGTTGCCGCCACCAGGGCGAGCGCATCGCCCACGTATCGCGTCTCTTCTCCTTCGGCAATCATCACCGGCCAGTCGTAGACCACGTGCCCCAGCATTCGCTCGCCCGGCACGTCGCGCGCCGTCAGCACAATTTCAACGCCGGGCAGCGCCCGCGCCGCCGCCGCATCGATCCGCTTCACCAGCGCCCGCGGAAACCTCGCCCGCAGCACGGCGCCATGCAACATGCCCTCCACGTGCATGTCATCGACAAATTCGCCCGTCCCCAGCAGCTTCTCTTTTGCTTCCGCACGCACCGTGCGCTCGCCCACGCGCGCTCCCGCCGCCTCCACGTCATGCACCCTGCCGTTGGCCAGAGCCCCCGCAGCCAGTTGAATCGCCCGCTCCACCTTCGCGTATCCCGTGCAGCGGCACAGGTTGTAGCGGATCGCCGACTTCACCTCCGCCGCTGTCGGCGCGGGATTCGCGTCCAGCAAAGCCTTCGCGCTCATCACCATGCCCGGCATGCAGAATCCGCACTGCACCGCGCCCACTTCGCCGAAGGCCCACGCATACACCTCGCGCTCCCGCGGCGAAAGCCCCTCCACCGTCATCACCGATTTCCCGTGTACCCTGGCCACAGTGAGCGTGCACGCGCGTGCCGCCTTGCCGTTCACGATCACGGAGCACGACCCGCACACTCCGTCGCCGCATCCGTTTTTGACTGAAGTCAGGCGCGCGTCCTCGCGCAGGTATTCGATCAGACTCTTGTCCGTCTCTGCCGCGGCCTCCCGCTGGTTTAGCGTGAAGCGGAACATTTTGCATGCTCCTCTTGAACGGCCGGCCGGTGTGCGCAAATCTTCTCGTTATACTCGCGCACCTTGGCGTATTGCGCGTCCCAAAAGCTCTGGCTGCGCATCGAGTCGAGAAACTCCTTCGTGTAACCGAACTTCAGCCAATCGTTTTCCTTTTGCTTGAAGAGCCGCTCTTTCGTCTCCGCCTTGCGAAAGTCAAAGACCTCGTCGCTTGACGCGTCGAGAAAGATGTCGCTCGCCCAACGGTCCAGCACCGTTGGTGTCAGCTCCAGGTAGCGGCCCTCCAGGTCGCGCAGCACGGAGTGGTAACGGTCAAACCCATCCGTTGCCACCGTCACCACGTTGTCCCCTGGGCCCAGCCGCAGATATTTCGCCAGCTTGATCGCGCCCAGCACGTTGCACACGCCCGACGGCCCGAACAGTTCCCGCAGTCCCAGCGCAAACTCCCGTTCCACGCCCATCCGCACCATGGTCTCCAGTCCGTCGTGGAAGATCTTCACGCCCTGCACCGTCTCTTCGTCCCTGATCAGAATCACGAAGTCGGTATTGAGCACGTTGTGAATCAGCGTGCACATCTTGTCGCCGATGCCCTCGATGCGATGCTGCCCGCGGCCTCCGGTCGCCAGCGTGGAGCACTCATACGGCTCCAGTGCGGCCACCTTCGCCTCTGGAAACATCGCCTTGATCTGATCGCCCGCTGCAATCGTCCCCGCCGAGCCCGGCGCCGAGACAAAACCCGCGATCCGCCCGTTGCCCACGCCCTTTACCGCATCAGCTGCGCTCCCGCCCGTGACGTGCCGGTGAAACCGGTAGTTCGGGAACAGCTCGAATTGCGCCAGCGCCTTGTTTTTGGGGTTCTTCATCAGCTCGCGCGTTTTTTCGAGCGTCAGGATCACGTCCGACTCCGTGCCCGGCGTCAGCTCCAGTTCTCCTCCGTACTTCCTGATGCGCTCGTAACGCTCCTTGCTCATGTTGTCCGGCATGATCACGATCGCGCGGAAGCCCAGCAGCTTCGAGATGTACGCGGTCCCAATGCCGAAATTGCCCGTCGACGGCCCCAGTATCGTGTGCTCGCCCGGCACGATCTCTCCATCCACCAGCGCTTCCATCAGCGTCGAGTACGCCGCGCCTACCTTGTGCGAACCGGAAGGAAATCGGTTCCCGAGCATCACCACCACGTTCGCGGCCACGCCCGTCAGCGCCGAGGGCAGCACCACCTTCCGCATCTCGTTGGCCGCATCGCGCCAGTTGATGTTGAACAGATTGATCGGATCGAGCTCGTCCTTGTCGAGCGCCTCAAGCGCCCTTGCGCGCACGCTCTTATCGATCAATCCCGGGTTGAGCATCTCGTCGTAACTGGGACCCATCGGAACTTTCGCCATCGTTCTCACTTTCCCTTCCTTCTATCCGACCTAAATCCTTAAATCGCAGTGGGTGCCACAGGTCTCGATTTTGAGACCTGGGTTATAAAGTCAACTCGCCGCTGCCGCAGCCACCGCTTCCCGAACCTCATCCATCTCCGGCCGCACCGCAATCGGGCGGCCCACGGCGCGCATCGCGCTTTGCACGTCCTTCAATCCATTCCCCGTCATCACCAGAACCGCGCTCTCGCTGTGGCCTATCACGCCCGACGCGACGGCCCGCCGCACGCCCGCCGCACAAGCCACACCCGCGGGTTCGCCAAACACGCCCGTTCTTCGTGCCACGAGCGTCATCGCTTCAAGAATCTCTGCGTCCGATACCGCGATGAACGCGCCGCCCGACTCGTTGACGGCGCGCATGCCTTTGGCAAAGTTCCGCGGATGCCCCACGGCGATCGAATCGGCAAGCGTGTTCCCCTCACATGGCGTGAGCGCGCTTCGATCGCGCCACGCCGTAACAAACGGCTGGCAGCCCTCGGCCTGCACTCCCAGAACACGCGGCAGGCGCTCCAGAATCCCCAATCGGCACATTTCCCTCAGCCCCGACCACACGCCGCCGATCGTGCATCCATCGCCCACCGATACCACCACCCAATCGGGAAATCTGCCGTCCCCGATCCGCGAAAACTGCTCCGCCATCTCCAGCGAAACTGTCTTCTTGCCCTCGATCAGGTATGGGTTCACGGCGCAGTTGCGGTTGTACCAGCCGAACTCCGCGCTGGCATTCATGCACAGTTCCCATGCCTCGTCGTATGTGCCCTGCACCTGGAAAACTCGCGCTCCGTACACCAGCAGTTGCGCCACCTTGGCCTCCGGCGCGCGTGCCGGAACAAAAATCGTCGCCGCAATCCCCGCTGCCGCCGCCATGCCTGCCAACGACGACGCTGCGTTGCCTGTCGACGCGCACGTCACCTGCGCCGCCTTCCGCTCCAGCGCCTTCACCACGCCCAGCGCGCTCGCGCGATCCTTGAACGACGCCGTCGGGTTCCGTCCCTCATCCTTCACCCAGCACCGCGCCACTCCCAATTCGCTCGCCAGCCGCGGCGCATCGTAGAGCGGTGTCCAACCCACCTGCAGGTGCGGAATCAACTCCGGCGACGCCACGGGCAGCAGCGGCAGATAGCGCCACATCGAAAGCTCGCTATTTCCCTTGAGCGTGTCCGCATTCAGCTCCCGCCGCACCGCTTCGTAGTCGTACTCCACATCCAGAATGCCCTCGTGATATCCGCAGGCAGGGCAGTAGTATTCCGCCTCCAGTGTCGAGTACGTTCGCCCGCAATGAATGCATCTGAGTCCCGTAACGTGCATCGGTCTCTCTCCGTATCTACGGCGCGCCTCCGGCTCGGGAGCCCGCTTACCGAGGCATCGTGATCGCCCGCAGCTTGCAGCGCGTAATGCACAGCCCGCACTTCGCGCACTTCTCCTCGTCGATTTCCACGATCCTCGCGTTCTTGTCCATGCGAATCGCGCCATACCCGCAGCTCTTCTCGCAGATCCCGCAAAGAGCGCAGTGCTCCATATTCACTTTCGGCGCGGTCTCCATGTGTGGTGCGCCGCATTGCCGCATCATGCGCACCGTGAGCCCGCTGATCTCGTCCACTGACTTGTAATCATGCTCGTCGAGAAACTCATTCAGCTCGCGAGCGATCCTCCCGTACACCGTCGGCCCGCGCAGAATCGCCTCCGTGCACACCTCGACGGCCAGCGCGCCTGCCATCAGCATCTCCGCCGCGTCGCGCCCGTTGCTGATGCCGCCCACGCCGACAATCGGAATCTTCACCGCCCGCGCCGCGTCGTACACGCAGCGCAGTGCCAGCGGCTTGATCGCAGTGCCCGACAGCCACCCGAACCCGTCCTTGCTCCCCATCAGCGGCAGCCCGGTTTCGATGTCGATGCTCAGGCACGGCCCGAATGAGTTGATCATCACCAGCGCATCCGCGCCCGCATCCTCCAGCGCCAGCGCCAGCTCCTGGATGTTCGGGTGCGGGCTCAGCTTCATGAACACCGGCACATCCACCGCTTCCTTGGCCGCGCGCAGCGCATCGATGATCGGCCCGATATTCGTTCCCACATAGTGCGTCGAAAGCTCCAGCGCATCGGCAAACGGCTTCACCATGGGCGCCAGCTCCCGGATCTGCCTGGCCGTGTACCCCAGGCCCACAATCACCGGCAGGCCCGTCGCCCGCGCCAGCTTGTACTCGGATTCGATCCACTGTTCTTTGGGTAGCTCTGACCACAGTTCGGCGTTCAAGAATCCGCCGCGAATCTCCGCCATGCATGGCTGCGGCACCTCGGCCGGGGCGGCGGAAATGGTTTTGGTCACGAGCCCGCCGGCGCCGCCGCTCGCAGCCGCCTCGAGCGCTGCGCCGTCTTTCGAAGGCGGTCCTGCCGCAGGCAGAATCGGATTCCTGAATTCCAGACCGCAGATATTGACGCGTAGATTTGCCATCGCGCTTTCCGTTCAACTGAGGTTCCGAACGCCGTGGATGGCCCGGCGTCCCGCCATCGAAGTTGACCCGTGCCCAGGGTGAGGGCAGTCCGCGGCGTCGAGAGGCCCCTTGCGCCGCGGAAGTGTAGAACTATTGTCTTGCACTTTGCCTTCGCGCCAATGTGATTTGAATCACGACACTTAGCGGCAGCCTTGCTAGAATCCCCAGCATGGCGGAGTCTGCCAATTTGCTGGTCGGCAACGGCCGCGTCATCACCCACGACGACGGCCAGCCCTTCCTCGAGAACGGCTGCATTGCCATCCAGGACGGCCTCATCGCCGCCGTCGGCCCCACCGCCGAAATCGTGCCCGCCAATCCCGACGCGCGTTTTCTCGATGCGCAGGGCCGCATCATCATGCCCGGCCTTATCAATGCTCATACGCATCTCTACAGCGCCTTCGCCCGCGGCATGGCGCTCAAGGATGATGCCCCCGGTAATTTCATGCAGATTCTCGAGCGCCTCTGGTGGCGGCTCGACAAAGCTCTCACCCTCGACGACGTCTACTGGAGCGCCATGGCCGGCATGGTCGAGTGCATCCGCAACGGCGTCACCACCGTCTTCGACCACCACTCCAGCCCCCACGCCGTTCGCGTCAGCCTTTTCCGCATCGCCGAGGCCGCGCGGCAAACCGGCCTCCGCGCCTGTCTCTGCTATGAAGTCTCCGACCGCGACGGCGCAGAGATTGCCACGCAGGGCATCGAGGAGAATCGCGCATTCCTCGAGACCTGCATCCGCCGGCCTGAAAGCCTCATCCGCGGCCTCTTCGGCCTGCACGCCTCGTTCACTCTGGGCGACGCGACTCTTGCCCAATGCCGCGAGGCTGCCGCCGATCTCGGCGCCGGATTCCACGTGCACACCGCGGAAGCTCTTTCAGACGTCGACCATTGCCTCCGCGAGCACAACATAGGAGTAGTCGAGCGCTGGCGCCAGCGCGGCATCCTCGGCCCGCACACGCTCGCTGCGCATTGTGTCCACGTCAGTGAGCGCGAAATCGATCTCCTGCGCGAGTCAAAAACCGCGGTCGTGCACAACCCGCAATCCAACATGGCCAACGCGGTTGGCTGCGCGCCGGTCCTCGAAATGATGCGCCGCGGCACCCGCGTCGGCCTCGGCACTGACGGCTACACCGCGGACATGTTCGAGTCTATGAAGGCTGCCTCGCTTCTCCAGAAGCATCACTCCGGCGATCCGCGCGCCGCATGGTCCGAGCCGCCGCTCATGCTCTTCCGCGAAAACTCGGGCCTAGCGTCGGAACATTTCGGCCAGCCCGTCGGCACGCTCACGCCCGGCGCTGCCGCCGACATCATCCTCGTCGACTACGACCCGCCCACGCCGATCGACGCCGCCAACCTTTCCGGCCACATCTTTTTTGGCCTGACGGGCCGCGCCGTCTCCACCACCATCGTCGGCGGCCGCATCCTGATGCACAACCGCAAACTCCTCACCATCGACGAAAGCGAAGTGATGGCCCACGCCCGCGCCGCCGCCGCCGAAGTCTGGAAGCGGTTCTAGCTCGCCCTTTTCGCTATTCCCTATTCCCTGTCCCTTGTCATCCTGAGCGAGTCGCATGGGTGACGAGCCGAAGGACCTGCATTTGCTTTTCGTTCTTGTTCTTGCGGCTAGGGTGGGAGTCTGTCCACTGACCCCCTGACCCCTGATCTCTGATCTCTGATCTCTGATCTCTGTACACCTGTCATCCCGAGCGCAGCGGTTTGGGGCCCCGGATTCGCAACGCGAATATGGGGCAAGCGGAGCCGAAGGACCTGCTTTTGCTTTTCGCTCTTGTTCTTGCGGCTAGGGTGGGAATCTGTCCCCTGACCCCTGACCTCTGAACTCTGTACACCTGTCATCCCGAGCGTAGCGGTTTGGGGCCCCGGACTCGCAACGCGAATATGGGGCAAGCGGAGCCGAGGGACCTGCATTTGCTTTTCGTTCTTGTTCTTGCGGCTAGGGTGGGAATCTGTCTACTGACCCCTGACCCCTGATATCTGATCTCTGTACACCTGTCATCCCGAGCGTAGCGGTTTGGGGCCCCGGATTCGCAACGCGAATATGGGGCAAGCGGAGCCGAGGGACCTGCATTTGCTTTTCGTTCTTGTTCTTGCGGCTAAGGGTGGGAATCTGTCCCCTGACCCCTGACCCCTGATCTCTGATCTCTGTACACTTGTCATTCCGAGCGCAGCGCACTTGGGGCCCCGGATTCGCAACGCGAATATGGGGCACGCGGAGCCGAGGGACCTGCATTTGTCTTTTAGCTTTGTATCAGGGCACGAATTCATTCGTGCCGAACACGCCGCAAAATTGAGAGTGGGCTTTAGCCCGTGAGGGAAGGAACCGGAGGGAGCAGGAGCCTTCAGGCCACTGACCCCGGCCCAATTGATATTCGGCCTTCAGGCCCGGACGTTTTGAAGGGTACGGGCTTTAGCCCGTACATCCCCGCCCATCGACCCCGAAAAACACCCCGCGCGGCGAACCCGCGCCAAAAAACCGGGCCTCCACGGAACGAGCCGCGCGACGCGTCGGTCCGCCAATCATTGAAATTCCTTCTTCCAACGACGGGCCTTGCCCTAACGACCCGGCTCATCGCCTGCCTCACCCGAAGCCGTATCATCCTAACCATGGCGACGCCTGGACGAAACGACCCTTGCCATTGCGGTTCAGGAAAAAAGTATAAGAGATGTTGCCTCGAGCTGGACCAAACTTCGGCGAAGCGAGAACTCATGGCCAGCGTACCGCGGACGCTCTACGAGAAGAACCTTGCTCTTCTCGCCGCCACAAAGGAGATCTTTCACCTTGAAAGGCCATGGGAGCAAGTGAAGTCGGGAATGTCGGACGCGCGAATCCGAGCGTTCCACAAGTTCATCGCCGACCTTTGGCCGCCCTACACGCCCATCCACGACGCCCTCCCTGCTCCAGAACCAAACCTGCGCGCCCTCTACCTCGGCGAGAACATGCCAGAGATGATGCTGGACAACGTGTTCCGATTCAGCCTCTACGCCGATCAGATCGTGCTCATCAATCCCTTCGAAAACCCCCATTTGCTCCGCGAGGAATTCAATCCGATAGTTCACCCAGAACAATGGCGCATCCAGACGCTTCGAGTCGTCTATCAGCTCGCCATGCTCACGCCGTGGATTGCCGCCGGAATCGTGATTATGATTCCCAGTCCCGGCGATTTTAACCGTGCCTTATTGATTAAGACGGTTCAAATGGCGCAGACGCGGCTCGGAACGGACTTTCTGACCGAGCAAGACGTTGAGGATTCGGCCGCAGCCAGCATGATGATGAAGGCGTTCTATCTCTCGCCGCCGGATTATATAGCGCGGCAAGCTCGCGAGACTATCCCTGGCATTTCCGATGAGAGGGTCAAACAGATCCTCGATTATGCCGCTCACGTTAGAAAGACCGACCCGCTCCTCGTCGATGAGACGTTGGACAAGATGCCCGGGCAGATGACAGCGATGAAGATCGGCGCAAATCTGGAAATGGGCCTCCTGATCTGCCAGAGCATCGGCGCCTTCCCGTATACGAACGTGAAGTTCCGTTGGAGAGAGATCTTGAGTGTGGGGAAGGAACTCGATCCGAGGGCACAGGTCTGGAGCCCGCTCACGCACGCCTTCCAACAACTCAATTTCAAATTTCTCAACAAAGTCGACTCAAATTTTGCAGTAGAAATGCGCAAAGAAGGTCGACTTGAAGGCTTCCGTGCCTACCTGCGCAAAATCTGGACAACGGTCGAAGGAGAGATCGACCCTTGCAAATCAGAAAAGCTGGCGCTGGATTTTAAAGATGAATTAGCATGCGAATACGAGAAGGCCAAGGCGGACTGGGATGACATCGACCGCGAGCTCATGAAATGGGCCGTTCCCGCGATCGCCGGCGTGGTGGGGGCGGTCGGCGGCTTTTCAACAGGTCAACTCGCCCTTGGAATACCAAGCGCTGGCTTCGTCGTTCAGGGCATAAATGAATTGATCCAAGCGGAGATGAAGCGCAAGGAGTTCCGCAAGAGAACTCCGATGTCGGTGTTCATTGATCTCGATGAAAAAAGACCCTAGCTGGGTGCCCCAGGCCCTGCATTACAGGACCTGAGTCGGCACCTCCCGCCCCTCACTTCTGTCACCCCGAGTGCAGCGATCGCGGGGAGCGCGACCTGCGAATCCGACAACTCGCCCCAGTGGAGATCGCGAAGGGACCGGAGTCGAACTGGGAGGCGGAAAGTCGAGTGAGCGATGTCCTCGGAGATAAGCAGCGCCCCAAGCGGTACAGGGACGTGGGATTGCTATCCTTTGAAATATGCAGCTCGAAGAGGCAAAGGAAGCCGCTACTCGCATTCTCAACGAAGAACGGGTTCGGCCGACAGTTGGCTATCACAGCAATCTCGACAACCTGGCAGGACGTGTTGGACAGGATAGAGCCGCCGCGATATTCGAAATGCTTCGTCGCCTAACACTGCCTAACCTGACCACCCTCCGCGCCGAGTATCCAAGGATCGTATCGGAATTTCCGGAGACCTACGCCTTCGGCGGTACAAACTACAACCTCATGCTTGCTGTTTACCGGCAGCTCGCGGAGGATCAGCGGCCCGCATTCATTGATTATCTTTGCGGGTTCGTGCGTCGAGGAGGCTTTACGGAAGGAGATTCGGGAATGACCCACTACCCAAATTTCCAGCGCAAGATCTCTGACCTTCCGCTAGTCGCCGAGTTCTGCATTCGAACCGGCCATCTCAAAGAGGTCATGGCCGCCACAAAGCAAGTGAAAATGCCAACAGTCGCACTTGCTCTGATGATGATGGAACTCGAGGACCTCGTCGCCCTCAATTTCAACGTCCTGACACAGGAGGAATTGAAAACACTCAATGCAACTCTACAGCCGCTGAGGGCAGTGGCCGAAGTCCAAACCTATTCCGCGCACGGAAGCGTCGGAAAGAGGGCACCGAACCCGAAATACACGAGCGGATATGAAAAGCAGGGAAATCAGATCGTACGTTCAATTGATGGTCTCGCTGCACAGTGCGAGCAGGCGAGCTACTTCTACCTGAAGGGAATTCTTCTGCAAGACAAACCGAATCTCGAGACGGAGGCTGAC
This sequence comes from Occallatibacter sp., assembly GCA_050010795.1. Classification (GTDB taxonomy): domain Bacteria; phylum Acidobacteriota; class Terriglobia; order Terriglobales; family Acidobacteriaceae; genus Telmatobacter. The sequence continues at coordinate 105,296 of JBEKKI010000008.1, forward strand.
AGGGCGCAGGTCGTTACTTTTCTGGAGGCTCTCGGGTTCAACCCAGTGCTGAAGCTGGCGCTCGAAGAGGCTGAGAAGGAATACCGCGATGCGTCGAATGTTTTCCAGCTGAAGAATTGTCTAGGCCATCTCAGAAGTTTCCTGGAGCATTTGCATCGCGAATCCGCGAGAGCGATTGCCTCTGCAGTGGGCGAAACCGTGGTGGACCGGTGGGGAGATGCGACCACTTACCTTCGGAACAAAATGATTTTCACGAAACAGCATGAGGCGTTTGTGACGACCCTTTACACACTCATTAGTGATACGAGCGTTCATCCACTAGGAACCGATCGCGAATATGCTCGGCTATTACGCAACGTCGTGATTGAGTACGGGGTTATGTTCCTTTCGACGTTGGCGAAGAAAGGCGTTAAGATTCCGTGATCGGGCGCGACCCGACGAGCGCCCAAGGTAAGCCGCACTCGGGGACCTAGGATCGCGCGAACACCGGGCCATCCCTCCCTCGCCACCTGCCCTGTCAAGCCTCGAACCATCCCCAAACCCACTCATCTCCATCATTCCAAACGGAATATATTCTTCCCAAGTTTGCGGTTTATTTCTCCAAAATCGCTATCCTTGTATTAAGGATCAAAACTTAAGCGTTTCTCCTTTTGGAGAGCGGCGTGGGCGGCCTTTGCACGGTGCTGGCGGGGATTCCGGCACGAGGCCGCCCATCGTTTTTCCCGGCGGCCTTGCACCTGAAAAGGTGCAAAGACCCGATAAGAAGCGCCCGTAAGTTCTTATCTTTGACGACTTTGCCCCCCTAACTCCTGCCTTTTCAATGGCTTGGAGAATATGGTGAAAGGTACAAGTCGCTCATCTCAAACCGTTTAACCCCCAAAAGGGGGTGGGGGGGTAGTCATGTATTTGGCGTGTCGTCATATAAAACCAAATGGGATGCGGTGCCAGTCGCCCGCCCTCCGCGGACATGCCTTCTGTTACTACCACGCCCGCCACCACGAACGCACGCGGCCAGGCATGATCGACAACCTCGTGCTACCCGCCCCCGAAGACTCAACCATCATTCAGGAGTCCCTCGGCAGAATCTTCGCGGCCATCGTGTGCGACAGCCTCGACTCCAAGAAAGCCACCCAGCTCCTTTGGGGCCTCCAGATCGCGGTGCAAACCATCCCGCGCAAGCCGCAAAAAGACCCCAGGTCAGTCGAGTCAATCACCCTCACGGAAGACGGTGCCGAACTCGCTCCCGTCCTCAACGTCTGCTTGCCCGGCACCGACTGCAAGAAATGCGACAAGGCCCAGCAATGCCCATGCCGCTTCGATTTCGACCAGGTCTTCGCCCGCAAAAAGGACGGCGACGGCCACGAATATTCTCCTCTGGCAGAATTCTTAAGACGCGAAACAGGCGCCGGCTCCGCCGCCGCTTCCACCGGCACCGCCGGCGACGGTTCCAGCGACGGTTCCGGCGAGAATTCCGTCGACAAACATCCCTATAAGCACTTGTTTGCGAGCTCGCCCGACTACGACGATGACGACGATGACGACGGCGAAGACGACCCGAGACAACCCCTCCAGACTCTGGAGGCTCTCAGAGAACTCGCTGAAGCCCTTGAAATCGGCAAGGACGGTTGACCCCGAGGTCCCGCATTTGGGACCTGGGATCGAAAGGACGCTGACATGCCGACTCGCTAACTTGCTAACTCGCTGACTCGCTGCTTTTCCGTTCACAGCGTGAGAAAGACCGCTCCGTCTTCGATGGCGAGTTCAAGGCCGGCATTTTTGGCTGCTTCGTGAAGCGCGGCATCGAGCATCACGACGGGATCGGGGCTGACCTCGAGCCGCCGCATCAACCCATCACCCTTTTTCGTGCCCGCTGAAAGAGAGATTTTCAGCCCGCGGCGCTTGCAGCGCACGGCGGTGCCGTCTTCTAGCTTGATGTTCATGGGCTTGATGTAGGCGTCGATGTAGTGCACGCCGATGCCCGATTTGTCCTCTGCTTTTGGCGGCAGTTTGTTTTCGGCGTCCTGATTCACATCACAAAGTTTGACTTTCACGCTCGGCTCCCAGTGGTTTCGAGTTTCTTTGCTTCGAGATATTCGTCCATCGCTTTACGGAAGGCGCGAATATGGTCGGGCGTGCTGCCGCAGCAGGCGCCAATAATGTTCGCGCCCGCTTCAAGCAGCGGCTTTACGCCTGTGACCATCTGCTCCGGCGTCTCGTCGTAGATGATCTTCATGTTTTCGAGGCGCGGCTTTCCGGCATTGGGCTGCACCATGACGGGCAGGCGAGTTGCGGACTTGTATCGCTTGACCGCGGCCAGCGCGCGCTCCATGTCCATTCCGGTGCCGCAGTTGAGCGCGACGATGTGCGCGCCATGCTCTTCCATGAACTCGGCAGCGCGCTCCGGCTCCACGCCCATCATGGTGCGGAACGTGGATCCGTCGAGCGTCACATCATAAGCCATTGACCCGATGATCGACTTGGAGCGCGCTGTCTGCGCCGCCTCGATGCCGATCAACAACTCTTCGAGCGATGTCTGCGTCTCAACGATGATGGCGTCTGCTCCGCCTTCGACCAATGCCGCTGCCTGCTCCTCGAACGCGCTGCGAACCTGGGCTTCGGTGAACTCGCCGAATGGCTCCATCAATCCGCCGAAGGGGCCGATGTCGCCGAGCACGTATCCCTCACGATCGCCGAACGCCTCGCGAGCAATTTTCACGCCAGCCTTGTTGATCGCGGCCACTTGCCCCGCTTCGCCGTGCCGGTTGAGCATGATGGGCGATCCGCCGAAGGTATTGGTGATGATGCAGTCGGAGCCGGCCTCGGCATAGCGCCGCTGGATGGCGAGCACGCGCTCAGGGTGCGTCAGGTTCCACGCCTCGCCGCAATTGCCTTGTTCCAGCCCGGCGAGCATCAACTGCGTGCCCATGGCGCCGTCGCCCAGCAGCGGCCGCTCCAGAATCGCTTGATGCAAAAGCTTCTTCATGGCCTTTCGTTCTCCTGCTCCAATTCCTTTTGTACCAAAGCGTAGTGGATGGTCTCGAGCACCAGGCCCCATTTGTGGCTGCGGCTCGACGCCTCGCAGTAGCAGCCCGCCGCGCTGGGTTCGCGCCGCCAACTCAGCACGGCATCCAGCCGTTGACCGTTCAGCGGCTTCTCGATCTCAATGGCGCCCATCAGGCTGTCGGCGTCTTCGATGTACTTGCACATGGCCGTATGGCCCTCATCGCCCGCGGCCGGTATGCAGCGCTGCTCCCGTATGGGATAGCCTTCAGCGCGTGGCCCCAGTTTGACGTTATAGATGAATGTAAGCGGGCGGCCCATGTTGGTGCAGGTCGTCCCGTCATAGCGGAAGTCGATCTCAATCGACCCATCCGCGCACGGGCGCATCGCCAGCCGCTCTTTCGTCCAGCGGTCGAGGGCTCGACGATTCACGGTGTATTCCGCGTCGGCGTCCAGCACGGCGATCCGTGGCTGAACCGGCTCGGCCGTCGAGCGCGGCGCACGCTTGTACGGCGCTCGCCTGTACTGGCACGGCCCGAACGAACAGCTCTCGCAGGGAACGAGGCTGGTAAGCCGCTTTAGCCGCTCGGTGTGGCGCGTCACGCCGAACACCGCCAGTTGCGTCTTCTTTGGCCGTAGCATTCCGGTCTCGAACACATCCACGCGGGAAGGGAAGTGCTCGCTCCGCGTGCGCTTGATCAGATCCAGCAGCCGCGGCTGCTCCGCCACGTCCCAATCCGGATAACCGGGACTCGAGTGCGGCAACACCGCCATCCCGCGCTTTTCAGCCCAGTCGCACAGGCGCGCTCCGGCCCATGTCGTCAGGTACTCGACCACGGCGGAGGCGAACACTTCCAGGAAAAAGTACTCGTCGGGCTTCTCTTCACTCCAGCGGCGCCGCGCTTCTTCCTCTGCTTCCGGTCCCGCGCCCACGGCCACCAGGATGGCGCTGTGCGCTCCAGCGTCCGCGAGGGCCGTGCGCAGGCGTTTGCTGTTGAAGGCCACGCCATCGATCCGAACCGTGCCGCCTTCAACTTCGACGCATTCCGCCTGCCGCGCATAAAACCACGGCCGCCCGTTCTTCGCGTACCAGTCGCGTGCCCAACCGGCGAGTTCACGCGCGCGCCCGTCCAGTTCCCAGCCGCGGGGGTAGCCAAGCAGCCGCACGTACTCCTGCGACGCCACCTCCACGCCAGGGAGCGTACTTGCAATCTCGACGGATTCGGCTACCTCGCGCATGGAATCGTCTCGACAGGCTTGAACTGGCAACCTTCAACAAAGAAATCGAAGAAGTTTGGATGAGTCTCAAGCCGGCAATGCTGCACCTTCTTCACCAGCTTTTCCAGCTCCTGCCGTTTCGTTTTTGAAAGCAATGCGATGGTCGCGCCTTCAATCGCCAGGTTGCCGGCGCGAACGAACTTTTCCGGCGCAAGGCTCGGGACAAGCCCGATGCGCCGCGACGCCTCAACATTCAGGTGCCGCCCGAAGCCGCCGGCGAGGTAGAACACGTCCAGATCGTCGAAGTCGATGCCGTAGGTGCTGAACACTACCTGCAGGCCCGCGACATTCGCGCCCTTGGCCTGCGCAAGCTCATTCACGTCGCTTTCCAGCAGATACACATCGCCATCCGTGCCGTGACAAAGATCGATACGATGCACTTCGTCTTCGAAGCGTCCGCGCTCGTTCATGCGCCCGGTGCGCAACAACTCGCTCAACAGATCGACGAGGCCCGAGCCGCAAATGCCCTCGGGTGCAACGTCGCCGATGACGCGAATCCTGAACTTGCCGTCGTCGCCGATCGCGACTTCCTCGATGGCGCCGTCCAGTGCCGGCATGCCGCAGGCGATGGCTCCGCCCTCGAATGCCGGCCCGGCCGGGCAGGACGCGGCGAGAATGCGATCCTTGTTGCCGACGATCAGCTCGGTATTGGTGCCGATGTCCATAATGGCGATCAACCGGTCTTCATGTGCCAGGTCGACGGCAAGCATGCACGCGGCGGCATCGGCGCCCACGTGCCCGCTGACGATCGGCGCACCGTAGACCCGGGCCCTGGGATGAATCGGCAGCAGGCTGCGTAGCCCGGTCTGAACCAGGCTCGTCGAGTCGCGCTTGCCCTCGCTCATCTCGATCTCCGTGATTGACCGGTACGGTGTCTGCCCGATCGAGTACACGTTTTGACGGAAGAACAGATCGCGCATCGTCGAGTTGCCTACCACCACCATCTCGTAGATCGTCTTCGGATCCACGGGGAACTTCTCGATCGCGTGGCTCAGGTATCCGGCCAGAGTCCGCAACAGCAGCCGTCCCGGGTGGCTGGTGTCGTAGGCGATGCGCGACATGACCTCAGACCCGCCAAAGCGCTGCGGATTCTCGAACGACGTGTCAGCAATCAGCTCGCCGCTTTCAAGATCGAAGAGCCGGACGACGACGGTAGTCGTGCCGAGGTCCATCGCCAGGCCGTGAATGGGCCCGGTGGATCGCTCCACCTCGACTCCATCAATCACGATGCGATCGCCATCGCGAGTCACCGCCGGGTCGAACGGGAGCGCCCCCGTGCGTTGAGACAAACCGAACGCCTCGCACTCGATGCGCATGTGGCCGCGGCGCATGGTGTGGCAGCGGACATGCCCGCTTGCGCCAGTGACATAGGTTTGGCAGGAGAGACGGAACTTGCCCTTCAGGTGGCGCTCCGCCTCGGTCATGGGCGAAAGCGCATCCGCGCCCTCGACCACTTCGACCATGCACTCTTTGCATTTGCCTTGCTTGATGCACGACGTGGGCACATCGATGCCCATCGCCTCGGCCTGGTCGAAGAGCGATTGACCCGGCTGGGCTTGGGTGGATTGTCCGTTGATGGTCAGGGTGACGGGCATGATGGGAAGCACCTACCATCCCTTCGATTCAATCTCTGCCTTCAGAGCGTCCGCCACTTCGCGGGCCGATCCTTCGCGTTGCTGTTCATCGCTCCACTTCCATTGCGCCAGGTAGTCGTCGGCGGCCTGCAACCCGCGCTGCGCGGCGAGGCGATCGATGTGCTCCATGAATCGTCCGTCCAGCATCACGGTCACGTCGTCGCTCTCGTCCTCAGCCTTGATCTGGGTCGGCACTTCCTGCCAATAGAGAATCTTATAGGTGGCCATGGCTGCTCACGCCTGCCCTGCGAGCCGCAGGAACAAATCCACCGCGGCTGAGGCATTGGCTCCGTATCCGTCGGCGCCGATCTCGTCGGCGAACATCTGGCTGATGGGCGCGCCGCCCACTGCCATTTTGATCTCCGATCGCCCAGCCGCATGGAAGCCTTCGATCACCGTCTTCATATACATCATCGTCGTCGTCAGCAGCGCGCTCATCCCGATGATGTTCGGGTTGCATTTGTCGGCCGCGGCCATAAATTTTTCCACGCTCTGGTCCACGCCAATGTCGTGCACTTCGAATCCCGCGCCTTCGGCCATCATGCCGACGAGGTTTTTGCCGATATCGTGCAAATCGCCGCGCACGGTGCCCATTAGAAGGATGCCCCTGGGCTTGGTGCCGCTGTCCTTTGAAGTCAGCAGCGGCTTCAGCACCGCCATGCCGGCCTTCATCGCCCGTGCGGCAATCAGGACTTCCGGGACATACAGCACGTTGTGCTTAAAGTCCTCACCAACTACGCTCATGCCGGCAATGAGTCCTTCGGTCAGCACCTCCTGCGCTGTGCGGCCCTCGGCGAGCGCCTCCTTAGTCAGCCGCTCGACTTCGTTGGCGTTGCCTTCGTAGAGATGTTGGTTCATCTGGGCGTAATCGGGCATTCAATCGTTTCCTTATAGGGCTCTCGCAACCGCACTCGCGGTGCGCTTCGCGTTGAATTCTTCAAGGGCCTCAAGCATGGCCAGAATGTTCTCCCGCGGCATTCCGGGGCTGGTGCCGCCGCCGACCGAGAGAATGATGCCTTCGCCGCCAGAACCCTCGAGGACTTCGAGGGTTTCGTCCTTCACTTCCTCGGGAGTGCCCCGAACTCCAATCTCCAGGGGGTTCACGTTGCCCATCAGGCACATGCGGTCGCCCACGCGGCGCTTCACTTCGGTGATGTGCCTTTGCTTGCCCCAGTTCAGCACGTTGAATCCCGTGTCGGGCAGGTGATCGAGGCAGGCGTCCACCTCGGCGTCGTTGTGGTAAAGCTTCACCCAATCCTTCGGGAACGCATCGCAAATCCGCTTCAAGTAAGGATGCGCGAACTCCAGATAATGCTCCTCGTTCACGAATCCAACGATGTCGTCGAGGATAAAGATGCTCTCCACCGTATCCCCCATCACTTTTTGCTGCGCCTTCAGCCAGTCGATGATCACGCGCGTGCATAAGTCGATCAACCGGTGCGCTCCCTTTGGGTCTTCCACCAGGTCGATCATGAAATTCGTCGTGCCGCGCACAAACCCGGCGGTGCAGAGCGGCCCGCGCGACGTGACCATGGGCAGAATGTACCCCGCATCGAGAATCCGTTGCCGCGCCATGCCGATCCGGTGCAGCGTCAGCCCCGCAAAAGCATCGGCATCCACTTCGTACTCGGGAAAGTTGTCAATGTCTTCGAGGCGATAGAGCGTGTGGTATTCGCTGGGCGTGTTGTCCTGCCAGAACTTGATCTTGGCGCCCAGAACCGAGGGCTCCGCCGCCATCCCGTACTCCATCCACCACGAGGGGATGAAGATGATGTCGGGAAACTCCTGCATGATTTTCAGGTTCGACTGGAACCACAACTCGGGATCGAGAAAATAATCCATGTGGCCGATTCCCAGGTAGCCCGGTATCCACGGACTATCGATGATCAGCGCCATCGGAATCTTGTCCAACTTTTCGCGCCGCACTGCCCGCTTGAATGTTTCCCACTGTTCCGGCCGCATACTTTTCCTCCCGATCACGTCCCGTGATTCGTCACTCTGTCGAGGTTTCTACCCGGATGAGCGACCTCCTCGTCATCCGTCATTCCCAAAAGCCAGCCTGTTTCCTTACGCCGGAGCCCGCTTCGGCCTACCGATCAAGCGTCAAGGATTACAGACGACTTTCGTCCCTAAGTTCAATGCTTCTCGCAATCTAAGATTTTGTTCGACAGTCGCACTAATTTCAGCTTCCGTAATCATATTGCAAAGGGAACGGAACGCACAAGGGAGTCTGAAATTTCGCCGGACGAGGCCAGCCCGCACCTTGTTGAAGGATCGCGACGATGCTCACCGTCCGGTTGTAGCCAGCTGCCCGGTCTGCCTGAACCTTCGGCAAAAGAAATCCCGCATCCGAAGCGATGGTCGGCGTCGGATGCGGGAGAAACACAAGACGAATCGAGAGAGAGGCTAATCTTCTCAGAAAACCATCTTGAGGGCGAGCTGCAACGTGCGCGCGCCATTGTTCCCGTTGCTGTTCTTCGTGGCCGAGATGTTGCTGAAGCTGCCGGCCTGGAAATTCAACTGTCCCGGTTGCGCGAACGGCGGTGTGTTCGTGGTGTTGAAGGCTTCGGCGCGGAACTGCAGATACGCCGATTCCGTGAATTTGAAGTTCTTCAGAATCGAAGAATCCAGATTGTTGAAGTGCGGTCCGCGTACCTGCTGGATGCCGCCGCCGAGAGGCGAGTAATCGGCCTGTCCGATGGTGGTAGCCACGGGCGGTTGAGCGAATGCGCTGGGGTTGAGCCATTGCGTAAAGTTGTGCGGGCCCTTGTACAGATTCTGTCCGGCCACCACGTTGGCAGAGCAGCCGAAATCGGCGGTGGTGGCAGTTGGGCAAGTGACTGTGAGCGGCTGCCCGCTTTGGAATGTGTAGAAGCCGTTGATCTCCCACCCGCCCACGATGAGATCCGCGGCCCTGTTCATCGAGCCTCCGAATTGGCGTCCACGGCCAACGGGCAGGTCGTACGTTCCGGCCAGGTGGACCAGGTGGGCGGCATCGCCGTCGCACAGGCCATAGTCGCCCTTGATGCCGAAGTTAGGCAGCCACTGGGCGCGGTAACCTGCGTTGAACTGCGAGTTCTGCGGCGCGTGCTGGTCGCCCATGCACCGCGAATAGGTGTAGTTGCCGAGCAGCGAAAGCCCAAAGTTCATCTGGTGCTGATACGTGATCTGCATGGAGTTGTAGCTGCTGGTGGCGTTGGTGGTGTTATAGGTGCTGTTCCGTTGGAAGTACGGGTACGGAATATAGAGTTGGGTGTTGGTGCCGGGAGGTAAGATCTCGGAGTTGGCGTCCGTGTTCCCCAGAATATCCAGGTGGCGGCCCTGTGTTCCCACGTAGCCCACCTGGATGGCGTCGTGGTTGGTGAACTGGTCCTCGATGGTGAGGTTCTCAGTGGACACCAGGGGAGTTTGGAAGTTGTACTGGCGGGCCGAGAGGGGAAGGCCGAGATAGTTGCTGCCGATGTATTGCCCCCCCGGACAAGACGGGCAAGCAACCGCCGTAGTTGAGTACGGGGTCGGACTTTGCAGCACGGACGGATTCTGGAAGTTGAACTGGTTAAGGGTGTTCTCCAAAGTTGCCGGCGAGCCTGGCGAGGCACCGACGAGTAGCGGATGGTTGGAATCGGGAGAGGGGATGGTCTGGACGTAGACGAACGGGTAGTTGAATCCCAGCGTGCCGCCGTAACCGAGGTTGGCCAGGGCTCCGTAGGCTGTGCCGAAGCCTCCGCGAACCACCAGCGTAGGCCGGAGCTTGTAAGCGAATCCCACGCGCGGCGCGAAATTGGTCTTCTGGTCGTTGCCCAGCGTCATGCTGCTCACGCAGTTGATATTGATATTGTCGGCGGCGGCCACGGTATTGAAGATCGTGGCTCGGGCTACCGCGCAGCCCTGCTTGGACATGTAGTAGGTTCCGGTGGCGCCATTTCCGCCCGCCGCGACGAAGTTGGCCTGATAGCCGCGGGTCTCGGCGTAGGGCGTGAAAAGATCCCAACGCAGGCCCAGGTTGAGGGTCAGCTTGGGATTGACCTTCCAGTCATCCTGGAAGTAGGCGCCGATGTACCAGCGATGGTCGTCGGTGGCAGCAATGTTAGAGGCGGAAAAGCCGTTCTGGCCGCCGACTTGGTTAACGCCAGTTCCCACACCGTATTCGTAGTTGATGGGCGTCACCAGCAAGTCACCGATGCCATTCAACCCGGTGCTCTTGTTGGAAATGTCCGTGTACTGACCGTTGAAGCTCAGGTCGCCGCGGCCTTGCGGCGGCTGCGAGATGTCGGCTTCCAGATCGTCCACCTGGATGCCTGTCTTGAAAGCGTGGCTGCGCCAGAGCTTTGTGACGGCATCAACACCCTCCAGGCTCCAGACGGCTTGTATCGTTGGCGAGTAGTTGCCAACACCGAGTCCCCTTAGCCCGCCAATGTTGATGATGGGCAATCCTCCGTTGTATTGAACCTGCTGAACGCCCTGGATGCCGAACTCGAGGGGAATATTGCAGGTGCCCGTACCCGGAGACACGGTTCCCGAACAGGCTGAGCTTCCGTAGACGTTGCCCCAGACCGACACCTGATTCTTGTCGCTATGGACCATGCCCACGTGCATTTCATTGGTGAGGGTCGGAGTGAGCATGCGGGTGTAGCCGACTGCCCATGCGTAGGCAGGCAGGCTGTCAACGCGCCCGCCGCTCTGGCCCGAGGCAACCCCGGGGAAATACGAGGGCACGTCGGCGGTGAGGTAGCTCCGGTCATAGACGCCGAAAAGGTTGTCCTTGGGGCTGATGTTGGCATCGATGCGAACGTCGTAGGTATTGGTGTTCTTGTCCTCGATGGGAATGTAGCTGCCGCCGAAATTGTTGGCGAGGCCGGGGGATGTCGGCGCCGGATACAGGCCCAGCAGCTTGACGGCGTTCGGATCCTGGCGGCTGGTGGGGATGACGTTGAGAGCAGAGAGAGGAACACCGCCGGAGTCCTGTGTGAAGTCGGTTGTGGTGAGCCCGATGAAGCTGGTGCAGTTACCCGCCGCCATGCAGTTATAGAAGGGATCGCGCACGTAGGCATTGGGCGTGCCGGTGAGTCCGGTTACCGGGTCGATGCCGGTGGCGGGAAGCTGGCGCGTGGAGGCCGGATCCATGATGGTGCCGTTGGAGAAGATGCGGCCCAGGGCGTCGGTGTGGCAGCCGCTGGTGACTGTAACGCTGCAAGTGCCGCTGTAGTTGTAGGCGATGTTGTCCTGCAGGTTGGTGTACTTGCTGTTGATCATATTCTGGGTGGGCACGTTTAAACCGGGATCCGGTATCGGCAGGACGTAGCGGCCTCCCTGGTAATCGGCGAACCAGAAGAGCCGGTTATTGCCATGCACGACACGAGGGATGATAACCGGGCCCCCGGCCGTGAAGCCGAAGAGGTTCTGGTGATAGGAGGGGATCGGTTTGGCCACGCATGTCGAGCCGCTGCAGGTGCGATTGAAGAAATAATTTGCGTTCAGAGCGTTGTTGCGCACGTACTCCCAGAGGTCGCCGTGGACGCCGTTGGTGCCGGACTTGATGGACGCGTTAATGACGCCGCCGGTTGAGTGCCCGAATTCGGCGTTGAAGTCGCCGCTCTGCAGTGTGAATTCCTGGATGGCGTCGGGCGGCGGAACGATGGCGGCGTTGGTCCCGGTATAGTTGCCGCCATAGATCTCGATATTGTCGTTAATGCCGTTCAGCCGGAAATCGTTTTGCCATTCGTCGACGCCATTCACCCTGAAATAAGCGGACTCAGAGCTGCCTGCGTCGGCTGTGATGCCCCCGCCACCGGATCCGGTCGGTGTCGTGCTGACGCCGGCGGAAAGTTGCGCCAGCGAGCCCCAATCGCGAGTGGCAAGAGGCAGGTCGTTGACGGCCTGGTTGGTTATGGATTGGCCGACTTGGGCGTTTTCCGCCTCGAGCAAAGGAGCAGCGGCCGTTACGGTGACGCTCTGCTGCACGTTGCCGGTGACGAGATGGATATCGATTGTGAGCACCTGCTGCACGTGCACGATGACGCCGTGCTCCACGTATTTTTCAAATCCGCCGCCTTCGGCGTCGATGGTGTACGTGCCGGGGAGCACGTTATCGAAAATATACGTTCCCGTGGCTGTGGACTTGGTTGTGGTCTTCGTCCCCGTAGCGTCGTTGGTGAGAAGAATCGCTACGTTCGGCACCACTGCGCCGGAAGGGTCTTCGACCGTTCCTGTGATCTCTCCGCGATCGAGCTGAGCGGCTAGCCTGCCGGGCACGCACAGCACGAAGAGCAAGCCGAGGACCAGGAGCATCGGCCCTGCGATTCTGAATCTCTGTTGGGTTTTCATGATTCTTTGCGCACCTCCAATTTCAACGAAGTTTTACACGTTTGCATTCCGTCGCAGCTTGGCGACGTGCGCTACGATATTGCAGTTCCTGAAAACAAAGGAGTGTTCACCCAGAGTGGATGGAGGTGTATACACAAGTGTCTGGAACCCAAAACCTCATGATCGACAATGATTTGCCGACTTGTTGAAATGCTGGTAAACTGTGGAAATTGTTAGGCGCAACCACGTCCCAGAGCCATGAATTTCGTGGTTATTTGATGTTCAACACGCGCTTCACAATCCTTTCCCGCGCCTTCGGTTAGACTCTTGTTGCGAGAAAGAATGCACGAACCCCTGTCACGAGAGTTAGAGTCATTCGTGAATGTGCAGGACCACCCGTGCAGATTCAGCGCGGTGGTATTGATTGACCTGCTTCAGAAAGACGAATAAGGACCGACCCGGTTCTCAGGAATGGCAACGTTTGCAATCGAACGTTCGCTCTGGAGAAATCGAGGGTCGGCGCGGCTCCAGCGTTCGAGTCAAGCAGTTTTCGAGCGCCGGCATGGTTGCCTGGAGATAAGCTTCATGGAACACTTTGCCGCCGTCCAATCCAAGCCCAAGCCTCCGTTTTCAGGCGAGATGTGGCCTTATACTTTGCACGATGATTCGCGCTGGGAACTGGCGCAGCGCATCATTGCAGGCCCACACTTCGCGCGCGCTCCGCTTCTTTCGAAGTTCCTCCTTTTTGTTGTGGCTGAGACACTGGAAGGCCGCGGAGACGAGATTTCGGAGCATCAGATCGGCGTTCATGTCTTCGACCGGCCGGCCGATTACCGCACCATCGAGGACAATATTGTTCGCAGTTACGCGCGCCAGTTGCGCAAACGGCTGGCCGAACACTTTGCCGACCAGGGCAGCGGGGAACCGGTGCGGATTGACATTCCGGTTGGTGGCTACGTTCCGATCTTCCTTTCTGCGGACAACGGGAACGGAAGAGAGGAAGCAGCGGAGCCGCAGCTTCAATTGCACAGCCGAACGCCATTGCCCGCAACGCCCGCGCACGTTGCGGCGTCTGAAGCGTCGCCCGCATCGAGAGCGGGACAGTGGCTGCTGGCGAGCGTGTTCCTGGTGGTTTACAGCGCAGCCCTGATTGCTGCCACCTGGTTTGCTGCAACGCGCGCATCCACACCGCATCCGGCGGAGGAGCCCGCACGCGCGCTGTGGGTGGCACTGTTCGGCGGCACGGCCGACTGTTACATTGTGCCCTCTGACGCAGGCTTCAACCTGCTCGAAGACATTTCACGCCATCCGGTTCCGTTGGCTGAATACATCGCGGGCAGCTATAAGGATCTGCCCCTCACGGGCGTCGACGCACACAGCGCGGAGGATCTGCGCACGCAGCAATTGACGCCCTTTGTCGATCTGCAGATCGCGTCCGCATTCTCGCATTTGAGCGAGGACGATCCCCAACGGGTATTCATCCGCTTTCCGCGCGACCTGCGCCTCGACGATCTGAAAGGCGCCAATGCCGTGATCATTGGATCGCTGGGAAGCAATCCGTGGGCCGCCATGGCGGAAACGAAGGCCAACTTCCGAATTGCCGACCGCCCCGGCATGAGCGGTGCGGAAATCATCAATCTCAAGCCGCGTTCAGGTGAAGCTGCTTCCTATGCGAGCCACTGGAACGAGCCGGCGCATGAAACCTTCGCCCTCATCGACTTCCTTCCCAGTTTAAGCGGCAATGGACATCTTCTGGTTCTGGAGGGGCTGGATGTGGCGGGAACGCAGGCAGCGGCGGAGATGCTGCTGCATTCTTCTGAAATTGGCCCAATCCTGAAAAGTGCCACGCGGCCCGACGGTAGTCTTCGCGACTTCGAGGTTTTGCTGCGTTCCACAAGCATCGAGTCGAACGCCACGGCCACGGAGGTCATAGCCACCAGGATTTACTAGCGCTTCACCGCTCCCGATGCAGGCTGCTTTCACTGGCCATATCCGTTGTCATGCAGGGATCGTTTTGTGATGCCAATGATGGGGAAAGGGCGAAATCAGCATGATAATGGCGACTGAAGCGAGAGAAGGTCAACAATATAAGTCAATTATTTTCTTTGTATTACGGCTGAAATTGAGAAAATAAATCAAGTGCTGGCGGAGGGAGGAGTCTCCTGCGAACCGTTCTCTGGGTCGAATTCCCTGCTAACAGGGAAAAATACAGGGAAATTTGCGAATTCTTCCCCCAAAATCCTCCAGCGGGGCCCTCTATGATATTGAATACACGTGTGTTCCTACCGTGCGATCCGATTCTTCGAGCCGTACTAATCAGGGAATTATCACCCACGTATCAGGGAATAACATTTCCCTGATCCCGGCTTCGCGGATCATGTCGACCGCCGGTGCTCCTTCCTCGGCCAGCTTCGGAACAGAGATGATCTGCTCCGCAGAAATCGCTCCTTGTTCATAGCCAAATCCCTCTGTCCTGGTGGACGCAACTGTGGCCGAAGACTAACATTTTCCGGAATTTAAAAATACCGAGGCCGATCAGTCTTCCATGCGCACGTGGCACAAACAGAAGGTGTTAGCGCAGGCCGGGGATAGGCCAGGCGGCAGGCGTACCTTGGCCATTGTCAGATCGAATCACGGAAGCTTCCGCGCTTCGGCTTCGGGGTTCCAATGGTCTTTGCCAGCGAGAAACACTTTGGGCAAGAATTGCCGGGCCTGCGACGCTGTGAGTTGATGCGACCAAGGGACGCGACGCGACGGGTTCGCTCCAGCACCGGTGCTTTTGAACTCCGCGTAGAAAGCTTGAGGTTCACTCCCGGTTTTGCCCCAAGTATTCCATCCCTCCGGGATCACGTCGGCTGGGAGCTCAGTATTGATGTAGATGACACGGGAGTTAGGACGCCACGGGCGGCCAAGACTGGTAACCTCTCTCGAGGGCACTGTTGAACTTGGTCCAACGGTGTGTTCGATGCTGCTAGTCACTTTGCTGTCGAGCATGACGAAGCCGGTTGTTTGATCGGGCGAAGTACGCGACTGCGCGGTAATGTAGCCGGGGGCCTTTGCATGAATTTCCGAATGATCGAACACTGCAGTGGCATTGCCAAAGATAAAGTCGACGCCACCCTCAATGTAGGAGTCGAGATAGTACTGACGTCCGTAGTCGGCGAAGAGCGTGTCCTGATAACCCAGAAAACGGCAGTGCTTGAAGATGGAACGATCGGCGCGCACGGCGGCCGCGACGGCTTGGCCCGTATTGCCGGCACTGTTTTCGAAGGTGATATTGTCCGCTTCAAAGCCCGACCCGTTTACCTCCACTGTTTCTGTAAAGAAGGTGCCACCAGCTTGCTTGGCGTTCAGGCTATTGGTGATGACGACGTCGGCAGGCGACTTTCCCATCCCAACCAAGGTGATGTTGGTGTGGTTCTGCGTAATTATGACCCGTTCGTGATAGGCGCCGGGCGCAATCTCGATGTAGACACGCCCAGCTCTGCCGTCAGGACCTATGCCGGCGAGCGGATGATGATCGACCGCCATCTGTATGAGGGGAAACTCAGTCGTGCCCTCAATGCTTGTCGTTACATCGGGAGAAACGCGAACGTGCACATCTTGCGCGTGGATCGAGGCGGATAGGAGCAAGACAGCGAGTAGCAAGCGTGTTTTCATGAGAATCTTCTTTCCCTTTTGATGGGCCGCCAGAGAGGAATGGTCATAGAAACTGAAATCTGATACCGGTCCCGGCTTACTGCACGGCGTTTGACGCGACAAGGCTTCTCACGACAGCAATGGCTTCTCTGATGGAGTACTGTTTGCAAAACACACTCGAAGTTCCCCCAACGAGCATCGTAGCTCCAGATTTGATCATGGTGGCTATGTTCTGGAAACTCACATTACCATCGGCCTCAAGCTGAATGTGGGTGTACCCCTCGGCATCAATGAGCTTTCGCACATCCGCGAGTTTACGAATTGTAGCGGGAATCAGCACCTGACCTGCAAACCCAGGATTGACAGTCATGACAGTAATTAGATCGATATCGTCAAGGATGTACTGCAAGGCCGAGACTGGTGTCGCCGGATTGAGCACAACCCCCGGTCTAACTCCTGCATCGCGGATCTGTTGAAGGGCTCTTTGCACGTGCCGCGTAGCTTCAAGATGAATAGAGATGAATGCAGGACTGAAGGCAGCTGTTCTCTCGATGTATCGTTCCGGCTCCTCAATCATCAAGTGGCAAACGACATCCGTGTTGCTCAGTTCCCTCACAGCCCCCAGAATCGTGAAGTCGAGAGCGAAATTGGGGACGAAGTTTCCATCCATTATGTCGAAGTGAAAGTAATCGATCTTCCCCTCTTCGAGCTGCCTGATGTCGCGCTCGAGGTTTTTGAAGTTGGCGCACACCAATGATGCTTCGATTTTGACGGCTCGATCCATAGTAGGAGTTACCATTTCGGATTTGCGGTACACAACAGCTTTTTTGGCACTAACCTGCCTCCGCTACCGAGTAATCATCCGCTTGTCTGTGCAACATCGCCGCGCCAATGAGGGGCGCATCGCCGCCGAGTGGAGATCTGCAGATCTTTATCATTTCGGAAATCGTGGGATATGCTCTTGCTCGAACGAATTCTACAAGTGGGTTGAACAACAACTCGGCGGGAGCATTGCAGATGCCCCCGCTCATACTTACCAGTTCAGGACCAATGATATTGACCAGACTCACCAAACCGATGCCCATATATTTCACGACATTGTCGGTGATGCGTTTGGCGTCCCTATTGCCACATCTGGCTAGCTCGAAGACGTCTTCCACAGAAACACTATCCGCGTTTCTCCCAATCAGATCGCTGAGTTCGGCGATGGATTCTTTGGCCGCTCGAACGATCGCCAGGCCGCCTGCGTATGCTTCCAGACAACCTCGCCTTCCACAATTGCACTGATTGCCATCGATTTCTACGATCTGATGTCCCAGTTCCCCGGCAGTGTTGTTTAATGCGCCATGGTAAATCTTTCCGTCAATCACCATCCCACACCCGATGCCGGTGCCCAACGTAACGCTTGCTATGCTCGATAGGCCTTTGCCGGCACCAACCAAATACTCTCCCCACGCGGCCGCCCTTGTGTCTTGTGAGATATATATGGGCAAATCGTGAACCATTCGGATTGCTTTCACGATCTCTACGTCCACAGCAAATATGTTCGGCGCGAATACGATAAGACCTCTCTCTGAGTCGACCGTTCCCGGTATCCCGAGGCCAATGCTATTGACTCTCGCTAACGTGGCGCGCGCACGTTCCAGGACAATAGGGACGTTGGCTACGATCCCTTCAATGATTCCATCGCAGCCGGCCTTGGTCGGAGTTTTTATCTTGTGTTGCGAGCAAATTGATCCATGTTCGTCAGCGACGCAGAATTTGATGTTCGTTCCGCCAACGTCTACGCCAACGCTAAATGGCTTGTCGCTCATTTCCCCTCGTTTTGCCTTCCGCCAAACTGCCAACTCTCTATGCGTATGTGCAATCAGGCTCTCGTCTACCACGCATTACATCAAGCCTTCCATGGCAGCATTGCCGCTCATATGACGAGCATGAGCGTCTATAAGGAGCGAATATGTCATCCGTAACAGAAGCATTGGCCACTTGATTCGCCCGGTCGATGCTGGGTCTCAATTGAACTAATTCATACGCATCGCGCAAAACCGAGGGGAGACCATCGATCTTCTTGGCCTCGATTGCTGGCCTACGTCGGAATTCATCACCAGGCCTTTGTTACCTCCACCCCCTGACTCGACGGATACCAAAGTCCCCGCGAAGCGGAGGACAGTTCGGACGAGAAAAGACCTCCGCGCCTCTGTGGCACCTCCACTGCTGCTGCATTAGCACCCACACATGGGTCAAACGAACCTTTCACAATTACGCGAATAGCTCCGAATTCGTTCGAATTTGTTTGATTCACCGTTTATATCTCCTCTTTGGGAAGAAGTCAAGAATGGATTTTCCTCTTGTCCTGTGTTTATCGCTAGGGGAGTATAAATGGTAGTAGGCAAATAAGTTAGGGCCTTTGCGGACGCCCTGAAACCTGAGAATATCGAGCACCAACGATGGACTCAGACGAGCGCAACACCGTTATTGCGCTGCCGGGCAAGTTTTTCAGTGCGAATATGGAGAAGAAGAGGAGGTTGTTGAGATTGAGCTGGTCAGAGCGGGGGCAACGGGCCAAAGATACGCAGGAGGCGAGAATTCTCTGGAAGTTTGAGCTGATCCAAGACTAAAGCGCACGGGCAACAGCGGCGTCGCTATACGATCAGCCACCCATTTAATCAAGCTTTTGAATTCGCTCTGGCGACCAGTTTTCAAGGACGCCGGCTTCTTGCTGCCCCCGATTTGTTGACGAGAAGTTTCGCTGCAACCTGGTCGAAGGCTTCACCTTCCGAATACCAGTTTAGCTCTGGCTAGTTGTAAAAAGCGGGACTAAACTAGTCACATCTCGCAGATTAGAGAAAGGAATAGGAGAATGACGAAGGATGATTTGATAGTGCACAGAGCCGAGGAGGCAGTTCAGTCCAGTTTGGCTGCGGTGGGCTCCAATGCACAGCCCGTGATGGACGGGATGATGGGCGAGGAAAGGCGGGCGCAGATTCTACAGATCGTGCGTAGCGAAGGCCGTGTGAAGGTCAACGAGCTGGCCAACCTGTTTAATACCTCGGAAGTCACGATCCGCATCGATCTTAATGAACTGCATCAACGCGGGCTTGTGCTGCGGTCGCATGGCGGGGCGGTGCTCCCGGATACCATCCTGCGCGAATCGCCGGTCTATGAGCGGTTGAAAGCACACTCCGAGGAGAAGCGACGGATCGGCAAAATGGCGGCCGCGCTCATCCAAGATGGAGAGACGATCATCCTTGATTCTGGCACGACTACACTTGAAATTGCACGGCACATCAAGAAGAAGCAGGGACTGCAGATTATCACGAACGGCGTCAACATTGCCGCCGAATTGTTGGACGCTCGTGGCGCGCAAATCTTCGTTCTCGGAGGTTCGGTGGTCAAAGAGGCGGCGTCGATCACCGGGCGCTTCACCGAGGAGATGATGGATCAATTTTCCGCCGACAAGCTGTTTCTCAGCGGAGCCGGATGCGACCCTGATTTCGGGGTCAGCGGTGCGCACGTAGAAGAAACGATGGTAAACAGGGCCATGATGCGGATTTCCCGTGAAATCATCCTGGTCGCCGACGCCAGCAAGTTTTCCAAACGCGGCATGTCGCGTATTGCTCCGTTTTCAGAGATCGACACCATCATCAGCGACACCAGTCTCCGCGAAGAGATTCAGGAGAAACTGCGCTCAATGGGCTGCAATCTGATTCTGGCGTAGCGGGCACCGTCGGAATAAGCGTACTGCGGAGTAATGTGGCGTTACATTGCGCAAAATGGCATTAGCGCTGTCGGTCAGGCCTAACCTGGAGGAATTTCGAAGCTGACCAGTTCGGCGCGGAAGCCGCGCGTGCGATACGCCCCATAGGCGATACCTGCAGCCATCCATACTGAGCCCAGCAGCAGCGCTGGACGACTGAGATGAATCCAGATGAAGCCGCAAATCAAGAAGCCGAGGGTCGGCGTAATCAGGCTGATAAGATTTCTGATCTTCCCATCCCGCCAAACGTGGATGAAAGACGCGGCATTCACCCCCATGAAACCAATGAAGGCGCCAAAATTAAGTGCCTGCGCACCGATTTCATAGGCGCCTCCCCCCAATCGTCCGGCGAAGAATTCGAGAATCCCGGCTCCGACAAGAGCAAGAGCCCCTACGAGCATGATGTTGTTGCGGGGAATGCGGTGCTTAGGTTCGATTGCACCGAAGAACGAGTTGGGTAACGCGTTCCCCCGCCCCATGCCATAGAGGAGCCGTCCGGCGGCGAGCTGCGAGCCCATACCGGAACCCATGTTTGCCACGAGCAGGGTAAAGTTTATGATTTGGAAGAGAATGGCGCCACCTATCCGACGTGAGACCAGGGCAAAAGCCGACTCGACCTGATCGCTGGGGAACGGTTTCGATCCCCAGACGAGTTGTGCTGCATAGACTTCGAGTCCGGACAGAAGACCTGTAATCAAGCAGACTAGAACAGTGGCAAGAAGAATGTTTCGACGTGGATTCTCAACCTCCTCAGATAGTGTGGACACGGCGTCGAAGCCGATGTAAGTAAGGACAGCTACAGAGGTGCCGGCAAAGAGACTCTCCCAATGGAACGTATCTGGTTGGTAGAACGGATGGGCAAAGAACCCGGGATCCTGGTGAAGGTGCCATAACGAGCGGATCACACTTCCAAGGAACAGGATGACTACGATCACCATGCCGGCGCACAAGGTCTCATTCACCTGCGCCGAGGTCCTGATTCCGCGTAGGTTCAACCAGGTAAACAGCGCTGCAAAGATCAGAATCCAGATGTAGAAAGATAGGCCGGGGAAAATATTCATCGCGGCCTTGGCGCAAAACGCGATACAGATCAGCGGGCCCAAAATATAATCCATCACCATGCTCCAGCCGACGATGTACCCGAGGGCGGAATGTATTTCCTTACCTACATATGTGTAAGCTGAGCCAGCGCTGGGATAGACCCGCGCCATGCTGCCATAGCTGATGGCCGTAAACAGCATGGCGATCATGGCGATCAGAATGGTCGTGACGACATGGCCATGGGCTTTGTTGCTGATCACACCGTAAATCCCCATCGGCGCAGTTGGCTGCACCATCACCATACCGATAATGACAAGGTTCCAAAGTCCGAGCGTTCGTTGCAGGCGAACTGCCCCATCACCAGAGGATCCTGATGCGGTGTTTCCTTCATTCTGCACATTCATGACAGGTCCCCTAGAGGATTAACCGTCGATAGAGCCATGCTAATGTCGACAGCTGGATTGGCGTTTCGTCGGACCAGAGGTTGTGATGAGAACATGACCCAAGAGCTAAAAAGTGATGCCATTGAATTCCTCAACGTGCGGCTTTGGCGTTAACGGGCGTGATGGTTTCTGAAGCGATGTTCCAGCCGTCGAGTTGCACGATGGGCGCTGGGACGGCATTATCCGGGAGCAACGCGGTTAATGTGCGCGACTCTCCCGGTACCAGCTCGATCCAATTGTCGGACCAGAGAACAGGAGCAATGAGATCGCCCGAAGGGGTGCGGACGGCACCTCGAACCTGAAAGGCCAACGCCGTGGATTGGTTCTCGAGATGCAGCAAAATCTCGCGGCCGCGTGGTGTGTTTTCGATCTCGGCGCGAGAAAGAAGCTTGGCAGGCGGCAGGCTTGTGAGCGCGGTAAGGTCTTCGTAGCGTCCCGCGGGAGTGGAGTTGGCGCCGGTGTTTTTCCAATCGAAGGTTGTGAGTGTGCCGGGCACCCAATAGAAGTTGCGGCTGAGGACGCGGCCGGAGGCATCCGACAAGGTCAGGTCGATGAAGAAGATGCGATCGGCACCAGCATAGAGGCTATCGGGGATCGTGAACACACGCTGCGAACTGTCGACGCCCGCATCCAACGTGGCCTCAGAACTGAGCAATTCCTTCCACTCCAGGTTGTAGACATGGACGCTGGCATGAAGTCTAGGAGCACGCTCGTAAGTGCTGTTCACCACCACGATGGAGCGGTCGTCGTAGGAATACTGAATGTGCAGCGGCTCGCAGGCCTTTTTGGTCCCGAAGTATCCGGCATCGGCCTCCAGGTAGTAGTCGTAGAGATGCCAGATCATGGAGGGCCATGCGTTGTTCAGCATGTGCTGAATCACGCCCGTGGCAAAATACTTGTTCTTGTTGAAGGACTCGAACATGGCGCGCTCGGAGTCGTAGGCCATGGTTTGCGCCAGGCGTTCATACTCGGCGCTGGAGTGCGGCTTACCGTAGATGGCTTCCATGGCCTGATTGATGACCTTGAGCGTGGAGTACGTGCTGCCACGACCATTATGGAAGCTCCAAGTTGGCGATGGTGGCCATGCCTCCGGGTTCGGAAGGAACTTCTTGCGGCTGGCAGGAGACGGGATGTCGAGGCCCGTACCGGTTTCAGTATTGAAGCCGAACGCGCCGCCGTACTGCCGGTCCACATACCAATAACTGGGCGCGACATAGTCATAGGGCCCGTTCATCTTCACCCCGGTTGGGCCCGCTTCACCTGACTTACCCCCGGCCGACGCCAGCACGGGGTTGGGCCAATGGGTTTCGGACTCGACCTTCAGGTAGGCACTCTCCACATCAGGTGGTGGAGCATGATCGCTTCCGTTCAGCCATACCAGCATGCTGGCGTGATGGCGCAGCCGCAGCATTTGTGAGCGCAACGATTCCGTGGCGATGGTCAGATCCTCTGGGGTCCATTTGTCCCAGTACTCCCAATTCTGACAACAGGCCCAGCCCAGGAACACCAGGATGCCCTGTTCGTCGGCCAGGTGAAAGAACTCATCGGGTTCGAGCTTGCCCTCCAGACGGATGGTGTTGAGGTTCATGTCTGTCACCAACCGGAACTGATCGCGAAGGCGGCTATCATCCTCGCGTAGCAGCATGTCCTGCGTCCAGCTCCCGCCGCGAATCAGAAGAGGTTTGCCGTTCACCTGGAACAGGCGGCTGCCACTGATTGCGGTTAGTTCCGAGGTTATCTCTCTGAATCCAAAGTCCACGCTCTGCTCATCTGTAACCTGGCCCTGCACCGTAAACCCAACCGTCAGACGTTCCAGATGCGGCTCGCCCATCTGCCGCGGCCACCAGGGCTTGGGATTGTGAATGTGCAGTTGCGGATACGCCTCCGGAGTAAAGACCACGGTCCGGTCTTCATGTGCCGCCAACTCGACCGGCTGCTCGAAGTGGACTCCGGCCGCCGACCCTGTCGCCACACCCTTCACCGTGTGATTGGTCGCGTTGTACAACTCGGCGTATACGGTCAGGTCCGCAACGCTCAGCGCACTATCCTGGAAGTG
>JBEKKI010000009.1:0-144209 GCA_050010795.1 Occallatibacter sp.
ATTTTGGGGTCGAGGGCAAGCTTGCCCTCGACCCCAAGACAAAAACAAAAACCTTCCTGAGAAGGAAGAAGTGTCAGGGATGTGCCCGGTCTGAAATGTCAGGAATCTGCCCGGCCGTACATGGGGTGCATCGAGTCATTGAGCTCTGCCTGATCATTCGCAATGCCGCAAGTCCGATCCAAATACAAAAACGCCCCGTCCTCCTGCCGGAAGACGGGGCGTACGAGCGTCACGACCCCTCGGCGGGGTCATGCTGCGCAGTTAGAAGTTGATGTGGCCGGCAAACTGCCAGTCGCGCGGACCGGGATTGCCGGAGACGCCGGTGATGGCGCCAAAGCTGGTTGAGTAAGTGACTGGTCCTCCAGAAGTCGAGCGGCTGGCTGTCCAGGCGTTAGTACTTGTGGTGTTCGGATTATTAAACGTGGTCTTGTTCCACACGTTGATGCAATCCGCCTCGAAGACAAATTCGGCATGCTCCCAATGCAGCGGGAAGGAGCGGCGCACGCTGGCGTCAAAATCCTGCGTACCGGGACCAACCAGGTTGAGTGGCCGGGTACGCGGAGCGTTGCCGATCAGATAGGCGGCATTGCAATTGAGACTGGCGTTGCTATTGGTGGGCTGAATCCTTCCGCCCGGCGTGCAATTGGGCGCCGTGGAAACGTTGATGGGTGTGGTGAACGCCGCGTTATTGATGTATTGAACTTTGCCGAGGTTTGCCGCTGTGAACCCGCCCGGTCCGCTGCCATAGCTTCCGTTCTGGCGGGCTGAACCTGAGAACGTGGTGTCCAGGTCGGGCATTGCCTGCCCCTGCAGCGGCGTATTCGTTGCCGTGCCTCCTCCCCAGGTAACTGGGATCGGCGTCCCCGCGTTATAGGAGTAGAGGGGGGCGATCTGCCATCCGCCCGCCAGCCAGCGCACCAGCGTATTGTTGCCGCCGAGCGTGCCTTTGCCGAAGGGCAATTGGTAGACGGCGAATGCGTGGAGGGTTTGAGGATTGGAAACGACGGTCCACGAGCGATCAATGCGGTTCTGTTTATAAGCTTTGCTCGCGCCAGAAACCGTACCGACCGGGAGATCCCAGCCGCTGCGGAAGGTTCCGTCGTCGCCGAGGTTCTTTGCGTAGGCGTAGTTCACTGTGAAAGTGAGGCCATGCGCCATGCGCTGCTCGAGGACGAGCTGGAGGGAGTGATAGCTGAAGTTGCCCACGTTGCCCCAGGTGTCGCTGACACCGCTGTACTGCGGGAACGCGGTGAGCATCTGCTGGATGGTTGCCGCGCCGTTGATAGCACCGGCCGCCGCGTAGAACGCGGGCTGTGGGGCGCTGGGCGCAACGGAGGAGAGAATGGCCAGGTTGGCCGCGGTGGCCTGCGCGTTCAGGAGCGGCTTGGAATGGCCGGAATCCAGAACGGGCCCAAGGAGCGCCAGGTACGTGGGATTGATTTCATTTGTCCAGTAGCCGCGAGCATTGCTGCCTGTGCTGCCGGAGTTGACGATGAAGTGGCTCTCATTGCCCACGTAGTTAACGGCCAACGTCATGTCGGACGTGATGGCGCGCTCGATGCCGAAGTTGTACATGATGATCTCGGGCGCTCGGCTGGAGTAGTACGGGTCGGCGTAGGAGACGCTGTTCGCGCTGACCATCTTGGTGCCGCTGACATAGAACCCGGTGTTCAGCTCCTGTGCAGCTAAGCCAGGAGTGGGTTGGGCAGGATAGGTGGCTGTTGGGCCGAAGAGCGCCGTGTTGGCGTTGGCGCCCAGGTAGGCGCTGTTGCCGCTCAACCAGTACGAGGGCCCTACTCCCCCTAATGCCCCTGTTCCCCCGCCGGTGGCGCTCTCCGTGGGGCCGATGATGCTGGTGTTAAATCCTGTCTGGCCAGTGCCGTTAAACGCGCCGCCGCGCCCGCCCACGCCGCCGGCCTGGGTGAACACCACGGCAAACCCGGAGCGAATCACAGTCTTGTTGTTGATGGAATACGCCAGCCCGACACGCGGTCCCCAATTCTTCCAGTAGGTCTGGACTGGAGTGGTGCATCCGCAACTGACGCCAGCGCCGCCGTAGTTTCCGGCGAACTGAAGGAGGCCTGGAGTGTTGGTGAGCGGGTTGGTGAGCTTGGGATTCAGGAACGTCCAGCGATTCCTCAGCTCGTGGTAGGGGGGCAGATAATCCCAGCGAAGCCCAAAATCGAGCGTGAGCTTCTGGGTGATCTTGTAGCTATCGCGGATATACGGCGAGATCGTCTTGTAGCGGCCGGCGAGTTCGCTAACGTAATTAAGGCCGAGCGACGGAGCAGACGCCGAACCGGCGCCGGTAGCGCCGCCGACCGCGCCCAGAAGGAAGCTGGCGTAGGAGAATCCGGAACCCGATGCGTTCAGCGAGGATCCTGAGAAGTTGGCCGTGGAGTTGGAGTTGTAAGCGAGGTCGAGGACGCCCGTGAAGGTGGCTGGATTGGCGTTGTTGATCTCCTGCCACTGGAATGTGAGGCCCATGGTTAACGCATGTTTGCCCTTCAACCACTGCACATTGTCGGTGAGAGCGTAGTTGTTGGGCGTGGTGAGCTGCGTGGAAATCGAGTTGCCGTAACCGGTCCAGGTTTGTTCCTGGGTGCCGAAGGCGTTGTTGGTGCCGAACTGGGCGCCGGGAAATTCTTCTCCGGCCTGGCCGCCGGGCAGGTTGGTCACGCCCAAGGTCCCAATGTCGTACTGCTTCACGCCTTGCGTCGAGTTGTGAATGTTCTGGAAGAAGCGCGTGAATCCGAATTTGAGCTGGTTCACCACGTTCGGCGTGAATGTGTACGCGTCTTCAACAATGTAGTTTTTGGGGAAAATATTGGCCAGGTCGCCGCCCGTGTACGGCTGGGGCAGGAACGGAGCGCCATAGTTATTGAGGTAGTTGACTGCGCCCATGGTCCCAATGGACGAAATGCGATGCTTCGAGTTCAGTTCGAAGTCCACGCGCCAGTCGATCACGTGATTGTCAAAGCCGCTCGGGGCACCACCCAGATAGTTGTTAACGGTTTTGGTGTTGTCGTAGTTGGGATCGCTGGTTACGGACGGCAGCCACTGTTGCATGGCTTTGGAGATGGGCGAGATGTCGCTGGGCGGAATCACGTTGTAGGAGCCGTTGTATTGGAACGCCGTGCGGGTGCAAGTACCGCCGGAGCATACGGTGGTCATGGGGTCGTACAGTACCGGAGCGGTTGAGCCGAAGATCTCGGTGAAGTCGCCATTCGTCATTTTGGTGGTGGGGATGGTGTAAAGGGCCGGGTTTGCGCCCTTGCGCGAATGGAACCTGTCGTAGGCGACAAAGAAGAAAACCTTATGCGCGGTTTTGGGAACGACGCCGCCAAAGGTCGCCGATAGCTCATTCTGGTGCTCGACCGGCTTGGGCGCTGGTAGAGTTTGGCCGGCGAGGTTCTTAATCGTGGCAGCCTTGGCGGTGAAGCTCCAAGCGTCGAAGGCCGTGTTGCGCACGAAATCGGAGACCTGTCCGTGATACTGCAGGCCGCCGGACTTCATGGTGAAATTTTCAGCGCCAGCGCCCATATACTCGGCGGGCGGCGTGCTGGTGACCACCTGGAACTGATCGACGGCGTCAAGATCCATGGTCTGCGAGACGAGGCGGTTGTCGCCCTGCTGGCTGACGGTTTCGGCAGGCATGCCATCCAAGTACAACTGGCCGAGATAGCTTCCTGTTCCGCCAACGATGGGCAGGCGTCCGCCATTATTGGCGGCCTGAGCGCCGGGCGTCAAAAGCCCGAACTGCGTGGGATCGCGCTGCGCGTTGTTCATCTGGATGGGCAGGTTCGAATACGTCGAGTTCTCGATAGTCAGGCCCACCATAGCGTCAGCGGTATCGAGCACCGGGGGGGCGCCGGTGACGGTGACGGTTTGCGTTTCTGCTCCGACCGAGAGAACCGGGTTAACGGTGCGCACCTGCATGGCGTCGACGACCACGTTGTCCTGCACCAGGGTCTCAAATCCCTTGACTGAGACTTGCAAGGTGTAGGTGCCGGGAAGCACAGGCGCAATGTTGAAGAAGCCCGCGCTGGTGGATTTCTGAACCGTTGCGATGCCGGTAGCTTTGTTTGTGATGGTGACGGTGGCGCCGGGGATGACGGCGCCTGTCGAATCGGTCACTGTGCCCTGCAGCGAACCCTCACCGGCGGTTTGCGCCGCGGCTGGCAGCGCCGCCAACACCACACAGAGCACCAATGCGAACATCGTGAATGCGGCACACATCTTCATTCCGTTGCGCTTTTGAAGCGTTGCATTTTGTCTCGAAAATGTTTTCATGGGAAACGCCTGGAAGCCTCCTTTTGGGTGGAAGTGGTCGCAAGCGGACTCTGTCGTAGAAGAACTTGCGGCATAGCCTGCCAATCCGGACAACGAGACAAGCACAAGTTTTCCGCCGCCGGATACGTGGTGGTCCGCCCCCAGCCAAGAATTAAATGCACTCTCGACTTCAATTGTCAATAGAAAATTTTTTTGTGATCTGGTTCAGAGGCGCCGAAACGGCTCCAAGTTACTGGTTTGGCTAAGCATTGTGGATTCTTAGGTTTCGCTGATGGAAGGTCAGAACCAGTGCCACCAGGGCCGTAAGCAACGAAGCAACGGCCAGCCCAAGGAAGGCTCTGCGCCATCCGAAAGCGACGGCCACGCGGGCCACCGTGTCGCCGGAGAGCCACCCGGCCAAGTAGCCAAATCCGTCGATGATGCCTGCGGCGGTTGCGCTGCCGCGCTGGCCTCCGAAGTCGAGAGACATGGCGCCGGCGAGGTAGGAGTATGGTCCCAGGAGCGTGAAACCGACCAGGCCCACCAGAAGCGATGGCACCCATTCGCCAGCGTTGGCGGGTATGTGGCCCATCAGCACGAGGCAGACGGTGCAAGCCGACATTCCGGCGACCATGAGCACATTGCGGCCATTATGGCCGAGCTTATCGCTCAGGAAGCCGCCGAGAAGCACAGAAACGCCGCCGCACAAGGGGAAGAGTGCACTGCGGCTGGCGGCAACGCTCGAAGATAGATGCGCGAACTGAACGAAGTAGGTCGGCGTCCAGAGGTTGAAGGTTTCGCGCAGCAGCGTGGTCCCGAAGGCCAGCACGCAGACCATCCAGAAGGCGAAGCTCGATAGCAACGGCCGCAGGATGGCGCCGAGGCCAACTTGTTCGCCGTCGCCGGCAGGCTCTTCGCCGGCGTACACATTCCTCGGATTGACTTCCGGGGCAGGCAGGCCGCGCTCCTGGGGCGTTTCGCGCAGAAGCAGCAGATTAGTCACCATCAGGACAGCCAGCGCGCCTGCCGCGAAGAAGAACACGCCGTGCCAGCCCACTCCGTGTGCCATCAGCTCGCTCATCATCCACCGGCAGCATGCGTCGCCGAAGAGAAAACTCAGGCTCACGACGGCCATCACGCTGCCGTATGTGGAGTAGGAGAACCAGCGCGACGAGACGCGCACCAGGCCTGCCCAGCCCTGCGACTGAAAAAGCCGGTTGCCGATCCAGGCGAGCGTAAAGATGGGGAATCCCCCACTCACGGCAAAGATCACGGTGAAGAAGATGGAGCCGGCCATTCCGCCAAGGAAGTTGCGGCGGCCGCCGCCAGTGTCGGCGAGTGTGCCGGAGATGAATTTGCCGAAGGCGTAGGCGACGGTGCCGACCGAGGCGATGAAACCGAGCCGAATCTGCGCCGCGCTGGGCGTCAGCCCTTGCCTCGCCAGATCGTGGATCAGATCGGGCAACACAACAGACAAATCGGAGCGGCAGAAATAGTAGCCGGAATAGCCCAGGGCCAGGAGCGCGGCCGTCGCCGCGTGCCAAACGGTAAACCTCCGCTTTGAACCTGGCTGTACAGGCTCGATTTGGCCGGGGACCATCGTGTTGGCGGTCGGCACACTAGAAAGCTACCACACGCCCCGGACGGCGAATGCCTCGCGACGCCGGAAGCCTGCAGCTTTTCACCGCGCGTTCATAGGGGGGCTTGCAGGCGGCCGGGAGGCTGCGGAATTGGGGCAAAGCGAGGGCCGGAGAAGGGAGTGGGGACGGGCGTGAGGCCGCCGGAGTTTCGAATTGCATTTCATTTCCTGTTTTGTATCTGAGGGAATTAGGATGGAGCGCCGAGGGTTGTGACCGGCCGTCACGCGGCGCCAAGATCGCGGTGAGGCGTGGGCCGGCAACCCAAATGGGGGTTCCGCTGTGCGATTCTCCTGGACATCAAGCCATCATCGTGTCTTCATTGCTGCCTTTCTGGCTGCAGTTTGCGTGAGCCTCGTATGGGCCGCGTCGGCGGCAGCGCAGAATCCTGGGCAACCTTCGGGACCGCCGTCGCCAGCCGATCACGCGGATTCGCTCGCCGCCCTCCGCGCCGGATTTGTCACGCCGCCGGACGATGCCAAGCCCATGATGCGCTGGTGGTGGTTTGGCCCGGCTGTTGAAAAGCCGGAGCTCGCCCGCGAGCTGGAAACGATGAAGACGGGCGGCATCGGCGGCGTGGAGATTCAGCCTGTGTACGCGCTGGAACTCGATGATCCGCAGAAGGGATTCCGCAATCTGCCGTATCTCTCGAAGGATTTTCTCGAAATGGTTGGGTTCGCCGCGCAAACCGCCCACGACCTGGGTCTGCGCCTCAGCCTGACTCTCGGCAGTGGGTGGCCCTACGGCGGAGCGTATGTGCCGGTGACAGATGCGGCGGGCAGCCTCCGCATCGTCGCTGACGCCGTGCCGCCGGAAGCCGCTTCCCTTCCCCTTCCGTCGATTCGTAACGGAGAGAAGCTACTCGCTGTGTTCCTCGCGCCGGGAACTCCTGAGCACTACGACGCCGGACACACGCAGCAGCTTGATGCACCCACCGGCTACAGGCTCACGCTGCCCGCCGTCACGGGTCCGCACGTCGTATTGTTTTTCATTTCCGGCCGCACCGGCCAGCAGGTCAAGCGCGCTGCCGTCGACGCCGAAGGATTCGTGCTCGACCACTTCAGCATGGAGGCGATCCAAAACCATCTGAAGAACGTTGCTGATCCGCTGATTCAAGCTTGCGGAGCGAACATTCCGTACTCGGTCTTCAGTGACAGCCTTGAGGTGTACGAGTCCGACTGGACACCAAACCTGCTCGAAGAATTCCGCGCGCGTCGCGGCTATGACTTGACTCCCTACCTGCCGGAGCTTGCGGCTGGCGCATCGCCCGAGGCGGCCGACGTTCGCTACGACTGGGGCCGCACGCTCGCCGAACTGATCGACGAGCATTATTTGACGCCGCTGAACACGTGGGCACGCGAGCACCACACGAAATTCCGCTCGCAGACCTACGGCGCGCCGGCCGTTACGCTTTCGAGCAACGCGCTCGTCGATCTGCCGGAGGGCGAGGGCTCGCAGTGGCACGCGCCCTTCTCGTTCACACGCTCGGCCACGTCAGCGAGCCACTTGTACGGGCGGCCCATCACGTCGTCGGAGACGTGGACGTGGCTGCACTCGCCGTCGTTCCGCGCGACGCCGCTCGACATGAAGGCGGAGGCTGACACATTTTTCCTGCAGGGGATCAACCAGCTCGTGGGCCATGGTTGGCCGTATTCGCCGCCGTCGGCGGGCGACCCGGGTTGGGCGTTCTATGCGGCCGCGGTTTTTAACGATCACAATCCCTGGTGGATGGTGATGCCCGACGTGATGGGTTATCTCTCGCGCGTGAGTTATCTGCTGCGCCAGGGCAAACCGGCGAACGATGTCGCCGTGCTGTTGCCCGAGGAGGATGCCCAGGCGCGGTTCCGGCCAGGGCATGTTTCGGTCACCGACGAGATGCGCACCCTGTTGGGATCGGACCTCGCGCCGGCCATTCTCGACGCAGGCTACAACTTCGACTACATCGATTCGGCCGCCATCGATAGCGAGGGCATTCACTATCCCGTACTTGTCATGCCGCACGTTGAGCGCCTGCCGCTGGCCACGTATCGCCGTATCGAAGAGTACGCGCGCGGCGGCGGGTTGGTGATTGCGGTCAAAAGCCTGCCATCGCGCGCGCCGGGTCTGAAGGAATCGCCGCGCGACTCGGCGGCTGTAGCGCAAATCTCACAGGAGATGTTCGCGGCCGGCGCGAAGAATGCAAAGCTCGTCGCCAGGTCCACTCAGCTGGCCGCAGCCATCGGCGCGGTTCTTAAGCCGGATGTGGCCTTTTCGCCGCCAACACCCACCGTCGGCTTCATACACCGCAAGCTGCCCGTTGCGGACATTTATTTTGTCGCCAACACTGACAACCGCCCGCACACGGTTGACGCAACCTTCCGTACAACTTACAGCGCCGCAGAGCGTTGGGATCCATTGACGGGCTATGCCGCGTCGGCAGGCCCGGGCAAAACGCAAATCCTCGATCTGGCTCCCTATCAATCCGAGGTTCTCGTCTTCACCGATCATCCGCGGCCGCTTGCGAAGACTCCCATCGCCAAGCCCTTCGCGCCCATCGATATGACTCACAGCTGGAAGGTGACATTCGACAAGGCGGACCGGACGGCGACGATGCCGGTGCTGAAATCGTGGACTGACATTGAAGGAGAAAAATACTACTCCGGCACGGCGACCTTCACGCGCACCGCCGAGATTCCCGAATCGGTGGCGACGGCGGGCCGCGTGTTCCTGGATTTCGGCGACGGCACGCCGCTCGAGCCCCAACCGCTTCACCTCGCCGGCACGCGCGCCTGGTACGACCCGCCGTTGCGCGAAGCGGCGCTGGTTTGCGTGAACGGAAAGTTGGCCGGCTCCGTGTGGCATCCACCGTACCGGATCGACATCGCGCCGCTCTTGCATGCCGGAACCAACGAGCTGAAGATCGTTGTAGCGAACACCGCCATCAACGAGCTGGCTGGGCGCGCTGCGCCAGACTACAGGCTGCTCGATCTGCGCTACGGCGAGAAATTCACGCCGCAGGATATGGATCACCTGGAGCCGCTGCCCTCGGGCATCCTTGGACCGCTGCGGCTGGTGTCGGAGCAGAACGGGAACTAGGGACCAGGGAATAGGCGCAGCTGCGCTTTCAAAACCCGCTCCATGCAACCAGCTCTAGGCGTGGACGAAGTGCTCCGCGTGCTGCCGCTTGGTTGACATCAATTCGATCGCGGTTTCGGCAATGTGCTCGGCGCTCACCTGGAGCTCCTTCACCAGTTCCCACGGCGCGCCTGAGTCGCCGAAGCGATCTTTGACTCCGATGGCGCTGGTGATAACGGGCAGGCCGTAAAGTTCGCGGCTTGCGGTGATGATCCCGCTGACGCGGCCGGCGAGCGCTCCAATCTGATGCTCTTCCGCAGTAACAATCACACCGGTTTCGCGCGCGGCGCGAATCACCGCTTCACAATCGATCGGCTTGAGTGTATGCATGTTGAGGATGCGCGTCTCGTAGCCGAATTCATGTTTCAATATCCATGCGGCGCGCATTGCTTCGGGCACCATCGGCCCACAAGCGATGATGCTCAGGTCTTCGTGCTCGTTCGCGCAATCTTCGGCCAAACGCGTTTCGAACGCGCCGGCAAATTCGGCGCCTTCGGCCCGCAGCCGGATGAGATTCGCCTTGCCGAAGACAAACGGTGTGGATTCGCCGGTGACGATCGGCGTAGCTTCGCGCGCGAAGCGGATGTACTTGGGCCCCACGTGATCGAGAAGCAGATGGCGCGTGGCCTTGCGTGTCTCAATCGCGTCGCAGGGGACGACGACCACCATGTTGGGCAGGCCGCACATGACAAAGAGGTCTTCGAGGGCCTGGTGCGTTGCGCCGTCGGCCCCGACCGAGACGCCGGCATGCGCGCCCGCGACGAGAACGTTCAAATTCGAATAGCAGACCGACACGCGTAGCTGATCGAGATTGCGTGCCGCAGAAAAAGTTGCGTAGGAGCCGAGGACGGGCAGCTTGCCTTCGCGCGCGAACCCCGCGGCGGCGGCGGTGGCCGACTGCTCGGCAATGCCCATCGAGATCCAGCGATTGGCGCGCTCCGGGTGGCCAGCATAGAAATCGGCAATGGTGATAGAGCCGGAGATGTCGAGTCCGATGCAGACCACGCGCTCGTCATCGCCATTCTCGGCCAGCGCACGGCCGAAGCCCTTGCGCGTAGGCTCCATCTTCACTTGCATTGTGGCGGCGTCGGCGTTCCACCAGTAGTCGCGGCTAAAGCGCGGCATGCGCGCGTCGAGTGCGCGCGTCGCCTCGGCCTGGCACGCCTTGGCGCGGGCGAGCAAATCTTCAACGGGAACGCGATCGGCGAGGCCGAGGTCGGCGAGCGCCTTCGTGAGCTCTTCGCGATTAGGCGCTTTGCCGTGCCAGCCGGGTTGATTCTCCATAAAGCTGACGCCCTTGCCCTTGACGGTGTCGGCAAGGATGACGACTGGGCGACCCACAACGGCGCGCGCCTGTTCGAAGGCATCGACGATCTGGCTCATGTCTTGGCCGTCGATGCGCAGCACTTCCCAACCGAAGGCCGCATACTTGGCGGAGAGCGGCTCCACGGCCATCACGTCGTTGACGAGGCCGTCGATCTGCAGGCGGTTGCTGTCAATGACGGCGATGATGTTGTCGAGGTGGTAGTGGCCGGCCTCCATCGCCGCTTCCCACACCTGGCCCTCCTGCTGCTCGCCGTCGCCCATGAGGCAGAAGTTCTTGTGGTGTTTGCCGTCGATGCGCGCGGCCAGCGCCATGCCGACGGCGATGCTCAGGCCCTGGCCAAGCGAGCCGCTCGAGACTTCGACGCCCGGCAGCTTGAGCCAATGCGGATGGCCCTGAAACGGCGAACCCAACTTGCGCAACGTGACAATGTCCTCTAGCGGGCAGAAGCCGGCCATGCCCAGCGAAACGTAGAGCGCGGGCGCCTTGTGCCCCGCCGACCAGAGGATGCGGTCGCGATCGGGCCAGTTGGGATTTTTGGGATCGTGGTTGGCCACGTGGAGGTAAAGCGCGGCGGCGATGTCCATGATGGAGAGCGTGCCGCCGGCGTGACCGGAGCCCGCGGCGCACAACGCGACAAGATTGTAGCCGCGCATCAGGCATGCGGCGTCGCGGAGATCCGCGATCGAATATTCCTTCGTCACCTGGCCGGTGGCTGAGTCTCTCAGCGGCATTGAAGTTCTCCTTTGCCCAAACCGTTTTCCGCTTGGCTACAGATTCGCCGCGGCCCACACCTCGATGCGCTTGAGCGCCTCCATCAAGTTCTCCATGGAGTTGGCCACGCTGAAGCGCAGGTAGCCTTCGCCGTAGGAGCCAAACGCCGTGCCCGACAACGCAGCCACGCCGCCCTCCTCGAGCAGCGCATTGGCGAGGCGTTTCGACGGCCAGCCTGTGCCGGTGATGTTGGCGAAAACGTAAAACGCGCCGCCGGGCATGCGCGCGCTAAACCCGCGAATTCGATTGAGGCCGTCGACAAAGGCCCTGCTGCGGCGCTGGAACTCGGCCCGCATTTGCCCCACGGCGGATTGGTCGCCCGAGAGCGCGGCCAGCGCGGCACGCTGTGTGAAGGCGGCGGTGCAGGAATTGGAGTTGGTCATGAGGCGCGCGATCTGCGTGGCAAGATCGGCTCGCATCACGCCGTAACCGATGCGCCATCCGGTCATGGCGTAGGTCTTGGAGAAGCCGTCGAGCAGGATAGTCCGCTCCTTCATGCCGGGAACGCTCATGATCGAGAACGGCTCGCCCGCGAATTGCAGCCGGCAATACATCTCGTCGCTCAGCACCATGATGTTGCGGTCGCCGATGATGGCCGCGATACGCTCGATATCGCCGCGCGAGAGCACGCCGCCGGTCGGGTTCTGCGGCGAGTTCAGGATGATCAGTTTGGTGCTGGGCGTGATGAGGCGCGCCATCTCGTCCACGTCCATGGCGAAGTCGCGTTCTTCGCGCAGCGGGATCGGGACCGCCGTGCCGCCTGCGTAGCGAATCATCGACTCGTAAATGGGAAACCCGGGATTGGGGTAGATGACTTCGTCGCCTTCATCCACGAGGGCGAGCATGACGTAAAAGATAATGGGCTTGCCGCCGGGAACGACAACGACTTCTTCGGGATGCACTTCGACCCCGTGCGTGCGGCCTGCTTCAGCCGCAATGGCCTCGCGCAGTTCGGGAATGCCCGCGGAGGGAACGTAGTGCGTCCAGCCGCCGCGCAGGGCGTCCACGGCTGCTTCCACGATGTGTTGCGGGGTTGAAAAGTCGGGCTCGCCGATTTCGAGATGCACGATGCTGCGGCCCTGGCGCTCGAGCGCCTTCGCCCGGCTCAGAACTTCAAAGGCAGTCTCGGTGCCCAACCGCGCCATCCGGCGCGCCAGAATCAACTCGTGTTCCACCAGTTGCATGGTCATTGCAGGTGCTCCAATCGCCGGCCCGAGGCGGAGCGAGGGAGGACTCTTAGTCGCTTCTCCGCACTCGGGCCGGAAGGGATTATAGCCCCGGGTCAAAAGGCTAAAATGTGACGGCCGTCTCTCTGCTCGAATCCGCGCCGGAAGGCGACCTTTGCACAGGCGCGCCGGCGCGTCCGTGTGTATAGAATGTTCGGAAGCGAACCACCCATCACCGCAAATGAGTTACTTCGATCAAGTCGCAGAGGCTGCTGCAGTTGTCAAAGCGCGATTGGGCTCGCTGGCGCCGCGCGTGGGCATGGTGCTGGGCTCGGGACTGGGCGCAGCAGCCAAGGCTGTTGCGGATCCGGTCATCGTTGAGTACAGCGAGATTCCGAACTTTCCGCAGTCCACGGTCGAGGGCCACTCCGGCCGTTTGGTTGCGGGGCTGCTTGGGGGCGCGCCGGTGGTCATCATGCAGGGGCGCGTCCACTCCTACGAGGGCTACACGCCACTCCAGGTCACATTCCCCATGCGGGTGCTGGGCTTGATGGGCGTGCGCGAAGTGGTGCTTACGAATGCGGCGGGCGCCATTCAGGCTGGATACCAGATAGGCCAGCTGGTGGTGCTCACCGACCACATCAATATGATGGGATGGAATCCGCTCATCGGGCCGAATGAGCCGCGCTTCGCTGTGCGCACGGGCGCTGGGCTGCGCTTCTTCGACATGACTGAGGCCTACGCCTGGCAGCTCCGCAAAATGGCGAAGGAAGCGGCGCAAGACGAAGGGTTCGCACTCGAGGAAGGCGTCTACCTGGCCACGCCGGGACCAAGCTTCGAGACCCCGGCGGAGATTCACGCCTTTCGCGCGCTGGGTGCGACGCTGGTGGGCATGTCGACCGTTCCCGAGACGATTGTGGCGCGCCACATGGGCATCGAGGTGCTGGGCATCTCTTGCGTGACCAATCTGGCAGCGGGCCTGAGCAAGACACCACTCAGCCACGAAGAAGTGAACCAGACCGGCCGGTGGGTTGAGAGCCGGCTTTCGGGTCTGCTGGAACGCCTGGCGCCGAAGCTCGCCGAGAGGGCGGAGCTGGAACCGTGAGCGCGCCGATGCGAGCCACAGTCGAAACGCCGCGCCGCCCCGCAGGCCCCGACATTGCAACCCGGCAAGCGCAGGACGTGCTGCGCCTGCCATTTCCTCCCACAGTGCTGGCTGTCGCAGGCTGTTCCGGATCCGGCAAAACCACGCTGGCCAACGAGCTGGCGCGCCTTCTGCACGGCCTCCGCTTTCATCTCGACGATTACTACCTCGACCTCGGCGACCTGCCTCTCGAAGAGCGCGTTAAGAAGAACTTCGACGATCCGGCGCTGATTGAGGTGCCGCTGCTTGAGCGGCACATTGCCGCGCTGGCGCGGGGCGAAAGCATCGAGCGCCCGTGTTACGACTTCGGCACCTACACACGCATTGCCGGACGGACGCAGACGGTGAATGCCGGGCCGTTCCTCGTGGTTGAAGGAATCTTCGCGCTTTACTATCCCGAGCTGTTTCCCTACTACCATCTGCGCGTCTTTATCGACACGCCCGACGCGCTTTGCTTTGAGCGGCGGCTCAAGCGCGACATGGAGGAACGCGGCAGGTCGCCGGAGTCAGTCGAGTACCAGTGGAAGTTCAGAGTGCGGCCTTCGAGCGTGGCCTTCGTGCGGCCCTCAGCCGAGCATGCCGACCTGGTCGTCGACGGGTCAGGCGCGCTCGACTGGAAGGTGGAGCGGGTGTTGACAGAAATGCGCAAGCGCGGGCTGCTGACGGGAGCGGGATAGAGACAAAGAATAGGGACCAGGGGAACAAGGGGGCCTGGCAGCCGGCGTCGCGACTACTCCGGCAGCACCTCAATGCCGGTGACGGTAGCATAGCCCTGGACGGGAACGAAGTTCAGTTCAAGCTTGCCCTGCGCATTCGGCTCGAGATCGGCGAACCTGCGGATGACGACGTCAGAGCCTCGGGCTTCTTTGGCGAGATCGAAGCCGCTGAGGAGTGCCCGGCCGTTGCAGAACACGTTAAAGACATGAGCGACTGTGGGCTTGCCGTTGAGACCGTCGGAGGCCGGCTCGTCCCAACCGCCGTACCGGGCCGCAAAGTAGAGCGACAGCGTGTACTTTCCCGGCGTGACCGGAATGGCATAGGAGAAGTTGCCCCAGCGCTCCGTCTCGTACAGCTCGGGATCGTCGGTTCCATTCACGGGCGCTGTGTAGGCCGCCATTTGCCCGCCTTCGAAGTAGTCGTCGGGACTCCACCAGTGGCTGTCGTTCGAGTAGTAAGGCGTTTGCCGCGCCAGCACGCGCACCGGACGAATGTGCCCGCTGAAGCCGGGCAGAATTTCGATGGCCGAAAGAGTCGCCTGCTGCCCGTTGTCGGCGGAGAACTCGAGGTGCAGCTTGCCGTCGGCAGCCGGCGTGATGCCGGTAAACACCTTCACGTCGGCGGTGGAGCTAGCGCCCGCGTCGGCCACGACGTCGAAGCCGGTGAGCAGCGAAACTCCGTTGGCGCGGATAGTCATGATGCGGCTGCCCTCTCCACCTGCGCCGGAGGACTCAGGTCCATACACGGTTTCAGCAAAGTGCAGACGTAGCTCATAGATACCTTTGCGCAGCGGAATATCGTAGCGGAACTGGCCCTGCCGGCTGGTGCGGTAGAAGCCGGGATCGAGCGTGTGGCCGATGTGCTGGATGGTGCTTTTCACCGCCGTGCCGCCGGTGAAGAAGGCGTCGGCGCTCCACATCTTGTCAGCGTGGTCGACAAAGCTGCGGCTGGCGCCTGCCAGCATACGAACCTCTTCGCCGCCAGGTGGACCCACCGCAATCTCAGAAGCCGTTCCCGCGAGCGGGGCTACTCCGGCTTCGTGTTGCACCTGCCTCTGCTGGCGCGCGACATGCCAGACGTACCAAAGCACCAGCATGAAAAGGACAACGGCGGCGATCCACCACCACCGGCGGGCTGACGCAATCAGGGGATGGGGCGCAGGGTCGGCGGGGGTTGCTCCATTTGCAGGCGCTGCATTAGCGGGCGTCTCGTCGCTGGGTTTGCTGGGGAGACACTCGCCGCCGGAAATGTTGTTGCGCTCGAACCTTGGAACATATTGACCGACGGGAATGGTGATATGGAGATGGTTTTGTGCGCCATCGCCCTGGTAGTACTCGGCGAGGCGGCGGCGCAACCGGTTGGCCTCAACGCGGACGATCGAATTGGCGTCCTGGTCGAACGATGCCCCCCGGCGAAAGACCTCGACGCCGATGGAATACTCCTTGATCTGGCCTGCCTCGCCGGCAAACATCTTTTCACACAAATAGGAGAGGAGGATCGAAAGGGTGGGAGCGCGAGTAAAGCCCCTTGACTCGAGCACCGCCTTCAGTTCCGCGCGCTGCTCTGCGAGTTCGATCGTCTCAGGAGTTTCCACGGCCATCATCC
This sequence comes from Occallatibacter sp., assembly GCA_050010795.1. GTDB lineage: Bacteria > Acidobacteriota > Terriglobia > Terriglobales > Acidobacteriaceae > Telmatobacter. The sequence goes on from JBEKKI010000009.1 coordinate 15,754, forward strand.
GCAGCTTTCGAAAAACGAGAGTGTGATCGTCAGTTCGATTGTATGTTAGCGCGAGTCTTTGGCCCGCCAAGTGCTTAACGGTGTAAGTAGCTGCCAAAAGAGCACGTTTAACGGCAGGTAACCCCGGTTACTGCCCTGCCCCATGGACGCGCGTCGGCGGTTTCACGTTCGCCTCAAGTCACTGAGTCAAATCGTGCTTAACGTGACATCGCAATGCGTAGCCGAGGCGCCACGGCGAGGTAGCAGGTATAGCGTTGTACGGCGATGCCTTGCGGGTGCCTACTGAAATCGATCCAGAGAGCGAAATGCCAGGGGCAACCGACCGAGCAGCCCTCCCTGAAGTGCCCCGGATCGAGAAAGAGGTGGACCATGAAACGATTTGCAATCATCATCGCCGCGATGAGCCTGATGTCCAGCGCAGCTGCGTATGGATGGAGGGCTCCGATGCGGGACCTGCCCACGGGCATCAGCCTTGAAACGGCGCAAGCCGCCGAGCAGAAGGGCGATATTGCCCGCGCCCGCAACGACTTTGTATCGGCCGTGTCCTATTACGAAAAGGCTCTGCGCACCGGAAAGCCGGATTCCGAGCTCTACAACAAGCTGGGCATCGCCCAACTGCAACTCAAAGAGTATGGAGCCGCGCGCAAGAGCTTCCTCGCAGCCGTCAAGAACGATCCGCACAACGCCAGGTCATTGAATAACCTTGGCGCGTTGATGTGCATCGAGAGAAAGTACAAGCCGGCGCTCAATTACATGCGGCAGGCGCTGGAACTCAACGAAGCAGACCCGGCCTTCCACGTGAACATGGCGGAGGCCTGGGCGGGCCTCAACCAGATTGACCGCGCCATGAACGAATATGCGCGGGCACTGGAGCTTGATCCCGACGTCTTCGACTCCAACCAGGGCGGCGTGATTGCGCAGCTGAAAACACCGGAGCAGATCGCCCGCACGAATTACCTGATCGCGAAAATCTACGCCAAGCGTGGCAACGTTGAAGGTGCGCTCGACTACCTGCAGCGCGCCAAGAACGGGCATTACCCGCAGATGGGTGACGTCTACGTCGACAAGGAGTTTGCCTCGCTGTGGCAGGATCCGCGGCTTGCAAGAATCGTGAAACCCTGATCGCCGCGCCGGGGGTGCTCCCACCCCAACGACGAAGACCTGTCGTTGGGAACCCCGGTGCTCTCACCCCAACGACCAAGACCGGTCGTTGGGGGACCCGGTGCGCGCTCGGTGGAAGGCGGGCGCGCGCCACGTGAATTGCGCCTTTAAGGCATTTCCCGTTCACTCGTAGCCCTTATGGGCTTCCGGCAAGGTGGCGTTTCCCTTGGGGCAACGCCACTTGAGGGTATTGGCTCTGGTTTGCAGCAGAACGAGAAATGGTTTGCGGCCTGCCGATGAAAGCGGCGCAAGACCGAACCGGGATTTGCGCAGCGCGGCAGGGCCGCTTGCAACGGTCCGGATCGTACCAGCGATCCGGACCGTTTTGGGCGTAAATTAGCTGCACTGGCGGCAGCAATCGTTGCGGCCGTTGCTTCGGCGGGTGCCGGCTCGTCTTTGAGTACGTATTTTCGAGACTGCGCCCGCAGATTCAGGAGCGCCGAAGGTTCCATCTTGACCTGCAGCGGCTTGCAAGCCGGAAGAGTGTGTGGACAGAATAGGCGGGATGATCGCTTTCGTACGACATTGAGGTGTGCGAGTGAAATCGGGTTCGCGCCTGCCCCTGAACTTCGCGCCGGCGTCCCTCAGGCGCGGCCCGTCGGCATCGACCATTGCGATGCGGCGCGGAGGCAATCGCTGTTGCTCTGAGCCGCCGGGATCGGCTTGTAAACCTGCAGACGATTCTTGCCCTTCTCTTTCGCTGCGTACATCGCTTCGTCGGCACAATGCATCAGCTTTTCTTCATCGCCACTCGTCTCGGGATAGGTGACGACTCCCACGCTGACCGTGATGACTGCCTGCGCGCGATCGAATTTATACGGGCTGGCAACACACGCGACGATTTTAGCCGCGATGGATTCGGCTTCAGCGGGAATGCGCAGGTCTGGCAGAAGAACAATAAACTCGTCGCCGCCGATGCGCGCCACGGTGTCGGTTGCGCGCACGCACCCGCACAGCCGCTCGGCCAGTTCGCACAGCAGCTTGTCGCCGGCCAGATGGCCGAGAGCGTCATTCACGATTTTGAACTCGTCCGCATCCACCATCAGCAGTCCCAGGCAGGTTTGAAAGCGGGCGGCGCGCTTGAGAGATGTCTGCAATCGATCGTTCAAGAGGATGCGATTGGGCAGGCCGGTGAGCGCGTCATGCTCCGACAGGTGGCGCAAGCGTTCTTCGCTGCCGCGAAGGGCCTTGGTCTGCTGCGCCACACGATGGCGAAGGACAACGATCCAGACCAGCGATGCAACGACGAGCAGGCCCGCCGCGGAAAAGCTCTCGAGCGTATGCGTGGAGGTCCACCAGGACGGAGCCGAAAGCAGAGAAACGTCGTCGATGGAGCGCAGCAGGAAGTGCACCGATTCGGGCCGTACCGCGCCTTCGCTCAAATTCGTGCCAAGGGAGTCAACCTGCACATTGCAGACGCCGGTAATGCGCACAAGGCTGCCGTCTTTCCACGGCAGTTGGTCGCCGAGCGCTGCATCTTTGGGAAGAATGGCCGGAAAGAGAACGCCGCCGGCACGGAGCATGAGCGTGGGAACGGCAGCAGCGGAGTCGCGCCCGATGAGTTCGGCATCGAGCTCGACGAGCCTGCCGTCAAGATCGCCCTTGATGGCCTTTTGGGCAGTGATGGCGACGGGCGGCGGCGGGGCGGCAGGTCTGCCGGCGGCGCGAAAGACCGCGTCTTCAAGGGTGGGCTTGAACATGTTGATGGCTGGAAAGCCCACGACGTCGACGAAGGAACCCACCGGGACGCCCGCCGCCTGCATCGTCTGCATGCAGATGCCGGCTTTCGCGTCCTGAATGCAGAGCATCCGGCCCGGCCAGTCGAGCGTGACCGTGCCCTCGACGTGCGCGCGATGCAGGAGCCCGGGATCGGGCGAGAAGCGGAACAACTCCGATAGCGGAACCGGCGGAACACCAAATGGGTCGCGCGGCGCCGGCTGGATCACCGTGGTCTCGCGAAGCGTGGGAAAGAAGACGTGAACGCCGACCATCTGCCGGCGCTGGTTAAACATGGGCGCCGCGTTGCCGCGTATGCGGACGAGCGAGTCGACGAGAGATTCGTAGTCAGCCCCGTCCTCGCGGACAGAAACGGCGGCCAACGATCCGCCGTCGGTAGCGATTTCGAGAGCCACGTCGCGAGACTGGAAATGCACGGAGCGGACGCGTCCTTCGATTTCGACCCACTGGCAGTCCAGTGCGCCGGAGAGCATCTCCGTCAGCGTAGCCTTGACAGGGCTTGCCGACAGCCGGGATTGCCCCACGATGCGCACCTGGCTGCCGAGCACGACCGAGGCGTAATCGCCGGGGCCGGTCACGCCGGTGATGTCGACCGTGGTGCCGGCGCGCAGCGAAAGAATGGGCCGCGAAGCAACGGAGACGAAGACGCTGCCGGAGGCGTCGTGAACGAAAATGGCGCCATGCCGCGAGTCGATGTAGGGATCGTAGTAGGTGACAACCGCGTGCAATCTGACAGGAAAAGTCTGAGCGGCCGCTTCCGGCGGTAGGTTGTGCACGCCCTGGGCGGTCGAGAACACGCGAGGCAGCCCAGGCGCCGCGGGCGAAACCCGGGCGCCGGCCAGCAGGCAGCCTGCGGCGAACGCTACCGGCGCCAGGAACACGCGCTGAATGCGCATCCAACCCCTCCCCCGAAACGGGTTGGCACAGCCATGTGTAAGCGAAAGGCCAAGCGCCTCCACACCTACACCTGCGGCATGAATGCCGTGAATTTCATCGTCCATTATGTTCCTCGACATGAGGAATGGACAGAGTGCCAATGAGGAATGTCTCAGATTGCAGGCGGATTGCCCGGAATGGAGCAGCGCTGTCCCAAAGCGGGATCGGACCGAACCAAAGCGCGCCGCGAAGGCTTCTACTTCGCAGTGAGCGCTTCCACCGGCACGAGCATGTCTTCTTTGCGCTTCACCATGTTGGTGGCATCCAGCATGGCCAGTTCGAAGCCGTGGCCGTGAATGATGGCGTCGGTGGGGCACGCCTCTACGCAATAGCCGCAAAAGATGCAGCGGTTGTAGTCGATGTTGTAGACCTTGGCATAGCGCTCCGACGAAGAGATGCGGTTCTCGGCGGTGTTTTCCGCGGCCTCGATGTAGATGCAGTTCGCCGGGCAGGCTGCGGCACACAGAAAGCAGGCCACGCACTTCTCCAAGCCATTCTCGTCGCGCTCTAAAACGTGCGCCCCGCGGAAGCGCTGCTCAAGGACCGCGCCGCGCTCCGGGCCCTTGCCGTCGGGGTAGTTCTCAACCTCGCTGGGCGCAAACATTTCGCGCAGGGTGATACTCATCCCTTTGGCGATCCCGGCGACGTTGCGCACCACCGACATGCTTCAAGTATACGATGGAGGAAGTGAGGAGATCATGAAGCGTTTGATCGCATCAATAGCATCCATTTCGTGGATGTTGAGCTTGGGAGCTAACGCGGGGCACGCGCAAAACCAGCAGCCAACGCCTCAACAGCCGACATCGTCCGGCTCGATGGATGGGATGGACATGAGCAAGCCGGCAGACTCGGGTCAGGCAGCCGGCTCAGGCAAGCCAATGACCATGGGGCCATGCATGAACATGGGCTCGGGCGACGGCAAACAAATGGACATGGGCAAGGGCGCCGGCGCGAAGACCATGGACATGAGCGGCTGCATGGGAATGATGCACGGCGCGATGGACAAGAGCGACGTTGCCTCGATCCCTGCAGGTGTATTGCGGATTGCGTTCGGCCAGAAATCAACGGATTGGGCGCTGGCGAAACTGGCGCCGCTGCCGCACGCAAGCGTGACCGTGCCCAACGAGCACACGAAAGCCAATGACACCTACTCCGGCGTGCCGCTCATGGACCTGCTCGCGCCGCAGGGCGTTCCGGCAGGCCCGCACGGCGCGGCGATGCGGATCTATCTGGTGGCCGAAGGCTCCGATGGATATAAAGCGGTGTACTCTCTGGCCGAGGTGAACCCCGCCGTGCAGGACTCGGCCGTGATTGTGGCCGATACGGAAAACGGCAAACCGCTCGCCGGCGACGGCCCGTTGAAGCTGGTCGATACGCACGACAAGCATCCGGCGCGCTGGGTACGCAACCTGGTGGCGATCAAGGTGATGACAGCGGAATAGGCGCCGGCTGGCTGCGCGATTCAGCGAGGACTCAGGCAGATCGGGGCGGGAATACAAGGGGCCGCACGCCGAAAGCGATCGACGCTCTCGTGCGCGCGGCCTTGTTGTTTGCCAGTGCCGCTTTATTGATCAGTGATGGCGTCCGCTTCCGCCGCCATGTTGCTGGTTGCCGCTTCCACCGCCGTGCTGCTGGTTGCCGCCGCCACCGCCGCCGCGCGGCTGGTTGCCGCCTCGACCAGACCCTCCGCGCACCTGCGGCTGCACATTGCGATCGGCGGGCAGCGGCCCCCGAATGGCCGGGTTGGGCGGCTGGCCGTGATTCTGATTTGCATATTGTTCGTGAACCGCGCCGTAGTCGTTCGCGTGCTGCCTTTGCGAGTTCATGCGCGGAGCCGTGGGCTCATTCTGCCAGGCTCTGGTCTCCTGCGGCTGAGGCCGCGCCTGCACACCTGCTCCGCCGCGGAAGCTGGGGCGGTTGTTGTTCACATAGTGATTGTTCACCACGCGCTGGTCCACGTGGTAGCTGTACACATTGCGCGCCCTACGCACATCGATGTTGTTGTAGGCGCGGTTGTAGAAAAAGCGGCCGCCGTTCCAGTAGCCGCCTTCGTATCCAGAGCCAAAGTAGCCGAATCCGTAGTTGATGCCTCCGTAGAACCCGATGTGGATGCCCCAGTGGCCGGGGTAGAACATATAACGGCTCCCATAGAAGCCCCAGTAACCCGGCGTCCAGAGCGCGCCGGCGTAGGGAGGCTCGACCCACGAGCCGGGAACCCAGTAATACCCGTTCGGGCCCCATGCCCAGTAGCCGGGCATCCAGATGTAGCCGTCAGCGGGAGGCGGAGGCTGATCGTAGTCGGGCAGCGGAGGCGGAGGTTGGGGAGCGTTCGCCGTGGGCTGCTCGGCATAGTTGGAGTCGTTATAGTCCTGGCCGGGCGGGGGCGGAGCTTCGGTCGTGTACGACGGGCCTGATGGCGCCATGCCCGTATCGCCGGGAGCTTGATTGGTCGCGGCAGGATCGGGGCCCTGATCCGGCGGCGGATACTGCGCGCCCGGGTCCTGCACGGCGGTGGCTGCGCTGACAGTGGGAATCGCGTGGCGGCAAACGGTCACGCAAAGAAAAGCCGCAACGGCTATTAACATTCCAATCGCGAATCGAGGCAGACGTTTCATCTTACCCTCCTCGGGAACGGATGCATCCCGTTGGCCGCTAGCATAGCGCGGTCAGGTTAAGAATGGCTATGGGTAGCGAGGGGCAAATGGCGGGCGGGCGCGGCGGCGCGGCTGAAGCGATCCGTCAGTGCCGAACGCCGGGCGGCACGGAGCGGCCGCGGTTGTTGGCTGGCGGCGTAGTGACGGGCTTGCGCTGTGGCTGCGCGTTGGTGAGCTGCTGGCAGACAGCCGAATCCTGGCCGCGCTCGAGGCCTTCGACGGTGTCCTGGCCGCGGCACATGCGCAGCTTCATGGCGCCGGCTTCGCCGCCGTTCAGCTCCGCGGTGCGGTCCAATCCGCTGAGGGGATCCACATCGAATCGAAAGAGAGTATCGCTGGGCTCCCGCTTCTTTCCATAGTCGAAGTGATCCCAGGTGCAGAGAAAAACGTGGCCAGCAGCGTCGGACATGAGCGCGTAGAGCTGCGTCAAATCGATGCCGCTTCCAGCGCTCGGGCCGAGTGCATTCCACACCAGAACGCCATTTCCGCCGCGCACCCAGCGCGCCGTCCACATGTGGTGCGGCACGTCGTAAAAAAGAGACGTGAAGTATGTGTTGGCCGCGCAGTCGTGGCAGTTGTCGTACAGGATGGTCAGTTCCTCGGGCGCGTCCTTTTGGAAGTGCTCCCAGTCGAACCAGCGCGGGTTCACGCCCGTGAGTAGCGGAGCCACCACGTGGCTGGTGAGCGAGACGTTCCAGATGGTAAAGGCGTCGTCGCTGGGCGGCGATTGCGGGCCGGGGCGATCGGAGGTGACGACCAATGCGGCGTCGTACATCACTCCGATTTCGCGGATTGCGGTCCACTTCTCCACCGCGAGCGAGCGCGTGACCCAGATGACGATGTTCTGATCTTTCGGGTTGTGAAAGTCGATCCAGCGAAAGGCGTCAGAAGTTTGCTGAGCGCGAAGGGGAAGGACGAGGGCCAGCGCCGCGGCAGCAGCGATGAGGCGCCTGGGGAGGTCAACCTGCATGATTTCAGGTATAGCAGACCGCCATAGAGCAGAGGGTAATACCGCGGGTACGCGCGAACGGAGCGCGAAGCACCAAGCTATTTTTGCGGAGAGGCGGCCGCGGCCTTGATCTGCTTCTCAAAGTCCTTGGGCGGCGTGTCCTGACTTGCGGCGGCGGCAACCAGCGCATCCCAGCCGTCACTGGCGCCGTGGTACTTCACGTATCTCGCCTCGCAGTCCGCGGCCATGCTTTTCGCGTCCTGCGGGATGGCGCTGCTTTGCGCCAGGTGGATGGCGCGGGCGCAGTACCACAGCCCCTCGACGACGACCGGTGTTGTCTCGAGATCGGCGACCGCGAGCTGGTAAGTGTCTGGCGCGTTTGTCGGGTCCGTCCTGATGGCGCGCGCAAGCCAATCCCTGGCCTGCGAGTAATTCTTCTGCTGGACGGCACAATACCCTTCCGCGCCGAGAAAGATCACGTTCATCAGCTTGCTCAGCGTGTCGTAATTGCCGTCGGTCATGTTTGCCGGCTTCCGCCACATAGGGACCGCGAGCATGCCACCCGTGGCGTCGACGCACATTTCGTTGAGCGCAGTTGCGTCGCCCTGCTCCGCGCTCACGCGGTCCAGCTCCACCACAATGCCCAGCGCGCGGATGTTGCCTGCGTCCACGGCAACCAGGCGCCTGGCGGTCTTCTTTACCTCGGCGGAATTGCCCGCCGCCTGCCATGCCGCCATCTCTTGCTCCAGCGCATCGGCAAAAACAACACTCTTCGGATACTGCTGGCAGAAGCCCTCAAAGGCTTCGGCCCGCGCCGTCGGGTCCTGCGTATTTGCCGCGGCCGTGTAAGCGCTGTATTCGGCGTGATCCTGGACGACCTTCTGGCCCGAAGCGGGTTTCTGCGCCGGCGCCGCGATCGCGCACAACGCAACAAGCATGCCGAGCGCGCAGATAGAGCGGTTACTCCGATGGAATCCGTGGCGGGTCACAAGGGAAATGTAGCACAGGGGCGCAGGCTGCACTGCGGTGCGAGCGCGGCCGGTTTCGTGCCCAGTTTGGTTCAGTTTTCGGGTTTCTGGGCCACGTTTGCGGCGCCGGGCCACTTGGTCGCGACGAGAAACGCAATCTCATCCACCACGCGCTGCAGTTCATCCACCATGTGGCTCTTCAGTCGCGAGTGAAAAACCTCGAGCAATGAGTGGAAGTACCAGAGCTGCTCCTTCGGCCCGCGTTTGAATCGGTCCCAAACCGCAGGGCCGATCTCCTTGAGCTCGTCGAGGATGGCTTTGGCGTTGTAGAGCTTGTCAGCGGCGGAGATGAGGAGGACGTCTTCGGGCTCGGTACGCAGCCGCGCGAGATACGCGATCTTGCGCTCCTCCCACCCTTCCTTTTTGTCGTGATCTTCGGCCTGCGTGTCCGAGAGGCCCAGAACCATGTCCGCGACATGTTTTCCAAACACTCTCTCCACGTCATCAAGCCGCGGCTTGCCTCCGTGATCCTCGACGGTGTCGTGAAGGATGGCCGCGATCACCATATCTTCCGTGACAGGAACCGCGCCTCCGGCTTCACCCATGACCAGTGATGCAACGCCGAGCAGGTGCGCCATGTAGGGGATTTTCGTTCCCTTGCGGGTTTCGGTGTGGAGCTTGCGCGCATAGTCGACAGCGCGCGTGAAGCGCTCGGAAAGGATCCGGGGGTGTGGGAGGTTCTTCATCTTTCAGTATCTCACCCCGCGAGCGCGCCGCAAAGTCGGGCCGCTCACAGCCCCAACTTCGCCCACATCGTATCGACTTTTGCCTTCGTCGCGCGATCCATCTCGATCATGGCCGGCCACGGCCGCGCGAAGCCTTCCGCTTTCCACTTGCGCGTGGCGTCCACTCCCATTTTCGATCCGTAGTTGGGCAGGCGGCTGGCGTGATCGAGCGAATCGACAGGCCCTAGCGCGAACTGAATATCGCGCTCGGGATCGATGTTGTTCGCCACGCGCAGCACCACTTCGGGAATGTTCTGTACGTCGCAGTCCTCGTCGACCACGATGATGCACTTGGTGAACATGGCCTGGCCCAGCGACCAGATGGCGTGCATTACCTTGCGCGCCTGCCCGGGATAGCTCTTCTTGATCGACACGATCATCAGGTTGTGAAACACGGCCTCGACGGGCAGATGAATATCCACCAGCTCGGGGATAGTTATTTTCATCGCGGGCAGGAAAATCCGCTCAACCGCCTTGCCCATCCATGCGTCTTCCATGGGCGGCTTGCCCACGATGGTCGCGGCGTAGATGGGGTCCTTGCGGTGCGTGACGCAGGTGAGATGAAACACCGGGTACTCGTCCTCGAGCGTGTAGAAGCCGGTGTGGTCGCCGAACGGGCCTTCGGGCCGCAGCTCACCGAGTTCGACATAGCCCTCGAGCACAATCTCCGCGTGCGCCGGCACTTCGAGATCCACGGTCTCGCACTTCACAATCTCAACCGGCTTGCCCCTCAGGAACCCGGCGATGAGAAACTCTTCGACTTCAGGCGGCGCGGGAACGACGGCGGCGAACGTGGTTGCCGGATCGGTTCCGATGGCGACAGCGACCTCGAGCCGCGATCCCTTTAGGCTGGAAATCGCAACTTGCGGCGTGCCCGCCAGCGGCCCGTCAGGAATCGTCACCGCTCCCCCGGCCGATTCCGCCATGATCGCCACGCGCGCACCCTTCGGGTCGTACTGGTTTTGGTTTGCGGCATCGGCCGAAGCAGCGTTCCGCAGCGCCTCGCGATAATGTTCCGCCGCGACCTTTTGCCGCTGCCAGTGCATGCCGGTGGTCTGGCCGTCGTACACCTGCATGCGATACATGCCCATGTTGCGCTTGCCGGTGCGCGGATCGCGCGTGTGCACGCACGGCAGCGTGATGAAGCGCCCTCCATCCTGCGGCCAGCACTTGAGGATCGGGAAATAGTTCAGGTTGAACTTCTCGCGCCGAATCATTTCCTTGCACGGCGCGTCTTTCGCGCTCACGGTCTTCGGAAACGCATTCGATAGCTCGCCAAGCTGCGGCAGCATTTTGAGCTTGTCGAGAAATCCTTCCGGAGCCTTCACGTCCATCAGCCCGCGAATGCGATCGGCGATCCGGTCGAGCCGGTCAACACCCGGCACGAGGCCAAGCGCCATCGCCATGCGGCGCTCCGAGCCAAACTGGTTGATGAGCACCTTGTGGCCCGCGTGGCCCTTCACGTTTTCAAACAGCAGCGCCGGCCCGCCGGGAGCATATTTCTCTTTCGTGGCGCTCTGCGGCCCGCTCGCATGCGATCCGATCTTGCTCACGCGGTCGGTGATCTCTGTGATTTCGAGTTCCGGCGAAACTTCCTCTCGAATGCGGCGCAGTTCGCCGTGCTTTTCAAGAGTTTTGATCCAGTCGCGCAGATCGTCGTAGGCCAAGGCGTGCTCCCGGGCGGAGATGTGTGTCTCCACAATGGTAAGCCCTCGCCGCAGAGATCAGAGCACAGTGAACGGCGATCAAAAAAGCGGGGTTCAGGGGCCAGGTTGCAGAAATGGATTCTCGCTCGAAGGGTGGGCTTTGCCTTGCGCCGCGCACCTGTGCGATGCTCGCCTTCAGCACCGGAGGATTTCCCCCATGAACTACCCCCGTCCCCACTCCCCCACTCGCAAATACCACAACAGGCCCTATTACAAACTACCCAAGGATCCGAAGGCCGCGGCCGCCACGTCGTGGAACGTGCCCGATCTCTGCGCGGCGTACAAATGGCCCACCGGCAAGCCCGGCGGCGGAGTCATCGCCATCGTCGAGCTGGGCGGCGGATGGGTCGCGTCCGACATCGATGCATTCTTCCAGTCGCTCGGCCAGCCCACGCCCTCGATCACCGATGTTTCCGTGGATGGCACCGAGAACACGCCGGGGCAGAGCGGCTCGGCGGGCGACGACGACTACGAGGTCGCTCTCGATATCGAGGTTTCAGGCGCCGCGTACTATGCAGCCACCGGCCAGGCCGCGACGATTCGCATGTACTGGTCGCAGGACATCGGCGCCGCTGTCCAGAAGGCCGCGCAGGACGGTTGCGACGTCTGCTCGATCTCGTGGGGCTCGGACGAAGCCAACTGGGGCACAACGGCCGCGAAGCAGATGGAGTCGACAGCCGCGGCAGCCGTAGCCGCAGGGATGATCGTCTTTGGCGCGTCGGGCGACAACGACTCGAGCGACGGCGGATCGACGCCGGCGAACGTGGATTGCCCGTCGTCGTGCCCGCACGTGATCGGGTGTGGCGGCACGAATAAAACGCAGACGCAGGAATCGGTTTGGAATGACGATCCCGGCAAGACCAGCGGCGAAGGAACCGGCGGCGGCTACTCGACCGTCTTCCCCGTGCAGAGTTTCGAGATCGGCGCGCCGCCCGCGCCGGCAGGCACTCAATACGGCAAGGGCCGCATGGTGCCCGACGTGTGCGCCGACGCCGATCCCAACACCGGCTACAACATTTTCGTGCACGGCTCGACGACAGTGGTGGGCGGCACCAGCGCCGTCGCGCCGCTCTACGCGGGCCTGTTCGCCGCGCTCGGCAAAAAACTCGGTTTCGTAACGCCCACGCTCTGGAAAAATCAGAAGGCCTTCAACGACATCACCGTGGGCGGCAACGGATTCTACTCGGCCGCCGTGGGGCCGGACCCGTGCAGCGGCATCGGCTCGCCTGTCGCAGCGAGTATCGCACAGCTATTTGCAGCGTTGGCGTAAGTTGTTAATTCGTGGGCTCGATGGCCGCGACGAGCGGCATAATGGGCGGGACGGCGTCCATCGGATAGCCCAGGCGCTTCCATTCATCGAAGCCGCCGCGCAGTGGGCGCACGCGCTCGACGCCAAGCTTATGAAGCTCCATGGCCGTCTTGGCCGCCGTGGCCTCGCTGGGGCAGGTGCAATAAAGGATCACGTCCCGGTCTCGCGGGATCTCGTGATGGCGCGCGGCTAGAATGTCGGGCGCGATGTGCAGAGCGCCCGGCAGCGTGAATGGGTCGGCCAAGAGTTCGAGCGGATGGCGAAGGTCGACGATGTAGACCGGCTCGCCCCCATCGATCTGCCGCTTCAGCTCAACAGGCTCCAGGCGCATGGCGGCGAGCTGCTTGAGTGCGATGCGCCGGCGAGCGATGCGCGCCATAAGAAATCCGATGACTCCCAGGATGAGTATCGCGCCGGAGAACCGGCCCACCCAGTCGAGAACATGCGGGTTGCGCCTGATCAGGTCGCCAAAAAAACGGCCGATCGCGAGCAGCACAACCACCCAGATGACGGAGCCGATGCCGTCGTAGAGCAGGAACCGGCCGAAGCTCATGCCGTTTTGCCCCGCCACAGGCGCGGCCAGCGCGCCCAGGCCCGGGACGAATTTGGCGGAGATCAGCATGGTGCCGCGGCGCCGGCCGAACGAGTCCTGCGTGCGACGAACGCACGTGGTGGGCTCGAGCGACAGCTTGCAAATCAGGTTGAGAACTCGGTGGCCATGACTGCGCCCGATGAAGAACCAGGCACTGTCGGCGGTCAGCGCTGCGGCCACAGCGACGGCCAGCGCCAGCGGAAAGCTGATCTCCCGCTGGGCCGAAAGCGCCCCGGCCGCCATCAGCACGGGCGCGGACGGTAGGGGAAGTCCGAGCTGCTCCACCAGCACCCAGGCAAAGAGGAGGAAGTAGCCGTACATCAGCAGGATGTGAGTTGGCAGCGCCATCGAAAGTCCCATCTTGCGGCGTGTATGGATTCAGACCGCCCGTCTCCGCTGGTTTAGACGCGAGAAAGCGGGCTCATCTATCAGATGAATCTAAACGGCGTTCGTTGCAAGGGTCAGCCAGAAAAATCGCATGCCATCCAAAATTCGCGCGGCGGCCTATAAGGCAACCACTTGCTCAGTCACCCAGTCGGTCCATGCGGCCTGCTCGGCCGGGCAGGCAAGGCAGCCGGGGTCGTCGGTCACGACCGCATCGACAAAGTTCTCTACGATGGGGTAGTGAATGTTCGCGTGCGGAGGCAGCATTTCGGTGCGGCCGGCCACGCGCAGTTCCGGTCCGTTGAGCGGATCGAGGCCGATCTCGCCCTCCTCACCGATGATGCGGAACTGGTCGCGCGCCACGCGCGAATTCCAGCGCACGTCGACCACCGCATGCACCCCACCGGCGAACCCCATCAACACGGTCGCTGAATCTTCGATTGCGATTCGATGCACGGCGTTCGACAGCAATCCGCAGGCGCGCTCCGGCTTGCCGAAGAGGAAATTCATGGCGTCGATGCGGTGCGAGGCGATGTCGTAGAGCGGGCCGCCACCTGAGAGCGTGGGGTCAGCGAGCCATTCGCGGCCTTCAATCTCCAGCCAGCCGTGGCAGTTGGCCTCGGCTAGGAGCGGACGCCCGATGGCGCCCTCCGCAATGAGCTGTTTGGCGCGAACGAGCTTGGGATAAAGGCGGCGGTAGTAGGAAACACCAAACACGCAGCCCGACGCGCGGCCCTCGTCCACCATCCGCTCAGCCTCGGCGAAGTTCATCGCCATGGGCTTTTCACAGAGCACATGCTTGCCAGCTCGCAGGGCTGCGATGGCGGCGCCGGCGTGCAGGGCCACAGGCAGCGCAATGTACGCGGCATCGACGCCCGGGTCAGCAACAGCGTCTTCTATCGTTGGCCAACTGCGCGCGCCGGGATAGGCCGCGGCTTTCGCCTGGTCGCGCGTCACAAACCCCAGGAGCACGCTGCGCGGCTCGGATTGGATGGCGGGAATCACGCGCTTGCGCGCAATGTCGCCGATGCCGGCGACAACCCAACGGACAGTGCTCATCTCTTCGCCAGAATAAATGTCCCGCAGCGGGTCAACCACAAAAAAGCCGCCCGAAGGCGGCTTTGTGCTCGTGCAGGTTTCGATCGGTTGCGCTATTGCTCGTTGCGATCGGAAGAGCCAGCCGGAGAGGGCGCCGGAGACGGGAAGTCCGCTTTAGGCGCGGTCGCTGCCGCGGGTCCGGTTTGCGCTTCCTGGTTCCTCTCACCTAAATAATCGTGATCCCACAGATCCTCGTAGAAGACACCCGTCAACTGTGCGGCGCGCGGGCCGAAGGTGGCCCTGCCGCCCTCGAGAAAGAATACCGTCACCAGGCCGCCCTGCGGCGACTCGGAGTAGGAGGCGAACCAGCCGAAGCGCGTTCCTTCGTTGGAGCAGGTGCCGGTCTTGCCAAACACGGGCAGCTCGCGGAAGTTCGTGCGTAGGCTCCGCGCGGTTCCGTACTCCACCGCGCCGGCCATTCCATCTTCCAGATCGGGCAGATACTTGGTGATGTCGAGGGTGCGCTTGACCCTGGGCGTGAAGTTGGCGATCTCTCCAGCCGTGGTGGGGTGCTGCAGGTAGTAGAGCGTTCCGCCGTTGGCAATGGCCGCCACCAATGCGCCCAACTGCAACGGAGTTACGCTGACGCCCTGCCCGAAGCTGCACATGCGGGCGACGCCGCCTTCGGACTCAGGAATCGGCTGATCGGGATAGACGCCCAGCTGCTCGCCGGAAATGTTGTACCCGGCCAGCTCACCAAGGCCAAACTCGTTGGCATAATGGTGAACGCGCTCAAAGCCCAGTTCCCGGCCCAGCTCCTCAAAGTAGAGGTTGTTGCTCTTGGCCAGCGCCTGGGTCATGTCCATGCGGAAGCCCGGGAGCTTCACCAGGGTGTCGCTTGTGACCAAACCCTCAGAGAGCGCGGCCAGGGCGACCGTGAGCTTGATCGTGGAACAGGGCTCGGCGCCGGGCGAGAGCGCGAGCTTCTGGTTGACCATGGCGAGAATGCGTCCGCTCGTGGGATCGATCACCACTGCGGTTCCATTCATGTCGCCCAGGGCATCGATCGCGGCCGCGCGCACCGCCGGGTCCTCGCCGGTGGTGATATCGCCCGCGCCGATATCGCCCTGAACAAACGAACTGGCGGTAAAGCGCTCGAAATAGCGATGGCGGGGATGATAGTAGACGCGACGCAAGTGTGCCGTCGATGAGGCGGTTCGCCTGGTTGATGCGTGTCTTGCCGTGGTTTGAGTTGTGAACCTGCGCGAGGAAGCAGTATGACCCCTATAAGAGTGCGTGGACGCGGCGCGCACCGCTGTATGATGCACAACCGTACGATGAGTGCTGCTCAGGTGCGAATCGGACTTCGTTTTGGAACGATGCAGAGTTTGCGGCGCATCGAGTGCCGCGGCGCCCGCGGCGCCGATGGCGAAGAAAAAGACTACTAAGATAGGCCCAACGCGTGACAACTTCATCCAGTCAATATCCTCTCTACTCTTTGGATCTCGTGCCGCGCGTTCGCCCCGGGGGCGCCGCACTTCATTCCGCATCAACCAGGCCGCACTCTGATTTTCCGGTGCGGGCCCGGCGAAAGTTTGCTTAACCCTCGAAGAATCCAACCACCCGACTCACGCGAACGCTAGACTTGCTGCCAACAAGGTCTCTGTTGTTGAAAACCCGGCCCAGTGACAGTAGTTTCCCTCGTTCGAACCTCGCACCACATACAACTTTCGGGGGCGTTCTGTTTACTATACGTCAAAAACGCCCGTTTTGGAACCTTTCCCGTTACTAATCAACCGTTTGACGCGATCGATTTCTAGAATTTCAGCCGGCGCAAGAACGTGGGGACATCCAAATCGCGCTCGGGTTGCCCGGGAGGCTCGGCAAAGAGCGACGGCGCGCCCGGCGCACCTTTCTCCGCCGGCTCTGCTGCGCCGTGGGGAACTTCAGCGAACCCTGCAGCATAGTCGCGGGGCGGAAGCCCTGACTGAGACTCCACTGTCGATGCCTCGAATTGCGGTTCGGACTGCGCTGGGCCCTCATGGCCCGCACCGAACTTCGTGGCATATTCCGCATCGGTCTTCGTGAGTTTGTCGGCCACCGTAACAGTTGTCGTCACGTTGGGGGCGGCGGCGGCAAAAAAGAAGCCCGAGTCGGCGCCGTCGTTCGCTGCTTCCTCTTCCTCGCTCATAAAGCGCGCAGGCGCAGGTGCAGGCTCCGGCTCAGGGTCGCGGTCGCGCATCCAGTTGTTAGGCGCCACAACGGGCACCGAAACCACCGGCGTTTCGTCCACACTTAACATGCGCGCGCGCCGCTCCGGCATCTGGTCGCGGAAGCCGGTGGCGATGACCGTGATCTTCACCTCTTCGCCCATGTGCTCGTCCAGCACGGCGCCGAAGATGATGTTGGCGTCTTCGTGGGCCGCGGACTGGATGATCGACGACGCTTCGTTGACCTCGGAGAGCTTGAGCGAACTCGCTCCCGTGATATTGATGAGGATGCCGCGTGCGCCGTCAATGGCGCCCGCCTCAAGCATTGGCGAAGCCATCGCGGCCTGTGCCGCCTCAACTGCGCGGTTCGAGCCCGAGCGCAGGGCCGTGCCCATCACAGCGTGGCCCATGCCCGCCATCGTCGTCTTCACGTCGGCAAAGTCGCGGTTGATGATGCCGGGGATGGTGATGATGTCGCTGATGCCCTGCACGCCCTGGCGCAGCACGTCGTCGGCGATGCGGAAGCTCTCGAAGAAGCCCGCATCCTTGGCCACGGCCAGCAGCTTCTCGTTGGGGATCACGATCATGGTATCGACGCTGTCAAGCAGTTCTCTTAAGCCGCGCTCGGCCTGCATCATGCGGCGCTTGCCCTCAAAGGCGAATGGCTTGGTGACCACGGCAACCGTCAGAATGCCCATCTCGCTGGCCAGCGAAGCGATCACTGGCGCTGCGCCCGTGCCCGTGCCGCCGCCGAGGCCCGCGGTGACGAAAACCATGTCGGCGCCTTCGAGCGCCTCAATAATCTTTTCGGAGTCTTCGAGCGCGGCACGGCGGCCAATGTCGGGATTCGAGCCGGCGCCCAACCCTGAAGTGAGACGCACGCCGAGTTGCAGCTTCACCGAAGCCTGCGACAACTTCAGCGCCTGCACATCGGTGTTGGCGGCCACAAACTCCACACCCTCCATGTGGGCCTGGATCATGCGATTCACGGCATTCGAGCCGCCGCCGCCCACGCCCACCACCTTGATGTGCGCGCTGCGTACAACCTCATCGTGATATTGAATGCGCATTTCGCCTGCTTCAGTGATTAGCTGTTCCATTGGGGCTCCGCTCTCCTCGACTTTTATCTGCTTTCTCATCGCTTCGACCTCGCTCCGCCTTCGTGTTCCTATTCCCTATTCCCTGGTCCCTGTCTTTAGAAACTCGCCGCAAACATGGCGCGCAGCTTGTCGCGCAAGCTGCTGTTGTTGTCCTCAGCGGCGCGCGTCATGCTGGTTCGATGCGCATAGAGCACCATTCCGATGGCCACGGCCCACGAGGGATGATTCAGCTCCTGCGGCATGTTCGGCAGGCGCACGGGCAAACCGGTACGTGCCGGCGTACGCAACTGGCTCTCGACTACGTCAAGCATGCCGGGCAGCATGGCGCCGCCGCCCGTGAGGACGCAGCCCGCGCCGAGCGCATCGACCACGCCGCCGTAGCGCAGGCTTTCTTTCACGTAGTACATCAGCTCGCGTGCGCGCGGCTCAAGAATCTCGGCTATCGTGCGCAGCGGCAGCGACGCGGGCGCGCCCTGCGGCGTGGTCACTTCCACTTCAGCCAGTTGCGGAACGGAAGTGACCACCGCATTGCCGTATTGGCGCTTGAGTTCTTCGGCCTGAGCCACCGGCAATTGCAGGCCGATGGCGAGATCGTTGGTGAAATGCGCGCCGCCAATGGGAACCGAAGCGGTGTAGGCCACCGCACCCTCGAAGAACACGGCCAGGTCGCTCGAGTGCGCGCCGATGTCGAGCACGCACACGCCCAGCTCGCGTTCGTCGGTCGAAAGTGTGCACTCCGCGGCGGCTAGCGGCTCCAGGACCGCCTCCGACACTTCAAGGCCCGCGCGGTTGGCGCAGGTGACCGTGCTTTGCAGGGCGCTGCCGCTGCACGTGGCAATGTGCAGCTCCACTTCAAGCCGCGCGCCTACCATGCCCACAGGATCGAAGATTCCGGGCTGCTCATCGAGGATGAATTGCCGCGGAAGCAGGTGCAGAATCTCGCGGTCTGCAGGCAGCTGGATGGCGCGCGCGCGGCCTATGGCGGCACGCACGTCCTCAGCCGTGATTTCGCGCATGCCGCGGCTCAACTGAAATCCGCCGTTGGTGTTGACGCCGCGAATATGCGGACCGCCCACGCCCACCACGCACTCGTCGATATTGGCGCGCGCCACGCGCTCGGCCTGCTCGTTGGCCGCGCGGACGGCTTTCGCCGCGGGCCCAAGCTCCGCGATCAGCCCTTTGCGCATTCCCGCCGACGGCGTCGCGCCGTGGCCGCGGTAGCGCAACACACTCTCGTTCACATCAGCCACAAGCACACGCGTCAACGCGCTGCCGATATCCACGACCACAATCAGGTTGTCCACCTTCTGGGCCATCGTCGTCACCCGCCCTGCGCCACGGTCGCGGCCGAAGCTCTCAGGGAGCGATCTTTGTTGCCTGAGGTCGTCGTGGCCGGACGGGTTGTGGAAGCGGAATTCTGCTTCGTTTTGCTTTGCGGCTTCGATCCGTTCTGTATCGCCGCGCGTTTTTGTTGAGCCGCGTGCTTCTTGTCCTGGGCGGGCTTGCTCTTCTTTGCCGTGGGCGCGCCCGTGGAGTGCTTTGGCTCCGCCGGCTTCTTCGTTACTGTCGGAGCGCCGGGACCGGGTGCTGCAGCGTCTGCACCGGCGCCCCCGGATGGCTGCGATGTCTCCTTGCCCGACGCCATCTCGAGCACTACCTGGTTGTCGTAGCGCAGATCGACGGCTGCCAGATGCGGATACTGCTGCCGCCACTCCGCGATGTGCGCCTGGTAGCGCTCGTAGCGCTCGAGGAATCGATCGGCGCCGAAGTGCGCCAGAATATCGGCGCCCTGCTCAGGCATCAGCACGCGCGCATCTTCGGGATCGGTGAGGTCGATTTCAGAAACCTGCTCGGAGTTGTGCTTGCCGCCGGCGTCGAGCTCCGACATCAGCCGCAGGTACACGTCCATGCGCTCCTTGCGCGAGTCGGCCCGGTCGCCGGGATCGATGCCCGTGAGCACCGGAAATGAGTAGTGGTGGCGGGACATGGACGCGGGAGACATCGTGAGCAGAACGCCGTTCGCATCTACCAGGCCGATCTGCTCGCCGTGGCGAGTGAAGGCCACGGGCTGGCGCTCCACCACCGAGACGCGAATCTGGTCGGGCAGCAGGCGCATCACGGTTGCGTGCTCCACCCAGGGAATCTGCTCCAGTTGTTTGCGGCGCTGGCTGATGGGGACGAAGAAAATGTTGCGGCCGATGTCTTCGCCGAAGACGGGCAGCATCTGTGCGCGGCTCACTTCGGTGAGCCCGGTGGCCTGGATGTCTTCAGACCCTGCGATACGGAAGCGCGCGTCGCGCTCCAGGTAGTGGCGCATCATCAGCGCGAGCGTGGTAAAGGCGCCGAGCACGATCAGCGCGCCGGCGGCAAGAAAGATGCGGCCTGCCCTGCTCTCCGGCCGCCACCAGCGCCGCTTCGACTTGCCAAAGCGATCGGAGGTGGGGCGCAGCATGCCGTCGCCGTCGGGATCGTCGAACTCGAGCGGCATGCCCGGTCCGCGCCTGCCCGCCGAGCCGGGGCGGAAATGTGCTGAAAGAGACGAGTCCTCCCGCGTGCGCCGGGCACGAATCTCAGCGGGAGGTTCATCCTCCCACAAAGTGGGCCGATTTGTGTTGTCTCGATTCGCCACGCCTGAGCAGGGTCGTGAGAGTCGCCAAATTTCACTATAGACCGTGGTTGCTCAGCTATTTCCAGCATCGGGAGCGGGGGAATCCGCGGTGTTACGGGGTGGCGGAAACAGGGTCCAGGGTGACAAAGGACTAACGAGTCAGATGTCAGAGAACATCGGCACGGGGCATGAATTCGCGTGCGGCGTCTTCAGCGCGGTGTAAATGGAATGCGGTCCTGCCTGCATATGGTCTTGAGCGCGGGGCGTGCCGAGAAGATGCCTGACGGCAGGCCGCCGCCGGGAGTCACCCATTGGCCCACCATGAGGAAGTTGTGCAGGCCGGGCAGTGTTTTGGACAGGGACTTGAAACCGGTCTGCGGCGTCAGAAGCCAGCCCTCCATGCTCCCCTTCCAGTTGCCGGTGTAGCGAAAGATCGAGGCGGGCGTCGCCACATCGACGACCTCGATGGTTTGGCGAATTCCGGGCAGCTTTTGTCCGAGCAGGTCTATCACCAACTCCGCCACGCGGTGCTTTTCCTCCCGGTATTTCTCCGCGTCATTCTGGCGCAAACGCGCCCAATAATCGAAGTTGCGCGTCGGCAAGAGGCAAGTGACCGCAGTCTTGCCGGCGGGGGCGAAGGTCGGATCGAAGTGGAAGATCCGGAAGGACACTTGCTTGAGCGCGGTTTCCGGGTCAACCTGGAGCGGCGTTTTAAGCAGGCGGGTAACAAAGGCCGGCTGATTGCGGAGATCGCGCGCCACTCCGAGCGACACCTGGATGTAGCTGGGGAAGAGTTCCAGCGTCTTGTAGGCTTTTTCGATGGCCGCATCAACATATCTGCCGCCAAGAAGTTCGTAGATCGTCGCGTGGCCATCGGCGGCGGAGATGATCCAGTCCGCCTTGATCGTCTCGCCGCCGGCCAACTGCACGCCGGCAGCGGCGCCGTTCTCAACCAGGATGCGCTCGACTTTAGCTCCGAAGCGGACACGGCCTCCCAGGCTCACGAACTTCTCCTCGATGAGCCGGATGATCGCTTGCGCACCGCCAACCACGTACTTCGCGTCGCCCGTGTCCATCCAGGCGATCGAGGCCAGGATGGCAATCGCGGAGATCCCCGCCAGGTCTCCGCCAACGAAAAAAGTTCTCAGGAGCGGGTCGGTGAATCGTTGGCCATATTCCCGCGAGGTCACGCGAGTGAGAGAACGCAACTGTGGAAGACACGGCACATCGCGAAGCAAAGTGGGTGCATTCCCCACCCAGCTCTTCGACGGATCGGGCATTTTGAACGCGCGGAGACGGCGGATGGCCGATGCGAAGCCCCGAATCTGCTTCGCATCCTGCGGAGCGCGCTCAAGCAACTCCTTCTCCAGGCGATCGGGGTCCGTTGGGATCGTAAGGGTCTCGCCGTCATCCGTTTCCAGGCGCGCGAACTCCGGGAGATCGACGAACTTCAGTCGGCCAACATCGAACACCTCGCTCCACTGCGCATACATCGCTGCCTTGGGATCGGAACCGAAGAACCAATGGAGGCAGGTTTCGAAGGTGTAGGCGCCACGGCGCCAGCTCATGGCCAGGCCGCCCGCCATGTCGTGCATTTCAAGTACCTCGGCCTGGTAGCCGCATTTCTGTGCGTACACGGCGGCGCAGAGACCCGCGATGCCGCCGCCGATGATGACGATCTTCCTGTCATTCCTTGCCATAGGCACGTCCTTGCGCCGGAGAATAGGGGGCAAAGCACGGATTGCGCGGTGATAGCGGCCACAGGATCGGCGGAGAAGAATTACAGTGGTGTGAAATTCTACGGGCGCGGTTTTGCGGCGGGAGCGGCTCCCAGCGCGGCCAGAATCTGCAGCGCGAGCTGGCTCACACTGCCTGCGCCCAGCGTCAGCACCATGTCGCCCTGTCTCGAAGCAGCCACCGCGCCTCCCACTGCGGCGGAAAAGTCCGGCGCGAACTCGACGCGCGGCCCCTGAATCATTTCGGCCAGCCGCTCTGCAGTCACGCCGGCGATGGGCTCCTCGCTGGCCGCGTAGATGGGCAGCACGATCACGGTGTCGGCATCAGTAAACGCGCCACTGAATTGCTCCAAAAGATCCGCGGTACGCGAGTACCGGTGCGGCTGAAAGACCACGTGAATTCGCCCGCGGCAGCACTCGCGCGCCGCGGCCAGCGTGGCGCGAATTTCGGTGGGATGGTGGCCGTAGTCGTCCACCACCGCGACGCCGCGCGACTCGCCGCGCTGCTGGAATCGCCGGTCGACGCCGCAAAAATGCGCGAGCCCTTCTGCGATTTTTCCCTGCGGAACCTCGAGCTGCCGCGCGACGGCCACCGCCGCCGTCGCGTTCAGCACGTTGTGCCGCCCTGGCACGTGCAGCTCGAACGGACCCAGCGGCCCCGCAACCGTGTGCACCAGGAAGCGCGAAAAGCCGCTTCCCTGCCCTGTTGCCGATGCGGATGCGGGGCGCGGTTCTCGCGCCGCCGCTCGATTCGCATCGATCAGCTCCAGCCGGAAGTCCGCCTCATCTGACTCGCCATAAGTGAACACACGCCGCCGCAAGCGCGGCAGGATGCCTTTGAGCAACGCATTGTCGGCGCAGGCCGTGACAGCGCCGTAAAACGGCACGCGGTCCATGAACTCGACAAATGCGCGCTCCACGTCGGCCATATCGTGGTAGCAATCCATGTGCTCGCGATCGAGGTTGGTCACCACGGCAAGGATCGGCGAGAGCTTCAGGAACGAGCGGTCGCTCTCGTCGGCCTCGGCCACCAGATACTGCGAGGCGCCCAGGCGCGCGTTCGAGCCCATCGCGTCCACGCGCCCTCCCACGACGACCGTGGGATCGAGACCGCCCGCCGAGAGCACCGCGGCCACCATCGACGTGGTGGTTGTTTTGCCGTGCATGCCGGCGATGGCGATGCCGTATTTGAGCCGCATCAGCTCGGCCAGCATCTCTGCGCGTTGGATGACGGGAATCTTGCGCGCGTGCGCCTCGCGCACTTCGAGGTTGTTCGCGTTCACGGCCGAGCTGGTGACGACGACCGTCGCTCCCGCCACGTTGGCTGCATCGTGGCCCTCGTATACGGTGGCGCCCAGTTGCGCCAGCCGATCGGTCACGGCGCTGCGCTTCAAGTCGGAGCCGGAAACCTTCATGCCCAGGTTGAGCAGGATCTCGGCGATGCCGCTCATGCCGATGCCGCCGATGCCGATGAAATGCGCGTGCTGCGATGTCGCAAACATGGGAGTGAAGAATCAGGGTAGCAGAGGACAGGGTTCAGGGTTCAGGCGTCAGGGATCGGAGATGAGGGCACGTCAACTTTAGCCCGTTTTGATAGGCAACGCTTTTAGCCATGCCGAAAGTTGATCGAGATGTTCGGGGCTGCAGCCGCTGAGGGAATCCTTCGTCGGCCTCTCAGCTACTACCGAAATGATAGAGCAGGAAGACAAATCTGGCCTTCGACTGGAACGCGAGTCCAGGACCACTTCTGCCGGCTTCAACACAAAACCCTGACCCCTGACCCCTGACACCTGACACCTGCTGTTACCCCGGCAGCGTGTAGTCGAATTCGTAGAAGTGCTGCCCGTCGTCGGCGCGGATGGTGAACGTGCCCTGAATGCCCTTCAGCTCTCCGGCTCCCGAACCCGGCGCCACGATCACCTGCATGTTGGGTCCGCGGCCATCCATGGTGGCGAAATGCTGCAGAGCGAAGCTGCCGTGTCTGCCGTGAAGCACGCCGGTCACGATTTCGATGGCCACATAACCCGCGGTGCCTTGCCTCGGGTCGCCGCAGGTGAACATCTCCCCGAGCGTCGTGGCCTCGAGATCTCCGCGAATCTGCTTGTTGATGGTGAGGCGTCCGATTCCCTCAGCAGGTGAGGGGACGAGCGGATGTATGTCGACGGAAAATGTACCTTCGGCATGGGGCATCGAAATCTCCTTGAGCCAGACAGCGGCCATCTCCTTGAGCCAGGCAGCGGCCGCGGCGCGATGAGCAGAAGGCCGAACTGCTCAATAGCATCATCGGCTGCAATCGCATTTCAGGATAGCGCGGCGGCCGAATCACCGGCGTTATCCGTACCTGAAAGCATCGCATTTGACGCTCACAGTCGCCAAAAAGTTGCGCCTTTCTATTTCGCATTGCGGCCGCAACCTTTCGGCCGCCGAGTGTTTGAAAGGGGCAGAACCGGCGAGCCAATGGGGGCGGCAAGAGCCAAGCCCCACAGGTGGTGGCAAGCCGGGGCGGAGCGAGCAAAGTGGCCCGCCTGGAATGGAGGGATTATGGGCAGCACGAAGAAGTGGATCTTGGGAGCGGCATTGGCAGTCGGAGCTCTGGGTTTGAGCGCGGCGCCCGTCCAGGCAGCTCGCGTTCACGTATTCGTTGGCGTCGGCGGACCGCAAGCCTACATTCCACCGTGCCCCGGACCAGGGTATGCGTGGGTGGCTGGCTACTGGAATGACGGATACTGGACGCCCGGCTACTGGAATTACGTTGGCTATGGCCCTGGCGTGGCGATTCGCGGCGGCTTCTATGACCGCGGTCCGGCCTTCTATCACCGCGACTTCGACCGTGATCGGCACTTCGACCGCGACCGCGACCGGCACTTTGACCGCGACAATCATTTTCGCAGGTAGCAGAGGGTCTGTTAACACTACTGGGATGGATGGCGTTATGAGCGAAAATCCGGCCAGACGAGACCGAGCCTGAAGGCTGTGGAGGCCCCACTGTCAAGGGCGAGAACGAAGTCTGGCCGGATTTTCGCCACAACCCGGAGGGACGGGGCCGGCTTTCCTCATTTCGTTGTCGGTCGTCGCTGCAGTAGTTCACTACAGTTCGCTCCTCGCTCCTAGAAATGGGAAAAACCGGCTCCCGTCGCCGCCATCTCAGTAGTGTTAGCAGACCCTGGCCTTCTGCTGCCTGCACCTGCGGCCTCTCCAAACCGGAGGGGCCGCTTTTTTGGCATCGTTTCGCCCCCTGGAGCGTCTCACAAAGCGGGGCGTAACTCCCTTTGGAGTGAGCCGGGAAGCTGAGACCCGCGGCAAAAACCCTTGCTCTTTCTCGTGCGGAGGTGGATTCTTTCATCGCACCGCAACAAAAAGGCGAAAATAGCGTTTAAGAGGTTGTAAGCCGGCCGGACGACGGAATGACAAAGGCCGGGCGGTGCTGAGGCCGGAGGCAACTCCGGATTCCGTTCACGGAACGGTCATGATCGGCAGCACGAGGAGGGAGTTATGAAGAAACTCCATTTAGTTCTGATAGCAATGCTTGTGGTTCTGCCGTTCGCCGTTGTATCTCAGGCGAATGCCCAGGTCGGGGTAGGAGTTGGTGTTGGCCCCGCGGTTGTGCCCGCTCCTGATTACGGTTACGACTACGGTGACTACGGCCCGCCCGAATGCGCCTGGGGCTACTACCCCTACTACCCTTACGGGTGCGCGCCCTATGGCTATTACGGTCCTGACTGGTTTATGGGCGGTGTCTTTATCGGCGCCGGACCGTGGTACGGCTGGGGGCGTGGCTATGGCTGGGGCGGCCGCTATGGGTACCGTGGCGGATACGGCGGACGCGGCGGCTATGGTGGACGCGGCGCCTATGGCGGACGCGGCGGATACGGTGGACGTGGTGTGTATAACGGCCACGGCTACGTAGGCGGCGGTGCGCAAGGATTCGCCGGCGGTGGAGCGCGCGGGTATGCCGGCGGCGGCGCTCGCGGATACTCCGGCGGCCCGGCGCGTGGTCCAGTCGGCGGCGGCGGCTTTAGCGGCGGCGCTCGTGGCGGATTCAGCGGCGGCGGCGCACGCGGTGGATTTAGCGGCGGCGGCGGCGGCTACCATGGTGGCGGTGGTGGTGGTGGCTTCCACGGTGGCGGCGGCGGTGGTGGCGGCTTCCATGGTGGAGGCGGCGGCCACGGTGGTGGTGGCGGTCACCGATAATTCGGCGTCGTACCGGGCGGTCTTGAGTGCCGCCCATTTAAGACAAAGGCCCGCTTGCTTCGGCAGGCGGGCTTTTTGTTGACTACAGGGAACAAGGGACCGAGAGAACTGAAGAGACATATTCGGATGTCAAAGATCAAATGCGCGGCCCGGCCGTCGTTCAAGCAGTAACTTCCGCATAGCCGGTGATTCGACCCGAACCTTCGCAAAAGCCACTTAGCGGCGGGAATCGGAACGTCTGTTCATGACTGTAACCTCACGAACATCCCATAACTCGCCTGCGAAATCGTCTTCAGCACTTCGCCGCCCATGGAAGAAAGCCTCGAGTGTCACATAGTGCTTATCCATTGCTTTGTACTGCTCCCTTTGTGCTGGCGAGAGCGCGAGGTAAAGTGAGTTCATGTATAGCCCTACCTGATAGTCCTCTTCATGGAGATAGAGTCTCTCTCCTTCGAAGTCGAGCACCATGAAGCCGGAGACCTGAACTCTTTTCGTCTTATGACTTGCTGACTGTGCAAGCAGTGTCACAATACTCACTGGAGCCGCATGTGGCGAATTGTCCGCATCTGTCGTCGCTTGCGCTTTCGACACACGTCCTGAGGCGAGCAATAGGATTGCAGCTAGGCTAAAACTAAGAGTCGGCTTCATCCTTCGAAGTATATCTTTCATAGATTCCTCGTGGCTCACAGCCACAGGGGGTTCCAGGGGAGGATGGCGCGTATTTTGAGTTCGACCTGGATGGTCGCCCACCCGGCAGTCGGCCACCCGGCAATTATAAGAAAGCAACGGAAGAGTGGCCGGTGATCTAACCGGGACACAAACAACGCAACCTGTTCCGGGAGCATCCAAGTCAGCTAGGAGTTCCCCATGAAAAAGCTGCACACTCTTTTAGCGCTCGCGTTCCTTTCCACAAGCCTGATGGGCGGGGTCGCCCTTGCCCAAGACCATCACGACAACGGCCAGGACCGGGACCATCATGACAACGGCCAGGACCGGGACCATCACGATAACCACGGTTACGTCGAGCACAGGGAATGGAGGAAAGGCGCGCGCCTCAGACATGAAGATTGGGATCGCGGCGATCGGGTCGATTACCGCCAATATCACCTGAGCCCCCCGCCACGGGGTTACGAATGGCGTATGGTTGACGGCTACTACGTTCTCGCGAACGTCTCGTCGTTCCAGATCCACACCGTCATTCGCATACGGTAGCCCGCCCTTCCGCCTCCAGATCGGCGCCTGGATCAATCCGAACCGGCGGCCTTGGCATTTTCAAGGTCGGGCAGGTGCAAAACGGCCTTGGGCCCGTTGCTTCGGCAGGCGGGCTTTTTGCTTGCAGCTAGCCGGGTGCACCATCCTTGGCGCGCCTCTGTCTTTGCGCCAAGGGTGGGATACCTCAGACGTTCCCCTCGCTCAAGCATCGCCAACCCCGCTAACCCCGCTTCTTTCCGACTCCCATCACTCGGCTTTCAACGCATCCGCCGGATTCACTGCCGCAACCCGAGACGCCGGCACAAAGCTTGCCAGCGCCGCGGCCCCGACCAGCAGCAGAGTCACAGTCGCGAAACTCAGCGGATCAAGTGCGCTCACGCCAAACAGCAGTGCCGACATCAGGCGCGCTGCTGCGGCCGCGGCTCCCAGCCCAATCGCGATGCCCACTCCCGTCAAAGCCAAAGCCGATCGCACGAACATCCAGCGCAACTCACTCTTCTCGGCGCCCAGCGCCAGCCGAATGCCGATCTCGCGCGTGCGCTGCGATACGGCGTAGGAGATCACACCGTAGATGCCGATGAGGCTAAGGGCCAGCGCCATCGAGCCGGCAATCGCCAGCATCACGAGCGTGAACGAAGTGCGCGCCATGGAGCGGTTGTAGATCTCGCCCTGTGTCTGCATCGACGCCACGGGGAGGTTGCCATTCACCTCCCACACTGCCTGCTGAATCTCGCCGCGAAGGCTCTGGGTTCCCGCGCGGTCGCTGTGCACCACGAACGTGACGGCGCGCTGCGTATCGATCGAGTTATTCTCGTAGGGAACCTTCACCATGACGGGCCAATACACGGTTGCCGGGGCCTCTTCGTCCACGCCATTCTGGTGCACGTTCTGAGCCACGCCTACGACTTCGATCCTTGGCTGGCTGGGCATCAATCGGAAATGCTTGCCGATGGCCGCTCGCGCCGAGCCCCACGACTCTTGTGCCAGATTCTCCGAAATGATTCCCGCTGGCCTGAAGCCGTAGATGTCGTCCCAGGTGTAGTCGCGGCCGGCGACCAGACTGGTTCCCGCGCTTTGGAAATACCCGGGCGAGACGTAGTTGAACAGGCGCATCGGCGCGCTTCCCGCCCGCTCGTCCTTGCCCTCGATGAAAATGTTGTTCCAAGCCGGCTCAAGCCCATCCATTGGCACGTCTCGCGCAAAACCGACAGAGGCTACGCCTGGAATAGCGGCCAGCCTATCGGCAATGCTTTTCTCGGCGCGCGCGGTCGCCTGTGCATCGGCAATGAGTTGCTGCGGAATCGCGATCCGCAGGGTCTCGACATGATTGGCGTCGGCAAATCCCGGATCGACCGCGCGCAGCGCCGCCAGCGTGCGAATCATGAGCGCGGCCGCCACCAGCAACACAAGCGCCATGGCCACCTGCGCCACCACCAGAATGTTGCGCGATCGATTGCGCTCGCGGCTGCTCGAGGCCGTGCGTGCTGAGCCGAGGCTCAGCGCGGCGTTGCGCCGGGAGTATTTCCACGCGGGAATCGCGCCAAAGACCAGTCCCGACATGAGCGAAAGGATCAGCGTGAACAGAATCGAGCCGGCATCGAGAGTGATTTCACTCAAGCGCGGCAGATTGGCGGGACCGATCGCAACCAGAAGCCGAAGGCCAGCGGCGGACACGCCCACACCGAGCGCGCCGCCGATCACGCCCAGCAGCACGCTCTCGAGCAGTAGCTCCCGCGCAATGCGGCCGCGCCCCGCGCCCAGTGCCGCTCGAACTGAAAGCTCAAGTTGCCGCGCCTCGGCGCGCACCAGCAGCAGGTTCGCCACGTTGACACAGGCGATCAACATCACCAGTCCGATGGTGCCCATCACCACCCAAAGCACGTTGCCCACATTGCCGATCACTTCCTGCTTCATGGGGCGAATTGCGCCCGAGATTCTCCAGGTCTCGTAAAAGTGCGGATTGCCGTCTCCGTTGGACCACGAGTCCATCCAGATTTCGAGCATGCGCGCGATGTCGGCGTCGGCCTGAGCGATGGTCACGCCCGGCTTCAGCCGCGCAATGCCGTTGAAGCCGAATCCGGCCAGGATTTGATGACGGGGATCGAAACCGAACGGGATCAGCAGATCGAAATCCTGGTCGACCACCTTGAAGCCGCGCGGCATCACGCCGACGATCTCTCGCGTCTGGGAATCGACCTGGATGTTTCTGCCGATCACCGAGGGGTCGCCGCCGAAGCGCCGCTGCCAGTAGCCGTAGCTCAGCATCGCCACCTCGTGCGTGTGCGGCGCCTGTTCGGCCGTCGAAATCCATCGCCCTGCAGCCGGCGGAACATTGAACGTCTGCAGCACACCGTCGCTGATGTACGTTGCGTGAACTTCCTCAGGCTGCGCGAGGCCAGTCACGTTGGCTGTTTCCGATATCCACACGCCGATCGATTGAAAGGCGCGGTTGTGTTCAGCGAAAGTCAGGTACATCGACGGCGACAGGCGCAGTCCTTCAGAAAAGTTGGCCAGGCCGGCCGCGCCCGGCGCGTGCAGCCACACGGCCACAAGTTGGTCCGGCTCGGGATAAGGCAGCGGCTTCAGCACCACGCTGTTCAGCACGCTGAACACCGCGGCATTGGCGCCGATGCCGATCGCCAGCGTCAACAGTACCGTGGCTGCAAATCCGGGCGACTTTCTCAACCGGCGCAAGGCGAGCTTGAGATCTGCGAGGATCGATTCAAGCGCGGCCCATTGCCACACTTCGCGGCTCCGTTCCTCCATGAGCGTCAGGTTTCCGAACGCGCGGCGCGCCGCCTGCTCCGCCTCCTCCCGCGAAAGATTCTCAAGCCGCATCAGCTGCTCGGTCTTCTCTTCGATGTGCGCGCGCACCTCTTCGCCCAGATCGTCGTACAGGCGTCGCCGATGAAAAATTCGCTTCAGCCAGCTCATCGTGCGGCCTCCTAGGAATTTGCCGTGCCCTTCTGAGGTCCAAGCACCATCTGGATACCCTCAAGCATGCGGTCGAACCGGGAGATCTCACGTTCAAGGTGGCGCATGCCGGTTGCCGTGATCTCGTAGACGCGCACGCGGCGGTGGGTCGAAGGGGAAACCGTCCACTCAGCCTTGACCAGCTTTGCTTTCAATAGCCGCTGCAGCGCCGGATAGAGCGACCCCTCTTCCACCTCAAGCAGGTTGTTTGATCGCTGCTGGATGTGCTGAACCAGCGCGTAACCGTGCGCCGGCTGGCGGCGGAGCGATTCGAGAATCATCATCTCCAGCGCGCCCGGAAACAGATCGCGGGATGCGTTTTTGGTATTTCCCATAAGGCATGTTTACAACATGCCTAGAGTAAACAAGTATAGCGAGGATGTCAATAGGCGCGACTTGCTGACTTGCTGACTCGCTGACTTGCTGACTTGCTGCTTCGCTGACCCCGCTAACTCCGCTAACCCCGCCAGCTCCGCTGTTTCTCGGCCATCTCCGCCAGCCGGTCGGCAATCCGCTCCGCCGCGCCGGGATGCGCCTGCGTGCGCGCGGCAAACGACATGGCGGCAAGGCTTGCGGGATCGTTGAGCATGCCGGTCAGCTTTTTGAGCAGCAGGCCGGGAATGTCGAGTTCGCTCTCCTCGAGCATGCCCGCGGCTCCCACATTCACCATGGCCTGGGCGTTCCGCCGCTGGTGCGCATCGGTCGCCGCGGCAAAAGGGACCAGCAGCGCGGGCTTGCCGGCGGCGGCCTCCTCGGCCACGGTGGTTGCTCCGCTGCGCGAAAGGATCAGGTGCGCTCGCGCGAATCGTGCTGCCATGTCGTCTAGGAACGGCCGCACCTCCCAGCGCGCGCGATCGGCGCCGCTCGTCGCGTACGCAGCCTCTGTGGCCTCTGCGTGGCGCAGTCCGCTCTGGTGCAGAACCGTGAGCCCCGGAACCGCGCTGAGCAGCGCCGCGATGATGTGCGGCATGTGTGTGTTGAAGATGCGAGCGCCCTGTGACCCCCCAAATATGAGAAGATGCGGCGCGCCCGTCGGCGCCGGCAGCGAAAAAAATTCCGGCCGCACGGGAACGCCGGTTACCTCGGCGTTGCGGAACCACTTGCCCGCGGCGGGAAAGTTGATGGCCGCCATTTCGACGCGTTTACCCACGAGCCGATTGGCCAGGCCGGGCATGGCATTCGGCTCATATACCGCTGCGGGAATCTTCATCCGCAGCGCCGCCACCATGGCAGGGCCGGAGGCATATCCGCCCACGCCCAGCACCGCGCCCGGCTTGAATTCGCGCATCAGCCGCTTGCAATCGCCGATCGAGCGCGGCAGCCGCGCCATCGTGTTGAGCCGCGTCATCAACGACACGCTTTTCAGCGGCCCCACATCGATCAGTTTGAGCGGGAAACCAGCTTCCGGCACGAGCCGCGACTCAAGCCCGCGCGCCGTGCCCACCAGAAGCACTTCGGCATTGTGCCGCTCCACCAGCGCGCGCGCCACGGCTAGCGCGGGAATGATGTGCCCGCCCGTTCCGCCGCCGGCAATAAGAATTCTTGGCTCTGAGTTCACAATTCGCAGGATTCCGTGCCTAGTTTAATTCCTGGCGCCGGGCCCACTGCGTTTCGTCACTCGTCCCACAACTGCCTTAGCGTGAGGAATCGGTGGGATTGCTGCGGATGAAGACAAAATCCCCGGAGTCGTGGCCCGAGTTGCGAATCACGTTGTATTGCGGCGTTTGGTCCGACTGCCCGGCCACCGAAACGCGAATGAAAGTCTCAAACAGGTTCTCTGCTGAAAAGACCGGGTCCTTATCGCGCGTCAAGCCGCGCAGCAGCGCCGCCGCAAAAACCGAATGGCCTCCGCCGCCCTCGTCCGACACCGGCTCAAGCCCGCCGCTCGCCATCAGAGTGCGCGATTTTCCGGCCATCATCTTTTCCAGGTACCGCGTCCGCTCCTGGGGAGTGAAGTCCACATCCACGCTGCGCGTAATGCCTCCGGAGTAGCAACTGTCGGAGATGATCAGCACGTGGCGAGCGGGGATCACCTTGATATCGGTCGTGATCTCGTCGGCCATGATCCAGTTGCTGTTGTCGGTGATCTCGCCGTCCGCAGGCAGCCAATACGTCTTGTCCGCCTCCTTGTCGTAGACGCCGTGGCCGGCGTAGTAGATGAGCAGATTCGAATTCTCGTCGAGCGTCCTGCGGTAGTCGGCGAGCGCGTGGATGATGTCCTCCCGCGTGGCGTTGGTGAGGAGTTTGGCAACAAAGCCGTACTGCTGGCTGAGAACATTGGCCACGGCCTCGGCGTCGCCAACCGCGGTCTTGAGCTTCGGCGCGTACTGGTAGTCGTCGATTCCGATCACCAGCGCGTAGTACCGGCCCGCGCTCAAGTCGGAAGCCGTTGGCCTCGCCGGCTCGTCGGGCTGGATGCCGCGGTGCGGCGCTGCTGGCGGCGGAGGGTTTCTGGCTTCGGCCGCGGGCGGTGGCGCTGGCTTCGCTTCGGCTGCCGGAGGCCGTGTGTTGTTCGCTTCCACGGCCGGAGGCGGAGTGTTGTGAACTGCGGGCGCAGGCGGTGGAGCCGTTTTCGTTTCGGCTGCGGGCGGAGGCGCTGGCTTCGCTTCTGCTGCCGGAGGCTGAGGCTTGTGAACCGCGGGCGCAGGCGGCGGAGCCGTCTTCGTTTCGGCCGCGGGCGGTGGCGCGTTCTTTGTCGCGTATAAACTTGGCGCCGGACCCGCAGCTTCCGCCTGCGGAGCGCATTGCTGCTCCTGCTGCGGCGTCAGTTGGTCGGGAACGTTGAAATCCGCGGGACGCTGCGGTGAAGCCGACGCCCGGCGGATGAGTTCGTTCACTTCGCTTTCCGCCGTGGCCTCGCAATCAGTGTGCTGGTAGGCCATCAGCTCGTTGCGAAGATTCTTGCGAATCGTCTCTGCCGCATCGGGCCGCGTGGGAACGGCGCGCGCCATCAGCCAGAAACCCTCGGCCGTCTGGAAAGGCGAATCCTTCAGGTCCAGCAGGCCCAGCGTGTATTCGGCCCACCCGTCCGATGGATTGTTCTCGAGGACGTGTTTCAATTCGTCCTCCGCCATCGCGGTGTTATGCAGCTTGATATCGTCGTCAGCCGCAATGGCGAACATCTGCGCGGTCAGGTCCCGCTTGCTCGCCTCAAAATCCGCATTGCTGATCTTGGTGTCGGCCGACTTGGTAAGGCTCGCCATCATGCGCGCAGCTTCGAGCGCATCGTAACGATTCTTGGTCAGCTCACTGTCGGCATCGCGCGCATTGGGGTCAAACACGTTCTGAAACACCTTGCATCGAGTGTAGAGAGCCTGCAGGCGTGCCTCGAGGCCCAGCGGCGCGCCCAGCATGAGGAATCGATCGGCATATTCAAAAGCGTGGCGGTAATCCTTCAGCGCCATGTAAGCGGAGTAATAGAGGTTCAGAACATGAGGCATGAACGACGAGTCAGGATACTTGGCCACGAACGCATCGAGCAGTGCGATGCGCCGCTGCGGATCCTGCTCCGCGGCTGCCTCCTGGTACTGCCGGGCCTCGGCTGCCGTGAAGTTGTGCTCGTCGGCGTGAGTCGCGGTGATTTGCGCCAGATGCAGCTGCGCCTGCACGCCGGGAGCCGCAGGCAGCGCCGCCATCGCCGCCACGCACCACAGAATCGAACCTCGAAGTCGGCAATTCCGCATAGAATGCCCCTCCGCTCGCTTTTCAGATTGTCTCTCGATGAGGAATGAAATGAAGCCGCGCACTCGCTCGCCTTTACCCCAAAGCCACAAGCCGCGAAGCGCCCTCAGTATACAGCCGTGCCGCGGCTGGCGGGTCCTCGTTTCTTCTTGGTCCCTCGGTCCCTTGGTCTCTTGGTCCCTGTCTTTTACTCCGCTTGCCTCGATATGTTCAGCAGAATCCCGATCGACGCCAGCGTGCAGAACAGCGACGTGCCTCCGTGCGAGATCAGCGGCAGGGGTATGCCTTTGTTGGGAACCAGCGACAGCACCACGCTGATGTTGAAAAAAGCCTGCAGCAGAATCGAGATGGTGATGCCGAAGGCCACCAGGCGCGCGAAGGGGTCGTTGCATTTGAACGCCGCGCGCAGCCCGCGCACGCC
Organism: Occallatibacter sp.; assembly: GCA_050010795.1. Lineage (GTDB taxonomy): Bacteria > Acidobacteriota > Terriglobia > Terriglobales > Acidobacteriaceae > Telmatobacter. The sequence goes on from JBEKKI010000009.1 coordinate 50,105, forward strand.
GAACGTGGCGAAAAGCAGCACGATGAACATGGCCCCCACAAAGCCCAGCTCCTCGGCGATGTTTGCAAAGACAAAATCCGTCGAAGCCTCGGGCAGATAGAAGAGCTTCTGCATGCCTTCCATATAGCCACGGCCCGTGATCCCGCCCGTGCCCACGGCAATGAGCGATTGATAAATGTGGTAGCCGGCGCCCTGCGGATCGGACTCGGGGTTAAGAAAGACCAGCAGGCGCGCGCGCCGCCACGGAACCATCAGCAGCAGCGCAGCCAGCGCAGGCGCGATCGCGCACGCGGCGCCCAGCAGATACTTCCAGTCGATCCCTGCCAGCACCAGGATCAGCGCCGTTACGCCCGCCAGCACCAGCGCCGTTCCCAGATCAGGCTGCGCAACCACCAACACGATAAAGAGCCCGGGAATGATCGCCGCGGGCAGCAGCGTGTGCTTCCAGTCGTGCATGGCGCCCAGCCGCGTGTGCAGAAACCACGCCAGAAACAGCACCAGGACCGGCTTCGCGATCTCTGAAGGCTGAAAAGTAAAGAAATCGCCAAAACGAATCCAGCGGTGCGTGTGGTGCGAACCGGGCATCAGGAACACCAGCACCAGGAACACCGCCGTGATTGAGACAACGGGATAGATGAATCGCGGCGAGTTGTAGTGGCTCACGTCCAGGTGCATCAGCACCAGCATGGCGAGCACGCCCGCCGCCGCCCACACGGCCTGGGTGAAGATGAACGTATAAGCGGAGTGATATTTCTCCTGGTCGACAATCGCGGATGCCGAGAAGACCATCACCAGCCCGGTAACCACCAGCACCAGCGTGGTGAAGAACAGCCATTTGTCGACCCCGACCCGCTTCGCCATAGTTGTCTACTCGCTCTGCTTTGCCTTCCAGTCTTTCTGTTCCGCGACAAGCTGTTTGAAGACGCGGCCGCGATGCTCGTAATTCTCAAACTGATCGAAGCTGGAGCAGGCCGGCGCCAGCAGCACCACGTCGCCGGGATGGGCAGCGGCCGCCGCAGAGCTCACCGCCCTGGCCAGCGTTTCGCAAGAGTGGATGGGAACCACTCCGCGCAATTGCCCTTCAATGATGGGTGCAGCCGCGCCAATGGTGTACATGGCGCGCACCCGCTGGCGCAGCAGCGGCGAAAGCGGCGTATACGGCGACCCCTTGTCTTTGCCGCCAACAATCAGGTGAACCCCGCCCGCGAATGCCGCGACGGCCTTCTCGGTCGCGTCAACATTCGTGGCCTTTGAGTCGTTGTAGTACTCCACGCCGTTGATCGTGGCGACGTATTCCAGGCGATGCTCCACGGCCTGGAACCTCGCAATGGCGTCAGCAATCACTGCCCCGCCTGCGCCTGCCAGCCGCGCCGCGCACGCCGCAGCCAGCACATTCTCCACATTGTGCTCGCCTTTCAGCGGAATCTTTTCGACCGGCAGAATGGTCTCGATCGCGGCATTCGGCGCCGAACGATAAACCACGTTGCCGTCCTGCACCCACGCGCCCTGGCTCACCTCGTGCCTCGCCGAGAACCAGTGAACCGGCGCATTCGAGCGGGCCGCGGCCTCGGCGGTGCGCGCGTTGTCGGCATTCAGCACCGCGCTGTCGCTCGCGTCCTGCCGCAGGAAGATGCGCTCCTTGGCCAGCGCATAATTCTCGAACGTGCCGTGGCGGTCGAGGTGATCAGGCGTGATGTTCAGGATGACCGCGATCTTCGGATGAAATTCCTCCGTGCTCTCCAACTGAAAGCTCGACACCTCGAGCACTGACCAGGTGTCGTCCCTGCTGTCTTCGACCAGGCCCACGACGGCCACGCCTATGTTGCCCGCAACCAGCGTGCGATAGCCGGCCTCCTTCAGCATTTCGCCCGCAAGCGCCGTCGTCGTCGTCTTGCCGTTCGATCCCGTGATGGCCAGAATCTTTCCTTTCAAATATCGCCCCGCCAGTTCCATCTCGCCAATGACCGGCCGGCCAAATTTCCGCGCCTGCACCAGTTCTGGAGTATCGAGCGGCACGCCGGGGCTCACCACGATCAGGTCCTGGCGGCGGAACGTCAGCAGCCCGTGGCCGCCGGCCTCCACCATGATTCCTTCTTCAAGCAGCGCCGGAATCTCCTTCGCCAGCGATTCTGCCGAGCGGATATCGGAGACCGTTACCTGCGCGCCCTGGTGGCGCAGAAAAAGCGCCGCCGCAAGCCCGGACTTTCCCAGGCCCACAACCAGAACCTTCTTGCCCTTCAAATCCATCATTTCGATCCTTATTTGCGGCGCGACAATCCTATTGTGCACCGCGCGACGGGCAGCGCGGGCGTAGCTAGCGCAATTTCAGGGTGGTGAGTGCAAACAGTGCAAACACCAGGGCGCCGATCCAGAAACGCGCGATCACCTTCGACTCGCTCCAGCCCAGTTGTTCAAAGTGGTGGTGCAGCGGCGCCATTTTGAAGATGCGCTTCTTGCGCAGCTTGTAGCTGCCCACCTGCAGGATCACCGAAACCGCTTCAAGAATGAAGATGCCGCCGATAAACACCAGCAGCAGTTCCTGCCGGATGACGATGGCGATGGTTCCAATGGCTCCGCCCAGCGCCAGCGAGCCTACGTCGCCCATGAAGATCTCGGCCGGGTGCGCGTTGTACCACAGGAAGCCGATCGATGCGCCGACCATCGATCCGCAAAAGATCGTCAGCTCGCCCACCATGGGCATGCGCTGCAGCTCCAGGTAATCGGCAAAAACCACGTGGCCGCTGACGTAGGTGAGCACCGCCAGCGCGCCGGCCGCGATGATGGTGCAACCGATGGCGAGCCCGTCAAGCCCGTCGGTCAGGTTGACGGCGTTTGAAGTGCCCACGAGCCAAAGGACAACCCAGAGCGCGAACGGGACGAATGCGAACAATGCCATGTGCGGGAGAGTGCTGGGCCAGGAGTGCCACAGCAGATCGGGGCGAAGGCTTTTGATAAAGGGCACCGACAGCCGCGTGGAAAACATCTTGAACTCGTCCAGCACCACGAGCGCCACGGCCACCAGCGCTCCCACGAGACTTTGCCACAGCAGCTTCGCCCGCACCGTCAATCCCAGGTTCCGCCGCTGCACTACTTTGATGTAGTCGTCGGCAAAGCCGATGGTGCCATACGCCAGCGTGGAAAAAACGACAATCCAGACAAACGGATTTGCCGGATCGGACCACAACACCGTCGGCAGCAGAATGGCGATGCATATCAGCACGCCGCCCATCGTCGGCGTTCCCGTTTTTTTCAGGTGCGACTGCGGCCCGTCGTCGCGCACAAACTGGCCGATCTGGAATTCCCTCAGCTTCTGGATCACGTACGGCCCGATAAAAAGCGCGATCAGCAGCGCCGTGAGCGAGGCAAACGCCGTGCGAAAAGTCAGGTAGCGAAAGATCCGGAACGGGTGAAAGAACGGAAACAGCTTTTCGTACAGCAGCCAGTAAAGCAAGGAGCCTCCACTGCCGGTTTGAGGCGGGATTCAGCTTGATTCTACAGGCTTAGGGGGCGTGACGAGCGGCGCGATGCATTGCAGGCCAAGGAATGTGAATCCCAATTGCAAACGGAGGATAAGAGCAAACGACGAAACGCCGAACGGCAGCAAGCCACCCGGCGTTTCTGTCGGTGAACGCCGATTTACCGCGTCTTCGCCACTTCCTCCACCGTCACCGGATCGAGGAACGGCATCTGCGCGCGCAGCTTCTTGCCCACGATCTCAATCGGATGCTTCGCCTCCGCCTCCCGGAAAGCCAGAAACTCCTTCTTCCCCGAGTTCTGATCGGCGAGGAACTTTTTCGCGAAGGTCCCGTCCTGAATCTCGGCCAGTAGCTGCTTCATCGCCTTTTTGCTCTCCGCGCCAATCACGCGCGGGCCGCTTACGTAGTCGCCGTACTCCGCGGTGTCCGAAATCGAGTAGCGCATGTACGCAAGGCCGCCGCGATAAATCAGGTCGACGATCAGCTTCAGCTCGTGCAGGCACTCGAAGTACGCGCTCTCCGGCTGATATCCGGCCTCGACCAGCGTTTCATAACCAGCTTTAATGAGCGCGCTCACGCCGCCGCACAGCACCGCCTGCTCGCCGAAGAGATCGGTCTCGGTCTCTTCCTTGAACGTGGTCTCGAGCACTCCGGCGCGCGTCCCGCCAATGCCCTTCAGGTAGCTGAGGCAGAGAGCATGAGCCTTGCCGGTCGCATCCTGATGCACGGCGATGAGGCACGGGACGCCGCCGCCTTCAGTGAAGACTTCGCGCACGCGATGGCCGGGCGCCTTGGGCGCGGCCATGCCCACGTCGATGCCCGCGGCCGGCACGATGGTCTTGAAGTGGATGTTGAAGCCGTGCGCAAACATCAGCAATTTGCCCGCGCTGAGGTTTGGCCCGATCTCCTCGGCATACAATTTGGCCGCGGTTTGATCGGGAACGAGCACCATCACGACGTCGGCCCACTTGGTCGCCTCAGGAACCGTAGTGACTTCAAGCCCCGCCTTCTGTGCCTTCGCAATCGACTTCGAGTTCGCTGCCAGGCCCACCTTCACCTGCACGCCCGAGTCCTTCAGGTTGAGAGCATGCGCGTGCCCCTGTGAGCCGTAGCCGATAATGGCCACTTTCTTCGCCTGGATCAGCGTCAAATCCGCATCTTGATCGTAATAAGTCTTCGCCATGATTTTCTTGGTTTTCCTTTGCATTCAGGGTTGAAGTTTCTTTTGATCGGGCTCGTTTTGCTGACGGTGGCGCAATGCCACTCATTCCAAACTGCAGGCCGCGAAGAGATCGAAGAACCCGTGGAAGTCTTTCCTGGATTGAAAGTGCGGAGCTTCAGGCCTAAGCCTTTACAAAGGTCGTTAAGCCCCGGCGGGTGCGCTCGCGAAGCTGGCAATTCCGCATTTCATCCGCGAGAGACTCCAGGTTAGGTACTCCATAGATTGAAAAATTCTCGAGTTCCGCATCGGATGAAAACAGATGCAGGGATGACTGGCCGAGCAGCCGCTTCCCCAGCGGCTTGCGCAGCTCAAAATGGTCGATGCGAAAAAGTTCAAGAGACTCCTGAACTTTCGAAAGCAAGCCGTGTTCCAGTTTGATCCGCTGCGTGGTGATCTCGTAGTGAATGCTTCGGCTCCTGAGGTAGTAATGGATACCGATCGCCGCGCACGCGATCAGGAAGAACAGGCCCAAATAAGCGACGCTGCTCGCGGAGCTCCCAATGTACCCCGCCTTCATTGAGTACCCGATAATAATTGTCACGGCGATCACGACTACAAACGGCGTTAACTGGCCGACGGTATAGATGACTGCCGGGTGTCCAACGAACAGATCTTTCTCGGTTTCGAGCTCCTTCGTCGCGGCGTACGCAGTCAGGTCCGTATTGCAGAAACGGCACTTGATTGCGGCGGCTTTGATGGTTTCACCGCAGACTGGACAGGCTTTCTCGTCAGCGTCCATCCATCTTTCCTCTCAAGCCAGAATCATAACCCATGCCCTCGCCCGTTATGGCAGAGCACGCGGGCCGCCGCTTACTCGGCTTCGCCGGCGACGCTGTCTGCAGCAGGCTCCTCTTCCGCCTCCGCGGCTTCGCCCTCGATTACGCCCAACGCCTTCACCACGCTGCTCACGTGGTGCCCGCGCCGCATGGTCATCTTTCCGCTGCGGCACAGTTCCAAAATCCGCCCATCGTCCTCGCGCAGAATCTCGATGAGCCCCTCAATCTTGCTTTCCACGCCCGTCATCTCGATGATGAGCGCCTCCGTGGTGAGGTCGACGATGCGCGCGCGAAAAACGTCCACCAGGTCGAAGATCTGCGCGCGTTTGCTCGGCGAGACGGCCACCTTGATCAGCGCCAGCTCTCGCGTCACGCTCGGTGCCTGGGCCAGGTCGTCCACATCGACGACGTTCTCCAGTTTAAACAGGCTGGCGCGGATGCGGTGCCCCGCCTCAGCCGACGCCTCGCACACCAGCGTCAGCCGCGACAGGCCCGGCCGCTCGCTGCGGCCCACGGTGAGCGAGTTGATGTTGATGTTCAGCCGCCGGAACAGCGACGCCACGCGCGTCAGCACGCCCGGCAGGTCTTCTACATAAGCAACAAATGTATGCAGCATAAAGCAGCTCCTAGCTGTCTCTCTCACTTATCATCCACCGACTCTTCCAACGGATCCGCCTCCGGCCGGCGAATCATTTCATGCAGCGCACTTCCTGCCGGAATCATCGGGTACACCGAATCTTCCTTCTCCACCAGGAAGTTCAGCAGATACGCGCCCTCCGCCGAGCGCGCCGTCTTCACCGCTGCTTCCACCTCGCTGCGCTTGCGCACTGCGCGCCCCGGAATGCCGTGCGCATCGGCGAGCTTCACAAAATCAGGGCTAACCAGCGGCGTGGCCTCATAGTTGCGCTCGTAGAAAAACTCCTGCCACTGCCGCACCATGCCCAGGTATCCGTTGTTGATCACGGCGATGTTGATCTTGAGTTTTTCCTGCACGATGGTGGCCAGCTCCGCCGCCGTCATCTGGAAGCCACCATCGCCTGCGACAACCCACACTTCCTTCTCGGGGCAGGCCATCTTGGCGCCGATTGCCGCAGGCAGCGCGAATCCCATCGTCCCCAGGCCACCGCTCGTAATCAGCGTGCGCGGCTTGTCGTGACGATAGTATTGCGCCTCCCACATCTGGTGCTGGCCCACGTCGGTCACGATAATCGCGCCGCCTTCCGTCATCCGCCACAGATCGTGCATCACGTGCGCCGCGTACAGGTGGCCCAGGTCAGGCAGGTTCTTGATGTCGCGCACCGTAACCGCGCCCTTACTCGTTTCGATTGTCTTCAGCCACGCCGAGCCGTCGCGGCCCGAGATGCGTGGCAGCAACTGCTCCAGCACTTCGCGCAGATCGCCCACCAGCGCCACGTCCACCTTTACGTTCTTGTTGATCTCCGCCGGGTCGACCTCGATGTGAATCTTTTTCGCCTTCAGCGCGTACTCGGTCAGCTTGCCTGTCACGCGATCGTCGAAGCGCATGCCGCACGCGATCAGCAAATCGGCTTCCTGAATCGCGTGGTTCACCCACGACTCGCCGTGCATGCCCATCATGCCCATGCATAGCGGATGCGACGCGGGAAAACCGCCGATGCCCAAGAGCGTCAATCCCACGGGAATCTGCGCGCGCTCAGCTAGCGTGCGCATCTGCTCCATCGCGCCCGACTCCATCACGCCGTGCCCAGCCAGGATCACCGGCCGCTTCGCATTGCGAATCAGCTCGGCCGCTTGCGCCAAACCCGACTCTTCCACGCGCAGCATGGGATGCGGGCGATACGGCTTCGGCTTGGCCGCTTCAAAATCGAACTCCGCCGTCGCCTGCTGCGCGTCCTTTGTAATGTCGACCAGCACCGGCCCGGGGCGCCCCGATTTCGCAATTTGGATCGCCTGCCGCAGCACACGAGCCAGATCCTCCGCCTTGCTCACCAGAAAATTATGCTTCGTCACCGGCAGCGTGATGCCCGTAATGTCCACTTCCTGGAACGCGTCGGTGCCCAGAACCTTGCTCGACACATTGCCCGTGATGCACACAATGGGAATCGAATCGAGCATCGCCGTCGCAATGCCCGTCACTAGGTTCGTCGCACCCGGCCCGCTGGTCGCAACTGCAACGCCCACGCCGCCCGAAGCTCTCGCGTAGCCGTCTGCCATGTGCGCGGCGCCCTGCTCGTGGCGCACCAGCACGTGGCGGATGGGAAACTTGCGCAGCGCATCGTACGCCGGCAGAATGGCGCCGCCGGGATAGCCGAACACATCGCGCACGCCCTCGCCGGCCAGTGTGGCCCACAAAATCTCAGCGCCTGTGAGCTTCGTCGGCGTGGTCAAATGCGCAAGCGAATCCACCGCGCTCGTTGCCGGAGCGGCCGCGTTCCCGTTCGCCGCGTTCTCTTTCGTCTTCGCGTTTCCCTTGTGTCCCATAACAACTCCTTTGGAAAACTGCCTTACTTCGCCTTCAGCCACCCCGCCGCTTCGTGCGCGGTTTCAAACTTGTCCAGCGCCGCTGCGTGCCGCAACGTCAGACCGATATCGTCGAGCCCCTCGAGCAAACAGAACTTGCGGAATGGATCGAACTCGAACTTCGCATTGAATCCGCGCCCATCCGTCACCGTCTGCTCCTCGAGCGAAACCGTGAGCTGATAATTCGGAATTCCCTGCGCGTTCCGGAGCAGCGTGCCCACTTCCTGCTCGGTCAGCCGCACCAGCACGATGCCGTTCTTTCCCGCATTCGAGAAGAAGATGTCGGCGAACGTCGGCGCAATCACCACGCGAAAGCCGTAGTCGCTCAGCGCCCACGCCGCATGTTCGCGGCTCGATCCGCAGCCGAAATTCTTGCCTGCGATCAGAATCTTCGCACCCTTGTAGCGCGGATCGTTCAGCACAAACCCCGCGATCGGCGCGCCTTCCGGCGTCTGCCGCCAATCGAAGAACAGAAAATCACCATAGCCCGTGCGCTCGATCCGCTTCAAAAACTGCTTGGGAATAATCTGGTCGGTGTCCACGTTGGCGCGGTCGAGCGGCGCGGCCAGTGCGGTCAATGTGCGAAACGGTTCCATCAGGCTTTTACCTCCTCACGAACGCGCCAATTGCGAATGTCCACAAAGTGCCCGGTGATCGCGGCTGCCGCGGCCATCTCCGGCGAGACCAGGTGCGTGCGTCCTCCGCGTCCCTGCCGCCCTTCGAAGTTGCGATTGCTCGTCGAAGCGCAGCGCTGGCCCGGCGAAAGAATGTCGGGATTCATGCCCAGGCACATCGAGCAGCCCGGCTCGCGCCACTCAAACCCCGCCACAAGAAAAACGCGATCGAGGCCTTCTGCCTCAGCCTGCGCCTTCACTTGCTGAGAGCCCGGCACCACCATCGCGCTCACCTTTGCTGAAACCTTGTAGCCGCGCGCGATGCGTGCCGCCGCCCGCAGATCCTCGATGCGGCCGTTCGTGCAGGAGCCAATAAAGACGCGGTCGATCGGAATCTCTTCAAGGCGTGTTCCCGCCCTCAGTCCCATGTATTCGAGAGCGCGCTCGAAGCCCTTGCGCTCAATCTCCGTCTCCGCTGCCGCCGGATTGGGCACCGTGTCCGTCACCGGCGCCACCATGCCGGGGCTTGTCCCCCAGCTCACGTAAGGAACCAGCGCTGCCGCATCAATCACCAGTTCGCGATCGAATTTCGCGCCGGGATCGCTCGGCAGCTTGCGCCACTCCGCCACCGCGGCCTTCCAAGCTTCTCCCTTTGGAACAAATCGACGCCCTTCGAGGTATGCAAACGTCGTCTCGTCCGGCGCGATCATCCCTGCGCGCGCACCCGCCTCGATGCTCATGTTGCAGATCGTCATGCGTCCCTCCATTGACAACGATCTGATCGCCGAGCCCGAGTACTCAATTACGCAGCCCGTCGCGCCGTCGGTGCCGATCTTGCCGATGATCGCCAGAATCACGTCCTTCGCCGTCACACCAAGCGGCAGCTTGCCCTCAACTGCAATGCGAAAAGTCTTCGGCTTCGACTGCGGCAGCGTCTGCGTAGCCAGCACGTGCTCCACTTCGCTGGTGCCGATGCCGAACGCCAGCGCCCCGAATGCGCCGTGCGTCGAGGTATGCGAGTCGCCGCACACAATCGTCATGCCTGGCTTGGTCAATCCCAGTTCCGGCCCGATCACGTGCACAATGCCCTGCTCGCGCGAATTCACGTCGTACAGCTCGACGCCGAAGTCCGCGCAGTTCTTGCGCAGCGTCGCAATCTGCGTAGCCGAAATCTGGTCCACAATATTCAGCCGGCCTTCTTTCGTCGTCGGCACGTTATGGTCGACGGTGGCAATCGTCCGATCCGGCCGGCGCACCTTGCGACCCGCCAGCCGCAGCCCCTCGAACGCCTGCGGCGACGTCACCTCGTGGACAAGCTGCAGATCGATGTAGAGCAGCGTAGGCTCGCCCTTCGGCTCCACCACCACATGCTGCTCCCACACCTTCTCGAATAGTGTCTTCGGTTCGCTGTTCATGAAACCCCTTAACTGTTGTCGCTTGCTCCCAGTTCCTACGCGTGAACGAGCAGTTGCTTAACCGCTTCGCGTATCTTCGCGCCCATCTCGCGCGTTCCCAGCACGGTCAATCCCTCCGGATTGGTGCGCGCCAGGTCCTGCGTGCGGAAGCCGGCCTCAAGCACCTTGCGCACAGCCTTCACAATCGCGTCAGCCTCGGCATCGAGCCCGAAGGAGTGGCGCAGAAGCATCGCGCCGGTCAAAATCGTGGCCAGCGGATTGGCGATGTTCTTGTTGGCGTGCTTGGGCGCCGAGCCGTGAGCCGGCTCATACAAATTGACCTTGCCGCCGACGGTCCCCGAGGGCAGCATGCCGAGCGAGCCGGTAATGACTGAGGCCTCGTCGGTGAGAATGTCGCCAAACGTGTTCTCCGTAACGATCACGTCGAAGTCGCGCGGACGCTTCATCAAGTGCATCGACATGGCGTCGACGAACTGGTGCTCCAGCGTCACATCGGGAAACTCCTTGGCCACCTCGGTCACCGCGTCGCGCCAAAGCTGCGAGACCTCGAGCACATTGGCCTTGTCCACGCTGGTGACCAGCTTGCGGCGCTTTTGCGCCAACTGAAAGGATATGCGGGCCACGCGCGCCACTTCGTCGCGGGTGTAGCGCATCGTGTTAAAGGCTTCGCCCTTTTCCTTGTTCCACTCGCGCGGCTTGCCATAGTAGAGGCCGCCGAGCAACTCGCGGACAAACATAATGTCGGTCCCGTCGATGATCTCGGGCCGCAGGGGGCTGTTGACCGTCAACTCCTTGAAAGCGAAGACGGGGCGCAGGTTGGCAAAGCCGCCCAGCGCAGCGCGCAGTCCGAGCAGGCCGGCCTCGGGGCGCTTGCTTGCCGGCAGTGCATCGAATTTGTCGTCTCCCACGGCGCCCAAAAATACCGCTTCGCAATCGAGCGCGGCAGCAAGCGTGTCAGCGGGCAGAGGTGTGCCATCCTGTTCAATCGCCACGCCACCGACGCGCTTGTAGTCGAGCTCCAACGTGTGGCCGCCGGCCTGCGTTGCCTCTTTGAGAACCGCGATCCCCTGCTCCATGATTTCAGGGCCGATGCCGTCTCCCGGCGTTACCAGAATCTTCAGTTTCATTCCTGTCTTCTTCTCCTCATCGTCGATTGTTAATTGAAATTTGCACTTCAATCAGGGATAACGAGTCAATTACGAACGCTCAGTGCCGGATTCGCAGCCAGCGTCCCGCCATCTTCAACACGGCAACCGCTTCGTTGGTCACTTCGGGCCGATGCCGTCGCCGGCTGTTACAAGAATCCTCATCTTCATTTTTCAGTTCTCGGTTCTCAGTTCGCAGTTGTCAAAGGTCGGGGGTCGGCGAGTCTGGTCCCTGTTCCCTATTCCCTATTCCCTGTATTTTTCAGTCCAGCTCGCTCACCGGCACCTGCCGCCGCTCGCGAATGTTGTCCGGCAGCAATCCGACCAGGTCCTGATCGTAGATGTTCTTCTTGCGATCGGCCAGCGCCACAAACCGGTAGTACACGTGCTGCAGCTCGTCGCGGCTCACCGTGAATCCGAGCTGCTCCAGCCGATGCCGCAGTGCCGCGCGGCCGGAGTGCTTGCCCAGCACGAGATGCGTCTTCGCCACGCCCACCAGTTGCGGCGTCATGATCTCGTAGCACAGCGGATTCGCCAGCATGCCGTGCTGGTGAATGCCCGACTCGTGCGCGAATGCATTGGCGCCGACGACCGCCTTGTTGGGGGAGGGCTTGAATGTGATGAGCTGGCCCAGCACCTCGCTGGTCGGATAAAGCTGGTCAAGTTTGATTGAAGTCGACACGCCGAATCGATCCCCGCGCACATAAAGCGCCGCGGCAATCTCTTCGAGCGCCGCGTTGCCCGCGCGCTCGCCAATGCCGTTAATGGTGCACTCCACCTGCCGTGCGCCGGCCTCGATGGCAGCCAGCGAATTTCCAACCGCCAGCCCCAGATCGTCGTGGCAGTGCGACGAGAGCACAATGCCCTTCTCGTCGATCGCGGGAATGCGCTCTCGCACTTCGCGGAACATCTTCCCGTACTCTTCGGGCGTGGTGTAGCCCACTGTGTCGGGCATGTTGATCGTCGTCGCGCCCGCCTCCACGGCGATGCGCACCATCTCCACCAGAAAGTCGCGGTCCGAGCGCGTCGCATCCTCCGGCGAAAATTCCACGTCGTCGCACAGCGAACGCGCGAGCCGCACCGACTCGCCGCACTGGTCCAGCGCCTCCGCCCGGCTCATCTTCAGCTTGTACTCGAGATGCAGATCGCTCGACGCCAGGAAGACGTGAATCCGCGCCCGATCGGCAAACTGCAGCGCCCGCGACGCCATCTCGATGTCCTCGGTCTTCGCCCGCGCCAGCGAAGCAATGCGCGGCTTGCGAATGGCCTGCGTTATCGTCGCGATGGCTGCGAAGTCGCCCTCCGAGGCCATGGCAAACCCGGCCTCGATGATGTCCACGCCCAGATCTTCCAGGGCGTGGGCCATGGTGAGCTTTTCCTGCGTCGTCATGCTGCAGCCGGGCGACTGCTCGCCGTCGCGCAGAGTGGTGTCGAAAAAGACTACATGATCGTTGCTCATGTGCTTATGCCTGCTGTGTTTGTGCCGGGAAGTCCGACCTCGTCCAGCTTCCTTATTGTCACGTATCGAGTGCCTATAAGGCAAAGTTATAATTCTTTGGGAATGTATTACAATTTCTTATGATCTCTGATCGGTGTTCCCTGATCCCTGATCTCTGATCTCTGTATTCCGGAGGAATGGCATGGAACTCTCCCAGCTCGAAACCTTCCTCGCCGTCGCCGAAGAACGCAGCTTCTCGCGCGCCGCGCAGCGCCTGCACCGAACGCAGCCGGCCGTCAGCCAGGTCATCCGCAAACTCGAGAACGCTGTCGGCGAAACGCTCTTCGACCGCGCCGCGCGCGACGGCTCCCTCACCGCCGCCGGCGTTTTGCTGCGCGATTATGCTGTGCGCCTGCTGGCATTGCGCCGCGAGGCCTCAAGCGCGCTCGGCGAGTTAAAAAGCCTGGAGCGCGGCCACCTGCAGCTGGCCGCCAACGAATACACCTGCATGTACCTGTTGCCGGCCATTGACGCCTTCCGCCGCGAATTTCCCCACGTCGGCGTCACCGTGCAGCGCATGCTGGCCTCGCGCATCCCCGACGAGCTCGCTCTGCGCAGCTTCGAGCTGGGCGTTATCTCTTTTCGCCCCGACCCCGCGCAACTCCGCACCATCGCCGTCTACGGCGACAGCCTGGCCTTCATCGTCAGCCCGCATCATCCGCTCGCCCGCGCGGAGCGGGTTTCCATTCGCGACCTGGGCAACGAGAACTTCATCGCCCACAACGTCGCCTCGCCGCTGCGGCGCAAAGTCATTGAGGCCTTCCAGCGATACCGCACCCCGCTCAACATGGGCATCGAGTTGCCCACCATCGAGGCCATCAAGCGATTTGTGGCCATGGGAAACGGCGTGGCGCTCGTTCCCCACCTCTCCGTGGCACGCGAACTTGAGACCGGCGATCTCGTCCGCGTGCACGTCGATGAGCTCGAGGTGCGCCGCGTGCTGCGTCTCGCACACCGCCGCCAGGGTACGCTCTCGTATGCCGCCAAGGCCTTCCTGCACACGCTCAGGACCATGGCTGCAGAAAAGGGACCGCCGTTTTATTACCAGGTCGAGCGCGCCGGGTGAAGAAGCAGGGAATAGGGAATAGGGAATAGGGATTAGGGATTAGGGATTAGGGATTAGGGATTAGGGATTAGGGATTAGGGATTAGAAAGCACGAAGTCAGTGCGAATCACTGGATCAATGCCGTCAAGAATTCCTCTCCCTATTCCCTATTCCTCTCTTCTTTCCGCCTGTCGCGTCTAAAGCCCCGTAAGCTTTCATGCGCGCTCCGCCCCCAACCCCGCCCGGGCCATTTACAATGCTCTGAGCGGGGCCCGGGAGGATTCGGCGCGCCGGACCAGAGTGCGGAATTCGGCACGTTTATTGCCGGCCGCGTCGTTGTGTAGTCGTGAGGATCAGGATCGAATGAAGAAGATCGCTTTTTTAGTCTTTCTGCTGGCCATGGGCATTGCCGCGGGCCGCGCCCAGGAAAGCCGCCAGGACGTCAGCCTTAGCGGAACCGCTTGGATCGAGCCGTTCAAGGCCTCTTCCACAGATGTGCAGGTACACTCCACCACCGCCTATGGGTCTGTCCTCAGCTATCGCTTCATGCTCACGCCCACAAGCGCTCTCGAAGCCAGCTATGGCATCACCTACCAGAACAAAATCACCTATTACGGACCCCAGTTCCAGGGCGGAATCGGCATTCTGGCCCGCACGCAGGAGATCTCGGGCGCGTACGTGCGCTACTTCGTCTTCAAGAACTTCAATCCGTTTGTCGAGGCCGGGCCGTCGGCAATTGTCTTCCTGCCCATCCTCAATTCCGGCACCAAGACTCTTGACGCTCACCAGCAGACCGAGATCGGCGCAATGTACGGCGCAGGACTTGCCTACGAGGTCAGTCCAAGCTTCGATGTTCGCGTGGAGTATCGTGGAATTGCCACCAAGGTGCCCACCTTCGGCGTCGGCGAAGGCAACTATAACTTCAGCACCAACCGCTGGTACAACATCTCCGTGCCAACAATCGGCGTAGCCTACCACTTCTAAAACGGCGATCAGGCCTCAGAGATCGACATAAAAGGGACGGATGATCAGTCCGTCCCTTTCGTTTTTTTATGACTGGCGCTGCCGTCAGCCCTCCGCTGCCCGATAATGCCCCAGTTCCCTCACCATGCCGCAGTGGGCCTTGAGCGCCTGGAGAGCGCGCGTTCCCTCTTCGAGCGAGCCGATCTGGCAATCCACGTAGAAGATGTACTCCCACGGCTTGCCGTGCACCGGCCGTGATTCGATCTTGGTCAGGTTGGTGCCCATCGCGCTCAGCGCGCTCAACGCCGCCACGAGCGACCCCGGCTTGTGCTCCAGCGTAAAGGCCACGCTCATCTTGTTCGAATCGAGGTCCGCCTCCGCCTCGCCGGCGCGCCGCACCAGGAAAAAGCGCGTGTAGTTTTCGGGATCGTCCTCGATGCCGCGTGCCAGAATCTCCGCACCGTAGGTCGCGGCCGCCTGCTCGCTCGCAATCGCCGCCGCATGCTTGTCGCGCAGACCAACCAGTTGCTTCACGCTCCCCGCAGTGTCGTAGAAGGCGACGGCCCTCATCCCGGGATGCTCGGCCAGAAAGCGCCGGCACTGCGCCAGCGCCACCGCGTGCGAATACACCCGTTCGATTTCGCCGATCTTCGTGCCCGGAATCGCGATCAGGTTGTGCCGGATGCGCAGCAGCGTCTCCTTCACCACCTTCACATCGTGATGAAGCAGCAGGTCAAAGTGCTCCAGCACCGAGCCGGCCAGGCTGTTCTCAATGGGAATCGCGGCAGCATCGGCGGCGCCTGAGTCCAGCGCCGCAAACACCTCCGCCGAGAGCGCGCACGGCAAAATCTCCGCGCTAGCCACTAGCTTCAGCGCCGCTTCGTGACTGAACGAGCCCGGCTCGCCTTGAATCGCAATTTTCATCGTGTCGCCGAGTGCTCCCCGGCCGCGCGATGAGCCATCACCGCTCGTCCGCGCTTCCCTCTCGCACCATACCACACGGCGCCGAGTGGAATTGACTCATTTGGGCTTCGTTGTTGGGTTTCGATTAAGCAGTGCGGCAAAAGGCAGCTTCGTCGTCTCAAAATACAAAGTGGGCCTCAAAGCATCGGCGATGTCATCCGCGGCATCCGGGCGAGGGGTTTTCTGATCATTCTCGGTGTTAAAGAATCCAGACGAAACTGTTTGCAGCTGCCCTTTCACAATTATCCCGTCCTCGCGAAAACTCCATCCCCACGCCGTTCGCACCTCGAAGGCGACGCCGACAAGCTTGCCTCCCCGGTTAAAACACGAGCGAGTGTATATCCAAAAGTCCTCGCCGGGCTCGACGATAAGTGCTGATAGAACCCCATCCTGGTCCTGCCAGAACTGAGCTGAGGCTGCGCCGTCCAAGCTGAGATCGGGAACTGCCTCGATATTCCGGTATTCTCTCCAATTGTCCTCATTGCTTGTCTTTGCGAAGGTGCGCGCTGTGTCGGGAACTTTTGCTTTCGAGTCGCAGGCGGGAGCAGCGGCAGACGCAAGTGCCGGTAGCAATGCGAAAAGCGCGAGGACCATCCTGTTCGATTTCATGAACAGCATCATGCCCCTCGCTCTGCGTCCGGTCTGCGATCCCCATCCCCTATTCCCTATTCCCTATTCCCTATTCCCTGTTTCCTGATCTCTGATCTCTATTTCTTCATCCACAAATCCGCCGTCACGAACGCCAGAAAAACCATCGCAATCACGCCGTTCATGGTGAAGAACGCCGCATTCAGCCGGCGCAGATCGCGCGGCGAAACGATCGAGTGTTCATACGCCAGCAGCAGCCCCACCACGCCAACACCCAGCCACCCCGCCAGCCCAAAATTGAACAGCTGCCCGAGCCACACCAGCAGCGCCAGCATCGCCAAGTGCATCAGGCGCGCCGTCCAGAACGCGACCGTCAGCCCGTTCGCTTGCGGCAGGCTGTGCAGTCCTGCAGCGTGATCGTGCTCGTAGTCCTGGCAGGCATAGAGCACGTCGAACCCGCCTGCCCACAACGTAACCGCTCCGGTCAACACCAGGATGCGAGGATCGAGGCTGCCGCGCACAGCAATCCACGCCGCCGCGGGCGCCAGCCCTAATGCAAGCCCCAGACCCAGGTGCGACCACCGCGTCACGCGCTTCAGGTAGCTGTACCCCAGCAGCACCGCCAGTGCCACCGGCGCCAGTTCCAGGGCCAGCCGGTTCAGCTCCGCCGCCGCCAATAAGAACACCGCCGCCGCCACGCAGGTGAACCCCAGCACGAATTGTTTGCTCAGCAGTCCAGCCGGAATCGCGCGGGTCCGCGTGCGCGGATTCCCTGCGTCCAGATCCGCGTCGGCCCAGCGGTTAAAGGCCATGGCCGTCGACCGCGCGGCCACCATCGCCACCACGATCCACGCCACCGTCCGCCAGCCCGGCAAACCGCCCGCCGCCAGCAGCATGGCCGTCAAGGCAAACGGCAGCGCAAAGATCGAGTGCTCCCACTTGATCATCTCCAGGGTGGTCCCGATCCTCGAAAAAATGCCTGCCATCGCGTGTCAAACCTGCTCCCAGTCTACAGTGGTTCTCCAGTCGCTCTAAGGCGGAGCTACGACGGCTAAGTGGCTCTTTCCTCAAGAAAAAGCCCCCTGCACGACACCGGAAAATGCCACATACTAGGGTACTGTTAACAGGCCCTAACTGGAGAACCGCTCTATCGGAGCCTGCCGGCACCACAGACCGATCGCAACGGCCGCGTGCAGCCTTTGGCCTGCCGCAAACGCCTGAAAAACCGCTATCTTACCGTTTTGGCGCGCATCGCGCCGGACGCCTGACGCGCCCCCAACTTGGGGTACAGCTATCATCATGGGTAGAGAGTATCCGAGCTCCGCGCTGACTCGTGCGCTGCCCTTGCCCGCAAGCGAACCGGCACGGTGAAGCGCTTTGCTTCTGGCCCGATCAACCACTGCCGCTGGCTCGGACCTGTGACCTGCCGCACCAGCGGCCGTATTGTTGACCATCTGATCGTGACCTGAATCACAAAATTGAAGCGCTCATTGATGACATGATGCTTTCAATAGGAGAAAGCTGAGCACATTGATGAATGCCTCTACTCCACAGGGAAAGACGTTCGATAAAATTGACCCTGCCTCGTTTCTCGCCGACCCCGAGCTGGTCCGCGAACTCCGAAAGCATGCCACGCCCGTGCCCTGCCATTCTGACCGCGTCCTTTTCCGCCAGGACGACCCCTCCGTTGGCGCCTACATTCTTTACGACGGCGGTGTTACGTTGAGCCTGATGGCGCAGGACGGCCGATCGCTCTTCGCTGTGCAGGCAAGCCCCGGCTCCGTCATTGGACTCCCCGGCGCAATCAGCAATAAGCCCTACTCGCTGAGCGCAACTGCACTCGCCGGGGCACAGGTCAGTTTCATCAGCCGTGAAGGACTCACCAACTTGATGAATTCTGAGCCGCTTTTGGCTCTAAAGTTGCTCGAGGTCCTTGCCGCCGAGGTCCGCGCCGCCCGCAAGGCGATCCTCTAGTCTCGTGGCATGTTCGCCGTGATCATTTTCACTGCCGTTGCGGTCGCACCTTACATCACCGGCATGCCTGGCTCACCCCGTCCCATCCGGCCTCGCGGACCCGCGTCATTCGCTAACCCGCACCTGCTAAACTCTGTCGTTGTGCCCCTCGTAGGCATCGCTATCGTCGCTTACCTCCTCGGGTCCATCCCCACGGGATACCTGATCTATCGCATCTTCCGCCGCGAAGACATTCGCTCCAAAGGCAGCGGCAACATCGGCGCCACCAATGTCCTTCGCGCTGGCGGCAAGGGTCTCGGCGCAGCCACCTTCATCCTCGACGTGCTGAAGGGCTGTGCGGCCGTCTGGCTCGGTGGCTTTCTCGCCTCGCTCTGGATGCCCTCGGTTCCGCTGCGCACAGCGCAGGCTCTCGCGGCCCTCTGCGCTGTGCTCGGTCACATGTTCCCCATCTGGCTCAGGTTTCGCGGCGGCAAGGGCGTCGCCACCGGATTCGGCGTCTTCCTCTTCATCTCGCCCTGGGCCGCTTTGGCTGCTATTGGCGTCTTTGCCGTGGTCCTCGCCATCAGCCGCTACGTTTCCGTTTCCTCCATCGTCGGTGCCGCCAGCTTTCCGGTGTTCGCATGGTTCCTTGTCACCGGATCGCGTCCGCCCTTCTACTTTGTGGCCGCGGCTCTTGTGGCTCTGCTTATCATCGTCAAGCACCACTCAAATATCCGCCGCCTGTTTGCCGGCACTGAAACCCGAATCGGAGTCCACAAGCTAGCATGAGCCGCATTGCCATCCTTGGTTCAGGAGCGTGGGGAACAGCCATCGCGCTCTCGCTTCATCGCCGCAGCGGCCACCAGATCACCCTCTGGGCGCATACACAGGAACTCGCGCAGCAGATCATCGACGCCGGAGAAAACGCGCAGTTCCTTCCTGGCTTTCCCCTCCCCTCCGCCATCGCGGTCACGTCCGACTGCGCGGCCGTCACCGCTGCCGACATCGTCGTTTCCACCATCCCGTCGGAATTCCTGCGGCCCACGATGCTCCGCATCCGCAACTGCCTGCGCGTCGGTCAATTCGTCGTCAGCGCCACCAAAGGGGTCGAAGACAGAACTTTCTACCGCATGACGCAGGTTCTCTCGGCGACTCTCGAGCCTGCCGGCCTTCTGCTTTCCATCGGCGCGCTCTCCGGTCCCAGCTTTGCTCTGGAAGTGGCGCAGGGCCAGCCTACTGCCGTCACTGTTGCCTTCAGTGACCCTCAGGTCGCCTCGCTGGTTCAGCAGGAGTTTTCCTCCGAATCCCTCCGCCTCTACACCTCCACTGACGTCGTCGGCGTCGAGCTCGGCGGCGCGCTCAAAAACGTCATCGCCATCGCGGCCGGAATCGCTGTCGGCGTCGGACTCGGACACAACTCCACCGCCGCGCTCATCACGCGCGGCATCGTCGAAATCACGCGCCTCGCCGTGGCCTGCGGCGCGCGCCGCGAAACGCTTGCCGGCCTCTCCGGCGTCGGTGACCTGGTGCTGACCTGCACAGGCAGCCTGAGCCGTAACCGCACGGTCGGCCAGGCGCTCGGAGAGGGCCGCAAACTGCCCGAGATTCTTGACTCCCTTGGCGGAAAAGTCGCCGAAGGCGTGTTCACCACACGCGCCGCCCTCGGCCTCGCCCACAAGCACGGCGTCGAAATGCCCATCACCGAGCAGATGGAGCTCATCCTCAACGAAGGCAAGGCCCCCCGCGAAGCCATCCGCGAACTCATGCTCCGCCCCGGCAAACACGAGCACTAGAGCGCACCGAAGGGCGCAAGTTCGATGAGCCATATCTGGAGAGAGCGGCTACGCCGCGACCGGCCTGATCTTGATCCCCAGCGCTTTCATCACGCCCACAAGCGTTGACAATCTCGGGTCCCCGGTGGGTGAGAGCGCCTTGTAGAGTGCCTCGCGCGTCACGCCTGCCTGCCTGGCCAACTTCGACATTCCCTGCGCTCGCGCCACATCGCCGAGCGCCGCTGCAATCAGCGCAGGATCGCCGTCCTCGAACGCTGCCTCAAGATAAGCTGCCACGGCCTTCGGCGCGCCAAGATATTCCGCCGGATCCCACGCCGTTGTCCTAAGCGCCCTTTTCCCACTCATGCGCGAGCCTTTTTGCTTTGGCAATGTCAGCCTCCTGCGTTTTCTTGGTGCCCCCGGCGAGCAATAGAACCATGACCTCGCCGTACTCCCGAAGATAGACTCTGTAGCCGGCCCATAATCGACGCGCAACTCGCTCACGCCTCCGCCCACCGGTCTCACGTCTCCGAAATTGCCTAGCGACAATCGGCGAATCCGAATCTGAATCCGTGCCCGCGCGTCCTCGTCACGCAATCTCCGAAGCCAATCCGCAAAGACCCCGGTCTGACGGACTTCGATCACCTGTTAACTATAATTCACAACGGCCTTCCGCGCAATACCTTCCCGCAACCAACTCTTTCCAATTCCTTAGTCCCCATTCCCTGGTCCCTTCTTCCCTGCTCTACAATGTCCCCATCCGAGTTTTATGGATCTCAACCGGGGGTCGGGACATGCGCAAATCCGTTCTCGCCCCGATTTGGCTCGCTATCGCCTGCTTCGTCATCGCGTGCCTTGCCACGCCTCCCTGCTCCCGCGTCCGCGCACAAACACCAGCCGGCGCCCCAGCCGCCGGCGCAGGCACTCTTCCCGCACTAAGCGCCGAAGCACAGCAGAAGCTCCACCGCCTCCAGGCCGCCGTCCGTACCGCGCACGCCTCGCACGACCCCGCCAAAGAAGCTGCCGCCCTCAATCAGCTTGGCGAGTTCTACCTCCTCATCTCCGAGGAGAAGAAAGCACTCGATGCGTACAACCAGGCGCTTCCGCTGGCCCGCGCCGCCAACGACCGGCCTCTCGAGGCCTCCACGATTAATGGCATTGCGGCCTGCTATCGCACCGAGTCCGCGAACGACAAGGCGCTCGCCACCTACCAGCAGGCTCTCGACGAAGCAACCGCGGCAGGCGACGAGAAGGACCAGGTCATCGCGCTCACCGGCATGGGGTGGGTGAACGGCAATCTGCGCGAGTACCAAAAAGCCCTCGACTTCCACAACAAGGCGCTCGCCCTCGCACAAAAGCTGAAAGACCCCGATCTCGAAGCGCAGGTGCTCAACCGCATCGGCATCATCAACGACGATCTAGGCAACAACGCGCAGGCGCTCGACTTCTACGACCAGGCACTCGCGCAGTGGCGCGCGGCGGGCGACGAAGATGGCGAGGCCAAGGCCCTTAACAATCTCGGCATTCTGGCCTCAGAGATTGGCGACCCGCCGCTGGCGCTCCACTACTACCAGCAGGCGCTGCCTCTCTACCAGCAGGCAGGCGACCGCGCCGGCGAAGCCGGGGTGCTCAACAACATCGGAATCCTCTACCGCACCACCGGCGACGAACAAAAGGCGCTCGCCACGTACAAGCGGGTTCTCAGCCTGCAGCGCGCCCTCGGCAACCGCAGCGGCCAGGCGGCCGCGCTCACCAACCTCGGCAACGTCCAGTCCGATCTCGGCGACAACACCGAGTCGATCAAGACCTTCAACGAAGCCATCGACCTCCATCGCAGCCTCAACGAGGCTAATGGCCTCGCCGGCGACCTGCACAACATCGCCGGCGTCTGGGTGCACCTCGGCGAACTCGAAAAAGCTCTTGACGCGCTCAACCAGGCCCTCCCGCTCTGGACCAGCGCCGGCCAGCGCCGCGGCCAAGTGAGCACGCTCAATGCTATCGGGATCGTCTACGACGATCTCGGGCAGCAGGAGTTGGCGGCTACATACTACAGGCGCGCGCTCAACCTCTACAAAGATCTTCAGGACCCAACCGGCCAGGCCGATGTGCTCAATAATCTGGCCGGAGTCTTCACCGCGCCGGAAGAACGCGAGCGCGCGATCGCCTGCTTCAACCTCGCGCTCCAGCTCGAGCAGGCCGCGCAGGACCGCGACGGCCAGGCGCGCATCCTCGACAACATGGGCCTCGTGTATGAAGACATGGGCCAGAAAGATAAGGCCCGCGCCAGCTACGAGCAGGCTTTGCAGATTTGGCATGACGTAGGCGATCGCCGCGGCGAGGCCCTCGCGCTCGACAATCTCGGCAGCTACTGGAACACCGCGGGCGATAAGGAAAAGGCGCGCGACTACTTCGCGCAGGCGCTGCCGCTGGCTCGCGCTGTCGGCGACCCGGTCCGCGAAGCGCAAATCTTTCACGACCTGCTGCTCAACCACACGGCCGATCATCCGCCGCTCGCCATCTTCTACGGCAAGCAGGCCGTGAATCTTCTGCAGCAGGTGCGCGGCCAGATCCAGGGGCTCGATCCCGCGCTGCAGCGCAGCTTCCTCGCCTCAAAAACCCTCTACTATCGGGATCTCGCTTCACTGCTCATCGCTGAGGGCCGCCTGCCCGAGGCGCAGCAGGTGCTCGACCTGCTCAAGGAGCAGGAATACTCCGACTACGTGCGCGGCGAAGCGCAAAACACGCTCCAGCCGCTCACTCTCACGCCCGCCGAGCAGCAGGCACAACTCGATTACGAAAAGTCCACCGCACACATCGTCGCCATCGGCGAGCAGTGGGCCGAGCTTCGCCGGAACAATGCGCGCACCCCGGACCAGGAAAAAACTTTTCAGCAGCTCAGCGATCAGCTCGACGCGGCCAGCAAGGGCCTGAATGACTACTACGCGCGCCTCTACGTCGACTTCGGCTCCGGCAGCGCCGCCAACCAGAAAGTCGAAGACGTAAAAGGCGACGTCAGCACCCTCCGCCAGGCCGTCGCTCGCTCGCCCGGCACGGTGGCGCTCTACACGCTAGTCAGCAAGGACCGCTATCGCGTTATCGTCGTCACCGGCGCAACGCCCGTAGCGCGCGAGTACGCCATCTCCGAAACCGATCTCAACCAAAAGGTCGCGGCGTTCCAACAGGTTCTGCGCGATCCGCGCCGCGACCCCCGACCGCTCGCGCAGGAGCTCTACTCCATCCTCATCGGCCCCATCGCCGCTGACCTCGACCAGGCCCACGCGCAGACCCTCGTCTGGTCGCTCGATGGCGCTCTGCGCTACGTTCCCATGGCCGCACTCTACGACGGCGCGCACTACCTCGCGGAGAAGTACTCCACCGTCACCATCACTCCTGCCAGCATTGCGCACCTTGCTGAAAAGCCCGACGTCAGCAACCTCAACGCCGCCGCCATGGGCATCTCCAACAAGTACCAGCCCGATCTCCCCGCGCTGCCCGCCGTCGCCGGCGAACTCGACCAGGTCGTCCACTCCCCTCAATCCACCGCCGCGCACGGAGCCCTCCCCGGCACCATTCTGCTCAACGGCGCGTTCACCCAAAAGGCGATGGAAAATCTGCTCGACCAGCAATTCTCCGTGGTGCACATCGCCAGCCATTTCGTCTTCAAGCCCG
The DNA here is from genome assembly GCA_050010795.1 of Occallatibacter sp. Lineage (GTDB taxonomy): Bacteria > Acidobacteriota > Terriglobia > Terriglobales > Acidobacteriaceae > Telmatobacter. The sequence continues at coordinate 73,703 of JBEKKI010000009.1, forward strand.
GCGACGACAGCCAATCCTACCTTCTGCTCGCCGGCAAAGATGCCGACAGTCCCGCCGGATTCCGCCTCACCGTTGCCGGCTTCCGCGACGATCAGCGCCTCTCGCTTGACTCCACCGAACTGCTCACGCTCTCGGCCTGCGAAACCGGTATGAGCGGCGCCGCAAGCAACGGCCGCGAGGTCGACGGCCTCGGCACCACAGCACAGCTCAAGGGCGCGAAGGCCGTCATCTCTTCGCTTTGGGAAGTGGACGACGCCAGCACAGGCGCGCTGATGGCGGACTTCTACAAGCGCTGGGCCGAGGGCGCGGGCAAAGTCACCAAGGCTGAAGCGCTGCGCCAGGCGCAGCTCGATTTGCTTCAGGGCAAGGTCGCGCCGCAGTCCGATACGAGCGGCCGCGGCATGAGCGCCGTCGACAGCCAACCCGCCCAGCAGCCCCCGCTCGCCGGCTACGCGCATCCATATTACTGGGCGCCCTTCGTCCTCATGGGCAACTGGAAGTAGCCGGACCGTTTGCCGCATCGAGGCGGCCATCTCTTGCATCTAAAATTAAAAAAGGTGCAAGTCCAACGGCCCTGGGGCCCCCCTGTCTGAGAGACTAAAGGGGAATGGAGCGTGCGAATTGGCGATCTCCCGGTCCAGCCTGCCCGTCGCTGTCACCCGGCCACCCGGCATGATTTTCGGTCGTGCCGCCCTCAAGAAGCGGATCGACAATACCTTCCTGATCGGCATTCCCCTCGCCGGTTCCGTGGCCTGTGTCTTCTGGTTCCTCTACCACCCCATCCACTGGGTCGAGGTCGTCACCTTCGTCATCGGCTACTTCATTATTGGGATGGGCACGGGCGTCGGCTTCCATCGTTATTTCTCGCACAAAAGCTTTGAGACCGCTCCCTGGGTCGCTTATTTTCTCGGCGCAGCCGGCTCCATGTCGTTTCAGAGCTCACTCCTCACATGGGTCGCCGACCACCGCCGCCATCACTCCCACACCGACCACTGCGGCGACAACCACAGCCCCTTCGTCGACGGTCACTGCGACCACGAATCATCGCTCAAAGGCCTCTTCCACGCTCACATCGGCTGGATGTTCGACGACACCGTCACCGACATCAACGTCTACGGCCGCGACCTCGCCCGAGATCCCGTCATCCGGTTCTATGCCCGCACCCACTACGTCTGGCCGGTTGTCTCCATCGCCATTCCCTGGCTCGTCGGCTACGCCTTCGGCGGCATGACCGACGGGTGGGGCTGCGTCTTCGCGGCCTTCCTGCGCACCGCGCTTTTCCAGAACTCCGTCTGGGCTGTAAATTCCTTGGGCCACACCTTCGGATATGAGAACTTCAACTTGAAGAACAACAGCAAGAACAATTCCGTTCTTGCGGCGCTCACCTTCGGCGACGGCTACCACAACAACCACCATCGCTTTCCCCGCTCCGCCTTTCACGGACTGTGCACCGGCGAGATTGACCTCAACGGCCTCATCATCATGGCTCTCAGCAAACTCGGCCTCGCCCGCAACATCATCTTCGCCGACGGCTACCTCGGCGAAAAGCGCCCGGTTCTTTCCCATGAGGCCATCGCCAAACTTGCCTCCGGCGACTGACGCGCCTGACGCTCCCGGCGCCGGAACCACTCCGGCGCGGCGAGCGCTCGCGGAAATCGACAAATTGTGAGCGGGACCTTCGCGGATGCGGTAAGGCCTGTGAAATCAAGCAATATGTTCGCAATAATGGTGCGCATACCCCCTCAAATGTTCGCTTAAATGGTTAGCTTTGGTGGCCAAAGGTCTGCTTGAGAGGTTGCATTTTGCGGAGACATGCACCTAGAAAAGTTACGTTTCAGGGGTGAATGTAACCCAGGAAAGTTAGCTTTTGAGGGTGACACGCACCAAGAAAAGTTAGGAATTGCATTGGAAGCGCGCGTTTCGGCCTGCAGGGTGCTCCGTCCTTCTGATCCCTGACCCCTGATCCCTGGTCTCTGATCTCTGGTCTCTGGTCTCCGATCCGTGATCTCCGCCTTTCGCCCTGTATCAGGGCATGAGAACCCATCTTTGAAGGGTACGGGCTTCAGCCCGTACGAAATCGTTCACCCATTTTTTGAAAAACAAACCGCGCGGCGAAGCCGCGCTCAAATCCGCCCCACCCTTTCGCGCCGCCATCCTGAGCGCAGCGGGCCGCGCGCACCGCGGGTGCGCGATGCGCATGGGGAGTGCGACCGGGGCAGACTCGTAGAGTCGGGGGTCGCACAAACCGACCGCGCGCCGAACCAACCCGCCAGCCCGCCCGGTGCCTTGACCCTTCAATCGCGAACGCTTCGCGCACCATTTGCGCGAAAATAGACAGACAGAGCGAAAGCGGAGATCAATGCCATGTCGGATTTCAACAGAATCCAGTTCAGGTGTGCGCTAGCCGCAGGCATTCTCGTCGTGGCTGGCTGCGCTAGCTGCGGAAGTGCGGCACAAAGCTCTCCATCGGGTTTGCTGCCCAATGCCGCGCCGGCCTTCACCACCACCCTGGCACTCAATGGAGCGGTCGTGGTCACTCTGTCGTCGGTCACACCGGGCGCAACCATTCACTACACGGCAGACGGATCCACGCCAACCACGTCCTCGCCAATCTACGAGGCGCCGTTTCTCGTCGCATCCAACCTCACCGTCAAAGCTATTGCCACCGCGCCGTGCGACTCCAACAGCAGTGTGGCCACCAGAAGTTTTGCCCCAAATATCCCCTCGGGAACGCTGGTGTGGAGCGACGAGTTCTCCAACGCAACGGCCGCCAACGCGCAGCCCAATCCCGCCGTGTGGACGTACGAAACAGGCGCAAGCGGCTGGGGCAACAGCGAGCTTGAAGATTACTGCGCGTGGGGCTCGGCCATTTCTCCATGCAACCCCTCCGCTCCCAGTGTCTACGTGGGCGCCGACGGTTATCTGCACATTCTGGCCGCGCAGCCGTCGCCCGGCGTTTACACTTCGGCGCGCCTCAAGACGCAGGGTCTTTTCAGCTTTCAGTACGGCCGCATCGAATTCCGCGCGCAGGTGCCGGAAGCCCAGGGGTTCTGGCCGGCCGCATGGCTCTTGGGCAACAACATCGCCACTGTCAATTGGCCCGCATGTGGCGAGATGGACGTGCTCGAGCGCATCAATGCCGCCGCCACTCCAGACTGGAACAAGGGCTCGATCCACGGCACCGGCTTTATCGGCGACAACATCGGATCGAACTACAACTTTCCCGCCGGCCAGACCGCTGCCGGTTGGCACACCTACGGCATGATCTGGAGCAAGGGCAGCATAGCCTACTATGTCGACGATCCCACCCAGCCCTACATCACCTACACGCCTTCCAGCATCGCGGCCCTCAGCGGCTCCGTGTGGCCGTATGACTCAGGCCAGGCCAACTACATCATCCTCAACCTGGCCGTCGGCGGATCATGGCCCGGACCTCCCAACAGCACCACCCCGTTTCCTGCCCAAATGCTTGTGGATTATGTGCGCATCTACACCAATTGAGTCGCGGCGTCCTTGCGCGATCTCGCATGTTGACCGGTAGCCGGGTGCCCCATCCTCGACGCGTTGTTGCCTTTGCGGCTAGGGTGGGGTCGGTGCTGTTCCCTGATCCCTGACACCTGTTCCCTGTTTTGTCATCCTAAGCGAAGTCCGCCGTGGCGGACGGAGTCGGAGGGCCTGCGGTTGCTCTTCTTAATCTTCACCCACCACAAGAAATGGGTGCCTCACTTCCGGGGTCCCCACGGACAGGTCCAAGTCCGTGGGGTGGAGATCCCTCGCACTTGGGGACCTGGGATAGCACGAATGCTGCCTCGCTAACTTGCTTACTCGCTAACTTGCTCACTCGCGGCCGGTTGCCCCACGTCTCGATTCTGAGATGTGGGATAACACGAACCCACACTCGCTCCGTCTCAATGGTTCTGGAGCATCTGCTGCAGCTCGGAAGGCACCTGCTTGTACCCCGCCGGAATCTCGAATGCCGACGCCCCAATCGGATCGTGCGAAAAGCCTGAAAGCTGCGTGGTCGTTTCCATCAGCACCGTTTCTCCAGGCGGCGGCTGCGTCGCTGGGCTTCCTGCCGGAGCGGTGCTGGCGGGCTGCGCCTTCTTCTTGCCAAATAAACCGCCCAGCGCTGTGATCCCTTGAGCCATCATGCTGCCTCCGGACCCCGTATCCGCAGGCTGGTTGCCTCCGCTCCCGCCCTGCGACCCTTGCGGCTGTGCGCCGCCCGTTCCCGTTCCGCTCATGCTCGTCTTCACCAGGATCTGCGTCCCCTTGATCTTCTCCATTTCCTTCCCCATCTGGTCGTAGGCCCCGGCCGCGCCCGGTTGATTCGCAAACACCTGCGTCGTTGCCGGGTGCGGCGCGCCAGCCAGCATCTTCAGGTACGGAGTCAGGTCCACGCCCGACAACAGCGCCTTCTCAAAGCGCACATCGAAATCCTTTGCGTCTTTCATCTCTTCGGGCTCATCCGGCGTAGTCCAGATTTCCGAAGTCGTCGTGAAGGTCGAGCTGGTGCCCGGCTTGCTCGTATCCGTCACCACTGTCGTCAGCTTCACGATCTGCTGCTTCGCGTTCACGCCGCTCATCACCTGCTGAACGCCGGTATCGGTCACCGAAACCGAAAAGCTGAACTGCAGAGTGCTCGGCGGCGCCTGCGTTTGCGGCGTCGGCGGTGCTTGCGCCTGCGCCTGCTTCATCATGTCAGGCGCCTTTGCCATCGCTTTGCGCATGTCATCAAAGGTATCCACGCTGTACTGTTTCTTCACCGTGTCGATGTGGATCACCTCCTGCTTATCCAGGTCGTAAATCTCCGTCGACTGGTCCGTCACCACCGCCTTCTGGTTCCCGTGCACCAGCGTCGTGGTGGTCTGCGGCGCAGTCATGGTCTTGAATTGCTTCCCCATGAACGGAATGTTTTTGAGCGCATCCACCAGTTGGCCGCCCGTCATCTGCGTCGTGTCCTTGTAGCTCGAGTCGCCATAGCTAACCAGCGGACCCAGCGCCAAGGCCAGTGCCACGATTCCTTGCGCACACCTGTTCATATTCGCCTCCTCGTTGTACCTGGGGAGCCCACTCGAATACTACAACCTCCTCCGCCGCAGCCTGCCGGGTGCCCCTGGTCCGGGGTCCCCACGGACAGGTCCAAGTCCGTGGGGTGGTGATCACTCGTCCGCCGGGGCGGAGGGACCAGAGACACCGCGAACGCTGGTCTGCCGCCCTACCGCACGGCCGCCACCCGCTGCCTCGCCCCCTGCGGCGTCATGTTCCACATAAACGCCATCAGCATGATGCCCACCAGCACCGACGCCAGAATGCCGTAAAGCGCCGCGTTCCACCCCAGGTGCTGCGCCAGCGCGCCAATGCCCTTCGACTCTGCCACGCGGCCCAGCGATCCGAGAATCGACAAGAGCCCGTTCGCCGTGCCCACCGCTTTCTTCGACGTCACATCGAGTGCCATAATCCCCAGCAGCATCTGCGCCGGATACACAAAGAACCCGATCACGCCGAAGAGCGTCAGGTCGAGCCACAATTCGTTGTTCGGGCTGTACAGGATGCCGACAAACGCCAGAAACGCCGGAATCATGCACAGGACGCAGATCATTCCGCGCCGCCCGCCGATCTTGTCTGAGAGCCAACCGGCCAGCACCGTCGACAGCATCGCGGAGAATTCGAGCGTGAACGTTCCGATGCCGCCCTGGCCCAGGCTCGCGTGCTTCACCTCTTTCAGGAACGTCGGCCCCCAGTCGAGCATGGCGTAGCGCGCGATGTAGACAAAAAAGTTGGCCCCGGCAACCAGCCACAGTGCGCGATTCTTCAAAATGTAGTCGACAAGCAGCTCGCGCGTGCCCAGCTCCCGCTCGCCCTTGCCGTCTCCGCCCTCGGGATAGTCGTTCTTGTACTCCTCGATGGCCGGCAGCCCCTCGGACTGCGGCGTGTCGCGCAGCCGAAACATCAGATAGATGGCGCAAATCGTCGCCAGAATGCCCGGCACGTAAAATGCCGATCGCCATCCCAGCAGCACCGCGGAGTACGCGGCGATCACGCCGATGAGCCCGCCGCCCACATTCTGCGCCAGGTTCCAGAATCCGAACACCGTGCCCCGCTCGCGGATGCTGTACCAATGACTCAGCGATCGCCCGCACGGCGCCCACCCCATGCTTTGCGCCAGCCCGTTCATCGCCCAAAGCGCCAGGTGCGCCGGATAACTGCTCGCCGCCGCGAACGCAAAATTGCATGCCGCCGTCAGCAGCAAACCCAGCGGCATAAAGTAGCGCGGATTGCTGCGGTCCGAAAGCGATCCCATGACAAACCGGCCCAGCCCGTACACCGCCACCATCACCGCCAGCATGTCGCCGATCTGGTCTTTGCTGTAACTCAGTGCCTGGCCCATCTCCTTCGACACGACGGGCAGGTTGTTCCGCACCAGGTAAAACGTCGCGTAGCCGATGAACGTCGACTCAAGGATGCGCCAGCGCAGCCGGGGATAGATGCGTTGGATCTGATCTGCCGACACGCGCGGCAGATGCGCCGCCGGCTTTAGAAAACTAAGAATCCTGCTCATCCACGACCCCAGTGCACTGACTTTTTTGAAGCTGACACATCAACGAACCGCGGCGTCACCGGGCTGCCTCGGCGAGCGTAGGCTCTAATATCCTTTAGCCGCCGGCGATGAAACGGCCTGCGCAATCGGTTCCAGTCCGAGCCGCTTCCGGTACTCCTCGAGAATCGGCGCCGTGCTCCGCATGCCCACCCGGCTTACCCCCATCGCGCAAATCTTGAGCAGCGTATCCAGATCGTGCACTCCGCCCGCCGCCTTGATCTGCACTTGCGGTGGCGAGTGTCTGCGCATCAGTTCGAGATCGGCAATCGTCGCGCCTCCCGGCGCATATCCGGTCGAAGTCTTCACCCAGTCCACGCCGATCTCCCCGCAGATTTCGCACAAGCGGATCTTGGTCGCGTCATCGAGATACGCGTTCTCGAAGATGACTTTGATCTTGGCGCCGCTCACGTGCGTGGCCTGGGCTAGCGCCAGCAACTCGTCGCTCACATAGTGCCAGTCTCTGCTTCTGGCCTTGCTGATGTTCACCACTGCATCCAGCTCCTGGCCGCCATCGCGCAACGCCTGGCGCACTTCGGCGAGCTTCACGGCCGTGGTGTGCCCGCCGTGCGGGAAGCCGATGGTCGTCGTCGCCAGCACCGTTGACCCGGCTAGCAGCTCCACGCCCCGCGCCAGGTAATACGGCAGGATGCAGATGCTGGCCACGTTGTAGCGAACCGCTAGATCGCATCCTTCTTCGAGTTCGCGATCGGTCAGCGTCGGGTTCAGCAGCGAGTGGTCGATCGTCTTGGCAAGCGCCAGGTACTCACTCTCGTTGTCCACCATTTATCTCCTGAAATTCAGCGCCGCCCGGCCCGCAGCTTGTTTGCTCCTGCTCCGATTTCAGCCACAGATCAAGCGAGCAACGAGAACCGACCGCATCGGCGCGAATTGTGTCTCTTATGGATGCTTGCGCCATGCCACGCTCGGCGCAGTGACACACTTCACACCCCGTTCGACGGCGCACGGCAGCTTACGGCAAAAGAGCACCATACGCGCCCCAAGCCGCACCACACAAGCAGATTGTGATTTGGAATGATTGCCCCCGCGCCGCGCCCGCCGCAACCCAGGATGCCTCGTCCCCTATTCCCTATTCCCTATTCCCTATTCCCTATTCCCTATTCCCTATTCCCTAGTCCCTGATCTCTGTTCTCTGCAGCTATCCCCCCGCAATCGCTCCCAGAATCACCAGCGGCTCTTTGCCCGATGCAACCGCCTCGGGCAGCGGCTTGTCGTGCGGTTCATGCGACCAGTCTTCTTCGCAGGCAAAGAAGCGCAGAAACGCGCGCCGCTGACCGGTATCGTAGTCGCGGATCGTTCCGCGCAGCATGGGATAGCGCGCTTCAAGCGCGTCGAGAACGGCGCGCAGCGTCACCGGCGGCGCCACTTCCAGCGTCACATCGCCCGTAACGTGCGCTAGGTTGCGCAGATGATAGGGCAGCCCCACGCGCACCGTCGCCATACTTGCTTGAGCATCGCTCACGCCGCCCTCCATCTGAGCGCCCACTCTATTCCCTATTCCCTATTCCCTATTCCCTATTCCCTATTCCCTATTCCCTATTCCCTGTTCCCTAGTTCAGCGTCTGCACTTCCACCGACAGCACCGCCGGCAGGTCGCGCACAATCGGCGCCCACGTATCGCCGGCGTCGGCCGAGGCGTACACCTGCCCGCCCGTAGTTCCGAAATAAACCCCGCACTCGTCCAGCTCGTCCACCGCCATCGCGTCGCGCAGCACGTTTACGTAGCAGTCCCGCTCCGGCAGTCCTTTGCTCAGCGTTTCCCACTCGTTGCCGCCGGTGCGGCTGCGGTAAACGCGCAGCTTGCCGTCGAGCGGATAGTGTTCCGAGTCGCTCTTGATCGGCACCACGTAGAGCGTCTCCGGCTCGTGCGCGTGCACGTCGATCACGAAGCCGAAGTCGGTGGGCAGATTGCCGCTCACCTCGCGCCAGTTGTCGCCGGCGTCGTCGCTGCGCATCACGTCCCAGTGCTTCTGCATAAACAGCACATCGGGCCGCGAGCCGTGCATTGCAACGTGATGCACGCAATGGCCCACCTCGGCATTAGGATCGGGAATGTACTGGCTGCGGAGCCCCTTGTTGATTGGCTTCCACGTCGTGCCGCCGTCATCCGTGCGGAACGCGCCCGCGGCGGAGATCGCGATGTAGATCCGTTTCGGATTGCTCGGATCGAGGATGATCGTGTGCAGTCCCATCCCTCCCGCGCCTGGCTGCCACTTTGGCCCGGTGTCGTGGCCGCGCAGGCCCGACAGCTCCTGCCAGTTCTCGCCGCCGTCCGTCGAGCGGAAAAGCGCCGCGTCTTCCACGCCTGCATATACTGTTTCCGCGTCCGTTAGCGAGGGCTCCATGTGCCACACGCGCTTGAATTCCCACGGATGCTGCGTGCCGTCGTACCACTGGTGCGTGGTCAGCGGCTTGCCCGTCTTCTCCGATGTGTCGTAGGCAAACCGGTTGGGCAGCGCGCCCGGGGGCCCTGGCGGCGGAATCGCTTCATTCGGCAGTCCTGGCTGATGCCAGGTCTTGCCGCCGTCGTCCGACCGCTGGATCAGTTGCCCGAACCACCCGCTCGTCTGCGAAACATAAATGCGATTCGGCTCCACGGGCGAGCCCTTCATGTGGTAGATCTCCCAGCCCGCAAAGAACGGCCCGCTCACGTTCCAGTCTTTGCGTTTGCCGTCGGAGCTTAGAACGAACGCGCCCTTGTGCGTTCCAACCAGTACCCGCACACCACTCATCTTTACCTCCTGCCTTTGCCGGCTTCCGGCCTCGGCTCGTACGCCGCTTCGGACCCGGGAGGTCCGCTTCTGGGGAACGCCGCTGTGCCATTTTTCCCAATTTTCCTTGCAATTTGCAAGTCTTTTTTCCTGCTCCGCTGAACTCATTTTGTAGCTTGCGGCTCCGTCACGGAGATCAGCCGCACCGGCCCCAGCAAGCCCGATGGCAACAGCGGCGAATCGGCCTTGTACGGCTCGAAATCGGTGAACGTGTATTTCTTCAGCGACCACGGCTGTTGATCGCCGATCATCCGGTTCACCCACAGGTTCGTCACCTGGATCACGATCTGATTCTTGCCCGGCGTTAACTCGCCTGTAAGGTCGATCTTGAAAGGCGTCTCCCACAAAATGCCCAGATACTTGCCGTTCACTGCAACCTCGGCAATATTTTCCACGTCGCCCAGGTCCAGCCAGGTGTGCACGCCCGCCTTCAAATCATCCGCCGGAATCTCAACCATCTTTGTGTAAGTCGCCGCCCCGGAAAAATACTTGATGCCGCTATCCGGATTCTCGGTCCAGGAATCGAGCCGGTCGAACTCCGCCGATTCCGGAGCGCCCATGTTCGGCTCAAAGCTCACGTGCCAGCTGTGATTAAGCGCGTCGTCGAGATCGGCAAGCGCCGTCTCTGCCTGCGCCGCCACTTTTCTTAACGGCACTTGAGCAGGCGAGCGAAAAACGACAAACGTCGACCCATACGGGTCGAGATGCAGCGGAACCGTGGTACGTCCGTTCGCGATGCTGTACGGCGCCGGCTCAGATGCGCCGGTCGCCGGGTCCCACAACTCAGCTTCTTTCCCGTCAACACGGAAAGTCGCATCCACGTTTTCCGCGCGGTCCTCTCGATTGTCGACGAAATAGAGGTCGCCGTCCTTGAGCTCGCGGTGCAGAAACATCAAATTCGCGTTCGTATTTGCAGAAACGATTTCTAAATCGCCCGTGATTCTTACACTTACTCTACCGGGCTCCCCTGGTATCACCGCTGCGCCGAGTCCGGACTCGGCAAATTCAAAATCCTTCGCCACGCCCAACTCCGTCAGCGCGTCGTCCGCTAACATGCCCGAATACACTCGTCCCTTCCCCACCTTACGCATCGATGGGCCGGCGGCCGGACGCCGTCCCCAAATCTGATCCGCTTCGCGCTGAAAGGCCGTTTCGTCATCCGCAAGGCTGGGAGAATTCATCGGCCTTTCACCCACCAGCACCGCGCCCTCCTCAACCAGCTCACCAATCTTCCGCAGCACGGACAGCGTCATGCGCTGGCTTCGCCCGCCAAGAAAGAGAATCCGGTAACTCGTTCCGCCCGGAGTTACCAGCCGCCCATCCTTCACCGACAGCTCGTGCAGAATCACGTCGCTGTTCACAAAGTCAAAGCCATAACCCTCCGGCGCATTCCCAATCGGCGCCCATCCAAAGACCGCGGTCAGCGGACCCTCTTCGCCATAGAAGTAAGCCACATCCGCCACAAAATGTCCCTGCTGCAGCAAGTAGGAGCAGCGCGCCAGGTAAGTCACCCACGGCGTTGCCTCTTCGGCCCATGTCTGGTTCCGGTTGAACCACAGCCCGAACGGCCCGAGAGTCAATCCTGGCGCCATGTCGGCCACCGGCTGATGCGTGGACTCATGAATTTCGAAGCGATTCACGCCCAGCGCAAACTCCAAATCCGCAACCTTTTTCAGCGTATTCGGCGAAAACGACCACGCCGGCCCGCGCGAGGTCATCGACTCCGCGCCAACCAGGTTCTGTCCGTAAATATGCGCCACTGAAGCGGCTCCGCGCAGGTCGCTGATGTAGTCGACGTCCGGACCGGAGCTGCCCGCATAGGTCCACATCGCTCCCATCGGCACGTCGGTCTTGCTCCGCATCTCCATATCGTCGCCCAGCGAAGGCCGATGATACTCCAACGCCTCTCCGTAATAACTCATCCCATGCTGGTGTAAATCGTCCGCAATCTCGCCGTAATGGTTTTCCGCGAGCAGTTGCCCGATCGTCCGCCGGAAATCCCAAAGAAACCGATCCGTATCTTCCGTACTCTTGATAACCATTCCGGTAAGTGCCGGAAGCCAGAGATGCGGATCGTATCCGCGCCGTTTCTCGAACTCCTCCAGGATATGATCCGTCCAGTTCTGCGGACCTACTTCGATACTGTCAGTGAGTAAATACGAGATACCATCCTTGCCTAAGTTCTCCGGCCCCACCGTATCCGCATACATCTTCAGATAGCCGTCCACATAGTTCTTCACATAGTCGCGGTTCAGCTTATCTACTTCCAGGCCCGTGGCTTCCGCCGGCGCCGGTCCGTTCTCGTGTCCAGTCAGCGAATAACCAATGCGCAGCACCATCCACGTACCATCCGGCGGGGTCCAGTCGAGCGTTCCATCTGGCTTCATCTTCCCGGTCAGGTCGACTACGTCCGCCTGCGGCACAACGAACTGCGCCGCAACCTGGGGATCGCGGATGGCGTAGAAGTCGCGCGCATTGGCATAGCCAGCCCGCTTCTCCCATTCGTTCGTGCGCGCGCCGCTCTCAAGCACCAGCTCAGTGATTTTGTGATCGTGCTCCGGCACGCCCGCCGGCTGCTCCGGAAAAACAATGCGGAAATACCGCGCCGTCACCGCATCAAATGCCACCGTCCGCTGAACGATGCTCGTGAACGGAATGTCGGCCACTTTTTTGAAGTTCACGCCGTCGTCGCTCGATTCAATCCTCGCCGGCGCCGCCTTGCTTTCGTGATCGAAGACGCTGATGGCGTCGTTCAGGCTGGCCAGCGTCACCGCCTGAATCGTCTGCGGGTGGCCGTAGTCGAACAGCACCCACGCTTCGTCGCCTTCCGCGCTGGCGGGCAAATCGAGCGCCACGGTATTCACATCGCCATCGGACAGCGCGGCCACGTTCACCGTGCCTCCGCTTGCCGTCATCTGCGGATTCAGTTCCTCCTGCGTTTTGTCGCCATCGGGAATCTTGTACGCCACCACCGCCGCATCGGCATAGAACTCCGGCGGAATCACGATCTTTCCATCCGGCGCGCGCCGCCCCGGAACCTCGAAGTTCTGGAACGTTCCATCCACCTCGGGCGGATGCGCCAGGCTGCCGGTGAACGGCTTTCCGCCTTCGACGCGCGTCGCGCTCCACACCATCTTCTTCATGCCTTCTGCCGCGGGCACCCACGGCCCGCCGGTTTCGCTCCATCCCGGCGAGCTGGCAATCGCCACCTCCATGCCCATGCCCCGCGCCGTCGTCACAGCGTCGCGAAACGCATCCTTCCATTCCGGCGTCATATAAATCAGCCGCTCGGGCACCACCTGCGGCGTGTTGATCGCGCCTTCGAAGATGGTCACGCCGCCCACTCCCACGCGATGCATCCACTCGAGGTCGAGCTTGATTCCCTCTTTCGAAATATTGCCGTTCATCCAGTGCCACCACACGCGCGGCCGCGCGCCGTTCGGCGGATCGACGAATCCCTTGAGCAAGGGATCCTGCGGCGAGGGCGCATTGGCCTGCGGTTCAGCCGGAGCCTGCCCTTGAACCGGGCAACCCGCAGTGAAGTTAACAAGAAAAAGCGCAGCAAAAACCAGGCGGAAAGTCTTCATTAAAACCCATTGTAGATTCGCGTTTCGGCGCAAAGGCGTTCACGCCGCGTCTTAAGTTTGCTTTTTTGGTGCGGGCGTCGCGCGCGTGGAGCCGACCGAGATGCCACCGTCAACAAGCAGGGTCTGGCCGTTCACGTAGCGGCTGGATTCCGACGCAAGAAAGACCACGGCCCCGTCCAGGTCGTGCGGTTCGCCCGGCCGCTTAGCGGGAATGCGATCGACAAGGTAATCGACCCACTCCTGATTCTCGTAGAGCGCCTTGGTCTGCTCGGTGCGGAACCATCCCGGCGCCAGGCAATTCACGGTGATGCCGAATTTGCCCCAATCGTCGGCCAGGCTCATCGTCAGCTGCCGCACGCCGCCGCGGCTCGCGCCGTACGGTGCAAGCCCCGCGTAGCCAAACACGCTTGTCACCGAACCAATATTAATGATGCGCCCGTAGCCTTTCGCGATCATGCCGCGCGCCACGGCCTGCGCCACAAAAAATGTTCCGCGCAAATTCGTTTCGAGAATCTGGTTCCAATCTTCCCATGTCACTTCCAGCGCAGGCTTGCGAATGTTGCAGCCGGCGTTGTTCACCAATATATGAATCTGTCCGAACGCCGCTTCGGCGTCAGCCGCCATTTTCCGAATGCTCTGCTCGTCACGCACATCCAGCTCGAGCGCCACGGTGCGGCGCCCCATTGCCTTGATCTCTGCCTCAAACGCAGCCAGCGTCTCCCGCTTGCGGCTCGTCAGCACCAAGTCGGCACCGGCCCGTGCCAGCGCTCGTGCGAAATATTGCCCAAGGCCGCGGCTCGTGCCGGTCACAATGGATACCTGCCCGGTCAGATCGAAGAGTGCGTCGTTCATATTGACCTCGGCGTCAGAATCACCTTCATCAAATTCGGTTCGCGAGCGTGCAGCCTTTCAAACCATCGTGGCCCCTCTTCGAGCGGCGCAACCGCACTGATCAGCGGGCCCACTTTGATTTCCCCGCTCGCAATCAGCTCCATTGCCTGCGGATACTCGCCCGCCGACGCGCACGAGCCCTGCAGCCGAATCTGCCGCGTCACCACCTTTTGGAGCGGCAGCTTCACCGTCGGCGCAAGGTTCCCGATCAGCGTGACCGTGCCTCCCTTGCGCGTGCAGTCGATCGCGCACGCCACAGTCTCATCGCGTCCCACTGCCTCGAATGCAAGATCCACGCCGCGCCCCGCGGTCATGTCGAGCACATCGGCCGTCAGCTCCGCGCCCGACGCGTGCAGTATTTCGTCCGCGCCCAGCTTCTCCGCCAGGCGCAATCGCGTCGCATCCACGTCGGCAATCAAAACCCGCGCGCATCCCGCGGCGCGCGCCGCCTGCAGGGTCAGCAGCCCGATCATGCCCGCGCCGATCACCAGTGCCGTCTCACCGCCCGCCGCACCTGACAAGCGCACCGCATGCAGCGCCACCGACGCGGCCTCCAGCATCGCCGCCTCGGTGAAGGCCAGGCTCTCCGGCAGGCGATACACAATCCGCTGCGGCACGGCGACAAACTCCGCAAACGCTCCGTGGCGCCGGTAGTCGCCGCAGGAAACGCCGATCACCTGCCGGTTGTCGCAGAGATTGATCTCGCCGCGCTTGCAGTGTGCGCACACGCCGCAATAAATCGTCGAGTCGAAGGTCACGCGATCGCCGATCGCGTATCCCTCCACGCCCGCGCCGATGGCCGCGACCGTCCCCGCCGCCTCATGCCCCATCACGATCGGCGGAATGCGCCGCCCCGTCGATCCATCGTATCCATGCACGTCGCTGCCGCAAATGCCGCACGCCTCCACGCGCAGCAGCAACTCTCCCGGCCCGGCAATCGGCGCCGGCATCTCTGCAATCTCAAGATGGTTGTATTTGGAAAGAAGCAGGCACTTCATTGCGGCTCGAGCTCTCCTGCAAACAGTGCCGGCAAACCGCCGTACCGCTCACACGTCGCACAGGTCCACGGCGGCGCGCAGCCCCGCGAACGGATCGCGCACCGGAACGAATTCGTGCGCCACATAACCTTTGAACCCTGCATCGGCAATCGCACGCATGACTCCGTCCCATTGTACTTCCTGCGTATCGTCGAGTTCGTGGCGTCCGGGCACGCCGCCGGTGTGGAGGTGCGCGATCCACTTGAGGTTTGCGCGAATGGTCGCGATCAGGTCGCCCTCCATGATCTGCATGTGGTAGATGTCGTAAAGCAGTTTCACGTTGGGCGAATTAACCTCCTCCATCACGCGCGCTCCCCACGCCGTGTGATCGCACATGTAGTCCGGATGATTCACCTTGCTATTCAGCAGCTCGAGGCAAATGGTCACGCCGTTGTCCTCGGCAATCTTCTTTACGCGATTGAGTCCCGCAATCGTGTTGCGCGCGCCTTCGTCGCCCCCCATGCCCCGCCGATTGCCTGAAAAAGTGATCACATTCGGAACGCCGGCCTTGGCCGCCAGCGGAATGTTGGTGCGAAATGCGGCCTCGATCGCCGCATGATTCTCCGCCCGATTCAGCGCGTCGGGAATCGTGCCTCCTCCGGCATAGGCCATGGTGCAGATCAGCCCGTAACGCCGCGGAACTTCCCACTCGTCCTGCTCCAGCAGGTCGATTCCCTTCAGGCCGATCGCGGCGCCGTACGCGCAGAGCTTGTCCAGCGGAATGTCTTTGTAGCACCAGCGGCAGGCGGACTGGTGAATCCTGCCCTTGCGCACCAGCACGTTGTCCTCGCCTTTTCCCATTGTCGGCAGCGAAGCCATTGCCGTGGCTGCCAGTCCCCGCTTCAACGCGGAGCGGCGGCTCAATCGAACATCACTCATCTTCACACCCTCGCTCAGTCATCGATGTTGCAACCCACCACCAACTCTACTCGAAGGCCGCCACGCAAAGCTCCGCGCACGCAACAAGACACACGCCCGCCATATCCGCTGGCCCCAGCTCAATCAATGTTTAATGGATACGGAAATCAGAAGGTAAATGCGAGGCCTGCGCGCACGCTGCGCGCATTGTCGGCGAACAGCAGCAACGAGCCGTCGCTCAGGATATATGGGCGATAGCCTTCGGCCAGCAGGTTCCTCACCTCGAGCAATGCCTCCAGGCCGCCCGAGCCTTCGCGCGCGATATGAATGGGCTGACTCAGCCTGACATTGAGGAACGGAGACGATGCGTCCGCGTCAAACGGCGCAACCTCCGTCACGGTGTCGTCGGGCTGCCAACGGTAGCTGGCGCGCCAGCGGGTTTCACTTCCATCCAGTGTTCCCGAGAGCGCGATTGTGTACGTCTGCACATGCCGCGAATGGACTGCGCCGAGCACCTCGCCAAGTGGGGTTGCACGCGACAGCGTGGGCATCGTCAGCGCGGCCCCGCTCGCATAACTCACGCGCACATGGTTGTCGCCGGGCAGCCGGTGCTGCACGCTGGCCTGTACGCCCGTCGACGAAAAGGCTGGCCCCGCGACGCGCATCAGATCGCTCCCCGGATCGAAGAGAACGCCAGACGCCCGCAGGACGCTCCCGGTGAAGTGTCCCATCGCCTCGAGAACGGGATTGTCGATGCGATCGGAAAAGACCATCACGGCCAGGGCCGATGTGTCGGTCTGCCGCTCCCAGCCGATCTCCTGGTGAAATCCGTGCTCGATCGTCAACGCGCCGTCGCGCATGGCCATTGCCGGCAGCCAAACCGCGGTCTCGGATTCATCGCCGCCCCGAGCCATCTCCTCGGTCATCGTGGCCATCCGGTAGCGTACGGTGTTCGTGCCGCCGTGCCACTCCACGTTGGCAAACGGCAGCATCGCGGTCGCTGTGCTCGGCGTGTCGCCCGCAAGCCGCCCGATCACCGCTGTCGAACCCACCTCCGCTTCAATCGCATCGCCAAAACGCATCGACTCAAAGCTGCGCACCGCCGCTTCGTCCAGGCCCCGATCACCCGGACCCTCGACTTCCGGCTCAATAGACACAGCCGCCACCGACTGCACCGATCCGGCTATCCCCAGGTCCTGCCGGAAACCCAGCATCGATTCCATCCCGGCACTCGAGCCTGGGGCAAAATCCACGCGCGCCAGCAGTTCCCTGCTGTCAGCCGGGGTATCTTCCACGGTGGTCGAAAAGCGTTCGCCGCTTTCGCCGAAGGTTCCAGCCTGGCCGGTCGCCATCAAACGAGCCTTCAGCCTCGGCCTCGCGCCTGAGCCGTCAGAAACAACCACCAGCGGACCGTCTTCAAGCCAGCGCAGCAGGGGGCGGTTCGCCGCTGAACGCAGCGTCCATGCCCAGTCGTCGTTTCGCGAGCCGCCTGCACGCGGCTGGGCCGGCAGCCATTGGATGACTTCGTAGAGGGTATTCAGCGTGAGATTGACGACGACGGCGCCACGAACTCTGATATCTTCGCGAAGCGACGGCAGAAAGTACGGGCCCATCGCCTTGATGGCATAGCGGCCGGGGTCAAGCGACGAGATGACGAACCGGCCTGCGCCGTCCGTGTAGACGCTCGTTATCACGCTCAGGTCCGGACGGAGGAGCTGGACCTCGGCGCCGATCTGTGGCACGCCGGCCGAATCGCGGACCAGGCCGGACACCGACGCCGTTGCCGCTTCCATCAGTGGAGCGGCACCAAAGACGATCAGCACGGCTAAACCGGCGAGATGGGTACTACGCTTCATCAGCAGATCTGAAACCCCACCACGTCCCTGGCTGACTTCCTCAAACTCAAAACACAACCCGCGCAAGCTCCTGAATTCTCTGGTTCAGTTGGCGCTTGCACGGAATCATACCTATTCCACGACAAAAGATGCCGATTGCGCAATCTCTTGTTTCGTGATTGCGTCGTCGATCTTCACTGTCACTTTATACTTCCCAGGCTCCAGGCCGGCCATCGGCAGAGTCTTGTCCACCGTCAGCTGGTCACTGTGAGCGCCTAAATCCTTTGATTCCAGTTGCTTCTGAAGAATCACGGTCCCTGCTGCATCGGTAATCTGGTAGGTAACCGTCGCTGAGTTACTCTTGGTCGCCTCATCAATACCAAGGTTGTAGAACTGCACCCAAAAACTCAGGTCAGTCTTGCGATTGAAGCTCACCGGCGTGGCCGCATTCGTGCTCACGCGCGGCCGGATAAACATGTTGCTGATGATGAAGTTGCCGCTCCCGATCTGCCGCGAAGACACTGTGTTCATCTCGTCGGCAAGAATCAGCGACGACGCTCCGATCTTGTCGTCTTCGTATGCCGGAACCTCGATCCCTCGGCCGTACACGCCAATGTGGTCGGGATTGTTCACGTCCTTGATGGCGATGTCCAGCCGGTAGAGCCCGGGCTTCAGCGGCAGTGCCTTCCAATAAAGCGATTTCCGATCGAGGCTCTTTTGCAGCAGCTCGGAGGGCTGCTCGATCTCTACCGTGTCCTCGAAGGTCTGCACTGTCTTGTGCATGATCGTGGTCACCTTGCCCAGGATGTTCACCACGCCCTTCGACACTCCGTCCTTGGTCACAAACGTGATGTCGCGATTGCGGATTTGGAGGGTGATCGGAACCAGATCCATGCTGTCGGTCACCTTCACAAAATCGGTGCGCACATCGAACGGGAACGGCGGCCCGTTGAGCACCTTGTGCTCCGACACAAAGGCGTCCAGGTCTTTGAACTCCACTGGCGGCGGCGCAAACAGCTTGGAGGCCATCTCGATGCGGTCGAACTCCTTGCTCTGCGTTTGGGTGCTGAAGTTGCCGTTGCCGAGCTGCTCCAGGCCGTTGCCCTTGAACCGGTCGGTCTTGTCCTGGTGGTTCATCTCCTCCCACTGGGTCAGGCCGGCGCCGGGCACGTATTTCAGGGCGTCCTTTTCGCTGCGGTCGATTGTGAAGTGGTAGTCGCCGCACTGGCAGGTGTCAACAAACTCAATGTCGACGTTCTCGCCGATCCCCGGCAGATAGCGGTAGTGCCAGGTTTCGAATGGAAAAGTCGCCGTCTCGCCGCCGCCCTCTTCGATGGGCCGCTCATACATTCCGCCCGAGGGATGGGAGTCGATCGAGTCCGCCGCGCCCCACATGATGTAGATCCGCCCGCGGTCCGTCTTCCATCCCGGCTTGCCGGCCGCGAAGTGGTCGTTGGCATATTGAATGCGCCGGTAGTGTTCTTCGCGGAATTCGTTTTCAGGGGAATCGGGGTTGGGATTGCGGCGCAGCCAGAAACTCTCGATGAACGCCTCGCGTTCCTCGTCGTTCGACAGGCTCATGAACGTTCTGCGCTCGTCGTCGGTAATGATGTAGGGGACTTCCTCGTTGAGCCAGGTCTTGTAGGGGCCCTTTAGCTCCTGCCGCAGCTCCTTCTGCTGCTTGTATCTCTCTTTGTCTGAGCGAGGCCGGTTCAGAGGGTTCGGTTCCTGGTCCTGGCCGCCTGCGGGCGCTTGTGCCTGATCTTTCGCCGGTGGGGGGTCCTTCTGCTTGGCCGAAAGCCCGCTCGCGGGTACGAAGATCAGGCCGCAACCAAGAAGAGTGACAAGAAGACGGCGGCTGTTGAACGTCATTGCCTTGAATACTCCTGCAATCTCTTCATTTTACGGCGATGTGAGAAGTCGGGCAAGGTTCAGTGCGCGGTCGTTCGACCATTGGACGTATCTGAAGCCTAAATGTCAACGGCCAGCCGGCGGTTCAAGGCCACAATCCATGGCACTTCCGGCGCGCACGGCTCGCCCGAACTGCGGTGAAACGTCCAACTTTCAGGCTTTTATCGTCCGTGTTTTGGGAACCTAGATGGCGGCGCCCTCCGGGCCGCGGCCTAGCCGGCTCTCGCCGGCGTCTGCGCTTTCATACATTTGCAACAAAGGGCTCCGGCGCCGAGGGAACATTTCGCCGCGCCATCGCGTACACTGGAATGTAGAAAAAAACAGGAATTTTGTGCGCACATGAAGAAGATTCTCCTCATTGCTCTCGCTGTGCTCGTTGCCGCCGGGCTCGTTACCTTCATGGTGGTCAAGCAGCAATCGGGCTTTACCAAGGTCTACACCGGCACCGTGGCGCGAGAGGAACTCTCGACGGTCGTCAGTGGTACGGGCCAGATCAAACCCAGGAATTATGTGAACGTGGGCGCCACCGCCATGGGCCGCATCACCCACCTCTACGTTAAAGAGGGCGACAAGGTGACCAAAGGCGAGGTTGTGGCCACCGTTGAGAACGTGCAGCAGGAAGCGAGCGTGAACGGCCAGCAAGCCGCGATCGCTGCCGCGAAAACCGACATCCTCTCCGACATTGCCGCCGAAAAGACGGCTCAGGCCAACGTCGAGCATGCCCAGGCAGACCTGGAGCAGAAAAAGCTCGACTGGGATCGGGCGCAGGCGCTTTACAAGGACGGCATCATGGCCAGGCAGGACTACGACGCCAAGAAAGCCGCCTACGATCTCGACGTCGCCTCGATGGCTCAGGCCGCTGCGCAGCTCAACCAGGCCAAGGCCAACACCGACTCGGCGCGCGGCCACATGCAGACGCAGGTGGCGACTCTCAAGGCCAACCAGGACATGTTCAACCGCACGATCTCCGTGGCGCCGTTCGACGGAATCGTGACCAACGAACCATTGCGCGAAGGCGAGACCGTGGTCGAGGGCATCCAGAACACCGAAGGCTCTACGTTGATGACCATCGCCGACATGAGCGTGGTTACGGCCGAGGTCAAGGTGGACGAGACCGACATTGTGAACATTCGGCTTGGCCAACCCGCAGACGTCACTGTGGATGCTCTGCCCAACAAGGTCTTCAAAGGTCACGTCACGCTCGTCGGCGATCAGGCTCTTCTTCGCTCCACCGGCGTGGCCACTTCGCAGTCCACCACCGGCACTGAAGAAGCAAAGGACTTCAAGGTTGTGGTTACGCTCGACAGTCCCTCCGACGACCTTCGTCCCGGCCTGTCGTGCACTGCCAAGGTGACCACTGCACACAAGGACAACGTGCTCGCGCTGCCCATTCAGGCTCTTACCATGCACGATCCTGCGACGGACAACGCCAAGCCCGGCAGCGGCGTGCAGGCGGCCTCTGCGCCCGCCAAGTCCAACCCAATTCAGGGCGTCTTCATCGCGCAAAAGGATGCGCACGGACGCTTGCGCGCAAAGTTCGTTCCCGTCACCACGGGCATCACCGGGGCCACCGACATCGAAGTGCTCTCGGGCCTCAACGCCGGCGAGGAGATCGTCACCGGCCCGTACAAGACGCTGCGCGACCTGAAAGGCGGCGCATTGCTCAAGCGCGACAAGTCCATGCCCACGCTGTCTGGCACGAGCGGCAGCAACGGCAGCAGCGGAAGCTGATTCACTGTAGCGCCGGCCTCCTGGCCGGCTGTACTGGCGGCGTCCACGCCGCCAGCCGTCAGGCACGGAACTCAGGCACGAATCGGAAGGGAACATGGCACTGAACGGCATCGGCATCGAGGAACTACCGCAGACGACGGTCGTCAATGCAGACGACATGATCGTCGTCGAGGACCTGTGGCGCACCTACGACATGGGGTCGGAGCAGCAAGTCCAGGCGCTGCGTGGAATTTCGCTGCGCATCCGCCACAACGAATACGTGGCGATCATGGGGCCCTCCGGTTCCGGCAAGTCCACGCTGATGAATCTAATCGGCTGCCTCGATACTCCCTCGAAGGGACGCTACTGGCTCAACGGCCAGCTCGTCAGCGATCTCGACGACGACCAGCTCGCCCGCATCCGCAACAAGGAAATCGGCTTCGTCTTCCAAACCTTCAATCTGCTGGCCCGCGCCACCTCGCTGCACAACGTGGAGCTGCCCCTCATTTACAACGGCACGCCTGCCGCCGAGCGCATAGCGCGCGCCAAGCAGACCCTCGCCGACGTGGGCCTGGAATCGCGCATGAACCACAAGCCCAACGAGCTCTCGGGCGGCCAGCGCCAGCGCGTCGCCATTGCACGCGCCCTGGTCAACAATCCATCCATCATCCTCGCCGACGAGCCGACCGGCAACCTCGACTCCAAAACCGGCAGTGAGATCATGGCGCTCTTCGATCAGCTCCACGCTCGCGGCAACACCATTGTTCTGGTTACCCACGAAGCCGATATCGCTCAGTTCGCTCATCGCGTCGTTCACATCCGCGATGGCCAGATCTTCTCTGACGAGCCTTCTCCGCGCGCCCGCTGACGCTTTATCGATTTACTCACTCCACGGAAAAATTCGCGTCGCGAAGTTGCAAAATTCAGTCGCCGTTTTCCACAAGATTCCGCGCGAACTTCTTTCGACTTTCATCAAACTGCCTTGACAACGTATCGGAAGAGGTACAAGATTTCCACAGAACGTGAGGCAAAGGACCTGGGCGGTCAGGCGGACCGCTAAGCGCACGTCGGAGGTATCCTGGCCTTCCTCCTTTCCCCCTCTGGCCAATGAAATCGCGCGCCCTCGTTTTCATCCGGTGCGCTTGTACCGTCAATCGAACGTCTTTGCCGGTCTCGCACTCACCGGGCAGTTGAGTTGTAAGTCCAACCAGGTAAGACTCCGCGGCAAGTATCGGTTCAGGCAAGCCGCCGCATCGTCAATCGGTCCTGCAGGGTTTCGACAGCGTTCCCGTACGGCTTGATGGTTGCCGGGTTCACGCTATAGGACCGCAATTCATCAGTGGAACTCTCGACGCGGGATTCCACGCCGAGTCGCTCTCCACGGGCCACACTCTATTCGGAGGGGTTCCATGGTCGTCACATCGCAATTCATCGGGCACCGGGTGACCGGCCTCCACGTCGGCGCAAGCAACGTGCGCCGATTCTTTCCCAAGCGCGTCACGCAAATTGAGCTGCAACTCGATCACCTGCGCATCGAGTGCGGGCTCAACCCGAATTTCTGGCACGACCATCCGGAGATCGACGATCCACGGCTTTGCATCTGGCTGGAGTCAAAACAGCACAACGGCAACGGGCAATCACCGGTTCGCCTTTCCCTTGTCCCTTCGGGAACTAACTCCTTCGTTCTCAGCCCCGCCGGCAAGGACGCAGCAAATGTAGTGATCAACGAAATGGGAGAAGCTCATGAGAACGGCAACCTCGACTGAATTGGAGATGCGCGCCGCCGACGCGCTTCGCGCTTTGCTCGGCCGAATCTCAGGCGCTCGGCTCAGGGAACTGACGTGGGTGCCGCGGCGTCGCAGCCATACCGTCAAATTCGTCGCGCAGGTTGAGGTATTCGGCCATGCTTACACGCTGGCCTGCGGAGTGCATGCTTCGGAGGACGCGAGCCAACTGCACACCGCTCTGCGCCACCTCCAACAGACCGCCGCGGATCTCGCCGCGGATGCCACTCCGGTTCTGATCGCGCCGCGCCTTTCGCCTGAAGCGCAGGCGATCTGTAAAGAAACCCGCGTCGCATTCCTCGATCTCGAAGGCAACGCCCGCCTCTTCGTTGGCGAAGTCTTTATCGTGATGCGCTCGCTTCCCTGCCGCGGCGTCGAGCGCAACGCGCCGCCGCCTCAACGCGCCGCCGCTGGTCCTGCCTTGCCCGGCCGTCATCCGCTTTCCGCAAGCCGCGAACAGCTTGCCTTCATCGCCTGAATCTCTCACGCCCGGTCATTGCGCAGCTAGCTCTCCCCTGAGCCTTGCTCCCTATTCTCTGATCCCTGATCCCTGACCCCTGATCCCTGATCCCTGGTCCCTGCTTCTCAGATCTCCAGGATCACCGGCATGATCATCGGTCGACGCCCGGTACTCTTCTGGATAAGCCGCTTCAGCTCGACGCGCACCCGCTCGTTGACCACGCCGTAATCGGATTTCTGCTCCGTGCTCAATCCGTTCAGCGTCTTCAGCACGGTTTCGCGCGCCTGGTCGGTGATGTCGGCCCCGCCGAATCCGCGCATCAGCACCTCCGGCTCGCGCTCCACCTTGCCGGTCTTCTTGTTGATCGCCAGCACGGCCAGCACCACTCCGTCTTCCGACAGAATGCGCCGGTCGCGAATCACCAAATCCTCGACAACGTCGATCGAAGATCCCGAATCGATGAGAATCCGCCCGGCCGTGACCTTCTCCTGCTTGCGCGCGTCGTCCTTGTCGAGCTCCAGCACGTCGCCGTCTTCGAGCACGATGGCATGATCCACCGCGCCAGTCTCCATGGCCAGTTGCGCGTGCCGCCGCAAAAAACGGTAGTCGCCGTGAATCGGGATGAAGAACTTGGGCCGCACCAGGTTGATGAGCAGCCGCATCTCTTCCTGGCTGCCGTGGCCGCTCACGTGGATCAGCCCGTGCTGCCCATCGTCGTAGATCACGTTGGCTTCGCGCCGGCTCAGGTGGTCGATTACGCGAAAGATGCCCTTCTCGTTGCCGGGAATGATTCTGGAGCTGAGCACCACCGTGTCGCCCGGCTCAACCTTCGCGTGCTTGTGGTTGTCCACGGCCGCGCGGCTCAGCGCGCTCAGCGGCTCGCCCTGCGTTCCGCTGATGAGGATCATGAGCTGCTCGGGCGGAAAGTCGCGAATCTGCCCGGGATTGATGACCAGTCCGGGCGGAATCTCGATATAGCCTAAATCCTGTGCGATCTCCGAGCTCTCGACCATCGACCGGCCGACAATGGCCACCTTGCGCCCGTGCTTGCGCGCCAGTTCCATGGCGATGCGAATGCGATAAATCGACGACGAGAAGCAACTAAAAAACAGCTTCTTCCGCGTCTGCGTAAAGACTTCGTCTAGCCGCGGGATTACGGCGCGCTCGCTGGGCGTATAGCCCGGCCGCTCCACGTTGGTCGAGTCCTGCAAGAGAGCCAGCACGCCCCGCTTGCCATACTCGGCAAACGAGTGCAGGTCGAATGCTTTGTCGTCGAGCGGCGCCAGGTCGATTTTGAAGTCGCCGCTGTGAATGATGACGCCCACCGGCGTCTCGATGGCCAGCGCCACGCAATCCACCAGCGAGTGCGTCACGTGGATGGGCTCAATGGTGAACGGCCCGATTGCGAACTTCTTTCGCGGCTCAATCTCGATCAGTTCAGTCTCGTCGAGCAGCTCGTGCTCTTCGAGCTTGTCTTCCACGTAGGCCAGCGTGAACTCCGTGGCATACACCGGCACCTTCAGCTCGTTCAGGATCCAGGGCAGCCCGCCGATGTGGTCCTCGTGCCCGTGGGTGAGTACGATAGCGCGCACATGCTTCTTGTTCTCGATGAGGTAAGTGATATCGGGCACTACGATGTCCACGCCGAGCAGCTCGGTTTCGGGGAACATGAGGCCCGCGTCAATCACAATAATGTCGTCTTCCCAGCGCACCGCCAGGCAGTTCATGCCGAACTCGCCAAGCCCACCCAGGGGAATGATTTGCAGTTTTTTTGTTTGCATCGGTCAATATTGATGCTATCACCGGAGGCGTTGTGCGAGAGGGACGCACATCCCCGCGACGCCTCTCACTCCGCTGGTGTACATTGGGTCCACAGCGCCTTCGCGGTGCGGGAGACAACTTCATGATTGCTACACGACGCGCCTTCCTCAAGACTTCTGTTTCCGGAGCCATTGCCGCCGGATTCCCCGCCATCGTTCCCAGCTCCGTTTTCGGCGCCACATCGCCCTCGAACCGCATCAATATAGGAGCCATCGGCGCGGGCCGCATCTCGCGCGGCCACGACATGCCGGGCGTGCTTCAATTCACCGGCGTCCCCGGCCGCGACAATCGCATCGTCGCCGTCTGCGATCTGAGCGCGGAACGCGTCGAGCTCGGCAAGCAGTTTGTCAACGCCGCTTACACGAAGAAACTCGGAGCGCCGTATACCGGCACAAAAGGCTACTCCGACTTTCGCGAGCTGCTGGCCAACAAGGAGATTGATGCGCTCCTGATCTCAACGCCTGATCACCAGCACGCGCGGCTGGCCGTGGCCGCTGTAGCAGCAGGCAAGGACGTGTACCTTCAGAAGCCCGCATCGCTGACGATTCGCGAAGGGCGCACAATGGCCGACCGCGTCAATGCCACCGACCGGATTTTGCAGGTCGGGTCGCAACAGCGGTCATGGAAACAGTTTGCGCGCGCCGTGGAACTGGTGCGCAACGGCCGCATCGGCACAGTGCAGCGCGTCGAGATCGGCCTTCCCGGCGACCCCGCGGGCGGCAATGCGCAGCCGATGACGGTTCCCGCGGGATTCAACTACGATGCGTGGCTGGGCTCAACGCCCGAGGTGCCCTACACCGTTGACCGCGTGATGCCGCAAAAAGGATTCGAACGCCCCGGGTGGCTGCGCATGGAGCAGTTCGGCGCGGGCATGATTACAGGTTGGGGCGCGCACCACGTCGACACCGCGCACTGGGGAATGGACACGGAGTTGACCGGGCCGGTCGAAATCTGGGGCCAGGCGCAGTTCCCGACCGAAGGCCTTTGGAACGTGCATGGCCCATTCAAGACTTATGGCCGCTACGCGAACGGCGTGGTAATGACCATCTCGGGCGACTTCGAAAATGGCATCAAGTGGATCGGCGACAAGGGTTGGATTTTCGTTTGCAGAGATACCGGCACCACGCCGACGGCGTCCTTGAATTCTCCCCGCGCTCCGATTGTCCCCCTCCGCGCCAGCGATCCCAAGATTCTCGATTCGGTGATCGGGCCGGACGAGTATCACGTCTACACATCCGATGATCAGCACGGCAACTGGCTCGATTGCATTCACTCGCGCAAAGCGCCGGTGGCGCCGGCGGAAATCGGCCATCGCGCCTGCTCGACGTGCCTGCTGCATTGGATTGTCATGAAGGTGCAGCATCACATCTACTGGGATCCGAAGACTGAAATCATTCAGGGCGACGATATTGCCGCGAGCCTGCTATCGCGGCATCAGCGGCATCCGTACGAGATTGCCTGATGCCGGCCGTTGCCGGGATGGAACCCTATGATCCCGACGATTAGCGGCACTCCGCCGTGAAGCAGAGGTTCTTCGAGAAGAACGGCAGCACATGATTCTGGAAGCGATCGGCCACGGCGCTTGTGTGAGTGCCGTGGAAGATCTCGAAGGAATTCGCGAGCCCGTACTTGTCGAAAGCGTCATGGAGTTTCGCGGCATCGAATCGCAAACCGTCCTGGTCGCCGACGTCCATCGAGATGGCGCGATACTGGCGCAGATTTCCGATGTATTGATCGACGAACGCCAGCGGCGCATTGGCGGCCCATTTTGCGAGAACGTCCGGTTGAGCTACGCCGTCCTTGGTTGGCAGGTCAAGGTAGAGCGGCGGATTCTTCGGATCGGGCGACCATGCCGCCGCAGAGGCAAACTGAGTTTTGGCAAAGAACGGCAGGTTTGCCGCATCCGCCGGCGTCTTGACGGCCGCCAGCGCCTTTTCGTTGTCTAAGTTTGCAGGTCCGGCTCCGCGAGCCGACAGGCAGCAAGGGCTCATAACGTAAAGCGCGCCGAATACATCGGAATGCTTCATGCCGATGCGCGCCGCTCCGTATCCTCCCATGGAGTGACCAACCAGGCCGCGGCTCATGCGATTGGGAATCGTGCGGTAGTGAGCGTCGATGTACTCGACGACATCGCGAGCAATGAAATTCTCAAAATCACCCGTGGTCGCCGAGCTCGAATACATGGAACCGCCGTACACCGTCTTCGAATCGGGCAGCACGACAATCATTTCTTTGGAACCGAGCGCGAACGCGCCTTCAATGGTCTGCGGCACATGAATCTCGTGGGTCCATTGCTCTGCCCCGATGGAATATCCGTGGAGCGCGTACACGACGGGATAGCGCCGATGCTTGTCCTTAGCGTAGCTCGGCGGCAGAAACACAAACACGTCGCGGTCCACGGCATCGCCCTCCAAATTGCCTTCGAGCGACGCGCCGTGAATCTTGATGTGCTCCACAGTCACGGGTTTTGCGCCCGGGACCACTGGCGGTATTTCGGTTTGAACCTGCGCGAGGCAAAGGCTTGCGCTTACAGTCGCAAATGAAGTCAGAATTGCAAACAAGCCGATGAATCTGAGTCTCATCATTTTTTCCTTGTCGATTTTCCCGTGTTTTCGTTGCTCAAGCTTGCCGACGTTGACGCACCTCACTGCGCGACGGGGAACCGATAGATGTTCACACTGATCGGCGCGACGGTGATTGTCCCTGAAGCATCGCCCACCGACATCTCCTTCACTTCCACCTGTGGCGGCTGGCCCACATGGTTTGCAGCATCAAGGCTACTGCCCGTTAACAGCCAAAGCGTCGCCGGGCCGGTCACGTGCGCGCCCGCCACGCTCAGATCGAACTTCTGTTCCGAGTCCGTCGCATTCACCACGGCAAGGTTCAGGAACTTGTGATCGGGCGTGAGCGCCGCGAACATGTCGAGCGGATAGGTCGGGCTGCCGGAGCTTTTCTTCGGCTCGTCGGCGTAACGCTGGCTGTCTGTCGCCGGTTGCGGTGAATTGCCCTCAACCGCAACCGGAATGGTCCCGACAAAGTGATCGCCGTACATCCCGAACACAAGACCCGTCGAGTTCAGCACCGAGGAGGCAGGGCTGATGTCGAGCGTCGAGACGCCCATGGTGTGCGCCGTCATGGTGAGGAAATCGGAGTGCCGCATCATCTCGTCGAAAAGCATCGCGTAGGCGAGCGACACTTTGAGATTGGGCCCCATCATTCTGCCACCGCCGAAGTACGCGTACTCGTCGATGGAAAGAAAGATCTTTTTATCGATCATCGCCGGGAATCGCTGCTGGTATCCCTCCCATTCTTCGGCTTTGCGCTCGATGATGTCGCCGGCGTAGCGCGCAAACTCAAGCGTCGTCGGGTCATATGTCACCTGCGCATCGTTTGAAGGCGCATCCGGCGCCAGGCTTTTGGCTTTTTGAATATCGAAGTGACGGCCCGGCGACTCATACCAGTGCTCGGCGATGCCGTCGAAGTTGCCCCAGCAGTTCTTCAGGAAGCCACCGGTCCAGTCGATATCCGATCCGAACAGCGGCTGCATGTTGTCGACATTTTTGGCGCGATTCTCGCCCGTCAGGGACATGGTTTCCAGCATTCTGCCAGAAGCAATCAAGGTGATCGACGGATCGACCTTGCGCAGCTCCCTGGCAAATTCATTGTGTTTGAGGACGTAATACTTCAGGTCGGTGTAGCCGAGTTGGAACGTGCCCCAGGGTTCGTTGCCGATATTCCAGAACTTGATGTGATAAGGCTCGGGATGCCCGTTCTTCGCGCGCATCGCGCCCAGCCGCGTGGTGACGGCGCCATTCATGTATTCCACTTCCTCGGCCGCTGAGTGCGCGTCGCCGAATCCCGCGTTCACCGTGACATACGGCTCCACGCCGATCAGCTTGCACAGCGTCATGAATTCGTCCATGCCCACGTCGTTCGGCTGCATGGCGTTCCAGGCGTAATCGAATTTCGGCGGGCGTTTGTCGATGTCGCCGATGCCGTTGTACCAGCTCCAGCCAGAGAGGAAATTGCCGCCGGGCAGGCGCCACATACCGGAATGAAGCGTGCGCAGAAGCGCGATGGTGTCGGGCCGGAATCCCTCGACGTTGTCTGCAGGCATCAGCGAGACGGTCCCGATGTGGAAATTGCCGCTGCCTGTGCCGGTAATCTCCAGGGCTGCGTCGCTGGCGTCAGCGTTCGCCGTGAAGCTGAGCGGGAACTTCTTGTATTCGCTGGTAAGCGCGCCGATCGAGACTGTCTGGCGATTGTTCGCGCTGTCGCCCCAAACCAGCGAGACCTTCACTTTGGCGCCGGGCGTGCCGCGAAGATAAATCCGGCCCGTATACTTTTTGCCCTTGACCAGCGCCAAGCCTGATTGCCGGATTCCGTGCGGCGCGCTCGCGTCGAGTTCGATTTGCGGGCTCTGGTCGCCGACAAAAGGCTTGTCCTTGTCCATCATCCCGACTTCGTCGGGACCCACAGGGCGCCATTTGCGAAGCTGCATTCCGCGGAATCCGCCGCCCTGCCGCGCCGGCGCCGCCTCTTCTTTGGAAGTAATCGGGAAGTAGAACTTGCGGTCATCGAGCATCTCCGCCCACAGGCTGCGATAGATGAGCGAGCCGATGTGCTCAATGAACATGCCGTACTCGTACTTCGAAACCGGTGCCGCGGTCTTTTGCGTGTCGATGGTGACCGCCAGCTTATCCGGAACCGCCGGCGCGGCCTGTTGCGCTGCGGCCGCCGCCGCGATCCCGAGCGACAACACTGCCGCCGCGAGCATTGCAATTCGTGTTTTCATTCGTTCCCTCCCGATTTTCGCGTTCATCTCCATTTGCTTTTCAGCCAGCCTCTGTCGTGTGCGTTCGTTCCGGCACAAATCTGCTTTGTCGATCCTGGCGCGATTTCCGGCAGCCGGATGCCCGCTCCCATGGCTATTTTCCAGAAAGCGCTTACCGAATTGAGCGAAATAAAAAGCTCCGCTCTTAAGCCTTAGGCATTGTATCCGGTATCGCGTTCCAGCGGGAAGCTACATTCTTTCGAACCAATCCAGAAACCGTTTTCACAACCGTGCCGCTTCGATCCCGCCAGCACTCGACTTGAATCTCGCCCTTGCTTTCCGGTGCGCGCCAGGCCCGACTCGCGTCGAAGGATCTCCTCAATTGCTGCGTGCCTATTCCCGGCAGGGGCTCCCGCTGCAAAGAGCGCCGGTAATTCCCTGCCCCTCGTTGATCGTATATATGCGGTCGACAGCGGGGAGCTTGATCGTCTCATGATTGCCTGACGGCCAGTGAATTTCGAGGCTCCCCGGATCCGTCGCGTCACCCAGTCCGAAATGAACGCGCAGGTCGTTCGACGAAAGATAGCTCCCGCCGCTCAAAACATCTCCCCGCTGGCGCATTCCATTTGCCGTCAGGTAGACCGTTGCGCCGACCGCGTCGCGCGGGCTTTTAGGGCCACCGATCAGTTTCAACTCAACCCAGTGATGATGGTCGGGATTGACGTTCCGCAGCAGGATCGGGACGCCATCCATGCTGTTGATCACCACGTCGATTTTGCCGTCGTTGAAGATGTCGCCGAACGCGGCGCCACGGCCGACGGTGACCACCGCGAGCCCGGTTCCCTCCACAGCGGGCACCAGATCGAATTTGCCGTTCCCCAGGTTGTGATAAAGCAGCGGGCGCTGGGCATAGCTGCTACCCCATTCCGGATGCTTGTCCACCTGCGGATAAACGTGGCCGTTGACGATGAGCAGATCTTTCCATCCATCGTTGTCGTAATCGAGAAACCCGTCGGCGAAACTGACAAATGGAATGGCAGACTGTGCGATTCCGGCCTGATAGCTGACGTCGGTGAAGAACCCCGTTCCGTCATTCTGGTAGAGGACGTTGTAGTCGTCGGCAAAGTCGGTGTTGACGATCGAGAGATGTCCATTGTTTTCGTAGTCGCCTGCGGCGATGCCCATATTTGCGATTTCGCGCCCATCCTCGTTCAGCGCGTAACCGCTCATGTAGCTCTGATCCTCGAATGTTCCGTTGCCCTTGTTTATGTATAGATAGTTGGGCGTCGAGTCATTGGCCACCAACAGGTCCGGCTTGCCATCGTTATTCACGTCGGCAAACAGGGCGCCGAGCCCGTAATAACCGTTGGGATCGTCAACGCCGAGCTTTTTGCTGACGTCGGTAAAAGTCCCATCCCCGTTGTTGTGGAATAGGTGGTCGTGCTCGCCGGTCAATCCTCGCGGACCGCACATCACTTTTTCGCCGCGATATTGGCAGTAGGTGGAGTTGGCGGATTTTGAACCATAGACTGGCGGATTATTGAGGTCGATCTTCGCGTAGCCATCCACGAACAGGTCCAGCCGCCCGTCGCCGTCATAATCTCCGAAGGTTGCGCCCGCCGACCAGGTCCCGATCGCGACGCCGGCCCCCTCTGCCACGTCGGTAAAGGTTCCGTCGTGGTTGTTGTGGTAAAGGCGATTCTTTCCGAAGTTCGTGACATACAAGTCGGGCCAGCCGTCGTTGTCGTAGTCGCCGATTGCGCACCCGTATCCCCAGCGGCCGTTCGCCACTCCGGCCTTGTCCGTCACATCGGTGAATGTACCGTCGTGATTGTTGTGAAACAGAGCCGCGTGCGGCGGTTCAGCCTTGCCCGCGAGAGCATCGTACGTCGAACCATTGACCAGGTAGATATCGAGCCAGCCATCATTGTCGTAGTCGAGCAAACATACGCCCGGGCCCTTGGCTTCAAGGATCAGGCGCTTTTCCGGAGTGCCTGCCTGGTGATGCCATTGAGTTAACCCGGCCTGGGCGGCGACATTCTGGAAGACGATGGGACCGCTTTTCACAAAGCCTCCCGCGGTGACAGGACGGTGCTCGCTGTCGAAAACGGCTTCGTGCGGGCCGGCAGTGGCCATCCCGCCTCCGGATTGTTGCTTCTGGCTCGTTGAAGGCTGCTCGCTCTGCCGCGAATCCGCATGACCGGATGCCGGCGGCGCTTGCGCACATAATCTGTTTGCGCCCGTCAGAACGAGAACAAAAAGTAGCAAAAAATATCGAATCTCTTTAGAATCCCGCACCGTACGAACCTTACCGCCAACTCTCGAACCGGTCTCATAAACCATTTTTGTTTCCTCGCCGGGAATGATGGGACCCGCCTTGTTGCCGGGTCCCAAGCGTACTCACTTCGCAGCAGAGGTATTTATGAGACCGGTTGTATGGCGCCACTGCATGCCCTATTCCGGCAATGTGAGTTGCTCATCGATCGCGAATGTCCCGCTCACCGACGGGGCATCGGTTCCGGGCTGTCCGCCACCGATCGAGATTGTGTATTTGCCTTGAGCCACAATGATGTTTCCGTCATCGGTGACCATGCTCAGGTCCCGCGGCTTCAGGTGAAACGCTGCCTTCTGGCTCGCGCCCGGCTCCAGATGAATCCGCTGGAATCCTCGGAGGGCGCGAATCGGCGCTCCCGCAACGACAGGAAACTGCAGATAGAGTTGCACGACTTCGTCTCCGGCAACTTTCCCGGTGTTGGTGACGGAAACGGACGCATCCAGCGGTCCGCCGGCGTTGATTGGAGCGGTGGACAGAGCGAGATCGCTGTATTGGAAGGTTGTGTAGCTGAGGCCGTATCCGAAGGGCCAAAGCGGCTCGCCCTCAAAATAACGGTACGTGCGCCCAGCCATCGAGTAATCTTCGAAGTTCGGAAGCTGGTTGACATCCTTATAGAAGGTGACAGGAAGGCGCCCCGCGGGATTGTTTTTGCCGCTTAACGTAGCGGCGATCGCCGCGCCTCCTTCCTCGCCGGAATACCATGCCTCAACGATGGCGTTTGCGTGCGCTTTCTCCCAGTTCACGCCCAGCGCGCTACCGTTCATGAGCACGACGACCAGAGGCTTTCCCGTCGCAGCCACTGCTTGAACCAAATCCTCCTCGGGCTGCGGCAAATCAAGGCTGGTGCGGTCACCGCCGGAGAAACCGGGCTGATGGACCGGCATCTCCTCGCCCTCGAGACGGCTCGTGATTCCAACCACTGCAACGACTACGTCCGCATCTTTCGCGGCCGCAATCGCTGCCGGATCGGTCCCATTGATCACAGGAGCCCAGATGAGCTGCACGTCAGGCTCACTGCCGCCAAAGCGTCCGTAGGTAACCGAAAGCTTCATTGGGCGCCCCTTCTCCAGGTGAACCTGGCCAAGACTCGACGTCGACCCAAAAGCCTGCGCCACCTGGCTGCCGTCGATCGAGACCCGCGCAAAGCCGTTATTGGCCTTGGCGCCGAGCATGTAGTCACCCGTTTTCTCCGCGGTGATGTTGCCGGACCATTCGACAAAGAGCGAGGAGGTGCCTTTCGCCTGCTCGGGAAGATTGCTCCCGGTCAGATCGACATTTGATTCCACGCGAGACGTGATGGGCGTGACTGGCGCCTGTCTGCCCATGCCCTTGCGGGAACCGTACTCGGCTTTCAGGCCCGGTTTCCCGTCGGGCGTAGTCAACATGGAATTGGGGACAGCAGTCCCCTCGTCGGAGAGAAACTGCGTCCCGGCAACGTAAGTGATCTTCGCGTAGGGGAATTCAGCCTTCAATCCATCCAGCATGCTTACAATGTGCGTGGGCCTGCCGGTATAGTTGCCCAGCAAAACCGCCGTCTGGTCGGCGAGTG
This sequence comes from Occallatibacter sp., assembly GCA_050010795.1. Classification (GTDB taxonomy): domain Bacteria; phylum Acidobacteriota; class Terriglobia; order Terriglobales; family Acidobacteriaceae; genus Telmatobacter. The sequence goes on from JBEKKI010000009.1 coordinate 107,645, forward strand.
GGCCAACGACAGCGATTCTCTTGACTCCGGGCTTGAGCGGAAGCACCCCATCGTTCTTCAAAAGAACAATGGATTCATCGGCGAGCTTGCGGGCCAGCGCCTGGTGCTCCGGGCTATCAAGCTCCTTCGCATCGATCTTTGTGTACGGAACCATATCCGGTGGATCGAACATTCCCAGCTTGATCCGTGCCGTAAATAGACGGATCAGCGCCGTGTCCATCGCGCTCTCGGGCAGATAGCCCTGCTGCACTGCTTCAATGAACGGCTTGTAATCGGAATCGTCTTTGAGCGTGGGCCCGCCGCCGTAACATTCGTTGTCCATCCCGCGCATGAGCGAGATGGCAGAGGACTGCGGCTGAGTCGGCCGGAAGCGGTGGCCGGTGTAGATATCACGGACTGCGTCGCAGTCTGAAACCACATATCCCTGGAATTGCCAGGCGCCGCGAAGCGTGTGCTGAAGCAGGAACTCGCTCGCGCAGCCAGGCTCGCCGTTAATCGCGTTATAGGAGCACATCACGGAGCCGGCGTGGCCCTCCACCACGGCCGCGCGAAAGGCCGGCAGGTAGGTATCCTCCTCGTCGTGCTTGCTTACGTCCACGTCGGCAAAGTGGCGCGTAGGCTCGGGCCCGCTGTGCACGGCATAGTGCTTGGGCGTGGAGATCACCTGGTAGTAATTTGGGTTATCGCCTTGCATACCGGTAACAAAGGCGACGGCCATGCGGGCGCTGAGGAAGGGATCTTCGCCATAGGTTTCCTGGCCTCGACCCCAGCGCGGATCGCGGAAGATGTTGACGTTGGGCGCCCAGAAATCGAGCCCGCCCTGGATGCCGACATGCCCGGCCTGCACATCCTGCACATGCTTGATTCGCCCCTCAATCCCGATATCGGTCGCCATGGCATGAACTTCGGGCACGTCAAAAGTCGCGGCGAGGCCGATCGGCTCGGGAAACTCCGTGACGCCGGAATCGACCACTCCGTGAAGCGCTTCGCTCCACCAGTTGTAGGCCGGAACGCTAAGCCGTGGTATGGCGCGGGCGCCATTCACGAGTTGCGATGCTTTCTCCTCGAGCGTCATGCGGTGCACCAGATCGGCAGCGCGTTGCTCGGGCGACAAGCTCGGATTCTGATACGGCAGATTCGCCGTTTGCTGAGCGATAGCAGAGGGCGCAAGCAGTAAGCAGAACAGTATGGTTAACCACGCGACAATCACACACTCACTTCGCGTTGCGCAATTCTTCACAGTGCTCCTCCAATATGGATAGAAACCATCCGGCAGCCGATGCCGCCTCGCTTGATGGGGCGGCGGTTCGAATGGCTTGGCTCATCGAATTTCCGGCCGCGCAGATCACGCAGAAAATTCCACCCGATCAAGACTAACATTCAGCTCTGCGCGCGAAGATTGCGCCCGCTTCCGCTCGATCGAGCGCGTCGCCGCCATTCACTAGTGACCCTCATCGCTTTCAAATTGTTCGGCCGTACATGCGGGTGGATGGCGTTGAAAATGACGAATCTGACCGGATCGACGAGCCTCCGGAAGATTATAAACGCTTTCTTAATTTGGCAATCGCATGCGGCGCGCTTCGGCTCACTACGGCGCAATATTGCGCCGTGCCCGGGATAAGAAGTGGGCGGCTGAGTGGTTTGGCCCGCCGATGACGAAGCGCATGCAGAACGAAACCCCGGAGTCGCGAGTATGGGTGTTGGCGACCATTGACCTTAAAACAAATCACTTATCGCTGGCAATTTCGGTTGTTTGCATTTTTCCCGGGGAGAAAAAGTTACATTCTATTGACAAACGACAAATCGATTTTATAAGCTTCGCCATCTACTAGGCGTTTGTCTTCATGATCATCGCCAGTTGTTGGGTGGAGTTGGCGGCTGTAAACGCTTCCTAGAGCGGTTCCGCAGTTGATGTAGCCGTTTCAAGCCTCGGTGCGAGGTGGATTTTACTTCCACCCCACAGACGAAGACCTGTCTGTGGGGACCCGGGTAAAGAAAAATCCACTTGGCGTCAATGGCTTCGGGACACAGCAACTGCGTAACCGCTGCAGCCGAAGGCGATCGACTCAAAAGTGGAAAGGTCCCCGGAGGTTATGGCTAAACTCTCACGAAGATCAATGCTTAAGGGTGCTGCCCTTCCGGCACTGGGAGCACTCTCGCCTTTTTCACTTCGCGCCCTTGCGGCTGCGATCGAGACCAACAGCACGACGTATCAAAGGCCCACGCTCAAGATCACAGACGTGCGCACCGCGCAAGTGAGCGTCCATGGACCGCAGACGCACATCAGGATCTATACCGATCAAGGCATCTACGGGCAGGGTGAATCTACCGATGCTGCGGTCGGATCCGCATCGCTCATCCGCGGCTGGCGGCGCATGCTCGTGGGGCGCAGTCCACTCGACGTGGAAGCGATTTGGGAGAGGATTCGCACGCTGGGAATTTTCGCCGGAGCACAAGGCGGCCAGTACGTCACCGCTCTCTCGGGTCTCGAGATTGCATTGTGGGATCTAGCAGGCAAAGCCCTCGGATTACCCATCTACCAGCTTTTAGGCGGAAAGTTCCGCGACAAAGTTCAGATCTATTGCGACTCGGATATGGATGTCCCCATCGGGGAAGAATCGGACCGCAAGCTCCCCTGGATCAAGGCTCAGGGCTTCAAGGCCATGAAGATTGATCTTGACGACGCCCGCGATCCCGCGCGCTGGGACAGCTACAACTGGACCGCGAGTAACGGCGAGATTGATCGCATGGTCCATTGGGTTTCGAGCGTGCGCGAAAGAATGCCGGCCGACATGGCCCTGGCCTGCGACATGCATGGTCGCTACGATGCAACGACGGGCAAGAAGGTCGCGAAGGCACTGGAGCCGTTCCGGCTGATGTGGCTTGAAGAGCCGGTCCCTCCGGAAGACATCGATGCGATGGCCGACATTCGGCATTCAACTTCCACGCCGATCGCCTGCGGCGAGAACGTGTACATGCGATGGGGATACAGGGAACTGCTCGAAAAGAAGGCTGTCGACATCATTCAGCCCGACTTTGAGAAGGTCGGCGGGCTTGCCGAAGCGCAGAAGGTTGCCAACATGGCGCAGGCCTATTATGTCCCGGTCGCTCCGCACTGCGTGGTTTCGCCGATCGGGGTGATGGCCACCGCCCACGCATGTGCGACGTTCCCGAATTTCCTGTGCTGCGAGTGGCATTGGATCAATCACATGGACCTTTGGACGGGTTGGGTGAAGGAAGGCGAGATCATCGTGAACGGCTACGTGACTCCGCCTGACAGGCCCGGCATCGGCGTGGAGATGAACGAGGAGTTGGCAAAGAAGGCCCAGATTCCCGGCACACCGTGGTTCGAGGCTGAGAGTTAAACACTGGAGCAGGATCGCCAAACTATGAGGGCAGAAAAAATGCGGAAAGTCATCGTCAGTGTTCTCGGCGGGGCAGCCTTGCTGGTCTCAGGACTCACTTCGCGCCTGGCGGCGCAGCAGGCGCCCGCGGCTCACGGAGAAGCTGTCCAACCCACGCCCGAATTTCACGGAGAGTTTTTTACGCCGGAGCAAGTGATCAAATACACGTCCTATTGGACCGGAGAACGATTTCCCGATGGCCGGCCCAAAGTGGCCGATGACATTCTGGACCGCATGAAGACTGTGACTCTGGAAGAGGCATGGGCGACGCTGCGCACGGCAGGCTTCATGCACCAGTATGAAGACGGCTGGTATTTGATCCACCCCGATCAGGTGCTGGTGGGCAGGGCGCTTACGGCAGTGTGGATGCCGGGAAGACCCGATATTCAAAAAGAGATTGAAGATCAAGGGAAAGAGGATCATCGGCAAGGAGGGACGAACGCCTGGCCCGTCGATATGCTGCAGCCTCGCGATGTTTATGTCGGCGACCACTTCGGACTCAAGCAGGACGGCCCATCGATCGGCGACAACGTTGGCAACGCCATCTATGCCCGGTCAGGAAATGGCATCGTCTACAACGGCGCCGTTCGCGATATCAACGGCCTGAACGAGCTGCCGAACTTCACCTCCTTTGTTCGCTCCTACGATCCCTCCCACCACTTCGGCTCTCTCGCCAGCGGAAGGCTGCTCAACTCGACCATGGTGAGCATCAACGGGCCTACCCGCATTGGAGAGGTCCTGGTGATGCCGGGAGATGTGGTCCTGGGACGGAACGGCGGCGTGATTTTCATTCCGCCCCAACTGGCTGAGCAGGTTGTCGAATACTCTGAGCGCACTCATCTTGAAGACATGTTTGGGCACCAGCGACTGAGAGAGAAAAAGTACACCGCCGGACAGATCGATGCCCGGTGGACCCCGGAAATCGAACAGGACTATCACCAGTGGCTGAAGGAGAATGAGGATCATTTACCCGTGCCGAAAACCACAGTGGAGAAAATCTTGAACGAGCAAAAACCAACGAATTAAGGGCCGGGGAGCCGCCCTGTGCGGCAACTCCCCTTGTACAAACATGGGACCCCAATTTGCTTCCCCATCAATGAAAGACACGAAAAGTCCGCACGATTCTGCTTCCCCGGGTCACTAGTGCGGGTCATGTAGTCTATGTATTCGAAAAGGTGGCTGGCCGTTGATCCGGTGCTGAATCAAGTTCTCCATGGCGGGTGAGGCAGGCATTTGACTGCAAATCATGGCGCCGAGAGCGATGAGTTCCATAACCATTCTTATATTGCTCAGAATCAAATACTGGGTTTTCAGGGCGAACGACGGGATGCTATGCGGCGAAACCTCGCGCTGCAGTTCAACGAATCGATATGCGTTCATTTTTGAGACTTCCAGAGCCGGTGGGGAAGTACATAGGTTAAGCCCGCAAACCCTTCCCATTGCGTTGAGGAAGAGGTAAGGCCCTTCCTTGCGGTAAAGGAGAGTGCCCAGAGGTTGCCAACGGCGTTCCCGCGCTTCAACGGCTGGGTAAAGTGCCAAAGTTCTCCACCAGCTGTGAATCGCCCCAGCGGATGAGAGATAGACAAAGTTTGACCGAATTGCCCACGGCGGACTCCATTTCCGGTTTGTTCTGAGAAAACGCCATTCATGTCTAAGTGGAAGCGACCGAAGTCTTCGCTTAAGAGGAAGAGCGCACTGCGGCGGAAGCTACCGATGTCAGTGTCTGGTGCGGAGCCTGAGTAAATAACTCGAAAGTAGCTCAAACTTACGGTTGGCTTAAGACCGTCTCCCGGCAGAACAACGGCTTGAAATCCGGCATCCACATCGCCAGGAAGCATCTCCGGCAAGGCCTCTCCAATTGCTCCGCTGGTATGGCTGAATGGCTCCGACGAGACGAGCAACTCGAGCCGTGGCGCGACGGTCAATTTGGTGACTTGGTTGATTCCAAGCTGCTTTGCGAATTCAGATGAAGAGACGGCATACAAACCACCGTTCTCGAACTGCAAATATCCGACTGGGGTCAAAGTAGCGGGAGTCGAAACGGTCGGGCGGCCTGGGTTCGCCTCGGGCGTTTCGGCTGCCTCTGGCTGGGCGTGAATCTGTGCGGCGCAAAATAATGCACAGGCCACCGCAAGAGCGCTCAAAAAGAGCCTCATCGCCGCATGCTCCGGATTGAAGCGGGGGCTGCACTTCAAAGCGAATTCCTTGCTGCGCATCGCAGATTCAGGATCGCAGGTTTTCCAGGCAAAGGAAAAGCCCGCTGAAATATCGGGCTTTAGCGTTCAATTTCTGGTAGCGCTACCGGGAATCGAATACACGATGTAACTTATTGAATTTAATTATAATATGCTTCGATTATTCAATCTGTTGCCCCATAAGTTGCCCCCCCTTTTGTCGCGTTGGGCAGTCTGGACATGCTCTCAGATAGTGCAGGGTTCACACGCAGCAAAATGTTTTCTGCACTCCGACATCTCGACCGTATCTTTGGCCAGTCTACACCGATGAATTCCAACTGGCACGCTTCCCAGCAGAAGCTGAATTTCATTGAGTGAACCCTCGGAAATTGAAAGCCCAGTATAGGCCCTTCTGGAGTTGAGTGCCCCCGGCGAAGTCTAGGACAAACATTTCGCTTCAAGTCCCTTGGGCTTCGCTTCAGAGACGAGCTCTCCCGTCTCGGCAATGAAACTCGAACAGTCGAGTGAGACGTCGCGAAAATCTGCGCCGGACAAGGCTGTTTGCAGCTTTTCACAGGAAAATGGCGGTGTTTTGGAGAGCAGTGCGCGAAACGACGACAAAATACTAGATGTTGTGGTTTCTTCTTGACACGTACCAAGGACAGCGGTAACTTGTCATCTGCGGCGAAAACAGACGTAAGTAACTAAAGATCACAACTTAGACGCAGTCGTGCCGATGCCATAACATGCCTCCCCGGGCAAGGTGGATACGCGAAAGCGGATGCGGCGTCTGAAAAGAAGCCACTATGAGAGCTACGAAGCCCTCTCTTCTCGAGGGTTTTATGCTTTCCGGTTAATTATTGGTTCGGCTTCGATCTCAGCGCTTATCCGCTCTCGAAAGATCGGAAATCTTCGCCTACTACATCGTGATGGCCCACTTCTTGAATAAACCGCGCAACTTAAATGCCGCTCGTTGACCCCTGCCCATTGCAATTTTCCCCTGCCCCTGAACCTTAAGCCAAGATCTTCTTCGTGTCCGGAGACCGACTATCACTTGCAACTGCAATGCCTCTTCTATCGACGAGATGTACTTCACGATCGCGGTCAACTGCGATCTGGCTGAAACCCAAACAAGCGATTTCTTGCTCTGTGATTAGCACAGTCTTTTCGGGCTAATCACTTGACAGCGCTTTGTCCTTACCGATGGGACAAAAAAGGTACCGGGCATCCCAGGGGCGTAACAAGAGCTTCCTACATTACCGGTGGAATCAACTTCACCTAATGAATCTCCGCTTGCCTTCCGCCTGCTTTGGGAAGCACCGCCTTTCTTTGGCGGTAGAAAAGCTGCAGTAGAATGGGCGAATGTCCACCATACGCGATTTCACAGTCGCAGGGCGTGGCGACCCTGCAGGGACAAAAGCCCGCTGGACCTCGACCACTATTGGCGGGACGCTGATTCTGCTACTCATCTTTAGTACTTCCACGGTCTTCCTCCAGGAGTCCTGGCCTGTCGAATCCTTTCAAATTGGTGTTTATGCCCTCACAGCAACGTACCTGCTTCTTGGCATCCGACGGGACAGCGAGAACCTGGCTGGCGGGGTAGCACCGTGTCTCGTATACTTCATTCCTGCCTGGGGTGTGATCCAGATCCTCGCGCACACCACAGTTTCGACCATCGAGACTCGCGAAGCTGTTTTACGTTGGGGGGCTTTGGCTGCGGTATTCTTCCTTACCCAGACGGTCGCTCGCACTAGCGCGGCCCGTGAAATCATGCTCCTGGCCTTTTTGTGCTTTGCGGCAGTGATGGCTGTACTTTGCCTCACTCAACTCTTCACCTCAGAAGGACGCGTTCTGTGGATCTTCGCGACGGGATATCCGGATGTTTATGCAACGTTTCCCTCCCACAACAACTACGCACAATTCATTGAAGTATCCCTTCCGATTGCCCTTTGGTGGGCGCTGCGCGATGGCTGGCGTTCATGGGGATATGCCCTCATCGGCGGCGCACTCTATGCCTCGGTGATCGGCGCTGCCTCGCGCGCCGGCGCCATCCTCTGCACGGCCGAATTGCTGGCGATGCTGGCGATCGGGCTGATTCTACACGGCCGCCCAAAGTCGGGCCGGTTCTTCCGCTCCACCGCGGCAACTCTGGTCATGGTGCCTCTTCTGGCAGCGATCTTTACATTCGTGGTGGGCTGGCAGCGCATCTGGCAGCGCTTTCAAGAAATCGATCCTTATGTGATAAGGCGGGAGTTCTTCATTTCGGCCGTTGACATGACAAAGCACCGGCCACTGATGGGGTACGGATTGGGAACATTTCCGGAGGTCTACCAGCAACATGCGATTAAGGACTTCCCCTTTTACGCCAACCACGCCCATAACGACTGGGCAGAATTTGCCGCCGACGGCGGAGTTCCCTTCTTGCTTCTGGTATTCATCCCTTTTGCCGCTGCTGTCCCGACGGCAATCCGGCATCCCTGGGGTCTTGGGCTGATTGCAGTCATGCTCCATGCCTGCGTCGATTATCCTTTTCCGCGTCCAGCGGTCTCAGGCTGGATGTTTGCCATGCTGGGCCTCCTCTACATGGCGCGGACCTCGGACCGGCGTAGACGTGGACCAGCAGGTCCGCCTAATCCAGATCATTCTCGTCAAGTATTGGAATTCAAGCGCTGAAGATGCAACTCGACTGCACGGGTTGGGCGGCCGCCTGACCCGATGATCCGATCTTAAGCGGGCTGCACGAAAGAACGGCTAAGAAGGAAGCTGGCCGATTTGTCATCTGGAGGACTTTGTTCGGTCGTGAGATAGCGCAGGAAAACCCAGAAGATAATGAACGCCAGCGCGAAGATTGCAAGCGGTCCCAATCCGCGCCGCAGGCGTCTTCGGTGATAACAGCTCCCCTGCCAAGAAGACCAGCAGCGGGAATGGCTCGATCGATGCGACGTTGCCATTTCCAGTGCGGCCGACTTCAGACCATAGAAGCGATGGTGACACTCTCGGCATTGATACGCTTCCCGATCGCACACGCGATGAAAAACATCCCTCGCGTGCGCGTGGCGGGATAGTCGGATATCTTCGCTACCACATTCAGGACAGTTCGGACTATGGGCGAGCGTGAATTTGAACCGACGGTATCACGACTCTGCCAGATATCCGGGGGGTACCGAGCGTCCGCCGATATTGAAGGCGAAGATGAATGAGCGATGCCTCGGGCCGGATGGAAAACGCCACTCTTGCACGGTTCAGCGCTTCGCTCGAAAGATCGGGAGATTCCGCCAGAACTGTCTCCGAACCTGCGGTAATGATTTGCCACCGGAGCCCCGTCTCCGGAGGAATTCCGTCCGTGCGGTAGGAGTACTCCAATTCGTAATTGCCGGGCGGGAGAACAATCGCCTGTTCGGCAATTGTGCAGTCTTCCGGCTGGTCCCCGGAGAACTCCGTCTCCAGACCAGACGGTCCCGGCCAGGAATGCAGACCGGAGTACGAGAAAAGCGCCCAATCGAAGCTGACAGGCAGTGGGTCCCGCGCGAAGTTTAGATTGTTCGGCGCGCCCGTATCGGCGACTACCCAGTGCTTTTCAATCAGGACATTCCAGAGCGCTTTGGCCGCATCTCCCTCCTTGGCTGCGATCAGCCGGTCGATAACCGAGAACATCTCAGGGTCATCCGTCTCGGGATCGCCGACTTGGGTGAGGCGCTGGGCAATTTCGGCGGCAGCCAGCAGTTGGTCTTTGGCGAGAAGAAAATCGAGATACTGCCGGATGAGCTCTGGATTGTTGTTGAGAATCCTTCGCGCAATCTCGTTGGGGTCGGGCGATACACGCCAGCACAGTTCGAATAAAGGCCCCATGTTGTCCGACGGCATTTCTGCGGCACTCCGGGCCCATGCCCAGAATGCCGGCAGGTTGTTGCGACGAAAATAGAAGTTGGCGAGACTCCAACGGGGCAGGAAGGTGTGGTCGATTGCGAAAGCATCCAGCAGCAGCTTCTCTGCCCGGCGGTAATCGCCGGCACCTTCAAGGCGCAGACTCAGTTCGATGTCCGCTTGCGCATTGTAGGGGTCAAGCTTGATTGCCGTTTCCAGGAGCTGCTGCGCATGCGCATCATCGAAGAGCGCAAGGCGCATATAGTATTTCCACGAGTCTGGTTCGAGGCGGATGGCCGCGCGCACTGACTCCGCTGTATTCCGTCGGAACAGGTAGTCCGCCCGGGCCAGCGTCCAGGAGCACCAGATCCCGAGGGCACAAATTCCGGCAATGAGCGTTCGGCACGCGATTGCGAACAGTCGGGTTCGAAGGCGGGTCACGGCCCTCCAGCGTATCACCTGATTTCACCTTCTGAAAGACATACGGCCGGCAATCGGGCAAAATCTCTAAGAAGCCGGACTCCGCGAATGTTCATCGACGATGCCGAGGTCTGAAAACGAGATTGCATGCTGGCGCTGCTCGGTTGTATGACACGTGTCTGACGTAGTCTATTGAAAATGAATTCAGTAGATGCTTGAAAATAGATCATTCTTGGCGTATAAGGGACCGATAAAATGAGCAGGGTGCGAATCCACCCCAGAGGGGGCACAAAAATGGCCGGCAAGAGATGTCTACATGCAATGATTTTTGTCACCCTCTCATACGCATATGCATCAGGCGCTACAGGCTCGATCGGCACCGTCAGCGCTCGGGGATATCTCCGCGTGGACGGATACACGGTATGGGGCAATGGAACACTTTTCGACGGCACAGCCGTAGAAACCGGCCAAGCCACTGCGACACTGCGGTTAGACAACGGCACGGAGATCGAGTTGGCAATCAACTCACACGGCGTAGTGTACCGCGATCATCTTGTGTTGTTGCAGGGCAGGAGCCAGTTGAAGACATTGGGTGCTCCCTTCCTACTCGAAGCAGACGGCCTGCGCGTTGCTCCCAGTGCACCGAATGCACTCGGCGTCGTCTCATTGAGCCCTGCGAACACCATTGACGTCGCCGCCATTACTGGCGAATTCCGAGTTGTAGACGATGCCGGCTTTTCCGTTGCCCACGTGGCCTCGGGCGCAGCGATCTCGTTTCCCGCAGCACAGAGCGCCGCAGCGCCCGAAGGGTCGTCCTTTATTGAAGCCATTGGGATGGTGACCGATGTTAATGGCTATTACTACGTCACCACCGACCATGGCGTGAAGTACCAGCTTGTCACGGGAGAAACGGCCCTCAAAAAATTCGTGGGCAAAATAGTCGTAGTTTCCGGTTTCCTCCAGGCTCCCCCGACGCCCACCGGGATCACCGAGCTACTCGTAACTTCAATCGAGATCAATGGCGCAAAGAGCACTGGAATGACGACACAAAAGAAAGCTCTGATTGGAACCTCAATCGGTGGCGGTGTTGCGGTCGTTGCAATCGTCGCAGCCGAAGCCGGTAAATCTTCGGCAAGTCGCTGAGCTTTCTTTCACCGTGGTGCCGGACGTCCTGTCCACACGGAAACACCTCCATCGAACGGAAAAGTGGTGCACCGGATTTTGACGTCGAGTTCTCAATTCAATATTCGAATCCGTGTTGCTTCGCACCCCTTCACACAACTATGCTGCTATCTCTGTGACTGAACTTCAGGAGTGTCTTCTTATTCGCAATGAGTTGTACTACAGGCACTGCAGCAGTTCCTCGGCTTCAATTTCGCCCCACGTCAGAGGCCGCAATGGTCCTGCAGCAGGGTGGTTACCTTTGAGCGAACTTTGGGAATACCTTCGTCATGCACATGCCTTACATTTTCCATTTCGCCGACATTGAATCTGTGCTAGAGTCCTTCGCACCTCCTCGTGTGGGGCAAGACTCGACGCCTATCCTCGCTCCGGGCTTCAGGGGAGGCAGCGTGGCTTCCGGGGAAAGGTGGACATCTCTTTGGGTTCCAGGTTCCTGGGACTGAAGAGTGCGAAGCCTGCCCAAATCTGCAGCGCCCCTTCCAGGCGCGCACTCCAGCGTTGAAATGCCATGAAGGTTCTAAAGCCGCGATCGCGGATGATCAGCATCCGGCTGTCTGAAGAGGAGTATGAGGGACTCTGCCGTCTTTCGGCTGTGACCGGTGCTCATAGCCTCTCCGATCTCGCACGTAACGCCATGCGTTTGTTCCTGACCATTTCCGCTCACGAGCAGCTGCTGACCGACCCCACGGGGGCAGTTCAGGCTCAGATGGAGATCCTTAATCGGCGGATCGATGAACTTGAGGGAGCGGTTCATGTCTCCAGAGCGGCCCGCGACCCAATGATCGTCATGAGATAACTGCCGCGCCGACGCCTAAGCCCTGTCCTTCAACAACTGTTCGTTCACTCGCCTAAATAGCCCACGGAGCCTATATGAGAAGCATGGCACTTGCGATTCTTACACTTGCCCCCGCAATTGCGGTTTCGGCACAACAGGAGCTTGCCACACCCCATGTGGGGGTGGGGGCGACGGCACTCAGCGACATCGCTAATCTTCCTGTGGCCAGGATCGGTAACGACGATCTGCTTGGAGTCACGGTGTACGACGCTCCTGAGTTGACCCGCACGATCCGCGTGAGCTCAGAGGGCGATATCTGGCTGCCGATGGTAAAGCAACCCATCCATGCAGAAGGCCTCTACCCTGAGGACCTGGAAAAGGTAATTGCAACTGCTCTGACCGACAATCATGTGCTGGTCGACCCGGTTGTTACCGTCTCCATAGTCGAGTATCGAAGCCGTCCGATCACCGTTGTCGGCGCGGTAAAAATGCCTGTCACGTTTCAGGCTACGGGAAACGTGACGCTCCTCGATGCAATTTCCAAGGCCCAAGGGCTAACCGACAATGCTGGCTCCGAAATCCTGGTAAGCCTTCAAGCGCCGGGTGCAGACGGCAAACCGGCAACGCTGGTGAAGCGGATCCCTCTGCGCGGCCTCCTCGATGGAGCGAATCCCTCTTTGAACTTGAGCTTGCAAGGCGGAGAAGTAATTCGGGTTCCAGAAGCTGGACGGATCTTCGTGGTGGGAGACGTAAAAAAGTCTGGCGCTTTCTACATCACAGACGGCTCGGAGAGCAGTGTTTTGAAGGCACTCGCTCTGTCAGAAGGCCTGGAAAGCTTTTCTGCACACAAGGCCTACATCTACCGTACGGAGGATAGCAGCGGAAGCCGAAAAGAGATCCCAATCGAACTCAAGAAGATCATGGATCGTAAGTCGCCAGATGTAGCGCTTGTGGCGGGCGACATCTTCTATATCCCAAGTGCGACCGGTGCAAAGGCTAGCTTGAAAACTCTTGAGACATCCTTGGGGATCGGCACCGCTCTCGGCGCCGCTTTCATTTATTACGGAACGCGGTAGGCCGCCTGAAGAGGACTCATGCCTAAACAATTGAGAGTGACAGAAGTACTCCCCCCCGACCTATCGAATCATCACACGCCTTCCGCTTACTATGCTCCGATTTCCCTGCAGGAGGAAATTGAAGCGGCCGGCCCCACGGTGCCAATGTCGCACTATCTCTGGCTTTTCCGGCGACACGTCTGGAAAATCATTGCGTTTGTCGCAACATGCTTGCTCGCGACCTTTGTCGTGTCGGCCAGATTGCAACCGATTTATCAATCTACGGCAACTGTGAATGTGGATCGTCAGGCACCCTCGGAGGTTGTGGGAGAGGACTCGACCAGGTTCGTCGCTCCGAACGACGCCGACCAATTCCTTGCAACACAAATAAAGCTTATTCAATCGGACGCCGTTCTGCGCCCTGTGGCCGAGCAGTACCATCTCCTCAGCCGGGAGGGGCAGACGAAGAGTTCTACCTCTGAGCGTGAGCAGCTTCTGGCTGCAGCCCCGATTTTCCTGAAGCAGTTGACGGTTACACGCCCACCGAATACGTATCTCCTTCTCATCAGCTATCGTTCACAGGACGCGCATCTTGCCGCGGACGTAGCAAATGCAATTGCCAATTCCTATCTGCTGCAGACATACGATCTCCGCATTCGTTCTGCGACCGGTCTGTCATCGTTCATGGAAAAGCAGCTCGATGAACTGAAGGCGAAGATGGAGCGATCAAGTTTGGCGCTTGCACAGTTCGAAAAGGACCTGGATGTCATCAATCCTGAAGAGAAGACGAACATTCTATCCGCGCGGCTCCTGCAATTGAACACCGACTATACGGCTGCCCAGTCGGATCGCGTTCGTGCAGAAGCAGCATGGAACGCGATAAAGGCCGGCTCCCTTAGCGCCGCCGAGGCATCCTCGCAGGGGGACTCGCTGGCCAAACTCACCGACACTTTGGATCAGGCACGCCAGCGCTTCGCATTGGTAAAAGCGACATATGGTACGAGTCACCCCGAATATCGCAAAGCAGCGTCCGAACTTGCTGAGGTAGAAAAGCAGTTTGATGATGCCCGCCGCAGGATTTCAGAAAGAGTTCGGACTCAGTACCAGGAAAGCCTGAACCGGGAACAGATGCTCCAAGTAGCCGTTAACGGGACCAAGGCGGAATGGGACCGCGTCAATGCGCGCTCGTTTGAGTATCAGCAATTGAAGCAGGAAGCGGATGCGAATAAGGCGCTCTATGACGAGCTGATTAAGAAGATCCGCGAGGCGGACATTAACGCCGGCTTTCAGAACAACAACATTCGCATCGCCGATGTTGCGCGGCCTTCCGTCAAACCAGTATTTCCAAATATGACACTCAATCTGCTGTTGGCGTTTCTGTTTTCTACGCTTTTGGCGATCGGAGGCACCATCATTCTGGACTCGCTGGATACGACACTTCGTGATCCCGACGAGGCTAGCCGATTCCTCGGCGCCGACGTGATTGCTACGATGCCAGTTGATCGCGCTGGAGCTCAGCTGCCAAGAAGCACACCTGAAGCTCCTTCAGGAGTCCTCGTGCCGAAGAACGGCGATAATGGACGCCGAAAAGGTTACTACCGTGGCGTCTCCACTTTCGACGAAGCGATACGTACTCTTCGCAACACCATTCTGTTGTCAGACTTCGAAGACCGTCTCCATTCCATCGTTCTTACCAGCGCCACTCCAGGCGAGGGAAAGACGACACTGGCAGCTCATCTTGCGATTGCCAATGCTAACCGAGGCAAAAAGACCCTGCTTGTCGATGGCGACTTGCGACACCCGAGCCTTCACTCCAAATTCGGCCTCAACCCTCACACGGGTCTCTCCAACGTTCTCACCGGCGAGCTCTCCTGGGAGCAAGCGGTCGTCGCAATCGAGGGCACTGCCAACTTGAGCCTGATTCCCGCGGGTCTGGGCTCTCATCGAGCAGCCGACTTGATCGGACCCCGGCTCTCCACTTTGCTTGACGAATTTGCCACGGAATACGACCTGGTGATTCTGGACTCGCCGCCCCTCTTAGGCTTTGCGGAGTGCCTCCAGATGGCTGCTGCTGCCGATGGCGTGCTTCTTGTCAGCCGCGCTGGAGAGACCAAACGCGGAGCCGTCGCCGAGGTGATCGCGGCCCTGCGCCGTCTCCGTGCAAACATTGTCGGTGTCGTCCTGAATCAGGTGAGCCACAACACCTCAGCCAACGGATACCAGTATTCCGGCTATTACCAGAAGCATTATGCGGAGTATTACAAGTCTGCGAGCTCGCAGGCCTAGAAAGACGCAATCCTCGCACTCATCATGCATCGAAGTGGCTCGAATAGCGTGTGGAACAAGCGAGGCACGGAGTATTCGGACGGATGATAGCTTACGGGCAGCCTGAATCCGCGCGCGTGCGAGCAGTCATCGTAAATTACAATTGCGCCGAGCTTACCCTGCGGTGCCTTCAGTCATTGAAGGCTCAAAACTACGCGCCATTCGAACTCATTGCCGTTGACAACCACTCCGACGAACAGGATTGGTCGACATTACAAAAGGGTGCGGACTCATCTGTCATCCTCCACCGCACCGACAGGAACTTTGGCTACGCCGGAGGCCTCAATGCCGGCGTCAAACTGGACACGGGTCAATCCCCGGACTATATTCTCGCCCTAAACAGCGACATCACTTTGGGCGCCCCGGACTCGGTACTGACGCTCATCAGAGCGCTGCAGGAAGATTCACGACGGGTCGCCTGCAGTCCTTTGATTCACGACAAAGAGAGCGTTGCTCCGCCCGGGGAGTGCACGCAAGTAAGACGCATGCCCGGCTATTGGACGCTGCTGGTTGCGCACAGTTGCTGGCTTCGCAGAACCGGCTTTGGCCGCCGAATTCAACACCGGCACCTCTACCTCGACCGAATCCCTTTCCCACTCGGTACCACGGTCGAATGCGAAACCATAAATGGCGCTTGTTTCATGATTTCGAGGCCCTTTCTCGATGCAATCGGCTACATGGATGAAAGGACATTCCTCTACATGGAGGAGTTCACCCTCGGGGCACACATCCGGCGGCATACCTCGACAGCCTGCCTATGCACTGCTGTCGTCGCGGACCATATCCAAGGCGCATCAACAAAGATGCGCGCACGCCACAGGCCACTCCGCCGTGAATTACAGCAGATTCGGAGCGAGGCGATCTATCTGAAGCAGTACGCGGGCGTCGGAGTGATGAAAATGGGGATCTTCAGAGTCGTCAGGGCGACCGATCTCCTCCTAAAAGGTATCGCTGCGCCATTTGGAAGCAGGGCTTAATTGACTGAGGCCGTCATAATCAACCTTGTCGGGTATCTTGGCGCGCTCATCCTCATGCAGATGTGCACCGCACGGGCAAGGTGTGCCTCCACATTTGCCCACCTCTTCAGCATCGTGTGGGGAGCCTGCATTTTTGCCGCCCAATTTTTTGCAATTGCGACAAGCAATCTATCAACCGGCACGCTGCTAACCCTGTTTGGAGCTTGGTGGTGCTTGCTATTGGGGGCACTGTCTGTGCTCAAGCGTCAACCGGAGCGCTATTCGCGCTTCGAAGCCCTAAATGCTCATAGGGCCATTGTTGCTGTTTTTGCATTACTCGCGCTGCAAGCTGCCGTTGTGATTTGGGAGCTTCCGAACCTGGACACCGCGCTGTCGGCGAAGCAGTTGATTGTGGTACTGCGCGTCGCGGGAATTGCACTTGTAAGTAAGTGCCCGTGGTGGCTCGAGATATTCCGCAATGCGTACTTTGTATATATTCCCTTAATCGTTCTACTGAGGAAACGCCGCGAGGTCAGCCGGTGGACTGTCTTAGCAGTTCTCGCCGTGTCCGCTGTCCTTTCGCTTTGCCGCATGACCCGCGCGCCATTGCTTGGCACATCAGTAACGCTTTGGGCGAGCTGGGTGCTTCTTTACAGGAGGCCCGCAATCCGCGCTTGGGCTGCGATGGGCGCCATAGGTGGCGTGATGGGTTTGGTCTTTCTCCTCAGCCAACCGCTCATCGATTCTGGGGAAGGGCGTCCTGTCCAAACCGCACCGCTTCTTGAGCCATACTTCGGAGGGTCGATGCATGCATACGAAACGATTGTGGATGGAGCATTCCCTAGATCGCCTGGTCTTTATAGTGCAGATATGGTTTATTACGTTCT
This sequence comes from Occallatibacter sp., assembly GCA_050010795.1. Taxonomy (GTDB): domain Bacteria; phylum Acidobacteriota; class Terriglobia; order Terriglobales; family Acidobacteriaceae; genus Telmatobacter. Next base: position 124,687 of record JBEKKI010000009.1, read on the forward strand.
GGACAAGCTCGATTTAGTCTCTTCCGAAAGTTTCCCGTCGATTGTCCGTCCTTATGCCGACAATAGCGGAAATGTATACACGTTTTTGGATTCGTTTACCTTGGACGGTGGCATTATCGGAGCTCTCATCGGAGCATTCTGTATAGGCCTATTGGGCGGAGTACTCTTCAACAAAGTGTCCACCAACCCTAGCATTGTCTTTGTTACGGCCTATTCCTCGTTTTGCTACTACATCAGCATGTCCATCCTTAACAACGAGTTCATAAGGATCAACGTCGTAATTACGGTGATCCTTGCAGCCATCGTCGCCTTGATCGTTCGGCACCGTTCCTCACATCGATACTTCGTGCACGCGTTGGTGGATCGGCCAATTCACGCCGGAGGATTTGTCATGGAGACAGCCGCTCGAAGATAGCCGAGACACGCACACCTTGTCCGCAACTTCTCCTTCAGTCATGTTCGCCTTGATGGCCCAGTCTTACAAATCGGGCGTGCGGCGAAATCTGGCCTCGACTCTTGCCGGCAACATCGTCTTTTCAGGATCACAGTTTCTGATTACCGTTGTGTTGGCTCGGCTGAGCAATATTGCCATCGTTGGCCAGTACGCGCTTGGCCTGGCTTTGTGCACGCCTGTCTTTGCGTTTACCGGACTGCAAATGCGGGCGGTAGAAGCCACGGACTGCACAGGAAGATTTCGATTCGCAGATTACTTAAACGTTCGCCTGGCAGGCTCGGCCTGTGCAATGGGCGTGATTCTGTTCATGGCCGTCTTCGCGTCCTGGTCTCGAGGTACGCTCATGGTTGTGCTCGCCGTTGCCTGCACAAAGGCCGTTGACTCGCTAAGTGACCTGCTCTACGGCCTCCTTCAGCTTCACGAGCGGCTTGACCTCGTTGCGCAAGGAATGTGTGCGCGCGCGTTCGCCGGGCTGCTGGCCCTGTTAAGCGCAATGAGCCTGACGCATAGCGTTGTAATCGCGTTGCTCGCCCTCTCTATGGCATGGCTCATTGTGCTGTTCACTTTCGAGTGGCCAATGGTGCTACGGGTCGAGTCAGCCAAACGCAGTGAATTATGGCGACTGGGATCGATCAAAGCTTGCAGCCGCTTGATTTTACTTTGTGTGCCGCTTGCGCTCGTCCTGCTTGTCCTGAATTCGGCTACGAGTCTCCCTCGGGTGATATTGGAGCACAGTGCGGGAGAACGGACGCTCGGCGTATTCTCGGCAGTGGCCGCCATCTCTGCCGGAATTGGTCTGTTGTACACGGCTGTGGGGCAAACCGCCCTGCCGCGCCTGGCCAAGATGTTCATGAGCGATCGAAAGAGCTTTGATGCCGCGATCCTCCAGATGATGCTTTTCTCCTTCGCGTTAGGCGCGCCGCTCGTCGTTGCCGCCTGGTTTTGGGGTGTGACCGCGGTGAACATGACGTATGGCCGACTGGCCCAGGTGTCATCGGGGCTGGTAGCTGGCCTGGTTGCGGTCGGAGTATTCAGCAATACTTCATCGCTACTCGGCGCCGGTATGACGGCTTCGCGGCGTTTCTGGCCCCAGCTTGGTGTCGCCTGCTTGGTCCTCGCCGTTACCGCTGCAGGGTGCAGGTGGTTGATTCCTTCGATGGGGGCGATGGGCGCAATGTACGCATGTCTGGCCGGAGCCGTGATCCAGACCGTTGCCTACGCATTCCTATGCGGGAGATGTTGATGGAGCCCGGAGGCGAGCCCGTTGTCATTGTCAGGCTACGCGGTGGCCTGGGGAATCAGCTCTTTCAGTACGCGGCTGGAAGAAGCCTGGCGGCCCGATCCGGCGTTCCCCTGATGCTCGATACAAAGTCGGGCTTCCAGAACGACCCATATGGGCGCTCCTACGCACTTGGCGCATTCGCGTTAAGCACCGCCGTTTCGGAATTGGATGCAACAGCCTTCGGATTCCCCGCGGAATTGCGCGGTAGGTTACTGCGCCGACATGAAATCTTGCGGCTCAAGCTGCTGGGAAGATACTTCACCCCGTCGATCCAGCGGCTGCGCGTTTCCGGGCCCACGGTGCTCGATGCGTACTGCCAAAGTCCCCGCTATTTCCGCGGCATGGAAGACACCCTCAGAAAAGACCTGGCATTCCGGGCCATCCCGGCGGGCCTGGACATGGCGGTGGCAAGCGAGATGCGCCTCACAAATTCGGTCTGCGTTCATGCCCGCCGGTTGCTTGGAATATGCATGGATGGCGCGAAAACCCGTCGCTCCGTGGTCGATTACTACGGCGCATGCGGGATCAGCTACTACTGGAACGCATTAGCCAGGCTCGCTCGCGAATACGGCGCGGTCACCGCGTACCTGTTCAGCGATGATCCCGGCTGGGCAAGAGAAAACGCTCCGCGGCTTGTCACGGCAGGCTGCGCGGTGAGAGTGATCGACGAACAAGATACTCTGAAAAGCTTTTACCTCATGAGGATGTGCAAGCACTTCGTTCTCGCCAACAGCACATTTGGCTGGTGGGCTGCGTGGCTTGGGGAACGCGCGAGCAAGATGGTCTGTGTTCCCTCGGTTTGGAATCAAGGAGAAAAGCGATTTCCGGCCGAGATATTTCCCAAGAGCTGGAAAGTCGTCCCCGCAGCCTGAACTCAGGACGCGTCCAACACGCTTATATCCATCGGCAAGCCAAAGATAGCAGGTTCGGAGCAGTCTCAGTGAGCAAGCACGCACGCGTAACCATCGGCATGCCGGTATACAACTGCCGCACGACGGTTGCCGAGGCAATTGCGTCGATCCTGAACCAGACGCTCGAGGACTGGGAGCTGGTTGTAATCGATGACGGCTCGCGGGATGGTACTCCGGACGTGGTGCGAAGATTCATCGACCGGCGCATTCGCCTGGTTGAGGGCGAAACCAATCGGGGACTTCCTGCTCGCCTGAATGAGATTGTGCGGCAAAGCGGGAGCGTGTTCTTCGCCCGCATGGACGGCGACGATATTGCCTATCCCGATCGGTTGAAGCGACAGGTGGAGTTTCTTCAAAGGAACCCTGAAGTAGATCTGGTGGCGGGTGCGACGGTCGTCTTCGGCAAAGATGGAGAAGCAATTGGCGTGCGGCGCGGTCCCCGGGAGCATAAGCAGATCTGTGCCCAACCAATTTCGGGGTTCCCCATGGCTCATCCAACGTGGCTCGGCCGGACAAGTTGGTTTCAATGCAATCCTTACCGCGAGGACGCCGTGCGCATGGAAGACTGGGCCCTCTTATTCCGCGCTTACAGGCAGAGCAGGTTCGCAAACCTGCAGGAAGTTATTTTGGGCTATAGAGAAGATTCATTATCACTACGTAAGCTTGCGCTGGCGCGCTGGTATAAGTCCCGATTCCTCGTCGAATTTGCGCGGACGAACGGGAGATATGTGAGTGCCTTCGAGGGAACGATCCGGGAAATGGCGAAACTCATGATCGATGCATTCGCGCTGAGAACCGGCTTAAATCATCGTGTTTTGAAACACCGCGTCCCGCCGATCTCGCGCGCTGAGGCGGACCAGTGGCGAAGGGTTAGGCAAGCGGTCCGTTCGGCAGTGCTTTTGTACGCGAATCAGCATGAGGGCGTACCGGCATGACCAGGACCGCGAGGAACAAGCAAAGCCCGCGGATCGCTTACGTGGTGACCGTCGATTTGGCAATGAGATTTCTTGAGGGCCAGATCGCATTTCTTGTAAGGAACGGAATTGAGGTCCACGTGGTGTGTAGCCCCGGTCCACGCCTGGAGGCGATGCGCCCGGAGGGGGCCACGCCTTGGGCCGTCAACATGAAGCGCGAGATCGCAATAGCGAGCGACGTGCTTTCGCTGTGGCGCTTGTGGAGGCTGTTCAGGCTCATACGGCCTGACATTGTTGTTGCCGGCACGCCAAAAGCAGGCCTGTTGGGAACACTTGCAGCACGCTTGGCGGGGGCGCCATATGTACAGTACACACTTCATGGCTTGCGATTTGAGACCGCCGCGAGGATGAAACGCTTGATCCTCATGTGCGTGGAATGGATTTCATGTCATGCTGCGGATAGTGTTTGTTGCATTGGTCCAAGCTTGCTCGCTCGCGTTGTCGCGTTGGGGTTGGCGCCGGCTGCTCGCTGTAAGATGATCGCCAACGGCACATCCGACGGCATCGCTACCGAGCGTTATGCAGCTGCGGCGCAGGCCGAGGTCGAAGCAAAGCGAGTCCGGCGCGAACTTCACATTCCTGCCGACGCTCCCGTGTTAGGGTTTGTCGGGCGCTACACGCGCGACAAGGGGATTCGGGAGCTTTATGAGGCTTTCACGCGGCTGCAAGGCCGTTACCCTGGTCTGCGGCTGCTGCTGGTGGGCGACTTTGAGCCAGGAGATCCCGTTTCCGCTGAGCTGCGAGCGCGGATCGAAGCCGACCCTGCCGTCAGCCGTGCGGGTTTTGTTGACGATGTGGAGCGCTTCTATTGGGCAATGGATGTAATGGCGCTTCCCACGTACCGCGAAGGTTTTGGAACTGTTCTTCTCGAGGCACAGGCGGCCTCGGTCCCGGTGGTGACCACGAATGCTACGGGCGCCATAGATGCGATCGTGGACGGAGAAACCGGCTTGTGCGTTCCCGTGCGCGACATTGAAGCTCTGACCTCCGCGATTGACCGGTTGCTCGGTGATGCAGAATTGCGCTCCAGAATGGGCGCAGCCGGACGCATTTGGGTAGAAACGAATTTTCGTCGGGAGGATGTGTGGCAAGGAGTCCTGACACACTACCGCTCGCTTTTAGCTCAGACGACTTGAGCATCCAGCTACACAGGCTGGCACTACGCACATTGCAAGTAGTAATGGGTGTGAAGAACAGGCTATGACCAATAGTCTCGAGAATCGAGTTCAGGAACATTTCGACCAGAACATTCACGAGTACAGCTACAAAAACATCGGGGCCTATTTGCAAATATGTGCGGATCGGCTCACCACCCTCGAAGCACTTTTTAGCCATGAGCAGCCCCTAAACATTCTAGACATCGGCTGTGGTGCAGGAACCTTTTCTGACCTCATACTCGCCCGGTTCCCAAATGCATCAGTGTACGCACTCGATAACAGCCCTGGCATGTTGTTGAAGAACTCACGCTCTGCGCGGAAGCATTTGGTTCAGGCTGATGCAAGTCGGCTACCGTTCGAGTCGAAGTCGTTTGACGTCATCAATATCGACACTCTAATGCACCACCTCGTTTCGTATGATGGCTACAAAGCCACGCTTCACCGGATCGAGTCCTTTCTTGAGAATGCTAAGAGCCTGGTTCGTCCCGGTGGTGTTATAGCGGTTCGGGAGATCTATCACGAGTCGTTTTTTGCGACTGAACTTCACGCGCGACTCATTTACGAAATCTCTTCTCGTAAATTGCCAAATATTCTCGCTGCAGTGGTCCGAGCAATTGGAATCCGAACCGCCAACGCAGGAGTATGTTTTCTTTCCCGTCGTCAATGGATGGAGCGGTTCTCAGCACTGAACCCAAGCCACATTGTTACCAAGGAGTGCCCCTGGCGGAATTGCCGGCACTATCGCATCCTCGGATTCAGAGCAAATGGCGACTACCATTCTTACCTTCGTTTTGATTGAGCATTCGCCGATGTCTTGGAGAACGAAACTTAGGTGTCAACCAGGACCAAGCGCCCTCCCGTTTGCCCATCGGCAACCCAGAAGTCTTCAATGTTCAAGAACGTAATTGATCGCGGTTTCGCTGCCATCGCCCTTGTGATTCTGTCGCCGCTTCTGCTCGTGTTGGCCTGCGCGATTGGATTCCGAATGTCGCGACCAGTGTTGTTCCGCCAAACAAGAATTGGCTATCGAGAGAGGCCGTTCACCTCTCTTAAGTTTCGGACGATGACCGATGCCCGCAACTCCAGCGGAGCGCTGTTGCACGACGCATCGCGCCTGACCTCGCTTGGCCGGTTTTTGCGGACCTGGAGTCTTGACGAGCTACCCCAACTGTGGAATGTCTTCCGCGGCGACATGAAATTTGTGGGGCCCCGCCCGCTCTTGCCCGAATATCTGCCGCGCTACAACGCACAGCAGCGCCGGCGGCACGAGGTCATGCCGGGAATTACCGGCTGGGCGCAGATCCACGGACGGAACAAGCAAAGTTGGGAAGAGCGCCTTGAACTCGACGTTTGGTACGTGGAACACTGCAGCATGTGGCTCGATATGAGGATACTTGCCCTAACCGTATGGAAGGTAATCTGGCGAGAAGGCATCAGTCACACAGGGCATGCGACTATGCCCGAATTCTCTGGGCCTCAAGCTCAAAACGTGATCCCGACTAATCGGAACTCAGCATGAAAAGTAATATCGTCGTCATCGGCACATCAGGCCATGCGAAAGTCATCATTGATATTGTCGAAAGGCAAGATTGCTTCGCGATTCTCGGACTTATCGACACATTCAAAGAAGTCGGCACGAAGCTGATGGGGTACGAGGTCATTGGTCGAGAGGATGAAATTCCCGGCCTCATCGCCAAAGAAGAAATAGACGGTGGCATTATCGGGATCGGGCACAACTGGATACGGCACGAAGTTGCCAGCCGAATACGTGCACTTGCGCCGGGATTTAGGTTTGTGAACGCGGTACACCCTTCGGCGCAGTTGTCACGTGAGGTCACACTCGGCCAAGGGGTCGCTATCATGGCCGGCGTAAGCGTAAATCCTGGTACACAGATCAGCGACTTCTGCTTTCTCAACACAAACGCGTCTGTGGATCATGACAATACCATGGGCGAGTTTAGCTGTCTCCAGCCGAACGCTGCTACCGGTGGGAACGTCACAATCGGGGCCTTTTCAAACATTTCGCTAGGCGCCAATGTTATCCATGGTGTCAGAGTCGGGCCCCACACCGTCATTGGCGCCGGTTCCACGGTGCTTTCCGACATTCAGGGCCTCGCAGTCGCCTATGGAACGCCCTGCAGGGTAATCCGGCGTCGCGAGCCGGCCGACTGCTACTAGCGAATCTTCGTACACTCACGGACCACTTCCGGGCATCCACATTGAGGTAAAGAATCCATGAGCACAGCCGCAAGCTTATCAGCGGTCGACACCCCACTGCGGTTCATCAGACCAACTACGCCGTCGATCCGTGAAGTTCTAAACAGCTACGTGCGTTCATTCGATGACGGCATGCTCACAAACGGCGACATCGTCGTCCGTCTCGAAGAGACGGTCGCTGAGCGCGTCGGAGTCGCGCACTGCGTAGCCGTATCGAGCTGCACTTCCGGCTTGATGTTGGTTCTGAAGGCCCTGGGCATAAACGGGGACGTCATCTTGCCGAGCTTCACATTCTTCGCGACAGGCCACGCGGTGCTGTGGAACGGCCTCCGCCCCGTGTTTGCCGACTGCGACAAGCAGGACTGGACCATCGATGCAACTGACGTGGAGAGAAGAATCACGGAGAGAACCAGCGCCATCCTTGCCGTTCACCTATATGGCAACCCGGCCCGGATCGAGGCGCTGCAGCGAATAGCCACTAAGCATGGCCTAAAGCTCATCTTCGACGCCGCACACGCATTCGGTAGCAGCTATCGAGGTTCCCCTATAGGCGGCTTTGGCGATGCTGAGGTATTCTCACTGTCTCCGACGAAACTTCTGGTGGCCGGTGAGGGTGGGCTCGTTTGCACAAACGATTCGACACTCGCGCGACTCGTTCGTGCTGCCAGAAACTACGGCGACAACGGAAGCTACGACCCTGAACTGGTCGGCCTCAATGCCCGAATGACTGAGTTCAATGCAGCTTTGGCATTAGCCGGAATTGACATGGTCGAGAGAAAGGTGGACCGCAACAATCAGATCGCAAAGCTATACACTAATCTCCTCGCGGCAACTCCCGGCATCACCTTTCAAAGAGTCGGGCCGGGCGATCGTTCAGCCTATAAGGATTTCTCTGTCCTGATTTCGCCTGCTGAGTTTGGCATGAACCGCGACCAAGTGAGCGAGTTGCTGCTGCAAGAAGCAATACCTACAAAGAAATACTTCTGCCCACCGCTACACCGGCAGAAGGTATTCACCTCATACTGTCCATCTGGCGACGTCGACCTTTCAAACACGGCGAGAATCTCGCAAACGGTGCTGAGTTTACCAATCTACGAGGCACTCTCGGATGAAACGGTCAGACGGGTGGCCTTGGCTATTCGGCAAATTGCCAGGTGAGTTTCAACAGGTCGAATTATGCATGAGTTCAAGTCGATTATGAATAAGTTCAAGTGGAAAGAGGCCCTGCCACGCATCGCCGCTGATTTTCTAATCGTACAGGCCAGTATGGTCGGGGCGCTGTTAATCTCGGTAACTTACCGTACCGCTCTGGGACACGGGGCCGAGGCCAGAACACTCATCGAGACTTTCGCGCACCAGTATGCCGCTTTTTTCTGGCTGCTGTCGCCGATCTTTCCCCTGACCTTCCTGCTCAACGGTTTCTACACCCGGACGCGGGGCTATGCCGGGCGGCACAAAACGCTAGCGATTCTGCGGGGCGTCGCAATGGCTGTGCTGTTCTTCTTCGGTGCAAACGTTCTATTCTTCGGCGGCACTGCGCTGGGGCGGAGTGCGGTAGTTCCTTTCATGACCCTGGCGGCGATAGGACTGACATCTGCCCGCTTGGTGAAGGCGTTTCTTGAACGTTACTTTGTTTTCAAGCCGAAGAACGGCCTCTCCGTTGCAAGCGACAGAGGGACCGTATTGGTGTTAGGTGGAGCCGGGTATATCGGGTCGCTTCTTGTCGAACGCCTGCTCGAAAGAGGCCATAGTGTACGCGTTCTGGATAGCCTGTTGTATGGGGACGAACCTCTGCAACCAGTCAGACATCATCCCGGCTTCGAACTGATAGTCGGCGATTGCAGAAACATACAGGACGTCGTCAGGGCTGTGCGAGGTGTCGAATCCATTGTCGATTTGGCCGCAATAGTCGGTGACCCGGCCTGCAACCAGGACCGGGATTCAGCGCTGGAAGTCAACTATGCGGCGACGCGCATGTTGATCGAAATTGCCAAGGGCCACGGCATATGTCGGCTCCTTTTTGCGTCAAGCTGTAGCGTCTACGGAGCCACCGAAGCCCTAATGGATGAGAATGCGGAAGTGCAGCCGATCTCCCTATATGGGCAGACCAAGGTCGATTCTGAGCGTGCCCTATTGGAGGCGCAGACCGACTCATTTCATCCAATTATCCTTCGCTACGCGACCGTTTTTGGCCTTGGTTACCGTCCCCGGTTTGACTTAGTCGTCAATCTGCTGACGGCTAAGGCGCGCCAGGAAGGCGTTATAACGGTCTACAACGGTCGACAGTGGCGCCCTTTTGTCCATGTCCGTGATCTGGTAGAAGCAACCGCCCAACTTTTGGAAGCCCCGATAAATCTTGTACGCGGAGAGATTTTTAACGTAGGCGACTCGCACTTGAATCACACCCTAACAGAGGTTGCTGAAGTCATTCAGAGCGTATTTCCTGATGTCAGGGTGGAGCACGTCGAGAACTCAGATCGTCGCAATTACCGAGTCAGCTTTGACAAGTTGCATAGTTGCACGGGATTTAAGGCGCGCTTTTCCCTGCGGGATGGCGTCGAAGAGATCAGGAAGGCCTTTGATCAGCGAATGATCGGAGACTACAGAGATCTCCGCTACCACAACCAGCAATATCTGAAAGCAATTGGCACACCGGGCCATAAAGATCAAAAGGATGCGATGGTGATGGCAGCGTTTTCGAATCACTGGCCGGACAATCCGAAGATCCGAGCCGCCGAGGTCGCCTCGGCATTGCTCCCGCAGCCGGTAAAGTCATATTGATTCACGATCTCCTGCGGAAAGCTGACTGGCCCAAGGACATACGCCTCCGTCGAGTGATTCTCCCGCGATCACAGCGTGGAACCTGAGATTGCTCATCCGTGAAGATGATTTGACCTGTCCCGCATGGCCTTGACGTTTGCAGAGGCTGCGCAAACTTCCTGTTGGACTATGTTGATGCAGGTAGTTTAGTCATGAATCTCCGGTGTCATAAAACAAGAACGGTGGACGGAACCCATGCAACTGTCAGGCAAGCGGCTGCCCGTGTCCGGGCGGTGGTCCAGGTCATCTCCACATGAACGACAAAGTAGAGCGCTTTTGAACCTACCTAGCGCTATCGCTTTGGCCGATGATCGGACTTCAAGACCACCGCCGCAGCCTGAGCGTAGGGCTTCTGACCGTAATCAGATGTTTTTGTCCGAAACTCAGGCACCGATCGATGTCTCTTTGAGCACTCACACATAGCCAAGCGGGCCGGTGTCCAGCCGGCGGAATCAAAAGGCCACGTTGCACCTTGGAAAGGGGGCAACGTGGCCTCCTTGCGTTTAATCGTTGAGCCGAAAAGGGGATTAGCTCGCCTCGTCGGCCTGCGAAAGATATGTCACGCCGTCTTAAGGTTTTGCAGTCTGCAAGTTCCAATGGCCATACGCATCGCAGGGCGAGAGGTTGAGCCTCACGGGAGGTTTCTTCAGAACCTCGATATCTCCAAGCTCTACCTCAAGCGAAAAGCACTGCTGTACCGCGGTCAGGGCAATGATCACCTTGCATTGCTGGCGGAATTCCGTCACAACGCCCTCAACTCCTTCGAAGATTCCGGCGCGGATCCGCACCCTTGCCCCAACAGAAACGTTGGGGTGAGGACGGAGCAGAAGTCCGCTGGCCAGCCCCTCCCGGATCTTGTCGAGTTCCACGCAGCTCACCAGATTCCCTCCCTCATCGCCCAGCGACCGCACAACGCCTGGTGTGCTGATCACTGTGATCCTGGATTCAGGCAAAAATCGGGCGAATACATACCCAGAAAAGAGCGGCCGCTCGGTAACGACGGTTCTGTCTGTCCACTTTACGCGCTCCCGGTAGAGCGGCAGGTAGTGTTCCACGGCGCGCACCGTGAGATGTTGCGCGACCCGTCTTTCAAAATTCGAGTGAACATGCAAGACATGCCATGGCGTCTCTTGCATTGGTCGTTCCAGGGGAACGCCGACTGTCTGGGCACTGCTTTGCTCTTCACAGAACACAGGAAGCGACCTCCTCGATTCAGCCATTGGGATAAGGCGCAATGCTACGGCTGAACCTTAACAGGCGAATTGGCAAGCCAGAATGGCAAATCATTGCCATGCCGCGACAAGACATGACAATCCGCGACATTCGCGTGACCACGAAAGCAGACTCAGCGTTCGATAGCCGCCGAGGAGACCTTACAGAACAATCGGAGGCTGTGGAAATGTGCTTGGAATCGCGAGCTTTGGACCGAAGTTCACCTTTGACGAGGTGGCTTTGGAATGAGCCTGTGGAAAAAGCGGGAGAAATGTGGAAAAAACGGAAGAAACCTTATGCTACAAAGTAGACCTCAGTCTTCATGAGCGGATTTGGCAGTCTCCTATTCTGCGACCGCATGCATCATCCCCTCCCTCGAAAGTATTGTGCAGTCCGGGTTTCTGAAACACATATCGGAGGCTAGCTGAATGGCCGAGGGAAGAACCGGCAGCCCCTTTCGCCAGGTGCGGATCGACACATGGAAGTCGATAGCTCGGTACCTCGGGCGAAGCTCGCGCACTGTCCAGCGATGGCATCGCGAATATGACCTTCCGGTTCACCGTCTTGGCGTGGATACGGGCTCGGTCTTCGCTTATGCCGATGAGTTGGATAGCTGGCTGAGGAACCGCGATCGGGCTCCGAACAACACCCTTATTGAAATCCCCGGGCCAGCGTTTCCGCGCGGTCATCACTTCCAATCCGAGCCTGACCGGCACCACTTGACTTTCGACTCACCGCGCATTCCCAGTTCGGGAAGGCAGCGTTCCGCGGCGCTGGTCGCCTTCGCTTACAAGCTATGGGCGAGCGTCTCCAATGAGAATCTAAAGATGATCGCCAAGTGCTCTCGCGAGGCCATCGATTTGGATCCCTGCAATGCCGAGGCGTTTGCGGTCTTGTCTCATGCCCTGATCGCGGAGGGTTTGATGGGCATCCTCCGTATTCCAGCCGCCTACGTCTCCGCAAGGGCCGCCCTGGAGCGGGCCCTTGAGATCGATGCTGAACTGCCGGAGACAAAGTGCGCGGCAGCTTGGCTCAAGTTCGTGTCGGACAGGGACTGGCATGGCGCGCACCGGGGGTTTGACGATTGCCGGAGCCAGCAACTCCCTTGTAAGCGCGCTCTTGTCGGACGGGCCTTGCTTTACATCGCAGAGGGATGTCCCAGGGAAGCCTCCGGTCTCTTGCGAGAGTCTATGCAACAAAACGCACTCGACGCTCAGACTGCGGCATTGTATTGCTGGAGCGAGTACTTAGCGGAAGATTACGGCGATGCGCTCACCCTCGTCGAAGAGGCCCGGGCCAGTGGGCAATCCGGGCCTGTCTTGGATGCAGTTGAGGCCTTGGCCTGCATTCATTGTGAGAAGCCGGATGCATACATTCCGCGCATTGAGACCCTGCTGGCCGATTCTCCACGTCATGAGCTGGTGCGCGGCGTGTTTGGATATGCATTCGCGTTGAATGGCCAAGCTCAAAGGGCGAACGCCATTCTCGACGTGATTACGCACCCGGTCTCGGCCGAAAAAACCGCCGACCCTTACGCTATCGCTCTGGTTCTGATGGGCCTGAATGAGAAGCACGATGCCGTTCAATGGCTGGAGCAGTCCTATCGCAACGGGTCGCTTTGGAGCCTTGGGTTTCCATGCGACCCTATCCTAAAATCGCTGCGGGACGAACCCAGCTATCGGATGTTCCTGAGCACGATCGGTTACCCGGTTCCCCGCCGTCGTAGTGAAATGAGCGAAGGCTCCTCAGCAATTTTGATGGAGGCATTGTGGGCTTCCGGCGCCTGATTCGCGGCCTGCATCTTATGCTCCGTGCAAGCGCTCGGAACTCGTCGTGGCAACCCTGCCGCCGAGATTCGTCCCTCAGACATCCTGAAGCCGACAACCAAGACGAATATGGCCCGGATAGACGCCAAGGAGCTTCCGGCGTTGCTGCGCGCAATTGAGCTTTATGATGGGCGGCCACTCACCCGGCAGGCGATCAAGTTAATGGCTCTTACTTTCGTGCGCACGAGCGAACTAATCGGCGCGCGCTGGGACGAATTCGACTTCGATGCCCGGCGCTGGTGCATCCCTGCCGAGTGAATGAAGATGAAGACTCCGCACATCGTGTCGTTATCTTCTCAGGCCATCGAAGTTCTAAACCTGTTGCGGACGATCTCCGGCCACCGCGAACTGGTGTTCCCAGGGGAACAGGACTTTCGCAAGCCGATGTCGAACATGACCATCCTGAAGGCGCTGGAGCGGATGGGATACAAGGGCAGGATGACCGGACACGGTTTCCGTGGCGTTGCCTCAACAATCCTCCATGAGCAGGGCTATAACCATGACCACATCGAATTGCAACTAGCCCATGCTCCACGGAATGAGGTCTCAGCAGCTTACAACCACGCTCTTTACTTGGAGCCGCGAGCAAAGATGATGCAGGATTGGGCCGATTTTCTGGAGCGCACCCCACGGGGCGGCAAGGTGTCGCCCTTTCGCAGTTCGGCGGCTTAGAGAGAGTGTTACAGTGCCCCCGGAAGGCCCGTGCCCGCACTCTGTAGTTTTCTGACCACGGCTTCCGCGATGTCTTCCACACCCGGCTTCTTTGATTGCCCCGGCGCACCCAATCCTCGAATAATCGCTCCCTGCCTCTCAGTTGCCACGGAACCATAGCTTAGGAAGGTCGTCAAAACCTGTTCGTGCCCCAGGTTTTGACTCCATGCCTTGAATTCTTCGGGGGAGTTGCAGACCTCCTCCCCAAACCGCGCCAGCGTCTTCCGTATGCTATGCGGATGAAAATAGGGTAAGCCCGCACGTTCGAATGACACACGAAAAACCTTGCGGATTGGCTCCGCGCTGCTCCAGTGCGCTCTTTCCAATCCTGCCACTTCAAACTGGCGCGTCTGCCCCACCACGATTCGCGTTGCCGGAAACAAGGGATCGTCATTACCCCACAGCTTCTCTTCCCGCAGAAATCACACCCATTCCGCCACCATCTCCTGAATGCCACCACCCACTGGAAAGAAATAGGTTGTGAAGGTCTTGCTGAATTTCGTTTTCACTTCGCGTGCATCCTGCTGAACGCAACCTTCTTTAAGGTCGACATGTTTCAGCTTCAGGGAAGCGATGGCCGAATCCCGCGCGCCGGTCAGAAGCGCAAAAGCCACCAAGGCGCGATTCCGGCGCTCAATCTCGTTCCTGGTGGGCATCGTCTCAATCATGTACTTTACTTGTTCCATCGTTGGCGCTTTCCGCTCCCGCTGAGCTGTGGCGATGTGCGTGTCTTTCTCCGATAGGTTGAAGTAGTCGGCATCGGAATACTGAAGGCGCGCCTTGTACCCCGGCTGCCCGGCAAGCCAGAAAAGAAAATGTTTTAGCTGCGTCAGGGTGGCATGTAAAGTCGCCTTGCTCAGCTTCTCCCCGGACCTCTGTCCCGTTTGCTCGGCCAGGTGCCGCTTGAACGCTACCGCCTGCTCAAAGTGGAATGCCTTGAAGGTACGATACCGCGTGTACTCTTCAAACCGGCTCAGGGCTTTCGCGACGGCATCCACCGTGGGCTCGCTGTGGCGCTTGGCTTCTTTCAGATAAGCGAAGTATTTGCGCTTGATCCGCTCATTTTCGGGGTTGTGTCTCGTCATGGCTTCTCACCCTTGGCTGAAGTCACTGTTTACGATGGGTGGATTAATCTCACATAATGGAACCTTCCGCGACGAATATCTCAACGTGTGCTGGTTCGAGACACTCGCGGAGCCAAAACAGCTTATCGAAGCTTGGCGACGAGAATTCAATGGGAGTCGTCCTCACAGGGCTCTCGTAGAGAGGACGCCAAACGAATTCGCTATTCAATTCGCGGCTAGCCGCGAACTGACTGCAACCTAAACCAGTCGAAGACTAACATTCCGGTTGGTACAAAAGACTGGACTCCTCACCGCTGCGCTACACTAACAATCTCGCCGGTACAAAAGATCGGGCAGACCAGTTTGCTAACTCGATAAACTGCGGACTTGCCAGTTTGCTGACTTGCTACCCCTTATCCCAACGCCTCGCCCACCTTCGTCTCGGCGAACAGCCAAGCATACAAAGCAACACCGACATAACAGACCACTGGAACAAGGTAGGCAGTCTGCTGCGGAAGCATACCCATGAGTTTTGTCAGGACGGCCCCTCCCAGAATCGCCATCACCAGGAATGATCCGGCGGTCTTGGTCTTCTCGCCCATGCCCTTCAAGCCAAGCGCAAAGATGGTCGGGAA
Organism: Occallatibacter sp.; assembly: GCA_050010795.1. GTDB lineage: Bacteria > Acidobacteriota > Terriglobia > Terriglobales > Acidobacteriaceae > Telmatobacter. The sequence continues at coordinate 139,950 of JBEKKI010000009.1, forward strand.
CATGATCGACATGAACAGACTCGTCGTAAGCAAACAGCCCACGCCGACCCAGCTTGGATGCAGCACGGCAACAAGACACAAGGCGACATTGATAACGGAATAGACCACCAGCATCAGGCGCGCGTGGAAGTGCCTCATAAGCCACGCCGAACTGAACCGCCCCACGGCAAACGCCGCCAATGTGCCTGTCAGCATGTAGCCCGCCGCCTTGTCGCCAACGCCCGTGGCCGATTCCACATAGGGAATGAAGTAACTCCACGTGCCGACTTGCGCGCCCACGTAAAGAAACTGCGCAAGCACCGCAAAGATAAAGTGCGGCTGCCAGAGTCGTACATGCATACCGCCTGTGGACGCGCTCTCCGAAACATCTTCGCTCCCCAGATCAGGAAACCTGGTCATCAAAATCAGCAAGGCCCAGAAGAACGCGACGCAGCCCAGCACCAAATACGGCGTCACCACGCGCAGCGTTTCAGAATGGAGATACGCCTGGTAGGTTCCAGCCGCCTGCATGGCCGCCACTTGCGCATCGCTCAGCTTCACCCCGGAGAAGATGAATACCGTCCCGACCAGGCCCGCGCTGATTGACCCCAACGGATTGAACGCCTGCGAAAGATTCAGCCTGCGCTCGCTCGACCCCGCCGGCCCCAGTTGCGCAATGAATGAATTCGACCCCGTCTCTAGAAACGACAAGCCGCTCGCGATAACAAATTGCGCTACAAGAAAGAACCAATAGAGTCCTGCCTGCGCTGCCGGATAAAACAAAAGGCACCCGCTGCCCAGAAGGCACAACCCGGTCACGATGCCCATCTTGTAGCCGAACCGCCGCATCAGTTGGCCCGCAGGAATCGCCAGCAAAAAGTATCCGAGATAAAACCAGATCTGGACGCCCGCAGCACTCGACCGGTTGATGTTGAACGACTTCATGAATTGCCGGATAAGAATGTCGTTCAGGTTGTTGGGAATTGCCCACAGGAAGAACAGCACCGTGACCACGAGGAACGGCAGCAGCCGCCCCGCAGGAATCAGCTGGGCTTCAATGTCTTCGTTATTATTCAGCGAGGCCGAGTTCCCTTGCCCGACCGGCCCGACGGAGTTGCTCAAGTTGGTTTTCTCCTCCTGGAACGAGAGATGGAACGAGGCGCCGGAGCCAACGCTCCCGCTACGCCAAATTGACCTTCAGCGTGATGCCGATCTCGGAGATCTTTTCGTCAGGCATCTGAACCTTCAATGCTGCGTCGTCCTGCTTCCAATTGAGATCGCCCTTGTTCCCGAGCAATTCCACTTTCAGGATCTTGCCTGGCTGTTGCGGGCTGGCCAGTCCGAGAGCCTGTACCACGGCCTCTTTCTCTGGCCAACCCATGACGAACGCGTAAAGCGTGCTGCCCTTCCTTGTAAAGCGCACATCCTGGGCGGTCATGTCGTTCTGCTTGTCTTCGTTGAAGTTTCCGGTGACGATCTTCACTTGCGTGGAGGGGCCTTCGCCGTAGATCTTCCAGGGGCGCGTCGCGTAGATGCCTTCGCTGTTGATTTGCATCCACGCGGTGATGCCTTCCAGCACTTCCATTTCTTCGAAGTCCAGTTGCCCGGAGTTGGGCAGCGGGAAGTTCATCAGCAGGTTGCCGTTTTTGCTCACGATGTCAGTAAGCAGATCAATCACCTTCTTCGGAGTTTTGTACTTAATCCCGCGTTTATAGTGCCACTGCCCGATGCATGTATCGGTTTGCCAGGGATTCTCCGCAATGCCATCCGCCACGCCGCGCTCATGATCGAGAGCGCAGGTACCCACTGCGCAATCCGCCGCCTCTTTGCTGGTGTAGACCGCTTCGACTGTCCCTCCATTCAACCGCGCACTTTCGTTGTAGAGGTGCGACACCATCTTCAGGCCATATTCCTCGAAGGGAAGGTGGCCATCGGTGTAGAGAATGTCGGGGTGATACTTGTCGATGAGATCGGTCATGCGGTTGAGATAGTGCTGCCGCCAGGAATCGGGAATGCCGTCGTCGTTCCAGGTCAGCTTGTCGATGAACGGCACGCAGCCCGCATCGTGATAAAGGTCGGCGTACTTCGGATCGACGCCGTCGTAGGAAACACCCGCCAGCGGCCCGGTCTTGTCGGCGCCGTGGCTCACGGCAAACCATTTATAGCTGATCCACAGATGCTCGCTCACACCGAAGCGCAGGCCGTGATTACGCGCAGCTTTTTGCCACAGGCCCACCACATCCTTTTTCGGCCCCATGTTGACCGCGTTCCAGCGCGTGTACTTCGAGTTCCACAGGTCGAAGTTGTCGTGATGCACGCCCATGCTGAAGAAGTACTTCGCGCCGGCTTTCTTGTACAGACCCATCAGATGATCCGGGTCCCATTTCTCTGCTTTCCAGATATTCACCAGGTCTTTGTAACCGACCTTGGAAGGATGGCCATAGGTTTCGCAGTGATACAAGTATTGCGGCTGGCCCTGCACGTACATGTTGCGGGCATACCAGTCGCCATATTCGACAGCAGATTGCGGTCCCCAGTGGGCCCAAATGCCAAATTTGGCATCGCGGAACCAGTCAGGAATCTTGTAGGCTTGCAGAGATTCCCTGGTTGGCAGGAAGGGGCCGCTCGGCGCCGCCTGTTGCGAACGCGCAAACTTCGACAAAGCCAGGGCGGAACATGCGCCGCCCATCCATTGGAGCATTTCCCTGCGATTCACTTTCATGAGAAGAAATTCCTTTCCTGCGTTGGTTCGAGCAAGCAAATTGAGTTCCGCGCGACGCCCGCCACAACTGCCCTTCCTACTTTGCGGCGGAAGCGGCCAACGCCTGACGGAGGCGTTGTTCCGCTCTGGCACCCCAATAACCACAGTCAAGTTCGAAAAAGATTGAGGTGTAAGGAATCGTGAGTCCGGTCTTGATGAGGACGCGGAAAATTTGCGCAGTCTGGTCGAGCTTGGCAATGATCTGCTCATGGGGCAGAGTGATTGTTTTTGCGATCTTGAGCAGCTCCGCGAGTTGAGTGCGATAACGCGACACGCCTGGCGCATCGGTCTCCGCGACGAAGTGCAATTCCTGGTCGAGATAAATGTTGGCTCGAACGTGTTTGGCGGCTGCAATGGCGTCCAGGACGGTGCGAGCTGCTTCGATCTGGCTGGCGCCGGCAACGATCGTCTCAATGCCAGGCCTGGACTGCGCCGGATATGCCGAGTCGGCAACCACAATCCAGTTGCGATGGCCGAAGAGCGGCAAAAACGCCTTCAATTGGCCTTTCCAGTCCGGTTTCGTGATCCCCGGCGCGACGGTCATAGCTCCTGTCCTCGATCCCGGTTCATTTCAATTCTTCATCAGCGCACACGGCCACTTTGCCACATTTTCCTGAGGCCATCAGGGCATACGCCTCGCCGGCGCGTCCCAGCGGAAAACGGTGCGTGATGATTTCGGCTGGATGCAGATTCCATCGCACCAGTCGCTCCACGAGCTCTTCCATCAGCCAGGTGGATGTGACCCACGAGCCGTAGAGCGTCTTCTGATCGTGAATCATATCGGGCGAGGGATTGATCTCGACGCGCCCGCCTTCGCCGAGAAAGACAATCCGGCCCCACTTGCGCGTGGCGCGAATCGCGGTGGCTCGCGCGGCGTCGTTGGCGGAGCAATCCACTGCACGCTCTACGCCCATGCCTCCGGTGAGCCGTTTAACCTCGGCCACGTTATCGGGTCCTGACGAAAGAACGGCATCGCAGAGGCCGAGATTCAGCGCGATCTCCATGCGCTCGGGCACCACGTCGATGCCGATGATTCTCTGCGCACCGAGCTTGCGGCAAAGCGCACCGGTGGCCAGGCCGACAGGTCCGAGACCGGTGATAAGCACAGCGTGATTGCCGTTAATGCCGATCTTTTCCAAGCCCTCGTAGACGGTGCCAAATCCGCACGCAACCTGCGCGCCGTCGCCGTAAGAGAGCTCATCGGGTAAGGCGACGAGGTCTTTCTCCTCGGCCACCATGTACTCCGCCATCCCGCCGTCGCGCTGCCAACCGTAGGCGCGACGACATTTTTCGCTGGTGCAGGAGATCATGTAGCCCCGGCGACAATCGTTGCAGACGCCGCAGCCCGAGATGTGATAGACAATCACTCGGTCGCCGGATTTGAAACGCCGGCAGCCCGGGCCGGTCGAGAGGATCTGGCCCGAAGGCTCGTGCCCGGCAATCACGCCCTGGTATCCTTCGGGGCCTTTGCCGAGATGCTCGTGATAGATGCAGCGAATGTCGGAGCCGCAGATCGTCGA
>JBEKKI010000010.1:0-98689 GCA_050010795.1 Occallatibacter sp.
TCCTCTCTTTCTCAAGGAATGCGAATGGCGTTTCAACAACCCAAACCCGGAAGATCAACTACTACAGTTGAATCAATGGGTTAAGCAACACCTTCGTTAGTTATCTAGGACAGCCCCAAGAAAAAAAATAAAAAAATTTTGGCTGAAAAATCGATGTTAACGCCTTTGGAATCAACAAAACGGCCTCAAAATCCTCGCGAAATATCGAACAATTTTCAGGGTTTTTTGAAGGCACGGCCTCGGTTTTCTTCGAGTTTTCTTCGCCAGTGCTTCAGGTCCGAGCGCCATGCCGCCATCGATTCGGGAACAGGGTTTTTCCTGTCCCGAAGCCTATTGCTCGGAGTAGGTAAAGGCCGCGGGAGGCACGTCGGCGAGCGGCACACCCGGGCCTTCCCACATCAACCGTGGAGAGCCATCGGTTGCAGTGTTGAGCGCTTCGACGTGGACGGTGTGCAGCCCCGCGCGCAGACCGAGAGAACCCCGATCGTAGCGTAGCGCATTGCCGGGCGAGCCGCAGACAAGCCCGAACGGCGGTCCGGTCTTCGCCACTTCCATGCCATCGATGACCAGGCGCGCGCCGTCGCGGTCGATGAGGTGGAAGGTGTAGCCTCCGTCGGCGGGAATGCTAATGAATCCATCCCAAACTGTTGCGTATTGCGCGATTCCTTGCGTGCTGGCCGAAAGATCGGGCGAGGCGCTGGTTAGTGCTGGCGCCAATGTGGAGAAATCGGGCAGCTCGGTCCATGAGCCGGAGTAGACCTTCCAAACCAACCCCGGCGCGGTTGGCGTAGAGGGCTTCGTCGCGTCGTGCCCCGGCCCCGCCGCATCGTGCCATCGCTCGACGGCGACCAGTCCCTGCGCCGCCCAGTCCTGGTGGCCGGCATCGTCCGTAACGTGTAGTAGAACGCGAAAGCGGCCAGCGCCATTGCGGCCGTCGAGTTCGGTTCCCAGCGCATCGGGAAAACGATGGCGCACCTGCCGGCGATGCGAAGTGGTTCCATCGCCAAACAGCCATGTGTAGTGCGCGCCGGGCACGGACCGCGCCGTGAGCGTTACCGTTTGCCGCGGCGAGATAACCGGCGGGTCGACGCTGAAGGCCGCTACCAAAGCAGGTGCAGGCGCGAAGGCCGGCTCGTGGGCCCCCGCGGATACAACGAGCGGCATCTGCGCGTCGCTGGTCATGCGCGTCTGGCCGTACTTCACGTTGTCGAAGGTCACGTTGCTTACGTCGCCAGTGATTGTGGATGCGGCGAGCGGCGGCTGATCGAGCGCCCAGATATCGCGAAAAGTGAATCCGTGGAGGGCGGGCTGCTCCTGCTCCATCTGCACCAGCGAATACCAGTTGTCGAGGAGAAGATTCTCGAAGGTCACTCCTGAGTGGTCGCCGCCGGCGCCGTTTGCTCCCCAGAATCCAAGCAGGCCGAAGGTCTGTCCGCAGGAGCCGATGCCGGCGTGCAGAATGTCGGAGTCGCGGAGGGTGAAGTTGCGCGAGTTGAAGATCTTTTGCGGCCATCCCATGCGCACGACGTTCGAGATGCTGGTGGAGAACTCGCTGTTTTTGACAAGTATGTCGTTGACGTCGGCGCCGGGGCGCACGAGGTCGGCCTGGGTGTATCCGTCCCAATTGCCTTCCATCGCAAGGTCGTCGTCGGAGGAACGAAAGAACGAGTTGTCGACGACGGTATCGCCGCCGCCGAGCCAGTCCATGCCGTCCTGGTTGGCGTTTGCGGGGTTGCCGCCGACGACGCGCAGGTCGTTGAAGCGGAAGCCGGTCGAGTCCTTCATCTGGATGGACCATGTGCGGGAGCGAATGATGCAGGTGAGCCCATCAATCTCAACGTTGTGCGCCTGGTTGGCGACGATGCAGTGCCAGTCGGGCTTTTGCATCCAGCCGGTGTCGCCGTTCGGGTCCTGCGGGCCGTCATAAACAATAGTGCCCCGGCCCAGCACCTCCACGTTCTGCACCTGCCACAGGTTCAGGCTGCCGAAGATGAATGCGCCGGGCGCGAGGTAGATGGTGTCGCCGCTTTTGGGATTGAGGCTTTCGTGATGCGCTCCCGCGGGCACGATGGTGACGTTGGGCCCACTCGGCGGAGGCGGAGGCGGCGAGCCAGCAAAAAGAAAAAGCATGCGCGCGTCGTTGAGAAAGTCGCCGGGCCTCGAAATGGCGAGCTTGGCGGGGCCGGACAGGCGAAAGCGGATGGTCTGCGGCTCGCTTGGGTCGTGCGTGGCTCGCAGGCCCAGCCGCCAAGGCTCGATGTCGACTCCGCGATCCCAGAAATGCGGATCGGCGGCGGTGATGGAAATGTCGGCTGGGCCGGTGGCATCAAAGCTCAGGAATTCGTAGTTGGAGGCCGCGTGAGCGACGTCAACCCGCTGGTTGTTGACGGTGACGGCGAAGAAACTATTGCGCATTTCCGGCGGGACGGGCGCGGCCCGCACCTGCGCGGCAGAGCGCGCAAAGCCTGACAGCGCAAGGAGAGCGGCGAGCAACGCGCGAAAACCCGGCAGCAAGCGAGACCCTCGCAGAAGATTCTGGAAACCAGACCACTGTAGCACCCGGACGCGAGAGCTGGTCCGGGACTATGCCAGCCACCTCAAAGACCCGATGGCGAAGGTGCCGGCGCCGACCCAGTGGTCCGGATGGGAAGCGTACTTCGACGTCATGGAATATGAGGACGATCGCTCGGTCGACGTTCGCTGATGCTGGCATAGAGCGGCGTTATGAACAAAACGTCATGCAGAATCAATGTGATGACAGGGAGGAACAGACGCGCTGACCAGTTTCCAAATATAATCTGTAAGGTTCTCCGCCTACGCCACGCATTCAGGAACATTGCATCAGGCTGCGAGTGAACCGCACACCGAAACCGGCTTGCGCATGAATGAAGAACTGATTCTCGTGACTGGCGCGACGGGCTTCCTGGGCACGAGAGTGGTCAGTGAGTTGCTGATCCGCCATCCGCGCGCTAGGCTGGCACTGCTGATCCGCCCCAATCGGAGCCAGACGGCCGGGCAGCGGGCGGCATCGATCATTCCGCCACTGGACCAATCCCGCGTCGAAGTGCATTCCGGGGACGTGATGGAACAGAATTGCGGCCTCGATGCGGCCGCATGGCAGGGGCTGTGCGCGGAGACATCGCGCGTGATTCACTGCGCCGCAACCGTGCGTTTCGATCACACGCTTGAGCGGGCGCGGCGCATGAACGTAGAAGGCACGCGGCGGGTGCTGGATTTCGCCGCAGAGATGCGTTCATTGCGGAGTTTTGCATATGTCGGCACCGCATATGTGGCAGGCGAGCGAGAAGGACTGATTCGCGAGAGCGAACTGGACGTTGGGCAGCGCTTCCGCAATACCTACGAACAAACCAAGGCTGAGGCCGAGGCGCTGGTACGCTCGCGCATGGGCTCACTACCCTGCGTCATCCTACGTCCAAGCATCATCGTGGGGGATTCGCAGACGGGCGTCACTTCAAGCTTCAAGATGATGTACTGGCCGCTCAAGATTTATGCCCGGCGGCTTTGGCGAACGGTTCCCGGATTCTCCGACGCGGTACTGGACATCGTACCCGTGGATTACGTGGCAAAGGCAGTCGTGCAGCTCCTCTTCGACGAGAACGCACTGAGCACCACCTTTCATTTGTGCGCCGGACCGCGCGCCAGCGCAACCATTGAAGAGATTGCGCGGCGCGCGACCGAGTACTTCAAGGTTCGCGAGCCCCGCTATGTCGATCCGAAGATCTTCTTTGCCGCGGTCCGGCCATTGCTTTTTCTCGCGCTGTGGGGGCGCAAGCGGCGGGTGCTGATTGACGGCCGCGCTTATCGCGATTACTTCACTATGCGCATGCAATTCGACACAACCAACGCAGAGCGGCTGCTGGGTCCGGCGGGCATCGTTCCGCCGCCGGTGATGGACTATCTTGACCGCCTGCTTCACTATTGCGTGGCTAGCGACTGGGGCCGCAGGGAAATTCCCGCACAATGAACCTCATCCGCCGCTTTCGGCTCTCTCGAGACCGCAGCATCACCGTTGCGAATCTGGTCGACGAACTCCTGCGGCGAAAGGGAGAGTGCAAAATCTCCGTCGACGAGACCGGGCCCTTTCATCTGTCGGAGCTTCACGCGACGATTTGCGCGAAGGATTCGTTTCTGCGCCGGTCCATCGGGCTCCAGCGCGGCGAACTGGTCGCCATCTATCGCACCAACGATCGCGAGTGCTTCCACTGGTTCCTGGCGATCATCCGCGCCGGCGGCATTGCCGTACCGCTCAATCCGATGCTTTCGCTGAGCGAGGTGAAAAGGATTCTTGCCGAGAGCGGAACAAAGATCCTGGTGACCGATAAAGCGGTTTTTGAACGCAGCATCGGGGATCGCAGCGCGCTGCACTTGCGCGCTTGGATTCAGTCCGACGACGAGCCCGAGACGATGGAAGGATTTGTGCGTCTTGAGCCGAGCGGCGCGCCATTGCCTCCCGTGGCTGTCGATCCGGCGGCGACCGTTGCAGTCTTTCATACCTCAGGTACAAGCGGATTTCCGAAGGGAGCGGCTCTCTCGAGCAGGGCCTTGCTCGGAGCGCGCGCATCAACGGTATTTGCGGGAGTGTTTCTGGGCGCGAAGGACCTCGCGCTTGTGGCGCTGCCCTGGTCGCACATCATGGCCGTAAGCATCGCTCTATACGGCCTCATGGCTGGGATCCCCGGATGCTTTCTTGAACATTTCGACGTGGAAGAAGCCCTTGGGCTTGTGGAACGGTACGGGGTTACGGCGTTTGTGGGCGTGCCCGCCATGCTGACGAGGCTGATGAACAGCAATCCCGAGCCGGCACGGCTCAAAAGCGTGCGCGTGTGGCTGTGGGCCAGCGACTACCTGCCCGACGATGTGCGCGAACGCCTGCGGGAATTCGGCGCGCTGATGCGGCTGGCGGGCGGGTGGCGGGTTCCGCCGGTACTGTTGAACGGCTACGGCATGGTCGAGCTGGGCGGCCTGGCCATGATGGGCATCGAGCTACCGTTTTTGCCCGGCAGCGGCCAGCTTTGCTTTCCTGTGCCGCCGTTTCACATTCGCGTGGCCGATGAAAACGGCAGGCGGGTTCGCAAGGGAGTGACTGGCGAATGTCAGATTCGCCGCCGCGGTCTGACGCCCCACTACTGGAAAGACAAGAATAGAAGCGACGGACTGTTGACGCAGGATGGCTGGCTGCGCACCGGTGACCTGGCGATAAGCAACAGGCTTGGCCTTATCCGGCTGGTGGGCCGCGCGAAGGACGTGATCAAGTCAGGCGGCTACTCGGTTTACGTGCGCGAGCTGGAAGAGGCTATTCTGTCTCATCCCGCGGTGGCACGCGCCATCGCTTTCGGCCTGCCACACAAGGAAAAGGGTGAAATTCCGGCCGCTGCAGTCGAGCTGCAACCGGGATCGCCGGCCGGTGAAAGCGACCTGCTCGAGTGGTGCCGTGAACATCTGGCGGCTTACAAAGCGCCGCGCCGCATCTGGATCCTGGATGACGGAGGCCTGCCGCAGACTCATAACGGCAAGGTTTTGCGGCGCGTCCTGCGCGAGCGATTCTCCGGTGAGATCGGCTAGACCAGTTCTCCGGCTTATCGTTGGCATTTCCTGCGCCGCGCATTGTGGCTTTTTCCTGAGGGTGGAAACCACTCAGCCTTTCCGGCTTCGCCGCACATCAACCGGAGCACCGTTTTATTCGTGGTAAAGCGCATCGACAGGTGAAAGCTTCCCTGCGCGCCATGCCGGAACGATTCCCGCGATCAATCCCGACAGCAGAGCGATGACCATGGCTTCCAAGATCAGCGGCCAGCGTATGGAGTCTGAAACGAAGGTTGCGGTCTGCGGCAGGGATGCCAAAATGTGCAGTGACAGCCATCCCAGAGCGATACCGGCGACTCCCCCTCCCAAACCCAAAGCGGCCGACTCAAGCTCGATGAGCGCCAGAATCTGCCGTTTCTTCCAACCCAGGGCTCGTAGCGTGCCGATCTCCTGCGTACGCTCGAAGACACTCATCACCATGGTGTTGGCGATGCCCAGAATGCCAATGAGGAGGGCAAGGGAAGAAGTACCCCACGCGGAGGCGTGGGCGAGCTTTACGAACTGGTTATCGCTGGCGCGCTGTAACGCGGGAATAGCCCGGAGCCCCGGCAGTGCGGACTCGATCTGGGCTTGCGCGGCCTTCACATAGCGATCCCACGATTCGCCGCGCGGAGCCGGCTTCAAACGCACATCGATGGTTGAGACTTTGCCCTCGACGCTGCTCAACAGTTGCAGCTGATCGAGCGGCATGATGACGGCGTCGGCCTCAAGCGAAGAGGGGCTGTGATACACCCCGGTGACTTTGAATTGCGTGCCCTGAATCTCCAACGTGTCACCGGGCTGCTTTTTCAAATCCTGCGCCAGGATGTCGCCCAGCATCACCTCAGGCTGGCCGTCGTGAAAACGCGCCCCTGAAAGAATCTGCAGCGCATCGAGCTGAAATGCCCCAGCCTGCCACCCGAAGATCAATGCGTTTACGTCCGGGGTCAAATCCATTTCGTCAAAGATCACGGGCGAGGCTTGCGCTATAAAAGGGAGGGCTTTGAGCTTGTCCGTTGCCGACTCATCGAGCGATGTATTCAGAAACGTGCCTCGAATGACGGCGATGTCGATGCCGCTGCTGGAGTAAATCTGCATCCACTGTTGCTCAAACGACCGGGAGAAACCCACCAGGCCGACAAAGGCGCCCACGGCCATACTGATTCCGCCCAGTGTCAGCAGGGTTCTCAGCCGGCGGCGGTGCAGGTTATTCCAGACAAATCCCGTAAGAGAGAGTGCATTGGCCATCGAGTCGGACCGGGTCCTTTAAAGCGCAAATCGGTGAAAAGGGAACGTCCAGCGATGCTGGGAGCGTCCTACTCCCCCGTCAAGAAGAATATGAGGTTCCAGGAGGCGTTGCAATCTGCTGCCGCCTTTTAGATGCCTTCGCCCATGGTGACATAGACGCGCATTCGCTCGAGTTCGACGCGGTATGCGGAGCGTTCGGCCTCTTCCTCGGCGAAGGGTTTGGCGCATGGTTCGCTCGCGCCTAGCCGCCCTTCCAGCTCCTCCACGCGGGCCGAGAGCGCGATGAGCGCGTCGGAAAGCGGGTCCTTGATGTCGTGCGGATCGGTGATGAGCACGCGCTCGCCGTTGCGGTAGACGATGTGGGCGGGCACGCCGACGACGGTAGAGTTGGGCGGCACATCGGTGAGGACGACGGAGCCGGCGCCGACACGCGAGTTTTCGCCTATCGTCACATTGCCCAGGATGTTGGCGTTGTTGCCGATGAAGACGCGATCGCAGATGGTGGGATGGCGCTTGCCGTGGCCTTTGCCTGTACCGCCCAGCGTGACGCCCTGGTACATGGTTACGTCGCTACCCACGATGGCCGTCTCGCCGATGACGACGCCGGTTGCGTGGTCGATGAAAAGACGCCGGCCGATGAGCGCGCCGGGATGGATGTCGACTCCGGTGTAGAAGCGGGCGATCTGCGAGAGGATGCGCGCCAGAAGACGCAGGCCGTGACGCCAGAGCCAGTGAGACACGCGATGAAGCCACACCGCCCAAAGACCCGGGTAGCAGAGCAGAACCTCAAGGCGGGTGCGCGCAGCCGGATCGCGCTCCATGACGGAGTCGATTTCTTCGCGCATTCGAGCGAAAAGAGACATAGGAAACAAGGGAACAAGGGAGCGAGGAACCAATCACCGGCAAACGGGCGGTTGGAGTGCTTAGAGCGGTTCCGCAGTTGATATAGCCGTTTCAAGCCTCGGTGCATGGTGGATTTTTCTTAAGGAAAAATCCACCTGGCGCCAATGGCGTCAGGACTCAGTAGCCGCGGAACCGCTTTAGCCTCTTGTTCCCCGCCTTTCTTACGCCGTGACCGCAATTGGCTCGGGCTGCAAAGCCAGCGCCTGCTGGCGCAGCGGCTCGAAGAGGATGCTCGACAGATAACGCTCGCCAAAGTCGGGCAGCACGACCACAATGAGCTTGCCTTTGTTCTCGGGCCGCGCGGCCACTTTAAGCGCCGCAGCCACCGCTGCGCCGGAGCTGATGCCAACGTAGAGGCCCTCCTCACGCGCCAGGCGACGAGCCATCTCGACTGACTCGTCGTTAGTCACCTGCACGACTTCGTCGATCTGCCTGGTGTCAAGGATGCTGGGAATGAAGCCCGCGCCGAGGCCTTGAATCTTGTGCGGGCCGGGCTTGCCGCCGGAGAGCACAGCGCTATCCGCCGGCTCAACGGCGATGGCCTTAAACGAGGCCTTCTTGGGCTTGATGTAATTCGAGACGCCGGTGATGGTGCCGCCGGTGCCGACACCGGAGATGAGGATGTCAACGGCGCCGTCGGTGTCGTCCCAAATCTCGGGACCCGTGGTCTTCAGGTGGATGGCGGGATTGGCGGGGTTGTCGAATTGCTGCGGCATAAAGCCGTTGGGCGTCTTCTCCAGGATCTCGTTGGCCTTGGCGATGGCGCCTTTCATGCCGTTGGGGCCGGGCGTGAGCACGATCTCGGCGCCATAGGCCAATAGTGTGACGCGGCGCTCAAGGCTCATGGTCTCAGGCATGGTGAGGATGAGCCTGTAGCCTTTCACCGCGGCCACAAACGCCAGCGCGATCCCGGTGTTGCCGCTGGTGGGCTCGATGAGAACGGTCTTGCCCGGCGTGATCTTTCCCGCCTTTTCGGCGGCGTCGATCATCGCGAAGCCGATGCGATCTTTCACGCTCGACGCCGGATTCTGGCTTTCCAGCTTGGCGACGACGGTTGCGGGCAGTCCGGCTGCCACGCGATTCAGCCGCACAAGAGGGGTGTGGCCGATCAGTTCAGTTACGTTCGCTGCAATGCGCGCCATAATGATCTCCTTTTCCCGGGGCCTTGGACCCCGATAGCTCATGAAACGGATTCTTGAGGATGGTGCAGCTTGTCGGGGAGGAGAATCGCGCGCGATCAGGCGCACACCAGCATCGTAGCCGCACCAGGACGGTGTTAGCGACATCGATGCATAGAAACAGGGTAGACCGAGGGCGCGCAAAATGGCAAGGGAAAGCCAATAAGTTCATGGAATTTGAAGGTTTGAGTCGATAAGCTAGCTCAGAGTCTGAGATTTGCGAAAGGCGCCCAAGAACATGCCTGCCATCAACATCCCGAATCGTTACATAAAGCTGATTTCGAATCTGCCTGAGATGGAGGTCAGTTTCGGCGCCGGTGGCATCCGACTCTTCACTTGCGAAGAATTGGAGAAGGGGCAGGTTGGTTACTCCGTTGATCTAAATGGTACGTCGCTTTGCGGAGAGGCAAAGGGTGACTGGAAATCAAGCTGGCTCGTAATCGGATCCGACACGGGCGTCGGTGATCCAATCTTCGTAGACACCGCTGATCCTAAATTGACCGTTTTGAGCGCAATACACGGCGAGGGAGCATGGGATCCCAAGCCCATCGCTATTTCCATTGAGGCCTTTGGCAAGATTCTTTTTGAATTCCGGCGAATCGCAGAGGACCGGAGCAATCCGGTCGAGTCAGAGAGCAATCCGATCACAGCAGCGGAACGAAATACGTTCCTATCGCGCGTGGGGGAAATTAACGAAAGAAAGATTGAGTCGGAATTTTGGAACGAATTGTTTGCTTACGTGTGCGATTGATTGCCAGGCCTGGTCCCAATCAAGTTCGAAAAGCTGCTCTTCAGCCGGTATTTCTCAACCCCGCCGCGATTCCGTTGATGGTGGCCGCGATGGCGCGGTTGACTTCGGGCGTGTCTTCGCCGGCGCGTTTGCGGCGCAGCATGTCCACCTGGATGAGGTGCATGGGATCGACGTAGGGATTGCGAAGCTTGATGGAGTGGGCGAGGACCTGGTTGGTCTGGAGCAGTTCCGTTTGCCGCGTTACGGCAAGGACAGCGCGCACGGTGCGATGGAATTCTGCTTCGAACATGTCGTAGATGCGCTCGCGAAGCTTTTCGTCGGTAACCAGCGTGGAGTAGAGCCGCGCGGTGCCGAGGTCCGCTTTGCCCAGCGCCATTTCAACGTTGCGCAGCAGGTCGATGAAGAGCGGGAATTCCCTGGCCATGGTCTGAAGGAGCTCGACTGCGCCCGGCCGCGCCAGATGCTGATCGATGGCGAAGCCCACGCCGAACCACGCTGGCACCAGCAGCCGCGATTGCGTCCAGCCGAAGACCCAGGGAATGGCGCGCAGATCGGAGAGCCGGGGCGAATCGTTGCGGCGCGCGGGGCGCGAACCGATCTTGGCGTTCTCAAGCTCGCCGGCAGGCGTCCCTTGCTCGAAGTACGTGATGACGCCGGGATCTTCGAGAATGTGCTTGCGGTAAAAACCGAAGGCCAGGGTTGAAAGCTCGTCGAGCGCGGCCTCCCACACCGGCTTGAGCACTCCGGTGAAGTGGCCTTCGGGGTCGCGCGCATTGGGGCGCGCCAGCGCATCGAGCGAGGCGGCGATCATCAACTCGAGATTGCGCTCGGCCAGCACCTCGTCGGCATATTTGAAGTTGAGAACCTCGCCTTGTTCGGTGAGGCGCATCTGGCCGTCGAAGGCATCGAATGGCTGCGCGAAGATGGCGCGGTGCGTTGGCCCTCCGCCGCGGCCTACCGTGCCGCCGCGACCGTGGAAGATACGAAGCTTGATGCCGGCCTCGCGCGCGACAACATGCAGATCGCGATGCGCGCGGAAGATCTCCCACGTCGAAGTAAGCATGCCGCCATCCTTGTTCGAATCGGAGTAGCCGAGCATGATCTCCTGCCAGTTGCCCCACGATTCGAGCAGCTTGCGATAGTCGGGGCGGCTCCATAACTCCCGGCACACGGCAGGCGCATTGCGCAGATCCTCGATCGATTCAAAAAGCGGCACCGGCATCAGACCGGGATCAAGGCCAGGGCCATCGCCTGCGCCTTCCACTATCACCCCGCCGAGGCGTGCCAAACGGATCACAGCAAGCACATCTTCGACGGACGACGCGCCGCTGATCACATACTGGCGAATGGCTTCAGGCGAGCAACCCTGCTTGACTTCGGCAACAACGCGGAAAGTCTCGAACACATTGGCCGTTTCGCTGGAGAGCCCGCTTTGCAGTGCGGGCGCAATGGTGTCGCTGATGGCTTCACGCAACGCTGCGGCATGCACGCGCGCATGCTGGCGAATGTCGAGCGTGTGTAGATGCAGGCCGAAGGTGCGGACCTGCAGGATGAGCGGATCGATGAGCGTGCGTGCAATGCGGATTCCGCCGTTCGCGGCCAGCGAAGCGCGCAGCGTTTCCAGGTCATCAAGAAAATCCTGGACCGAGCAGTAGGCAGGGAGCGCCTGGATGAGTTTGTCCTGGGTGCGGGCAAGCGTGTAAGGCGTGACCGGAAGTGCAGCAGATGCATGCGCTTCGTTCGCCTTCTCCAGCGTCTGCTGGATGCGCGCCTTGAGACAGATGACGAAACGGCGATAATGCTCGAATTCGTATTGCGAGCCGAAGACCTGAGCCTCCGGCGTGTGAACTTGCGCTACGTAAGCGCGAAGGCGCTCGAGCAGCGCCTCGCTCACCGGCTTTTGCTGTGCACTCGTAGTGAGCAAATCGATGATCGCGTCGAGCTGGCGCTGGTAGTGGATTAGCGCATGACCGCGGGCCAATTGAAGTGCGGTACGCGTGAGATCGGGCGTAACGAAGGGATTGCCGTCGCGGTCTCCGCCGATCCACGAGCCGAAATGCAGAACGAGCGGCAGATCGAGGGGCTCGATTTCGAGTCCGTACGCGGCGCGCAAGGCCGAGGAGATCTCCCGGTAGAGCTCGGGCAGAGTCGCAAAGATGGAGACGTCGTAGTAGTCGAGCCCCATCTTGATTTCGTCGAAGACGGTGGGCCGGCGTGAGCGCACTTCATCGGTCTGCCACAGGCCCGTGATCTCTGCCAGCACAAGCTCTTCGAGCCGCGCCAGATCCTGCTCGGGAAGCGGGATGCGATCAAGCGCCTCGAGGAATTCGCCGATCCGGCGCCGCTTGAACATGACGGTACGGCGCGCCGCCTCGGTGGGGTGTGCCGTGAAAACGGGCATGACGAGCACGCGGCGGAGCCAGTTCAAAGCTTCTTCCCCGCTGATACCCACGCGGCGCATCTCGCTGAGTGTGCCTTCGAGCGAACCGCGCTGCCGGCCGGCCTGACCGCTCAAACGCAGCGCAACCCGGCGGCGCTTGCGATGGTTCGTCTCTGCCAGATTGATGAGTTCGAAGTAAAACGCGAACGCGCGAGTAAGCAGGATGGCGCGCTCGACGGGCAACGAGTGCACCAGCGTCATCGCGGCGGAGTCCTGTCGCGCGGCTTCATCGGTCTGGCCCCTCGCGTCGGCGTCGCGGCGCCGGATGGTGCCCTGCCTCAGAGCCTCAACCTGCGCAAACAGCTCGTCGCCTGCCTGTTCACGCAGGACCGCGCCGAGCAGCGTGCCCAGCGAACGCACGTCGCGGCGAAGCGGAGCCTCCTTCAGGTCGCCGCTTTGCGCTTCGAGCTCGGCCAGCCGCTGGGACCAGCTCTCGGGATTCCACAAAAGAGCCATCGTGATTTGATTATGCACGACCGAATCAGGACGTCTGTCGCAGAGAAGCGTCTTCCGCCTTGCAGGGCCGATAGCGCACAATGGCTGCATGCCAAAACTCGGAAGAGTCTTCCCCTTTGCAATTTCTTGCGTTTTTGTCATTGCCCAGTTCGCATACGGCCAGGCCGGAACCGCTCCAGCTGCCCAGCCAACAGCTCCACATCCCGCGCGTCCGCTGATGCCCACTCGCGATCCACATGCGCTTGGGTACGTCGCCGCAACGGAGTTATCGGATGGCGCAGTTCCTGATCCGAATCAGCACGGCAACTTCATCATCGGTCCCACCCACACTCCGGCGCCTGAGCCAGCGGACCCGGCTCGCCTGCTCGACGGAACGGTCGTCGAATTCACGATGAATTCGGAAGACAGTAGGTATTTCCACGGAATCGCGCGCAACCCGGACTCCCATGGAACGCCAGATCCCGCAAATCCGGCGCGGCTTAACGGAATTGAAACTCATCCGTCACCGAACGTCCGCAAGGTCGCCGTCTACGTGCCAAAGGCCTACGTGCCTGGCAGTATAGCGCCGTTCATCGTTGGTGCGGACGGCCCCGACCGCATGCTCTTCGCCGCGCTCGATGCCTTGATTGCGGAACGCAAGCTGCCGCCGATTGTTGCAATTTCCATCGGCAACGGAGGGAGCGACGCACAGGGAAGCGAGAGGGGCCTCGAATATGACACCATGTCGGGCCGCTACGCGGAGTTTGTGGAGAACGAAGTTCTGCCCGCAGTGGAGAGCCACGCGCATGTTCGGCTCACCCACGACCCAAACGGACGGGCGACAATGGGCGCGAGTTCCGGCGGCTCCTGCGCGCTGGCCATGGCTTGGTACCACCCGGAGTGGTATCACCGTGTTCTTACCTATTCCGGTACTTTCGTGAACCAGCAGTGGCCGTGGAATCCGCTCACCCCTCACGGAGCCTGGGAGTTCCATGAGAAGCTCATTCCGCATAGCGCGCGCAAGCCGATCCGCATGTGGCTGGAGGTCGGCGACCGCGATCTCTTCAACCCCAATGTGATGCGTGACGACATGCACGACTGGGTGTTGGCCAACGAGCGCATGGCCCAGGTGCTCGCCCAAGAACATTACCCGTATCAGTTTATTTTTGCCCGCAACGCCGGCCACGTAGAGCGCAGCGTGCGCGAGCAGACGCTGCCCGAAGCGCTGGAGTACATTTGGCAGGGTTACCGGCCGAAATAGCCTCTACCGAGCGCGAACAATCGACGGTCAACGGCTCGCAGGCAATCAAACTGCAACCCCGCTCATGCGCCTTCCAGCTGCGTCATCAACTCTTCCCATTCGGCCGTGAACACTGCGAGTTGCGAGCGAAGTTCCGCAGCGAGGGCAGTGAGGCGTAGCGTTTCGGCTGCAGAAACGTAGACAGCCAGTTGCTCTTCGGTGTGCGCGATCGAGCCTTCAATACGAGGGATCTCTTCTTCGAGAAACGCGCACCGCTCTTCCAATTGCTTCTGCTTGATGGGATTCAGGCGGCGGGAACGGGGGTTGGAGGTATGGGCAATGCGGTCCCGGCCATCCGGCGCATCCGAGCCTCCTTCGATGATGATCGTAGTTCCGATTGATGCGGGTTTTTCGTTTTGCTGGGCCAGCGCCTGTGTGGGTACCGGTGCGGCCAGCCCCTCTTTGCGCCGCAGATAATCCTCGTAGTTCCCCTCGTATGCAGTGATGGCGCCGTTTTCGATTTCGAGCACACGCGTGGCCAGGCGATCGATGAAATAGCGGTCGTGCGAAACAAAAATCACTGTGCCGCCGTAGTTGGCGAGCGCCTCGAGCAGCACGTCCTTGGCGCGCATGTCGAGATGGTTGGTGGGCTCGTCGAGCAGCAGGAAGTTTGACGGGGACACGAGGATGCGGGCGAGAGCGTAGCGGTTGCGCTCGCCGCCGGAGAGCACGCCGAGCGGCTTGAAGACGTCGTCGCCAGAGAACAGGAAACAGCCGAGCAGGGAGCGCAGCGTGACCTCGGGAATGCGCAGTGCCGCCCGGCTGATGTCGTCGAGCATGCGCGCCTCGGCGTCGAGCACTTTGTACTGATCCTGCGCGAAGTATTCGGCAACCACGTTGTGGCCGAGGCGGATTGACCCGGCCGTAGGCACCTCCGCGCCTGTGAGCAGTTTGATGAGCGTGGACTTGCCGGCTCCGTTCACCCCGACCAGCGCCACGCGGTCGCCACGTTCGATGGTGAACCGCGCGCCCGAAAACACATGTTTCGATCCGTAATTTTTTGCCAGGTCCTCTGCCTCGGCCACGATGCGGCCAGACGGCGGCGGCTGGGGAAACTTGAAGTGGATGACCCGCTCTTGCTCGGGAACCTCGATGCGCTCGATCTTTTCGAGCTCCTTGATACGCGACTGCACCTGCTTCGCTTTCGTCGCCTGGTATCGAAAGCGATTAATGAACGCCTCAAGATGCTCGATGCGGTCGCGCTGGTCGCGATAGGTGGCCATGAGTTGTTCGCGCCGCTCGTCCTTCTGCTTGAGGTATTTCGTGTAGTTGCCCTGGTAGATGGTCAGGCGTTTGTTCCAGATTTCGGCCGTACGGTCGGTGGTCACGTCGAGAAAGTAGCGGTCATGTGAGATGAGGATGTAGCCGAAGGGATAGCTCTTCAGGTAGTCCTCGAGCCAGTTGCGAGTTTCGAGATCGAGATGGTTTGTAGGTTCGTCGAGGAGAAGCAGGTTGGGTTTGGCGAGCAGCAGCTTGGCCAATGCGATTCGCATCTGCCAGCCGCCGCTGAACTCTTCCATCCGCCGCGGCCAATCCTCCTTGCCAAAGCCAAGGCCCGTGAGGACACTACCCACCTGCGAGTCGAGCGCGTAGCCGTCGAGCGCGTGAAAGCGATCCTGCAGGAGCGAGTAACGCTCGGCCGTAGATTGGTACTCGGCGCTTTCGTGATCGAACTCCGCCATCTGCCCTGCCAGGCGCTCGATTTCGCGCTGCATTTCGTGGAGCTCGTCGAAAACGGTCAGACATTCGTCGAAGACAGTGCGCCCGGCAAGTTGCAGGCCTTCCTGCGGCAGGTAGCCGATGCTGATTCCGCGTGTCTGCTCGAATGCGCCGTAGTCGAGCGTCTCTAGGCCAGCGAGAATCTTCATCACGGTGGATTTGCCGGTGCCGTTGGCGCCCACAAGCGCCGTTTTCTCGTTGTTGCGGATCAGCCAATCTGCCTCGAGAAACAGGACACGAGGCCCGAATCGTTTGCCGGCATGTTGAAGCGCAAGCATGAAAATCCATTTTCGCAGAGAGTGAGGTTCAGAGAGCGTGGCGGCTGGCAGAATTCGTCACAGCGCAGCGTGCGGGCGATCCGGTAGGCTGTTCGCGGCGGACTTTTCAATGCCATATGAAGAGGGGGCAGAGATGCTTGGGAAGAAAAGGGGGATCGCCGTGGGAGCGCTGGGCGTGGCGCTGGGTGGGGCGGTTGCAGCCGTGGAATGCGCGGCACTGGATCACGATGGGAAGTTGAGGCTCAATCAGATCCAGGTGATCGGGACGCACAACAGCTATCACGCAGGCATTCCACCGAGTGAAGCGAAGCTTTGGCAGGCGAGGAATCCTGAGGCCTTCAAGGGCCTCTATTACCGGCATGAATCGCTCACAACGCAGCTCGACAGCGGAGTGCGGCAAATTGAGCTGGACATCTTTACCGACAGTATGGGCGGGAGGTTCGCTCATCCCGCGGGGCCACGCATGGTGGCCGAGGCAAAATTGCCGCCCGATCCGCAGTTCGATCCAGATGGCGTGATGCTGAAGTCAGGCTTCAAAGTGATGCACGTGCAGGATATCGATTATCTCAGCGTGTGTCAGCCGTTTACCGCCTGCCTCAAAGAGGTGCGGAAATGGTCGCGCGCGCATCCACATCACATCCCCATTTTCATTCTGGTTGAGACGAAGCAGAGTTCGAAGGAAGGGCCGATGGACCTGACGCCAGCCGAACCATTCACTCCGGCTGTGTTCGATGCGCTCGATGCCGAGATTCGTTCCGTGTTCGAGCCGGGCCAGTTGATCACGCCGGACGATGTGCGTGGGCACTACGAAACGCTGAATCAGGCTGTGCTCGCGGGCAATTGGCCTACGCTCAAGAGAGCGCGCGGCAAAGTCATGTTCCTGATGGACCAGCGTTGGGCAGGGCCGGTGTATGGCGAAGGGCACCCATCGCTTCGCGACCTGATCTTGTTCACGAACGCCGTGCCTGGCGAGCCGGACGCCGCATTCACCGAGTGCAATGACGGTCCTGCGGACGAGATTGCGAAACTCGTGAAGCAGGGCTACCTCGTCCGCACCCGGACCGATGACAGCACACGCGAGGCGCGGGTGAACGATACGCGGCGACGCGATGCGATGATGGCGAGCGGCGCACAAATCCTGAGCACGGATTATCCCGCGAGCGAGCCGGCGCGCTGGGAGGGCCACTACTCGGTGAGCCTGCCCGGCAACGTGGCGGCGCGATGCAATCCGGTGAATGCACCGGCGGGATGCATCACAAAAGAGTAGAGTGCCGGAACGCCCCTCAGAGATTCACTCTCGTCGGCCAAGGCGATTATGATCAATAAGCGCAAAAGCAGCGAGGCCTACGCGGCGCGCAAAGTGTGCAGTGCCAGAAAGCGACCTGGAGGAGAAATGGCGACGGGTTTAACGCAACGGCGAGAATTCCTGAAGCAAGCCGGATTGGTGGGAACGCTGGGCTCGGCGGCGATGATGGCCGGCTTGCCCGAGAGCGCGATGGCCTTCGGCGGCGGAGCAGCGACGATCGTAGAAGATGCGGTTCTGCCCGCCCAAGCTGAGGACGCGCCCAAGTATCACATCAAGTTCGCCGTGTGCGGCATGAGTCACGACCATATCAACGGCATGATCGGCGCTGTGCAACGGGGCGGCGGCGAGTTGGTAGCTGCGTGGGGCGGCGAGCAGGACAAGCTTGCGCAGTTCCGAAAGCGGTATCCCAATGTGAAGATCGTTTCGACGCAGGACGAGATTCTCGACGATCCGTCGGTGCAACTCGTTCTTACTTCGCAGATTGCAAGCGAGCGCGCAGGGATCGCTGTTCGCGCCATGAAGCGCGGTAAGGATGTTCTTTCAGACAAGCCGGGACTGACCACCCTCGAACAACTGGCGGAGGTCCGCAAAACCATCGCAGAAACGAAGCGGATCTACGTGATTCTTTACAGCGAACTGCTTGAAGTGAAGGCGGCCGTCTACGCAGGCGAGTTGGTGCGGCAGGGCGCGATCGGCAAAGTGATCCAGACCATCAATATCGCTCCACACCAGATCTTTCAGCATGCAGGAGATGCCGGCGGCGGCGGGGGACGGCCCGACTGGTTCTGGAACCCGGACCAATACGGCGGCATTCTCTGCGACATCGGCTCGCACCAAGTGGACCAGTTCCTGTTTTATACGGGGTCGACAGATGCGGAAGTTGTGGAGTCGCAGATCGCGAATGTGCGTCATCCGCAGCACCCCCGATTCCAGGACTTTGGCGACATGGCGCTGCGCGGCAATCGCGGATTCGGCTACGTGCGCCTGGACTGGTTCACGCCCGACGGTGTGGGAACGTGGGGCGACGGCCGGCTCTTCATCCTGGGCACCGACGGCTACATGGAAGTGCGCAAATACACCAATATTGCGGTCAGCCACCAGGGCAACAATCTGTTTGTGGTGGACAGCAAACAGGCGCGCTACATCGACTGCAACGCCATGCCGCTGCTCTTCGGGCCGCAGTTCGTGGCCGATATCGTAAATCGCACGCATACAGCGCAGAACGAGCATGAAGCACTGCTTGCGGCGGAGCTCGTGATCAAAGCACAGAAGAACGCGAGATTCGTAACACTCGAGAGCTGAAGCGCGGGGCGACGCAACGTGGTGTTTTCTTTTGCAGCCGATGTGGCGCAGGCGGCCAGC
The DNA here is from genome assembly GCA_050010795.1 of Occallatibacter sp. Classification (GTDB taxonomy): domain Bacteria; phylum Acidobacteriota; class Terriglobia; order Terriglobales; family Acidobacteriaceae; genus Telmatobacter. The sequence continues at coordinate 18,504 of JBEKKI010000010.1, forward strand.
AATCAGAAGACGCGCACGCGCAGGCCCACGCTTCCGCTCAGAGTCGTCATCGTGCCGACGGTGAACTGAATCTCAAAAGAGGAATGAATATTTATTGTGGCGCCAATCCACTCAGATCCATATCGAGAGCGGTCTTCGCCGTGTCTGCTGATTCAGCCCGCTTTACGAACGATCGCCGCGGCGCATTGCCGCCGGAGGGCTGGCGAAACTGTGGCCCAACCCGGCCATCTTGGGGTGACAATCAATTGACAATGAATAGACGATCCGGAGACACACCCCAAAACGCGTCTCGATATGTTGATCTTTATGCAGAATTCGAGATTGCGATCTTCATCGTGCCGTTTGCAATATCTGGTGACAGCCGCAACGTGCGTTCTGAGCCTGCTTTCGGCTGCGCATTCGGCCGCGGCGCAGAACATTCCGTTGCTTTCCGGCGGCGTCGGGTTCTTCACCAACACCAACGGCGGAAGCACAAGCTACCAACCGCACATTGAGCCGCTGATTGCGGCGCCCATCGGCAAGCCGCTGCTTTTCGAGTCGCGCGGAATCCTTTTTGAGAATTTCTCGCCGAACGGGAATGGCCAATCGGGCTACAACCACAGCCACTTAGCGAGTCTGATCTACATGCAGGGCGACTTCATCGCCGCCAAACATCTGACCGTCGTGGTTGGCGATTACCTGCTTCCGTTCAACACATACAACGATCGCCTTTCGGAAATCTGGATCTCGAACTTCCAGGATTTTCCTTTGATTGCAGGCCTGGGCACCATGAATTCAGGCTCTGGTATCGGTGGGATGCTCAGCGGCTCCGCCGCTTCGAGCAGCAAATACTCGATCAGCTACAATGCGTGGTTTTCGGCGCGCAGCGGGAACTACTATTTCAATTCGTTGCGCTCCTCGGGCGGACGGGTGTACCTTTACCTGCCGGAGAACCGCCTCGAGATCGGGGCTTCGTTCGATCGCAGACTACAAAGCACGCAGGAAAACTTTGTTGGGGCGCACGTGTGGTGGGAGCCGAGAGACACCGGCCTTCGCCTGCGCTCGGAGTACAGCCACGGTGAGCACGCGCAGGGCTATTGGATCGAAGGCGACTACCGGCTGAAGGCCTTCGGCAGTTACGACAGTTGGATTGGCCGCATGGAGCCGGTATTCCGCATGCAGCAGACCTTTCGTATCGATAATCTGGCGAGCGATAGCGTTCCGGGGGTGAACACTCAACGCGCCGATTTTGGATTCGATTACAACCTGCCGCACAATACGCGCATCCTCACCAGCTATGCCCGTCAATTCTCCTCGACTGGAGACGTGAACGTGTGGGAGACCGGGATCGTCTACCGCTTCCTGTTCCCTACATGGAAAGGCAAGTAGTCCGAGACATCTCAGGCTCGGGCGCGGCCGCCGCGTGGGAGATCTGTTGCTGAGCTAGCGCATTGAGCTTGTCGACCGTTGCACCAACTCAGCTGCCGCGTCCCCTTTCAGTTCCTCAATCAGCCGGCCCTGCTCTACGCGATACAGACGATGGGCGAACGCGCGCATGGACGTGCGATGCGTTGCAAGCAGAACAGCCGCTCCCGAAGCGTTCAGGTTCTGAAGCACCTCGCGTTCGGTTTTTTCGTCCAATGCTGAAGTCGCCTCATCGAGGAGCAGCAGGCGCGGCCTGCGAAGAATGCTTCGCGCCAAGCCGAGCCTTTGCCGTTGCCCTCCGGAGAAAAGCGCTCCATTATCCCCGACAGCTGTTTCCAGCCCCCGGGGTTGCGCTCTCACAAAGTCGTCGAGCCTTGCGACTGCAAGGGCTCTCATCAGCTCGTCATCATTCGTCTCACGCAGCCCGAAGAGCAGATTGTTGCGGATTGAGTCGTCGAGGAGCGCAATCTCCTGCGGCACATACGCGATGTTGGATCCATCGACACGAACCACTCCCGACGCGGGCTGAAGGACGCCGGCTATCAAATTCAGCAGGGAACTCTTGCCAATCCCAGAAGCCCCGCAGAGGATGACAGTTTCTCCGGCGCGCAAAGAAAGATTGACATCGCGCAGGATCGGCCCTCCGCTGCGAAATGAGAAGCTGAGCCGATGGATTTCCAACGCCCATCCCGGCGGCGGCGGGCTGGTCAGCAGCAAGGGGGCCCGGTACAACTGGCACTCGTTCAATCGCTCGGCAACGATTCTCACGTTCTGCCGGGAGCTCTCCAACTGGCCGGCGATCAAGGACATCTGGCTCACGAGGGGAAGAAGGCGGCGCGAAAGCACAAAATAGAACGCCAGAAGCGAGAGCAGGCGGCCCGTGTCGCCGTGCTGCAATTCGACCGCGACGATCAACCCGAGGAAAAGCAGCATTGTGCCTTGATCGGCAATGATTCGCCCTATCTGCGGAAGAAACACAGTACGGCGGCTGCTTTGGGCCAGGCGGCTCGCCTGCAATTGAATTCTGTCCTGGAAGAACGCGTAGTTCCGGTAGGTGCGAATTTCCTTGCCCGACATGAGGAAGTCCGCCAGGAGTCTCTCAAGGCTTCTCACCGACTCTTCGCGGTCGGAGGCGGCTTGAGATATCTTTCCCCGGATAAGGAAGCGATGCAAACAGTAAAACGCGGCGAGAGCGATTGCGAAGGCGGCGGCAGCCGGCAAACTCTGCCAGGCGATCGCCGCCGTCATAACCGCTAGGGTGGCCGCGCCGGCGATGAATTCAATCGATCGATGATAGAAATCCGCGGCTTCACGCGACGTATGGAGCGCTTGACTGCCTAGCTCGCTTCGGTTGTGCTCAACAAACCGGCTCCATTCCATTTCGCTGTAACCCCGAGTGAGCCGGAGAAGAAAGTCGACGTAGAGGTTTTGGATAGAACGGAAAACCGAGCGCGACGAAGCAAGGTCAACGAAGGCGCGAAGAGCGATCAGGGTGGTGGCGAGGAAAGCCGCCGCAAGCGCTGTTGCCGGCATCCACCATAGATGCAGCGACGGCGCGCGCCTTTGTAAAAGCATGAAGAGCAGGTACATTGCGGCCGCGAGCGCGAGATCGAAAAAGCCAAGCGCGATTCTGCTTAAAGTGAGCAGCGCAAATTGGATCCGCTGCCGCAGATCGAGAAGATTCTTCACTCTCGGCCGCTTGCCTGATGCTATGGCACCGGCTCCGGCTGCCGTGTTTCGAGGAGTGCGCATCTGCGGCTTACCTTTGAGTTCAGGCTAGCGGTGCTCGGCGCCGTAAGTTGTCAGTAGCCGGTCCTCAGAATGTCAGCATTTTGTTATCGATACTCGTCCACCGGACTGGCGCGTGCGGCCAATCGACCGCGCTGCCGGCGCTCAATCTACGTCATCGTGCCTCGTCGATGAACCGAGACAATTTTTTGACAACCTTCAGACGTGCCTGTGACACGCCAGGTGCGACCGCCTCCTAGCCTGTATTCAAGCGGCATCCTTCGGGACGCGCTGCAGGCTGGCTCGAATCTTCGCAACAAACCGATGGCTCCGCGATCGTCGAGATTTCCGAGCCGCATTTCGATTGCTAACGAGGAGCGATCATGATTGGCGTAAAACTGACACTGATGGGCTGCGCGGTAATGATTGCAGCGACGCTGTTGGGCCAGGCAACGAATGCGCCGCAGCAGGATCAGTCGCACAAGACTTCGCACCAAGCTCGCCCAGTCGTCGAAAATCGCGGGCAGCAGGTATTCGACCAGAATTGCGCGCGTTGCCACAATTCGCCGGAAGGGTTCTCGTCCAATATCTCGGCCACCATCGCGAAGCACATGCGCGTGCGCGCCGGACTCAGCGATGCGGACTACAAGGCGCTCCTTCATTTCCTGAACCCGTAACCGGCGCGGCCCGTCTCAGGTTGCTGCCTCTGCCTTTCCGGTTCGTTTCATTCCGGCACCAACAACACAAGGAGTTTGCATGAAAGCGAAGTTTCTGGCGCTGTTCCTTTTTGCAGGGTTGCTGGCCATAATGCATGCGTCGCCGGCTTTCGCGCAAGGCGAACCGCAGCGCATTGAAATTACGGCCAAACGATTTGGCTATACGCCCAATGAGATCACGGTTAAGGTGGGGAAGCCCGTCCTCCTGGTGCTGAAGAGCCTCGATGTTGCGCACGGACTTCGGGTTCGCGATCTTGGGATCGATATGAAGGTCAAGGCCGGCCAGACTTCGCAGGTTGAATTTACGCCGAGCAAGGTGGGAGATTTCGTCGGCCATTGTTCTGTGTTTTGCGGGTCGGGACACGGCTCCATGACCTTCAAACTCCACGTGGTGTCGTAGGCATGCGGAGGACTTGTCTCGGGTTCGCGATCGTCCTCCTGGCTGGACTGGCGGGGTGCAAGGCCAAGCCCCCAGGAAAATTGGAGACGAAGGCCGTAAACTTCGCCAAGCATCATTTCTTGATCGGCAACAAGAAAGAAAAGGACCCGCTACCCGACAATGCGGACACTCGGGCGGACGGCAAGGAGGCATTTTCTCACTATTGTGTTGCCTGCCACGGAATGGACGGCCAGAATACGGGCGTACCGTTCGCCGGCCATATTTCGCCGCCGATTCCATCGCTCGCTTCGAACGACGTCCAGAGCTACACGGATGGGCAATTGAAATGGATCCTCGACAACGGCATCTGGCCTTCGGGGATGCCCGGCTCCAAGGGAACTCTCAGCGATGACGAGCTCTGGTCCATCATCCGCTATATTCGTCATCTTCCGCCTGCGGGAAGCCAGGGAATTCCGCAGATGTATACGCAATAGCAGAGTGAGCGATGACTTCTGACGCAGTCAGGCTCGAGGCTCAACCGTTCGACAACGCGGCGGCGGGTGTTTTGCCCGGGGCCGTGGGATTCTTCTTCGCTTTTCGCTCTTTCATCATGGTCCTGTCCGTCCGTCTGCTTGGGGCGGATCCCCGAACCGGAACTGGCATCAGTCTTTCTCTTGATTACATTCTCTTGCTCATCATCGTGTTTTCAACTCTCGGAGCCGTGCGCTATCCGTTCGGACAAATGATGCGACTCGCGACCGTACGGTGGGCTGTGTTCTTCCTCGGATTTACCGGCTTGAGCCTGCTCTGGAGCAGTTCCGCGTCATTGTCTACATCGATTGCCTATTGGTGCGCGATGGCCGCAGATGTCGCGATCGTTTCGCTTCTGCTGCGGGAAGGTCCGCCTATGGATGTCTCCGCATCACTCATGAAAGGCTACGTTTGGGGTGCGTGTGCGGTGGCTCTAATCGCATGGCTCATGCCCGCGCAGTCAGACCTCCGACTCGGCGATGAGGAGCTCCTGGGCGCAAATCAAATCGGCTATATCTGTGGCTTCGGTTTCTTTTTCGCGCTCTATCTCATCCGGGCAAAGAAGGAAGCGTTTGTTGTCAAGTCTGTGATCCTTGGCGTCACCCTGCTTCGCAGCCTCAGCAAAACCACGATTCTGGCTGTGCTCGTCGGAGGAGGATTTCTGCTGGTTAGCGACAAGTCGATCAGCCGGCGGAGCAAGATGTTGATCACAATCCTGGCCCTGATCATTGTTGCCGCGTCGTGGGGCCTGCTGGCATCTTACTTCGACATTTACACCAACGCGGGCAATCAGTCGGAGACGTTAACCGGCCGGATCGGTATTTGGGCGTATTTCTTTGCGGAGGCTTTGCAGCAACCGTGGATTGGCGATGGTTTCGATTCCGTATGGAAGGTTGTGCCGCCTTTTGGCTCCGATCAGTTTGAAGCGGCCCACGCCCACAACGAACTGCTGCAGCAGTTCTACGCATACGGATTGGTTGGGATCGGTATGTTCGCAGGAATCTACGTTAGTTTCTTTCGGCACGTTCGCATGCTCTCGAGAGGCCCTCTCCGATCGTTCCTCCTCGCCTTTTTGATATTCGTACTGGTTCGTGGCGGTGCAGACACCGAGCGATTCGATCTTTCGCTCCCTTTATGGTCGATCGTCCTGTTGAGCATGTTGATCGAATATGAACGCCTGCTCCGCCAAGAGCTTACGAGCACTCCGCCTGAAGCGCAAACCGGTCTTCTCGGCTCATAAGGAGCCGATCCCCACGAGTGAAGGAGGAAATTGTCATCCCATTGTAATTTTTGGCAACTTTCTACCGGAATTGTCTGCGGATCGTCGAAAATACAAACAGAAAGGACGACAATCATGGTTCCAGCCGTGGAAGTGGCAACAGAGACGCTCGGGGGGCCTGTGCTGCCGGTGAATTTGGGCACCATCCTCATCATCGAGGATGATCCCCGCATGCAGCGAACGCTTCAGAGGACTTTCGCTCAGGAACACTACACCGCCGCGATCGCCGGCGACGGCCAGACAGGACTGGATCTGTTTCGCAGCGAACATCCGCTTGCCGTTGTGCTCGACCTGATATTGCCCAATATCTCAGGCCGGGAGTTATGCCGGATATTCAAGCAGCTTTCCGCCGAGACGCCAATCATTGTGCTGAGCGCAGTGAGCGAAGTTGCGGACAAGGTGCTGCTGCTTGAGCTGGGCGCGGATGACTACGTCACAAAGCCTTTCAGCCCGAGAGAACTTACAGCCAGGGTCCAGGCGGCTATTCGCAGGCAACGCAAACCCGTTCCGCAGTCGGTGTACAGGTTTGGCGATTGCGAAGTTGACTTCAAGAAGATGACGATTCTGCGTAGCGGCAAGCCGGTAGTGCTAACGGCCCACGAGTTCAAGCTTCTGAAGTTCTTCACGGAGAATGCCGAGCGGGTGCTCACGCGCGACGTGCTGCTGAATGAGGTTTGGGGTTACAACTTCTATCCGACCACCCGGACCGTCGACAATCAGATCATGAAGCTGCGCCAGAAACTCGAGCCCGATCCCGCAAATCCGAAGCATTTGCTTACGATTTACGGCGCAGGGTATAAATTTGTCCCATGAAGCCCTTCCCTTTCCTCCCCCAGCGAATCAAGTCATCACAGGGGTAGCACGCGTGCGCGAAAAGCAAGGCGTAAGAACGCATGTTCTTCTCGTCGTGGCCATGGCCGTGATTGTTGCGGTTGTGACCGGGCTGAGCCTCCTGTTGATTCGTCACCAGCTTCGGATTCAAGTCACCGGCGAGCTGTCTCTCGATCTCACTCACTCGGTGGTCGCCTTCGAGAATCTGCAAGCCGAAAGGATGGCGACACTCGAGCGTGAAAACGCCCTTCTGGCCGAGCTGCCGACACTGAAGGCGCTGATGACGAGTGGAGACGACCTGACGATTCAAGACGGGGCGGCGGAATTCTGGCACCTGAGCGGCACGGACTTGTTTGTGCTCGCCGACCCAACTGGTCGCGTGGTGGCGGCCTACACGCAAAACGGCTCCGCCGGCGAAACTCTGCGGCGGGGAATCAAAGCTCTGCTTACTTCGCCGGATAAGCGCTATCTCATTGACGGCAACTCCCTGTATGCATGTGCCTGGCAGCCTCTCTACTTTGGCAGCGACCAGGAAGGGACTTTGCTTGGATACGTCGTGAGCGGAGTTCCCATTGAACGCACCGTGCGCGAAATCAGCCAACCCACGGGCGTGGAAGCAACGTTCTTCAGCGACGGCCAAATCCTGGCAAGCACGCTCGACCCTGCGGCGCAACCGACACTGGCGCGGCAAATCACGTCACTCGAAGGAACCGCGCGCGCGCCAGTGAGAGTGAATCTTGGTGATACGCCGTTTCTCTCCGCCAAAGAGGACCTTTCGGCAGCAGCGACCTCTCCCCTGCAATTGATCGTTCTCAAGTCATTCGAGCCCGCGGAGCGTTCGATGAGCCAGATTGTCCGGATGGTGCTTTTTGTCGCTCTGCTCGCGCTCGCATCCGGGACCATGCTGATGATTGTCGTTTCGCGGCTCGTGACACGCCCTCTCGAGGAGCTTTCGAAGAGCGTCAGAGCATTCGGTCTTGGCGACGTAGAGCATCGCGTGCCGCGCTACGGCACTCAGGAAGTGCGCCAGTTAAGCCGCTCATTCACCAGGATGCGAAGCGAAATTCAAAAGGCTAACCAGGCCGTGCTCGAATCGGAACGCCTGGCCACGATCGGCCGCATGGCAAGTTCGGTCTCGCATGATTTGCGGCACTATCTGGCCGCGATCTACGCCAACGCGGAGTTTCTTGCGTCGGACCGCTTTTCACCGAAGGAGCGCGCAGACATCTTTGCAGAGATCCGCGCAGCGGTAGGCGGAACAACGGAAATGCTGGAATCGCTGCTCATCTTCAGCCGGACCGGCGCCAGCATCAGAAGGCACCCTGAGCTGATGTCGACACTGGTTGAGCGCGCAACTGCGCTGGTCCACACGCATCCCGATGCCGAGGGCGTAACACTCGTAACCTACCTTGGCGAACCTTCAGAGACCGCGGTTGCGGTTGATGGCAAGCAGATTGAACGAGCCATTTCAAACCTTATTCCAATGCCTGCCAATCGGCCAAATCCATGGGGCCGGCAGCTCGGGTTGAAATCACTCTGGAGCCGCAGAAAGAGAAAATACTCGTCAACGTCATCGATAACGGCCAGGGAGTTCCGAACAACATTCGCAAAAGCCTGTTTGAACCTTTTGTGAGCGAGGGCAAGCATAAGGGCACGGGACTGGGCCTGACCCTTGCTCATTGCATTGCTCTCGAACATGGAGGAGAAGTTGTTCTGCTGAGCAGCCGCCCTGGCGAAACGATTTTCCAGATGAAGGTGGCGCGCGGAACTCCGGAGCCGGATGAGGAAGAAGCGCCGGAGTCTGAGCGTCAAGAGCAGGTGACCTCAGATGAAAATGTTCGAACATAGTCGAAACCGGCGCTCCTGCGCCAGCCATTGCGCAGCGCACGGAGCCGTGCTTGTCCTGGCGATTTTCATTGGATCTTCAGCCAGCTTTGCCTTTGCGCAACCAGCCGATCAGGAGAGCGTATCGCAGCAAATCGAGAAACTGACCACTGCAATGGCACGTACGCAGGCGCAATTGGAACAGTCGCAGCACGAACTGGATGAAATGCGCAAAGAGCTGGGTGAACTCGAACAAAAGTTGGCACAGGGTGGCAACGCCGCTGCCCCCGCGCCGCAACCGGAATCGGGTCAGGCGCCGTCCTCCCGCGAGTCAGCAAGTGCCACTGAAAGTACCGCCACAGAGATCGAGGGTCTTCGCGAACGCCAGGCCGTTCAGGAATCGGAGATTGCCACGCACGAGCAGGCAAAGGTTGAAAGCGAATCGAAATACCCGGTAAAAGTGACCGGCATGTTGCTTATGAATGGATTTGTGAACACCAGCGCAGTGGATATGGCCGCCGCACCCACGGTCGCTCTCGCGGGTCCCGGCAGCGTGGGCGCCTCGATGCAACAGACAACTCTGGGCCTTGATGCGCAGGGTCCACGCCTATGGGGCGCACGCAGTTTTGCCGATCTCCGGCTCGATTTTTGGGGCAGCTCCGCACCCGCAGGTTCAGCGGCGAGTTATTCCGGTTACGCGAGCAATGCGTCAGGATTGGTGCGGCTCCGCACGGCACACGCTGGCCTCAACTGGGACAAGACGCAGGTTTACTTCGCGCTCGATCGACCGATTATCAGTCCTGAAACGCCCACTTCGCTCACAGCCGTGGCCGAGCCCCCGCTTGCCTGGTCAGGAAACCTCTGGACCTGGAATCCCCAGGCGGGCATCACGCAGGAAATCTTGTCCACCGGTCCTCTCGGCGTCGAGTTGCAGGCGGCTTTGATCGACGCTGGCGACGCACCGCTGACACCAGTGACCTTACCGGGTGGTTCGGTGACGCCGACGCCTCCAAACAGTGGGGAGCAGAGTTCCCGGCCGGGCGTGGAGGCCCGTATCGCCATGATTGGGTCAGGGCGGGATGACCGTCGTAGTCATTTTGGGATTGGAGGGTATTTTGCGCCGCATACGAGCGTCCTCGGGCGCAGCTATGATTCCTGGGCAGCGACCCTCGACACGCGGCTGAATTTGTTTGCAGGGCTCCAACTCTCGGGGAGCGCCTATCGCGGACTGGGGCTCGGCGGCCTCGGAGGCGGAGCCTACAAGGACTTCGCCTTCAGCCCAGATCCGGATACAGGCGGCTACTACTTCCGAGCCCTTGACGATGCCGGCGGTTGGGCGCAACTCAAAGAGAAAGTGAGCGAGCGCCTGGAATTCAATGCCGCCTTCGGGATGGATAATGTCTTTGCGAAACCGCTGCGGCGCTACTATTCGTCAACCGGATCGGAAATTCAGAACCTGGCCAGAAACCGCACATTTACAGGGAACGTCATTTATGCTCCGAGCGCGTATTTGCTCTTTTCGCTGGAATATCGGCGCCTGGAAAGTGCTCCTGTGGTCGGGCTGCCAACCTGGGGCAACGTGTTCGGCTTGGGCGCGGGGTACAAGTTTTGATGAAGCGGTGGAAACGGACGACCTGGCTGCTCTGCGCCGCCCTTGTGGCGCCGGGAGCGTTGTGTGCGCAAGACCGTACGGCATCGAAATCCGCGGGCGAGCTGCGGCTTCATATTGCTTCTACTTTGCCGGGAAGTCATCGCGGAGTTCCAGCCGTGGCTTGGCTGGCGCCCTCGCCGGGATCGCCCGCTTTGCCGTTTGCCCCCAGCGGCCACTACACGCTCCTGCAAAAGAACCGCACCTTTATTCCTCATTTGCAGGTGATCCCGGTCGGTGCCGTGGTTCAGTTCCCGAACGCCGATCCGTTTTTTCACAATGTGTTTTCCCTGTTCGAAGGCAAGAAATTCGATCTCGGCCTGTACGAAGCGGGCTCGAGTAAGTCGGTGACGTTTCCGCGCGAAGGTGTTTCATATATCTTCTGCAACATTCATCCGGAGATGAGCGCCGTAATCGTTGCACTTTCAACACCGCTGTACTCGATTGCCAATGCCGACAATTCATTCGCGCTTCACGACATTCCACCGGGCGACTACCGGCTGCACCTTTGGATCGAAGGCGTGCCCCAGTCGTATCTCGCCGGCCTGAGCCGTTCGGTGCATATCTCATCCCGTGTTCTCGATCTGGGAACCATCAGCGCTCCCATCGCACGCCACGCGAACATGACCCACATGAATAAATTCGGCAATGCCTACGACCGGGAATCCCAGACCTCTTACTGAAACACCTCGGGTCAGCCGCGCGGATGCGCCTTCCCGTTCATCTCGGACGTCCACAGGTGGCCGCAATCTCGCGGCAAGGCTCCCGGCGTCCGGCATGGATGAAGTTCATAGATTGCCCGATCTTTTTTGTGACAATCCAATGACAGCGCACTGACAACTCCCCATATCAAACTCGCTAGAGTCTCGATAGTTCATGGCCGAGGAGCGCGCCCACGGGCAGCACCGCTTTGCAGCAATCGCTTCTCACGCCATGCGGAGGGTTCGGCAGTGCAGAACACAGCTCAGGCGCATCGGGCAGTGGTTTGCGGCGCAGGTGGATTCATCGGCGGCCACTTGGTGAAGGGGCTACTGAGCCGTGGCGTACAGGTCATCCGCGCGATCGACACCAAGCCAATCGCGGAATGGCACCAGGTGACCGATGGCGTCGAGAATCTCTCGCTCGATCTCAAAGACAAGACCAAGTGCCTGCGCGCCGTTCGCGGCGCCAATCACGTGTACCAGCTCGCCGCGGATATGGGCGGCATGGGATTCATCGAGAACAACAAGGCGCTTTGCATGTTGAACGTTCTGACCAGCACAAACACGCTGCTCGCTGCGATGGAATCCGGCGTGAGCAGGTTCTTTTACGCGTCGTCCGCATGCGTATACAACGGCGAAAAGCAGACTAACCCCGATGTGATTGCTCTCAAGGAATCGGACGCCTATCCCGCAATGCCCGAGGACGGATATGGGTGGGAGAAGCTGTTCAGCGAAAGAATGTGCCGTCATTTCGAAGAGGATTTCGGGCTGACCTGCCGCGTGGCTCGATACCACAATGTGTATGGCCCACACGGAACCTGGTCCGGCGGCAGAGAGAAGGCGCCCGCCGCGATTTGCCGAAAGGTGATTGAAGCCAAAATGACGGGCCGTCATGAAATCAGCATCTGGGGCGACGGCCAGCAAACGCGCAGCTTCATGTATATCGACGACTGCATTGCGGGCACGCAGATGATCATGAATAGCGACGTCGATGAACCCATCAATCTCGGCTCCAGTGAGCTGGTCACGATCAATCAACTGGTCGATATCGTCGAAGAGATTGCCGCAGTGCGGCTGAAGCGGACCTACGATCTAAGCGCTCCCAAAGGCGTAAATGGCCGCAACAGCGACAATTCCATGATTCTGGAACGGCTCGGCTGGGAACCCTCTATCCGGCTGCGCGATGGAATGGAGAGAACCTATCGCTGGATCGAGTGGCAGATGCGGAAAGAGAGTACAGGCAGAAATGTGGCTGTTGCGAAACACCCGCGGTCTGATGAGCAACGCGCTTCTCTCGTGGCGGAGATTGAGATCATCGCATGAATACAGGCTCGCATTTCGCCGATATTCCGAGCGCGATTGAGGAGATCCGGGCCGGCCGCATGATTGTGGTTGTCGACGACGAAGATCGCGAAAATGAGGGCGACCTGACCATCGCCGCGGACAAGATTACGCCCGAAGCGGTGAATTTCATGGCCAGGTACGGGCGCGGGCTGATTTGTCTCGCCATGACCCCGGAGCGGTTGAACGAACTTTGCCTTCGCCCAATGACCGCGCACAATACGGCGCCCCTCGGCACAGCCTTTACAGAGTCGATTGACTCGCTCGGCCACGGCGTTACGACCGGAATCTCTGCGCATGATCGCGCCGAGACCATCCGCTGCACGATTGATCGTTCCACTCGGCCCTCTGATTTGGCTCGTCCCGGCCATGTGTTTCCGCTGCGCGCAAGAGAGGGCGGTGTTCTGCGGCGGGCAGGACAGACCGAGGCGGCCGTGGATATGACTCGCCTGGCCGGCATGACTCCGGCGGGAGTGATTTGCGAGATCATGAACGACGATGGCACCATGGCGCGCGTGCCCGACCTGGTTGCCTTTTGCGGCGAGCACAACCTGCAGATGATTACAATCGCGGATTTGATCCGGTACCGGTTGGCGCACGACGAAGATGAAGATCGCGACATCCGCGCGATCCCGGCTGCTGCGTTCAACACCAAAGTTGAGGCTCTGCTGGCGGCAGACTGAAGGCCGCGCTCCTTGACATCGCGCGAAAAGAATTTGCTCTCGCAAACAATCAGATCAGCTGGCTCAGAATTCTCGCATACCTCGCTCGTGCTGCGGGCGGCTCAGCATGCATTGAGAGTTCTTCTAGCTCGATTTTCGAGGGTCTGAGATTGAGGGGAAGGCCCTTCCAGTAATACTTCAGCTCGTCTGTGCGCCAGCCGCAGTATGTCTTTTCCCAGGACTTGCCCGATTCGCCGGCAAAAGCGAGGTTCGCGGGATTGAGCGCACGGCTATAGTCCTGAAATCTGCAATCGATTGAAATTCGCAATTGCTTCGAGAGATTCGGCGCTGCCGCGTGAACCGTGAGACTGTGGAAGATTAACACGTCGCCGGCGCCGATCCGGCCACCAACCCACTCACCGCCGGCGGCTGCGCTGGCTGGAATCTCAGGTACGTGCAGGTTCTCGTCCTCATGATTTTGAAAACCATGGAGGTGCGAACCCTCCATCACCTGGAGAGGGCCCACATCGACGGGGCAATCGTGCAGCGGAATCCAGGCTGTGAAGCACTCTGGATCTCCGCCCATGAAGCGGTAATCCTGATGCGCATGAACCGTCAGCTCCTTGCAATGCGGGAAGATGAGCCGCCCAATCGGCTTGGGGTGGACTAGAAGCCGATCGCCGACGACCATCTTCATCAACCGCTGCAGCGACGGGTGATGCGGCAATGCGTGAAACGCCGCCAGACCGAAGACTTGCTGGTAGGTTCGCTTAAACCTTGGATCGGGATCGCCGCATGCGGCCGTGATATCCGCCATGCGATCGAGCGGATCATACTTCGGCAGCAACCAGCCCGCAGCGAAAAGAACGGCTGCAACCTCGCTGAGCACCTGATGGACGATGCGAGCCGGCAAAGCCTCCCGGACGAGGATGTAACCTCGCTCGCGAAGCTCAGTTTGAAATTGGTCCCGGGTAAGGTCGCAAGCTTTGAATTCACGAAATGCCTTCATGGGAACATTCCTTCTGGGATGGAGTTCGCGGAATTCTGCACAAAGGCACCATAGCCGCTCAAGCCGGCTCATGTGTCCCGGCCCCGTCTCGCCCTTGTCATTCGATTGTCAATTCAACAAATTGTTCCAGGAAACATGGGCTTAAACGAGTGGCTCTTCCGGCAAAGGGACAAGCTGAACAAAGCTGTGACAATCGCCTGACACGGACATGACAAACCCACGATGGACGCGGGCTACCCTTTCAATCGGGCCAACTGTAAACGGCGGCGAATCGACCTGCGACCACACTCATTTGCCCCGGATCGAGCCCAGCAGCCTTTGCTTATGGAATTGTCGACGCCGGCACTTTCTCATCGATCCATCGTCGAAACGAAACGACTTCCGGGCGAGCTTGCGATCCGCCGGACGGTGCTCAAGGCCTTCTGCGATCCCTTCCCCAAGGAATGCCTGCAGCTTCAATCGCTCTCGCAGAGCCAATGGCGGCATCTATTGCGCTGGCTCGATATCAGCGGCTTGGCGTTGTATTTCTTTTATCGGCTTCTCGAATCACAGCACGGTCACCTGCTGCCCGCGCCGGTATTTGATCGCCTGGAGCAGAACCTGAAAGACAATGCTGCGCGAACGCGCGGCATGATTGCCGAATCTATTGCAATCCAGCAGGAGTTTCAGGCGGCGAAGCTTCACTACGCAATCTTGAAAGGCCTTTCGTTCTGGCCAAATTCAGTGCCGAGCGCTGACCTGCGGTCGCAGTTCGATCTCGATTTCCTTGTTGCGAAAGAGGACCTTTCTGAAGCGCAAAGGATCCTGGAGCGCAGAGGGTACCGTCTGTACGAGTCAAGGAGAACCGGCTGGGAGTACAAGCTCAATGAAAGACCCGGCCTCGGGCTGAAAGATCTGTACAAGCATACGGGATCATGGATGGTTGAGCTGCATATCGAAGCTGGCGCGTCACCGCGCGGGCCCTTACTGGAGCGCGTGGAGTGGCGCGACATCTACGGGCTCGCCATGCCCGTGCTTTCGCCCGTCGATCTGCTCTTGCGGCAGGGCCTCCACGCCTACAAGCACATATGCAGCCAATTCGCGCGCGCGGCATTCCTGGTGGAGTTTCGGCGCCACGTGTTGTTCCGCTCCGGCGACTATGCCTTCTGGGACGGGTTTTTTCCCGCGGCAAGCGACAATCCGCGCGCTTCCCTTGAACTTGGTATCATCACGCAGCTCATCTCGCGCGTGATGGGCGAGTTCGCGCCGGAATCCCTGACAAGCTGGACAGTACGGCGCCTGCCGCCATCTGTGAGATTGTGGGTGGAACTTTACGGCCATCGCGTGGTCTTGGGAAGCTATCCTGGTAGCAAACTTTACCTGCTGCTGCAAACGGAGCTTCAGATCGCAGATGCTCCGCTGGACCGGCCCCTTTGGCAGTTTCTTATTCCTCTGCGTCTGCCCCCGCCGGTGATTCGGCCGTTTCCTAACGAGACGTTTTCAGTCCGGCTTGCCCGGTATCGTATGCGCGTGGGTCTCCTTGTGGGCCGTCTGCGGTTCTGTATCGTTGAAGGCCTCCGATTCGTATGGGAACTGCGCCGTTGGCGACGCCATTTGAATCGGATTGCATAAATGATGCTGCCATTGAGCTCCGCCGCCCTCGCGTTCGATGCCATCGCACCGGATTTCGACGTGCGGTTCGGCGCCTGGGCCAGCGTTGCCGCGCAACGCCGCGCGGTTCGGGCAGCGCTTCTGCGCCAATTTCCAGCCGCAGGCAGAATCCTCGAGCTCGGCGGGGGCACAGGCGAAGACGCTGCATACCTTGCAAGGCTCGGCTTCAAAGTCCACTTGACCGATCCTTCGCCTGCGATGGTTTCGGTTGCAGACTCAAAACTCGCCGCGCTCGGGTCTCGGGCCCAGGTAGTGGCAGCTGAAGAGATGAACATGTTCGCTGATGCTTATCTTGCTCGAGGCGGACAATCATTTGACGGCGCTTTCTCCAATTTCGCTCCCCTCAATTGTGTTCTCGACCTGACGCCTGCGGCGCGTGGTCTGGCGCGCCTGCTCAGGCCCGGAGCGCTGGCGATGCTTGTGCTATTCGGCACCTTTTGTCCCGGCGAAATGGCGGCGGAGATCTTGCGTGGGCGTCCGCGCTCGGTGCTGCGGCGCTTCCAGCGCAAACGCATTTCGGCACGGCTTGCGGGCCGCACATTCGATATCGTCTACCACCGCGGTGCCGCGATTCAGCTGGCTTTCTCGCCCTGGTTTGAGCTGGAGAAACGACTTGGGATTGGCATCGCCGTCCCGCCCAGCGCTGCTGAGCCGTGGATCAGCCGTCACCCGAGCTTGCTTGTCGCAATGGAGGCGATCGATCAAACCGTTTCGCGCCCGCTCGCCTTTCTGGGCGATCACATCCTTTACCAGTTCCGCCGGACCAGTGCGGAATAGCTGCTCGCAGCCGATCGTTTCGTTTATTTGTGCAGATCGGAAACATGCATTCGCACCAGTGCGCGGCAATCCCGCCATCAGATCAACTGCCTCGATTCCATCGAACAATGGAATGACGATCGCAAGACATTCTGGAGACAACGATTTGCAGCCAGGAGGATACGTTCGTTATGTGAACGGATTGTTGGTGTTCGACGGTAACAGGAATGAGCGGAGCGCCCTTAAAAGTGACAACTCTAAAGCCAGTTGCCGAATTGACCTTCCCAACGCGATGGGCGACATTTCGCTTGCTCGCATTCGAAAGCTTCCATATAGACCGGAAATCCGGGAAGAGATGCTGCGATACAGCTCTTGCGCTTGTCCTCGGCGATATACACAACAGCCCTCCCCTTGTTCGAATTCATTCGCAATGTGTCACTGGCGACGTGCTTCATTCACTCCGATGTGACTGTCACGACCAACTTCATCTTGCCCTTCGCACAATTGTGGCCGAACGCGGGGGGATTCTTCTTTATGAGCAACAGGAGGGGCGCGGAATCGGCCTTTTAGAAAAACTGCGCGCCTACGAACTCCAAGACCGTGGCTTCGACACCGTTGAAGCGAATCTCCAACTGGGCCATGCGATCGACTCTCGCGATTATGCGCTCGCCGTGGCGATTCTCCAGTCCCTTGAGGTTCACTCCATCCGTCTGATGTCCAACAATCCCGACAAGATCATGGCCGTTTCATCTGCCGGAATCCGCATCGTCGAGAGAGTCGGAGCGGATGTCCCCGCTAGCCCTCATTCTGCTCACTACATTGCTACAAAGCGCGAAAAGCTCGGACATCTTTCGAATGCAGCCGCTGTCTCCCCCGGTTTCGAGTCTCGTGAAGCAGAGGGCGCTTTTCCCGGGAAGCTGTGCTCTGAAGCAAACGGCAGTCGCGCTGAAGCCCGCGCGAATCTCTGAGGTGCCCCGTGGCCGACGTACTGGTAACGCATTCCTATCACCTTCCGTACGATCCGAAGCAGCTGCAGAAGATGCAGCCGTATATGCCGCTCGCTACGCTCTATGCCGCCACTGCCCTGCGGCAGGTGGGTATTTCTGTTGCGGCTTTCGATTCCATGCTGAAAGATCCGATTTCCTGGTTTCCTGAAACACTCGCGATGCACACGCCCGCGATTGTTGCGGTTTATGAGGACGACTTCAATTTCCTCTCAAAGATGTGCCTCACGCGAATGAGGGAAGTGGCCTGGGAAATAGCAGCTGCAGCACGCGCCATCGGCGCCGTTACCATCGTCCACGGGTCCGACTCAACCGACAATCCGCAGCTCTTCCTCGAACATGGATTCGATTTTGTGTGCTGTGGAGAAGCGGAACAAACTCTGGTTGGACTTTGTAGGTCAATTCTTCGAAGAGAAGCGATCCCGGACCTCGATGGCCTTGTACGGTTTGATCATGAAGGTCAAATCGTTCGTAGCCCGCAACGCCTCGCCAAAAATCCGAATTGGCCTGAACTCTCCTTTCCCGCCCGCGATCTTATCGACTTTGAGCCGTACCGCGAAGCGTGGATGAACGCGCACGGCTATTTCTCAATCAATATGGTGGCAAGCCGCGGATGTCCATACCGCTGCAACTGGTGTGCGAAGCCAATCTCGGGAAACAAGTTTCATTTGCGCCCGGCCGCGTCAGTGGCGGAAGAGATGCGGCTGCTCAAAGTCCGCGAAGGAGCCCACCACGTTTGGTTCGGCGACGATATCTTTGCGCTGGATCACGAATGGGCGTGCCAGTTTGCTGACGAGGTGGAAAAGCGCGATGCCGCGATTCCCTTCAAGATTCAGTCGCGCGCCAATCTCATGACGAATCAAACGGTTCGATATCTCAAGACGGCCGGATGCGCCGAGGTCTGGATGGGAGTCGAATCCGGATCGCAGACCGTGCTTGACGCGATGGACAAGGGCCTGAGCATTGAGTCTGTCGTCAGCGCTCGCGCGCGCCTGAAGGAAGCTGGAATCCGTGCCTGCTACTTCCTGCAGTTCGGTTACCCGGGAGAAGGCTGGCGCGAATTGCAGGAAACCATCCGCCTTGTTCGTGAGACGCGGCCCGACGACATTGGAATCTCGTTCTCCTATCCGTTACCCGGCACGGTGTTTTATGAGCACGTGCGCCAGCAACTGGGGCACAAGCGCAATTGGACGGATAGCGACGACCTTTGCATCATGTTCCGCGCGGCCTACAAAACCGACTTCTATCGCGCCGTGCGCGATGCCTTGCATGCCGAAGTGGAATCGTGGAGCGCACCCGGCGACGATGGCAAAACGGCGAGCCTGATCGAAGCACATTGGAATCGGGTGAACGATTTGGAACCGATCTGCCGCGATGGAGACGGTTCAACACCATTTGGGAATCCGACCGCTTACAGTTCATCCACCTTTGTGCCAGCCGAGCAATTGATGGCTGCGGAGAATGTCTAAATGCAGGCGGCGACCGGGAATGCGCCGCATCGAGCGAGACCGCTGGGCGGCGCGGCCCGTGGCTCTGCGCCACTTGAATTGCGCCTGCGTTGTCCCAGGTGCAGCGCGGAGATCGCCGAGCTTGACTGCCCCCGATGCTGGTATCGGCTTCGTGAGCTGAATGGAATCGTCCATGCTCTTCCATCGGAGCGGACTGATCACTTTGCGCGTTTCATTCAGGACTACGAACAAATACGGGCTGAAGAAGGCCGCGGCAGCGTGAGCGATGCCTTCTATCTTGGCCTGCCATACCGAGACCTATCGGGCAGAAACGGCGACCAGTGGCGAATGCGCGCCTGCACGTTCGACTACCTGATGACGCGTATCCTCACGCCCTGCGTCCGGCGCGGCGCCCGGATTCTGGATCTCGGCGCGGGAAACGGCTGGATGAGTTATCGTTTCGCGCTCGCCGGCTTCCGGCCTGTTGCCGTTGACTTGCTCACAAACGATCGCGACGGCCTTGGCGCCGCGAAACACTATGAGTCCTATCTATCCCAGCTCTTTCCGCGCTTTCAGGCGGAGCTTGCGCGCCTGCCCTTCCATGACGAACAATTTGACGCGGTCCTGTTCAATGCGTCGTTCCATTACGCGGAGGATGCCGAGGCCACCCTGCGCGAGGCCCTGCGATGTGTGTGCCGCGGCGGCATCGTCGTCATCAGCGACACTCCGTGGTACTCCAGCGAGGAGAGCGGCAAGGAAATGGTGGCTGAACGCCACGCCCGCTTCCTCAAGCAGTACAAAACCGCTTCAGCCTCAATTGAGAGTATTGAGTTCCTGACGGATTCGCGTTTGGAAAACCTTGAAGAGACCCTCTCGATCCGTTGGACGATTCATGCTCCGGGTTATGGATTGCGGTGGGCCTTGCGTCCATTTCTCGCCCAGATGCGCAATAAGAGAGAACCTGCACGGTTTCGCATCTACGTCACTCAAAGAGCGGCGCGATGAATACGCCGGCAAGCATCTCAAATCGAATGCGCGGAGAGTCAATACTCCTTCAAGGCCTGCGCTACGCCGTTGGGCCTGAAGAAAGCGCTCACGGCTCCATTGAAATCTCTGGTGGCAGAATTGGCCACATCCTGAACGGAGCGGTTTGCCGGAGGGCCGCCGGCTCTACCCGGCGCCAGATCGATCTGACCGGCTACTTCGTCCTTCCCGGCCTCATCAATGCGCACGACCATCTCGAATTCGCAATCCATCCGCGCTTGGGCGACCCACCTTACCTCAATTACGTGGAGTGGGGCGAAGACATTCACGACAAGTTCCCCGACGTGATTGCTCGATACCGGGCAGTGCCCATTGGCTTGCGCCTTAGGTGGGGTGGAATCCGAAACCTGCTTTGCGGCGTGACGACTGTGTGTCACCACGATCCGCTTTGGCCGGAGTTGCAGCGGAGTGACTTTCCGGTTCGCGTTGTCGACGAGTACGGTTGGGCGCACTCATTATCTACGGGCGGCGACTTGCGCCGTGCTCGCGCGGCCACACCTCCCGCGCGAGCGTTCATCGTGCATGCATGCGAAGGAGTTGATGAGCGATCGCGCGGCGAGGTTTGGGAGCTGGATAGGCTCGGAGTCCTCGATCCAGCCACTGTGCTCGTTCATGGACTGGCACTCGAGCCTGAAGGTGTCGAATTGGTCAAACAGCGGCGAGCGTCACTCATTGTTTGCCCGTCTTCAAACCAATTTCTTTTTCTTAAACTGCCCGACATCCCTTTGCTGCGTGAAATTCGGCTTCTTGCTCTTGGGAGCGATTCTCCTCTCACCGCAGCTGGAGACTTGCTCGACGAGATTCGTTTCTGTATTTCGTCCTGCGGAATCGTGGCGCGTGACGTTTATCGCATGGTGACAACAGATGCAGCCAGGGTTCTGAAACTGGATCATGTAGAAGGCTCAATTGAACAGTCTGGCGTGGGAGATGTGATTGCAGTTCGCGATACCGGCCTGGAGGCCGCGGAGATTCTTCCATCCCTTGCGATGAGCGACGTGCAGCTAGTTATAATCGGTGGCCGAGTGCAGCTCGTTTCAGATGCACTGCGCGACAGGGTGCCGGCATCGATGCTTCATGGGCTTGAGCCTATGGCAGTCGGCGGGATGCTTCGTTGGCTGCGTGCTCCCGTTGAGGAAATGGTGCGGAGGACGAAGGCTGCGCTGGACGCGGATCAGGTGCGGCTCGGCGGCAGGGCAATCGAGGTTCCTGTGTCGATTGAGGCAGAACATGTTCTCTGATGCCGCAAGAAACTGGCACTTTGGGGTCCTGTCGTTTACAGGCTCGGGACACCTGAATCCTTTCATAGCGCTTTCCCTGGAGTTGAAGCGCCGTGGGCATAGAGTCACCTTCATTGAGAAACCAAAGATTCAAGAGCGAGTGCTCGAGGCCGGATTGGAATTCTTTCCGATTTCGGGCAAGAAGCCGTCGACACAAAGAACGCCGCCCAATCATTCATCGAGTCCGTGGTCAGAGCTCTCGGCGCTTCGGTTCAACTTGAACCGCGTGATTTGTGATGTTGAGATGTTTCTCGAGGAGATTCCTGCTGCGGTTGCCAAAACAGGGGTGAATGCGCTCCTCGTTAACGAGCTTGCCTGGACAGGACCTACCGTCGCCCAGCTGCTCGGCTTGCCTTATTTCATCATCTCCACTTCTGTTCCCTACAACCTTGGCTGGGGCACGTCGACCCGTTTCTCCAGGTACCTCCCCTCGCCGAACATTGTTTCCTGCTTGAGCCGTTCCCTGCTCGAGCTCTCAGCCCTGCGCATGCGCGGGCCGGTCCTTTGGGCGCTGAATGGTTGGAGAAGGCGAGCCGGATTAGGGCCGGTTCGCGAAATTCAAAAGATTCACCCCCATCTGGCGCAAATCACCCAGATACCAGAGTGGCTTGACCTTCCACAAACGAAGCTTCCCGGGAACTTCTACTATGCCGGACCGTTCGAGAGCAGCGATTCAAGACCGCACGTACCGTTCCCCTGGGATGAGCTTGATGGCCGGCCTGTGATTTACGCAACTTTGGGAACCACTCGAAACGTTCAGCCCGTCGTCTTTCGCTTGATTGCAGAGGCGTGCAGCGACCTTAACCTGCAGCTGGTGATTTCTCTGGGCAATCGCTTTGAACCGATGCTGCTCGACGGCCTCTCCGGACGCCCCGTCGTTACAAGGTATGCGCCCCAACTCCAGCTGTTGAAGATTGCCCAGGCCGTTATTACCCACGGCGGGTCAAACACCGTGCTTGAAACGCTGGCCGAGGGCAAACCGATGATCGTCATTCCAAACGTGTACGATCAGCCCGCAATGGCGGCGCGCCTGGAACGCTTGCATGTCGCCAGGATCCTGCCGTTGAAACGGCTCGACGCAAGGGGACTTCGAAGCGCGCTCGAAGCTGTCCTCGATGATCCGAATTATGGCGCCGCAGCGATGCGCATTCAGACCCGCATGCAGGCGTCTTCCGGAAGAGCGCGCGCAGCAGACATTATCGAGGAGGCACTTGATCGGTATCTCGACCACGCCCGCCTCACATCGCACTCCGAACGGTTCCAACTGAACAACGGCTCTCGCCATCCTTGCATCGAAACAGCCTCAAAGCTCTCGAGTTAATGAGTCGAGTGCTTCGATTGCCTCACTGAGGCCGGAGTATTGCAGCTCGTAAGCAGGAGTACTCCAAAACCGCTTGAGGATCTTTTCATGCTTGGCGCGGATCTCGCCCGAAGAGTAGAGCTGGCGGCATAGGCGATACGTCGCAGTTCCATCAGGCAAGCGAATCAAGCGGCAAGCGGCGCCTTCCATCCTCGCAAGAAAGACAATGGAATGAATATCCGCTTGCTCGGACGGGTGCGGCACAGAGAGCTCGCACACCGGAACCTCGATCGAGGGCTTGCCCTCCATGCGCGGAGATAGCCTGCGCCCCACCAGTTCCGGGAAAATCTCCGTTGCGGTAGGACGGAAGCGAACACGGTGGCAGTGGCCAATCACTCGCGGTTCGTCGGAGTTGTTCACCAGATAGCTGGTGTCATCAGACGTATACGCGAATCCGGCCCTTGCGCACGCATAGGCGAGCGTCGACTTGCCTGCTCCGGAATCACCGCATAGAAGAATCCCTCTCCCGTTTCTGCTCACGCACGCAGCATGGATGTCGGTGACTGCCGATGCTCCGAGCAGTAGATACACCGTTTTTTCGAGAAAGTTATTGCGGAAGTAAAGCCTGTTCGATAACGCTGACTGCGTCAACCAGACAAAACTTATCCCAGCACGCATATCGATGAGCGCCTGGTTGTCACGGTTGGCAACGAGCGAGTAGAGATGGTTGTATTGACGCCGCGCCGGCTCTTCAAGCCTCGCAGTGCTCGCTCCATGACTCACGCCAATGCGAATTTGCAGCGGCGTGATTTCCCGGGGAAAGCGAATGTGGCCAAAACTCTCTTCCGCGGCCTCCAGAACGGCTGTCTCGTTCGTAATGATTTCAACTGAATAGCCGAGAGGATAGTACGTGCGGTGCAGCGGCAGGTCCATCTCGCTGAGGGGCGCGCTCTGCGGCCCGCTCTGCCGGCGAGCGTGATCCGACCGAAGGTCCACCTCCGGAGACGATTCCCTGTCCATGACGACGATGCGCGCCATCACTGTCCTCTTCCTCGCGGAAACGATAATTGGCCAGCCTGGTCGATTCGTCGCTTTCCAGCTCGTCGAAGGATTCGAAGTGACGTCGAAAGCTTCATTCCCTACGAACGATATCAGTCTGCGCGCGACGGAATGTCAGGCAATTGTTTGCATCTTGTCAACGATTGGATAAAGCGATCGGCGCCGTCCCCTCAATTTCCGGCCTGCGGCGGCTCTCGCCGGATCTCGCATTCGCTTCAATATCAGCATGAGTTGGCATCGACACCGCGCAGCCAACAATGGAATGACAATTCTCTGACGAACGCATGACACGCACAATCTCCCGATTCCAGTACGGTCGACTTGTAAGAGCATCTCGATATGCTGTGCTTCCCCGCGATCACAGACCGAATGAAGCCCCGGCGCGCGCGCTTGTCAGCCGCCCTCGCCGGCGCGGCGGCGTCCATGTCGATTCTCTGGCTCGTCAGTGGAATTGTTGCCCATGGCCAGGGAACATTTGCGGGACCTTCCAATCAGGGTGCGCCACTCTCTTCGTCGGCTGAGCCCGTGGGCCCGCTAACGTCCGCGTCAAATGATGCAGATAATACCGAAGCACCTCTCGGATCTGCGCCGGCCTCGGCTCTTTCCGCCGACCAGATTGTCAGCATTCTTGAACAGAATCCGGACCTGGCAGCGGAGCTGAAATCCCAGTTGGCGGATCGCATGGCGCAGCAGGGCGTCCAGGTCGACCCCGCGGACATTTCCGATCAAGCGCTCTACCAACAAATCGCTACAAACGCGAGACTGCGCGAAAGCATAACGGCCGTGCTGCAGGCTCGTGGAGATGTTACCGGCTTTGACCTTTCCGGCGGAGGTCAGAACGCCGAAGGTGGGCCGGCGCCCGGCTCACCATCCTCGGAACAGGGTTCACTTCCCGTCAGCGGCAACTCCGGCAGAGGAACAACTGAACAAGGTTTTGAGGGCAAAGGTCAAACGAATTCCCCGGCGGGTTCTCCATTCTCAATGGGTGGCGACCTTGGCCGGCAGAGTGGAAAAGCGGGTCCAAGGAGCCAGGAAAGGGCAAATACTTCAACCGATGTTCCGATCGTTGTTCACCAGCCGGCGCCGCTCGATCTCCCATCGATGCACGATCTATACGAACAGATTCCCGATGGGACGCAAAAGCTGGAGCGCTTTGGCTCAGACGTCTTCGTGGATCGCGCATCTGCGGCGGCTGCACGCGGAATCTCGCCGCTGAGTACGCCGCTCGATGTGCCACTGGGGCCGGACTATGTTGTCGGCTCCGGAGACAAGCTCACGATCGATCTTTGGGGAGGGACGACCCAGAGCATCACTCGAACGGTGGATCGCGATGGACGCATCTTTCTGCCGGATGCCGGCGCGCTACAGGTTGCGGGACTCAGACTGGACCAGACGCAGATTCAGATTGCGAACGCGCTGAAAGAACAGTACAGGAATGCGCAGGTCACTGTGACCGTTTCAGGTTTGCGCTCGGTGCGGGTGTATGTGGTTGGCGACGTGCAGCGTCCAGGCGGATACGACATCAGTTCCCTGGCAACACCGTTGAGCGCGCTATCTGCTGCGGGTGGTCCAACAGCTGTCGGCTCGCTTCGCTTCCTGCGGCACTACCGCGGCAATCAACTCGTAGAAGACATCGATCTCTACGACTTCCTTCTTCATGGCATTCGCAGCGCCGCCGCCCGATTTGAAAGTGGCGATACGTTGCTTGTGCCGCCCGCCGGTCCTCAAGTCGCCATCTCGGGCGCAATCAAGCGTCAGGCAATTTATGAACTAGAACCCGGCAATGTCAAGCTCGCGACCGTCATCGATGATGCCGGCGGCTTTACCGCCGCAGCCTCGATGAATCACATCAGGGTGGAACGCATCGATGTCAATCACCAGCGTGTGACGGTCACTCTGCCCGAAGGCGGAAACAACTCCGGGTCGCCGCAGGATGCGATTGCGGCGTTCGAGGTAAAGGACGGCGACAGAATTCGCGTTGAGCCCATCCTTCCGTACAGCCAGCGCGCGCTTTATCTGGTGGGTCACGTTGTGCGTCCTGGTCGAATGGCCTACACCGACGGCATGCGACTAAGCGATGTGCTTCACAGTTATCGCGACTTGCTTCCTGAACCTGCCGATCACGGAGAGATCGTTCGGCTCGTTCCTCCCGACCTCCACGCGGAAACGATCGACTTCAACGTCCCCGAACTACTGATCGGGAATGCGAATGTCGACCTTCAGCCTTTCGACACGATCCGCGTCTTCGGCCGCTATCAGGTGGACGCGCCTACGGTGGCAATCCGCGGCGAGATTCAGCGCCCGGGAACCTATCCCATGTCGCGGGGCATGACGGCGGCACAACTCGTGCGGCTTGCAGGGGGTTTCAAACGCGATGCGCTCGTCGAAAGCGCCGACCTGACCAGTTATTCGGTAAATAACGGAAACCAAGTCACTGAGACCCTCGCCGCCGTGCGCATCGGCGCGGCGGTCGACGGAAGCGATCCCGGTGCGGATGTCGCACTCAAGCCCGGCGACATTCTCGCCGTTCATCAGATCACCAACTGGTCCGACATTGGCGAGTCGGTGACGATCCTCGGCGAAGTCAAGTACCCCGGCAGCTACGGATTTAACGAGGGTGAGCGCCTTAGCTCTGTCCTGCGGCGGGCGGGCGGCATTCTGCCTACCGCTTACGCGATGGGCGCTGTGCTGGTGCGTTCGCAGGTCAAGGAGCTTGAGCAGAACAGCCGCGATGAACTCATTCGCCAGATTGAAACCAGCTCGGCAGCCGCGAGGCTCTCGCCCAGCCTTTCAGCCTCGAGTTCTTCGGGAGCGCTGCAGTTGATCAAGGAACAGCAGAATCAGGTGATTGCCGACCTGCGGAGTCATCCGCCGACGGGGCGGTTGGTGATTCACATATCCCCTGACATCGATAGCTGGGCGAACACGCCGGCCGATATTGAGATGCGCCGCGACGACGAGCTCACAATCCCCAAGCGTCCCGGGTTCGTGCTCGTCACCGGTCAGGTGTACAACTCGACCGCGCTCACGTTTGCGCCCGGCAAAACCGCAGCCTGGTATTTGGGCCGCGCCGGCGGCACCAACGCTACCGCGAATCGGAAAGAGATCTTCATCATCCGCGCCAACGGTTCCGTCGTCGGCAGGCACTCTGAACAGCTTTTCGCGGGAAGCGTGCTTTCAACCAAGCTGAACCCCGGCGACGTTGTAGTCGTGCCGCAGAAGATCATCGGCGGCTCACTGCTGTTGAGAAATCTGCTCACAACGGGACAGCTCGCCGCCTCGATTGCAGTTAATACGGGCGTGGCGTTTGCCACGCTTTAGGAGGATGACGAATGACGCCAAATGCCTCCTACACAATGCTCAATCGCGACACGCTGCACCGCGTGACCGTGCCCTCGCGCTGGACTCTGCACCTCCGCCTGCTTTGGGAACGTCGCAGACTGCTGGTGCGCGCAACTGCAATCTCGTTCGCCGTCAGCCTCGGGATCGCATTTCTGATTCCAAAACAGTACAAGTCCACCGCCAGCATCATGCCGCCCGACCAGCCGAATACGAGCGCCATGATGCTTGCCGCCATGGCCGGGCATCTCGGAAACCTCGGCACCCTGGGAACCCTCGCCGGTGGCCTCACCGGAGCACGCTCATCTTCTGAGCTGTTCATTGACCTGCTGCGCAGCGGGACTGTGAGTGGACATCTGATTGACCGCTTCAATTTGCAGCAGGAGTATCACAAGCGCTACCGCGTCGACACTGCCAAGCGCCTCGCACATCTAACGAGAATCGCCGAGGACAAAAAGAGCGGCGTGATCACGATAGAGGTGGAAGACACCAGTCGCGAACGCGCGCGCGATCTGGCGCAGGGTTATCTCGATGAGCTGAACCAGCTCGTCACTCGAACCAATACCTCAGCGGCGCATCGCGAACGCGTCTTCATTGAGCAGCGCCTCCATTCGGTCCAAGCGGACCTCGAAGATGCTGAGTTGCGGTTGAGCCACTTCTCCAGCACGAACGGCGCCATCGATCTCAAGGAGCAGACGCACGCCATGGTTGACGCGGGCGCGCGCGTCCAGGCGGAGCTCGTTGTCGAACAGTCGGGCCTTCAGTCGCTTCGCCAGGTTTATGGTGACGGCAATGTGCGCGTCCGTGAATCTGAAGCGCGCATCGCAAGCCTTCAGGCCCAGTTGGCCAAGATGATCGGCCCGTCCTCCCCACCGGCTGCCGACGGCATGCGAGATGCATCAATGAACACGAGTGCGGACGATCAAAACAAACTTTATCCGCCGCTTCGTCAGCTCCCGGGCCTGGCCGTTTCATACACCGATCTTTACCGCCGTGTCCAGGTGCAGGAAGCCGTGTTCCAACTTTTGACGCAGCAGTACGAAACGGCTCGTATTGAAGAAGCCAAGGACACTCCGGCGGTGATGGTGATCGATCCTCCGGCGCTCCCCGAGAAAAAGTCGTTCCCGCCCCGCTTGCTTCTAGCCTTGGTGCTGACCTTTCTTTCGTTTGCCGCGACATCGTTCCTGATTCTTGCGCGCCACTACTGGTCGGCCATAGCGCCTGCCGATCCGCGCAAGGAGCTCGCACACGAAATCCTTCCGGTTCTGCGCCGCAGGATTCGTTCTGTGTTCAAGGTCAGACGGAGTGCCGCATGAGGAAGCACCTGACCAATGCCGGCTACGGGGTGTTGGACTACGTCTCGTATCCCGCCGCGATGTTGCTCGTGGCGCCCGTCGTTCTGCACAGGCTCGGTGCCGCGGAGTACGGCTTGTGGATGATTGCGGCCGCTGTGATCAGCGCGGGCGGGATCATTGCCTCCGGCTTCTGCGACGCCTCCATCCAGCGAATCGCTCACCTGCGGGGAATCGGTGACGTGAGTTTAATGGTGCACACCGTCCAAAGCATGTTGGCCCTGAACATTGTGCTCGGCCTCATTCTCGCCATCGCAACCTGGACGGCCGCGCCATACGCCGCGGCCCATATTGCCGTCTCTCAGCTTATGACGCCATCGGAATGTGTGATCTCACTGCGCGTTGCGGGTGCGGCGATCCTCATCCGGGCGATTGAGAGTGTCGCCGTAGGCGCACAGCGCGCATTCGAGCTGTATCGCGGCACCGTCGAGATCAGCACGGCAATGCGGCTAGTTACGGTCGGTTCTGCAGCTGTCCTCGCTCTCTTGCATCAACGAACTGTCAGCATTCTCATCATGACCGCCGCCGTCCTTGCATTGGGAACATACCTGCAGTTCTCCCGGCTTAGTGGGTTGATGGGCAACGCTCGTTTGTTGCCTGTATTTCACCCGGACGAGACGAGATTTCTATTCCGGCAAGGCTTTTTCGTCTGGTTGCAGGCTCTGGGCGGCGTTGTCTTCGGGCAATTTGACCGGATTCTTCTCGGCGTGTCGCTAGGCGCTCTTGCCGTCACTCCCTATTCCTTGTGCGTGCAATTTGCGCATCCGATCTATGGCCTCACCGCCTCAGGCCTCAACTTCCTTTTCCCCTATTTCTCCCATCGCGCTACCAGCCTCTCAAGCGCAGGACTGATGCGGACATTCGTCAAGGCGTTGCTTTCGAACGTTGCCTTGGTTCTTTGCGGCGCGGGACTGCTGCTTGTCTTCGGCAATCGCCTCATTCGCGTTTGGGCCGGGCCGGTGGTTGCGCAGAGTGCAGCCGATATTCTCCCTCCCATCGTCATCGGCTCCGCACTTATGGGACTCAGCGTTACCGGAATTTACGCGATGCAGGCGCTCGGAGAATTTCGGTCCGTCGCTCTTATCACTCTCGCCGGCCGGGTCGCAATGTTGCTGTTGATGATCGAATTGCTGCGCCACAACGGCTTGCAAGGGCTCGCGCTATCTCGTTTGTGCTACGGTTCGATCGCGCTTCTCGTCTATCTGCCCCTGATGCGGCGTTTGAGTCTCGGGGCAAAGAATTCGATATCCGGCTCGTCGCAGACGATTCCGGTCGCGGCAAGGGAGGGATCGCTGCCATGAAGGTTCTCATCGCCGCGGCTTCTTTCGCGTCGAACATCTCTGGCGTTCAACGTCACGCGCTGAATCTTGCGCGATGCCTCTTGTTGCTGCCGGAGATTTCAGAGCTGCACTTAGTCGTGGCGCCGTGGCAGCGCGCCTTTGTCGATGCTGCTGGATTGCCTGCCGATCGCCGGCTACGAATCCAGTCTGCCGACATCAGACCCGGCTCGCTTAGTCGCAATCTCTGGTCTTACCGCCACCTCCCGGAGCTGGCTGCTCAACTTCGCGTCGATCTTGTCCATCTCTCGTTTCCCACGCCGCTGAAGGCTTCAGCATTCAACTGTCCCACCGTCGTTACGCTTCACGACATGTATCCTTACGAGATTCCGATGAACTTCGGCTTTCCGAAGTTCGTCTTCAACCGCACCGTTCTTTGCCAGTGCCTTCGCGCGGTGAACGCCATTGCATGCGTTTCTGAGGCGACGCGACTGCGCCTGAAGCAGTACACGGCGCCTGCGATTTGGCGAAAGGCGATTCATATTCCCAATTGTGTCGAGACGCCGCCAGTTCCTTCCGGCCAACCTCCAATTCCGGATTGGGATGGCGAGCCATTCCTGCTTTGCGTCGCTCAACACCGGCGAAACAAGAATATAACTACACTGATTCGCGCTTTTGACCGGCTCCGGCGCTTCGGATGGATCAAGGCAGGCTGGAAACTGCTGGTTGTTGGTATTCGCGGACCCGAGACCTCAAGACTCCACCGCCTTGTTCGGGCCCATGGACTCGACGGGAGTGTTCGCTTTCTCGAGGGGCTCTCGGAGCCGGATATGCAGTGGTGCTACCGGAACTGCGAAGTGCTGGTCGCACCATCGCTCACTGAAGGCTTTGGTTTGCCTGTGGCAGAGGGCCTCCTCGCAGGTTGCAGGGTTGTTTGTTCAGACATCCCCGCGCATCGGGAGATCGCGGAGGGCCAATGCCGGTTTGTGAACTTGCGCGACAAGCCTGCTGAAACGCTTGCGGCCGTCGTTGCGGATGCCTTCAATCAACCTAAGCGTCGTCCGATCCTTCTTCCCAGGTTTTCCGCTCCCGTGCTCGCTCCGCAATACCTTTCCATTTATTCCCGGCTCATTCACTCCGCGGCGCCTGAGCAGGCAACGACGGCAGCCAGCTCAATCGGCCTGTTGGCGTCGGAGAGGCAGCCTCTATGAACTCGCGACACAGCCAACTCGGTCTTGAAAGACGGGAGAAATAAACATGGCGGCGCCCGACTTCGTTGCCTCGAATCTCTACGTAGAGACAATCGCGCCTCTGCGCAAAGAGCGCCGGGCCGTTTCGATGGAAGTCGTCAAGAGCATGATGGTCTTCGTAGAGACCGCGGCAGATTTTGCCGTCTGCATGGCAGGCCTGCTTGCTGCATACACTCTCGGCGAGCTTGTTTCCGCCGGCTCGATTGCGCAGCACTCGGCTCTCCATGTCGTTCCGCTTTCAGCGGCATTTGCGCTGGTGGTGGTCTTCCTGCTGCATCGCGACGGCACTTACCAAAGAGATAGCGGTCTGATGCAAATTCGCGAGACGGAGCGCGCTCTTCGCGCTTCTGCGCAGGCACTGTTACTGTTTTTTGTGATCGGCTTCCTGCTTGGCATCGGCGATTCTCTTCTGGCTTCGGCAATCGCTCTTGTCGTGGTTCCGGCTCTGATGATCCTCGAAAAGCAAATTCTCTTCTCAATTGCGAACAGGTTGCGTCGCAACCACAAGACCAGTGAGCGCGTTGTCGTCTACGGCTCCGAGGACGCCGGCAGGCATGTCGTTTCAACTTTGCTGCATTCCCCGCGGCTTGCACTTCATCCAGTCGCAGTCATCGGTAATTCGCATCTCCCGGCTCAACGCACCATCGCCGAGATGGGATATCGGGGGCGGAGGCGAATTCCCGTCCATTCGGGACCGCTGACGCCGGCACTCCTCAAGTCGCTCCGCTGCGATCTTCTCCTGCTTGCAACGCTCGATATTTCTGCAGATGAGGTCGCGGCCGCCAGGGAAGCCGCGGAGCAAGTTGGAGCCAATGTGGCGTTGCTTCGCGGGCCGGAAACCGGCTCACAGCAAAGCGCCAATGCGATGGAACTTGATGGCTTGGTGTTTTCCACCTCTGCCGTGCGTCCTATGTCTTGGATCTATCCGCTCACAAAGCGCGTTGTCGATCTGGTTGTGTCTTCAGCACTCTTGATTTTGCTTGCTCCGATCCTCATCCTGATCGCGATTTTGGTTCGCCTGGACTCTCCCGGCCCCGCGCTCTTTGTTCAAAAGCGAGTTGGCCAGGGCGGCGAGCGTTTCGACATGTTCAAATTTCGTTCCATGCATGACGGAGCTCCAAAGTACGCTCCATCCCCAACATCATCCAGCGACCCGCGGATTACTCGAATCGGCCGGTATCTGCGGCGCGCAAGTCTGGATGAATTGCCGCAACTCGTCAACGTCCTCATGGGAACGATGTCTCTCGTTGGACCCCGGCCCGAAATGCCCTTCATTGTGGAAGGCTACGACGCGCGCCAACGGCAGCGGCTGCAGGTCACTCCGGGAATAACCGGGCTCTGGCAACTGAGCGCCGATCGCGCATATCCGATTCACGAGAACGCCGCGTACGACTTGTACTACATCCGCAATCGCAGTGTTTCGTTGGACCTTTCCATTCTCATTCACACACTGTTCTTTGCTGTGCGCGGAGGAATATGACCTGCTCATCCTCCCCCACGATTGCCCCGCAGCGGGAATCATTCATCCGAGTTCGAAGCGGTTCCGTTCCCGCTCAGGCCGCCGCATTTCGCCATGCAGCCGGCCACGAACATGCCGACGTCCTTGGAGTCAACGTCTCCGCCATCGATATGGGCCTTGCTGTCAAGCTGGCCGATGAGTGGATTGCTTCCGGTCATCCCGGTTACATCTGTGTCACGGGAGTGCATGGTGTGATGGAAGCGCAGCGCGATCCCGCGTTACTCCGGATCCTGAACGATTCGGTCATCAATTTGCCCGACGGAATGCCCATGACCTGGGTGGGCCGCCTTCAGGGTTTCCGGAAGATGGATCGCGTATTCGGGCCCGACTTTATGTCCGCCATGTGCCGGCGTTCATCCAAACGAGGCTACCGGATTTTTCTCTATGGCGGGAAGCCCGGAGTCGCGAAAACGTTGAGCGACGCACTCCAAGGCGACTTCCCGGGCTTGCAAGTGGTTGGAACCTACACGCCGCCATTCAGAACCCTCAGCCCGAAGGAAGAAGAAGACCTTGTGATTCGGGTTCACAGATCGAAAGCGCACATTCTTTGGGTTGGACTGAGCACGCCGAAGCAAGAGCGATTCATGGATCATATGGTCGATCGTCTTCAGGTTCCCCTTCTCGTTGGCGTGGGCGCAGCATTCGATTTCCATACTGGACATATTCGCGATTGCTCTCCATGGATCAAGCGTGCCGGACTGCAGTGGCTACACAGGCTCATCCAGGACCCGAAACGGTTATGGCGGCGATATCTCATCAATAATTCCGCATTTCTTTGGCGTATTACGTGGAGTGCCCTGCGAAATCTCCACGCGGAAAGCAAGGGTTCGCGCACCCACACGGCGTGATTTCTTCACTCATCGACACTGCAATCACAACAGGCCGATCTTGATGCTGCCGGCCGGCCGCAACATGTGCCGCCAACCTCGCATGCTGGCCGCGCATTGGACATCGAGTGTACGCTTCCCTTCGTTATCGTTCCTGCGCCACCACTGATCAGCCTCTTCACGCTGCCGCCGCAGTCCGGGCAAACCGTGATGGGCGCATCCGACATCTTTTGGCGCCGCTCGAAATGGTGGCTGCACGTTGCGCACTCGTACTCATAGGCCGGCATTGTTACACCTCTCTGGAGCTGATTCTGTTTCAAATTGTACGAAGGCCCGGCAAATCGTTCCAATGTAGCCGGCCTTTTGGACGAAGCAGAATCGAGATCATTGTGCATCGGAACTCGATCACCGGGCGGTTCTAACCACAATGGCGCCCAGAATTTTTGGCCAGGCGCCCCGCCGTGGTTACTGCCACAAGGGTCTGCTCGAACCCCGGGCCGTCAAAAAAACTCTTCGTCCCCTGTAACGAATTCGCCTGATGATGGCTTTCCTCCTATGAACACACCTCAAAAGGAAAGCAACAACAATGAAATTTCACGTCCAAAAGGCTCGATGGCTGGTGCTTCTGTGCGCCATGGCAGCTCTGGGCGCCGCCGCGCAGGAGCCACTGACTCTCCGGCAGGCGATCCAACAGGCCCTGGGCGCGAACCCCGAAGCCAAGGAGGCAACTGCGGAGACGCAGGAAGCGAAAACCAACGCGCTGCTTGCACGCACGCAACTGCTTCCGCAACTCAACTTTACTGAAGACATTTCCCGCGGCGACGATCCCGTCTACGTCTTTGGTTCCAAGTTGCGGCAACAGGCGTTTACCCAGGCCGATTTTGCCGTGAACGCGCTGAACCGGCCCCGGCCCATCGGCGATTTTGCCTCGCGGTTCTCCGGATCCTGGTCGGCCTTTGACTCCTTCAAAACACAAAAGAACATTCATAGCGCCGACCTGATGAAGAAGAGCGCGGACTCCTCGGCGCATGCTGTGAACCAGAAGATAGTGCTCGACGTGGTTGAGGCCTACCAGTCCGTGCTCTATGCCAGGCGTCAAATTGAGATCGCGCAGCATGAACAGGAGACCGCCGAAGCCCTGCTGAGTTCAGTCAGCGATCACGTGAATGCCGGGCTCGCAGTGGATTCGGACCGCATGTCGGCAGAGGTGAACGTGGCCGCGCGCAAGCAGGAGCTGATCGCCGCCCAAGGTGAGCTGGAGATGGCGTGGGCCCAGCTGCGAGCGGCCATGGGTGCTCCCGATCTAAAGGAGACCGAGCTGCAGCCCATCACGCCGCATGGCTTTCCGCAACTGGCGCTCGATCAGGAGTTGCAGACAGCCTTCAAAACGCGATCCGACTTCGCGGCGCTCACCCAGGCGCAGTCGGCAGAGGCAGAGGCTGTCAGTATAGCCAAAGTTGGTTTTGGTCCGCGTATTAACGCCTACGGCAACTGGGAACAGGACCGCCCGACCTTTGCCGGTTCGGGCGGCAACAACTGGGTTGCCGGCGTGCAAATCAACATCGACATCGCTCCCTTCAGCAAGCGCGCGCAACTCCAACATGAAGTCGCGGCGAGAGATCGGGTGGATGCGCAGGTCGCTTCTTACCGGCAGCAGGTGGGGCTCCAGGTCACGCAAGCGCAAATTCAACGGCAGACCGCACAACTATCGCTCCAAACCGCGCAGGCCGCCGTCGATCAGTCAACCGAGAGTTTGCGCATTCTGAGAAATCGCTACGGCGCCGGACTCGCCACCATCACCGATCTGCTGCGTGCGGAAGACGCGGAGCGGCAGAGCCAAACCAGCTACTGGCATGCCGTGTATGGCAACGCCGTGGCCTACGCTCAACTGCTTTTCGCAACCGGAACGTTGACGCCCGATGCGGCGGAGGAATTGCAATGAAGCTTATGCTGTTTGGGTGTTTTCTTGCTGTAGCCTCGGTGATGGTGGCGGGCTGCCACTCGGGCGTGGCGGCAAACACTGCGCCCCCCGAAACCGTTAGAGCACAGGTGGTGGAGAGCCAGTCGCGGCAGATTCCGGTGAACATCCGTGCCGTTGGGACACTCCACGCCCGCGAAACGGCTGTGCTTTCCGCGCAGGTCGTAGGCCACATT
The DNA here is from genome assembly GCA_050010795.1 of Occallatibacter sp. Classification (GTDB taxonomy): domain Bacteria; phylum Acidobacteriota; class Terriglobia; order Terriglobales; family Acidobacteriaceae; genus Telmatobacter. The sequence goes on from JBEKKI010000010.1 coordinate 53,813, forward strand.
CAACAGGTCCTTGTGCATGAGGGAGACAAAGTCTCAGCTGGGCAGACTCTGGTCATCCTCGATGATGCCACGCTCCGCGCATCGGCAGACCAGGTTGACGCTGCTGTAGCCGCTGCCGAAAATCAGCAGGCGGCTGCGCAGACCAATTCCGATCTTGCGGCCAGCACACTCGCCCGCTACAAGCAACTGCAGGAACAGAAAAGCGTGAGCCCTCAGGAGATGGACGAAGTGGCCAGGCGTGCTCAGGCTTCGGCCGCACAGGTGGCCGCTCTCACTGCTGAGAAAAATGCGGCGAAAGCGCAGGCGACTGGAGCACATGCCATGTTGCAGTACACGCGCATCCGCTCTCCGTTTGCCGGAATAATCACTGCGCGCACGGTGGATCCCGGATCACTGGCGGCTCCCGGAGTGCCCCTGCTGCAAATCGACCGTGACGGGCCACTGCAGTTGCAATCAACGGTCGATGAGTCGGCTATCGCGGCTCTTCAGATCGGAATGAGCCTTCCCGTAAGCGTGGACGGCGCACTCAATGCTGCCACGTCCGGCACAGTCGCAGAGATTGTTCCGGCTGCGGACCCCTCAAGCCACACATTTCTCGTCAAGATCTCGCTCCCGCCATCGAAGCAACTGCGCGCCGGCATGTATGGAACTGCAGAAATCCCTTCCGGTACGCGCCAGGCAATCGTCGTGGCGGCTTCAGCTATCGTTACTCGTGGTTCATTGCCCTGCGCTTATGTTCTCGACAGCAACGGCGTCGCGCAACTTCGCTACGTCACAACTGGAGTGACCCAGGGAAGCCTGGTGGAAATCCTGTCGGGAATTTCAGCCGGCGAAAAGCTCGTTGACAATCCAGCCGATCGCGATCTCGCAGGAAAGCGCATCGAGGCCCGCAACGAGGTCCAGCCATGAAGCAGAACTCTGGCATGGCCGGCCTCGGTCTCGCCGGCCGCCTAGCCCACACATTCCTGAATTCGAAGCTGACGCCGCTCTTCGTCGTCGCCTCGCTGGCACTTGGCGCTTTCGCGGTCGCCATCATTCCGCGCGAAGAGGAGCCGCAGATTCTGGTTCCCATGCTCGACATCACCACCGCCATGCCTGGAGCATCGCCGGCCGAGGTCGAGCAGCGCGTCACCTTGCCCATCGAGAGCCTGGTGCATCAGATTTCGGGTGTCGAGTACGTCTACTCCACATCCAGTCCCGGCCAGAGCCTGGTCATCGTGCGTTTTCTCGTGGGTACTCCGCAGGAAGACGCGCTGATCAAGGTCTACAGCAAGCTTTATTCGAACTTCGACCGCCTGCCGCTGGGTGTTTCGCAACCCATCATAAAGGCCCGTTCCATCGACGATGTGCCCATCCTCTCACTCACGCTCTGGGGTGAGCACTACAACGCGTTCCAGCTTCGAGCCATTGCCGACGAGATCCAGTACAACATCAACCAGATCTCCGATGTCTCTGAAACAAGCGTTATTGGCGGACTGCCGCGGACCATGCGCGTGGTCCTGAGCACGGCAAAACTCAATGCCTACGGCCTGTCGCCCATGACCATTGTCCAGCGGCTGCAGGCAGCGAACGCGGGTCTGCAGGCGGGAAGCTTCGCTGAGAACAACAGTGAAATTCAGGTGGACGCAGGCAACCTGTTCACGAGCAGGATGGATCTCGAATCCGTTGTCGTGTCGGTCGATCACGACCGGCCCGTTTTCCTGCGCGACGTGGCCGATCAGATCATTGACGGGCCCGCGGAACCGTCGGACTATGTCGTATTCGGAACAACGAACTCCGCCGCAGGTGCGGGCCGAGCCCCGGCGCAATATCCCGCTGTGACCATCACTGTGGCCAAGCGCAAGGGCACCAACGCCACCGACATCGCCAACGCTGTCCTCAAGCGCGTGCACGAGATGCGGGGAGTCACCATTCCCAACGACGTCACCGTGACCACCACGCGCAATTATGGCGAGACCGCGAAGGCGAAGTCGGATGAATTGCTCGAACACCTGTTCCTGGCCACGCTTTCCGTCACATTCCTGGTCGCGTTGTTCCTGGGCTGGCGTGAATCGGGCGTGGTCCTGCTGGCCATTCCTGTCACGCTCGCCCTCACCATGTCGGTCTTTTATCTCCTTGGCTACACCATCAACCGCGTCACCCTCTTCGCGCTTATCTTCAGCATCGGAATTCTCGTGGACGATGCCATTGTCGTTGTCGAGAACATGGTGCGTCACTTCCGATTGCCTGAAAATCAAAACCGATCATGCAGCGATGTCACCATCGAGGCGGTCGCCGAGGTTGGAAATCCCACAATTCTAGCCACCTTTGCTGTCATCGCCGCCGTATTACCCATGGCTTTTGTGCGCGGCCTGATGGGCCCTTACATGCGGCCCATACCTGTCGGAGCCTCCGCCGCCATGCTCTTCTCCCTGATGGTGGCGTTTGTTGTGTCGCCATGGGCCGCCATGCGTCTGCTTGGCAAGCATCTCGGCGGCGCCAGGATTCTCGAGCCCGAGCATGAGAACTGGAGGACGCGGCTTTATCGCAAAGTCATGTCGCCGCTCATCGCGTCCGGCCGCAACCGGCTTTTCTTCTTCATTGGCGTTGCGGTGCTGCTCCTTGCCTCCGCTTCCCTCGTCCCGTTGGGGTGGGTGCGGGTCAAGATGCTTCCCTTCGACAACAAGAGCGAGTTCCAGGTGGTGATCAACATGCCCGACGGCACTCCGCTGGAACAGACTGCGCGCGTTGCGCAGGCGCTGGGCAATGAGTTGGCAAAGCAACCGGACGTGCTCAATTACCAGGAATATGCCGGCACTTCCGGCCCCTACAACTTCAACGGGCTTGTGCGCCACTACTATATGCGCCGCATGCCGAACCAGGCCGACATCCAGGTGAATCTTGTGCCGCCCAAGGACCGGCACGATCAGAGCCATGCAATTGCCAGGCGGCTGCGGCCTTTGCTCACGGCAATTGGCAATCAGTATGGCGCGCGTATTCAAGTCAGCGAAGTTCCTCCCGGGCCACCCGTGATTCAAACCCTCGTCGCGGAGGTCTACGGCCCCGATCTCGACGGCCAGACCCGCGTCGCTCAGCAGATCAAGTCGATCTTCCAGCACACTCCTGGCGTTGTCGACACCGATTGGTACGTCGAAGATCCGGAGCCGCGCCTGGCTATTCGCGTGGATGAGGTAAAAGCCGCGCAGGACGGCATTGCGGTGGCCGATGTGGCGCACTCACTGGCACTGGCCTCCTCGGGAATGCAGGTGGGGCTGGTACACGATGGAAACTCGCGCGAACCGATTCCCACCGTTGTCGAGCTCGATCGTCCTGACCGCTCCTCCGAACAGGCTCTCGAAAACATCCACCTTTGCACAGCCGACGGCTCCATGGTCTCGCTGCGCGAGCTTGTCACCATCGACCACGAGAATATACAGCGCAGCATCTACCACAAGAATCTGAAGCGCGTTGTGTACGTGACCGGCGACGTGGCCGGGGCCGAAGAGAGCCCTGTGTACGCCATACTTGCAATGAACAAGGACCTCGATCATCTGACCCTTCCGGCCGGGTACACACTAGCGCGCTACAACGCCGTTCAGCCGGAATCCACCGATCACTACTCGATGAAGTGGGATGGCGAGTGGCACATCACGATTGAAGTCTTTCGTGATCTCGGCCTGGCATTCGCCGCCGTGCTCATCCTTATGTATGTGCTCGTGGTTGGCTGGTTCCGCTCGTTCATTGTGCCGCTCATTATCATGGCGCCCATTCCCCTCACGCTGGTGGGCATTCTTCCCGCGCATGCGATCTTGGGCGCTTTCTTTACTGCCACATCAATGATCGGCTTCATCGCCGGAGCCGGCATCATCGTGCGCAACTCCGTCATCCTTGTCGATTTCATTGAGCTCTGCCGGCGTCAGGGAGTTCCGCTGGCCCAGGCTGTCATCGATGCCGGGGCTATCCGCTTCCGTCCCATGTTGCTTACCGCGGCAGCCGTTGTCGTGGGCGCCAGTGTGATTCTTACCGATCCCATCTTTCAGGGCCTTGCTGTATCGCTCATCGCCGGGGCCGTAGCCTCCACGTTCCTGTCTTGGCCGACGATCCCGATTCTTTACTACATGATTCACTCGCGCAATGGATCGCGAATCACGTGTGAACCGGAGGTTCACGAAGGAGTAATCCAATGACCGTTGAACGTGGACTGCGCCTGATGGCAGGCGTAATTGTTCTCATTTCTCTTGCGCTCGCCCATTACCTGTCGCTGTACTGGCTTTGGTTGACTGTCTTCGTAGGCCTCAACCTGCTCCAGTCAGCCTTCACCAACTGGTGCCCGGCCATGGCGATCTTGCGCGCACTGGGCCTGAAGGACGCAGGCGGCGCGGCCAACTGAGCTGCGCATGCACTCAAAAAGCCTTGACCTATCACAGGACCAATCCAGGATCACGGCGCATCCATCGGCTGATGGATGAGGTTTACCGTGAGATGTATCAGTTGGAGGCGCGCCATCCCGGAGCGGAGATGGGACTTGCCCTCGCTCTTCTGCGCGCCCATGTTGCAGCCGATTTTTCATCAGAGAAATCCATGGATTGGGATTGGCTGAAAAACGTGTCGCCAATCTGTCTGAAGATGATTGAAGATTCGCTTAATCGTAGCGGTACGGTTGCATCCTTGCCGCGGAGTTCCCCTGCGTCCGCTCCGAATTGCTGACGCGGCGCCGTTATTCTCAGGCCCGCGCGGCCAAATATACTGGTCACGTAGCTTATTTGCCATGCGACCTGAGCTGATAAAAGCCTCGGATTTGTTGCAACGTAATACACCCGAGGCTTTGGCCGAGGCAATCGGATTACTGCAAAACACTGTCTATTCCTTCAGCATGAAGATGTGCGGCCACCGCGAAGACGCCGAGGATACTTCGCAGGAGGTGCTCTTCCGCTCGCTCAAACATCTGCCCAAGCTTCAGAATCCGTCGGCCCTTGCGGCTTGGCTTTACACCGTCACCCGCAATCGCTGCCATCGCATGCGGAGTTCCTTCGATGCGTCGTCGGCGCGCAAAGTGTCGCTCGACGAGCTGATTCCAGATCAGGCCGAACTCAGCCAGCTGTTGTTCGACACAGCCAAATCTCCTGAGGGCAAGCTGTTGCGCGCGGAAGAACGCCAACTGTTGCACCGTGCCATTCTGCGAATCCCAACGCAATTGCGCATCGTTCTCGTCCTCCACGATATGGAGGAGCTTGATACAGAATTGGTGGCGCGGATTCTCGATCTGAGGCCGGGCACTGTGCGCGTCCGCCTGCACCGGGCGCGCTTGGCCTTGCGGAAGGAAATGGCCCTCATCCTAACGGGCGCGCAAACCGGCGCCTCGGCTCCGCCGAAAAGAAAAGCATCGCCCCGGAAAGCCCGAGACGTCACCCGGCGTCCCAGGGAATGCCGCGAACTCTTCGCCAGTTTGTCAGAGTATCTGGATGAAAGGGTCAATTCGGAAACCTGCGACAAGATGAGCGCGCATATCGAAGCCTGCCCAGCCTGCGTAGCGTTTCTGCGCGACCTGCGCGCCGCCATCGCTCGCTGCCGGTCGCTGGAGAGCCCTTGCGATCTTGCTGTTACCTCTCGCCTTCAGGCCGTGCTTACCAGGGAATATCTCCGCATGATGGGAATGGCCTCTTCAGCGGAAGACGCTACTCGTGTGTAGTGCATCCTCGAGTCGAGTTTTTCGCTCCATCGCAGTTTGCGAAAGGTAGCGGACTGTACCATTGAATTGAAACACCAGGACTAACGCCAACGCTCAATACGCAATCGGATCGGGAAAGGAAACGTTGTGACATCGTCAGGAGAGAAGAAGCTGAATAAGTACAGTTCTCGCGTTACCGGGGAGAAATCGCAGGGAGCCTCGCAGGCCATGCTCTACGCGACAGGCCTGAGAGAACCCGATATTCAATTGCCGCAGGTCGGAATCGCGAGCGTTTGGTTTGAGGGCAATCCGTGCAATATGCACCTGCTTGCTCTCAGCGAGAAAGTCAAGCAAGGCGTCCATGCCGCTGGCATGGTTGGCATGCGCTTTAACACCATCGGCGTGAGCGACGGAATCTCAATGGGGACCGATGGCATGAGCTTCTCTCTTCAATCGCGGGACCTCATTGCAGATTCCATTGAGACCGTGATGGCCGCGCAGTGGTACGACGCGAACATTTCAATCCCCGGTTGCGACAAGAACATGCCAGGTTGCGTAATGGCCATGGGGCGGCTCAATCGTCCGAGCCTGATGATCTATGGCGGAACGATTCGGGCCGGACATCACAACGGCGAAAAACTCGACGTCGTTTCCGCATTCCAGAGTTACGGCCAGTTCATTGCTCATTCCATCAGCGACGACGAGCGCCAGGCCATTGTTCGGCACGCGTGCCCCGGCGCCGGCGCCTGCGGCGGCATGTACACGGCAAACACGATGGCTTCAGCGATTGAAGCATTGGGGATGTCGCTTCCATACAGTTCCTCGACACCGGCTGAGGATCCTGGAAAGCTGGATGAGTGCCTGCGTGCCGGCTCGGCGATTCGTGTTTTGCTCGAACGCGATATCAAACCGCGGGACATCATGACTCGCCAGGCCTTCGAAAATGCCATTACCGTAGTCTGTGCGCTGGGTGGATCCACAAATGCAGTGCTCCATTTGATAGCAATGGCGCGATCCGTCGACGTGCCGCTCGCAATCGACGACTTCCAGACGATCAGCAATCGCACTCCGCTTCTCGCCGACTTCAAACCCAGCGGCCAATATGTGATGGAAGACCTGCACCAGGTGGGCGGTCTTCCCGCTGTCTGCAAACTGCTTCTCGATGCAGGTCTTCTTCATGGGGACTGCTTGACGGTAACCGGCAAGTCCATGCGCGAAAACCTCCAGAATCTGCCGGGCCTCAAATCAGGACAGAAAATTGTTCGTCCGCTGTCCAATCCGATCAAAGCAACAGGCCATCTTCAGATTCTCAAGGGCAATCTCGCGCCGGAAGGCGCCGTCGCCAAGATTACCGGTAAAGAAGGCCTTCGCTTCGCCGGACCGTCAAAGGTGTTCGACTCCGAAGAGCTGATGCTCACGGCGCTTGAAGAAGGAAAAATTCTGAAGGGAGATGTCGTCGTAATTCGTTACGAAGGACCAAAGGGCGGACCTGGAATGCCCGAGATGCTCACGCCCACCTCAGCCATTGTTGGAGCCGGCCTCGGAAAAGATGTCGCGCTCATCACCGACGGACGTTTCTCCGGCGGCTCACATGGCTTCATTGTCGGACACGTCACGCCCGAGGCCCAGGTTGGCGGACCCATTGCTTTGCTCAAAGACGGCGATCCGATCGTGATCGACGCAGAGAAGAACGAGATCACCGTTCAACTCCCCGACGGCGAACTTAAACGCCGCGGACAGCAATGGAAGGTGCCCCCTTACAAATCGACCCGCGGAACTCTTGCCAAGTACATTCGTGCGGTCCAGAGCGCCAGCCTCGGCTGCGTCACAGACGAGTAAGTGATCTCCTATCGACAACGGACGTCGTGGCCGTGCTGAGCATTCGCAACACCGCTTGATTGCGGTTCATCTTGCTTGATGAACAGACTTGAGCGATACGCCGGAAAAGCATATTCGATTGGCTGATAAAGGTGCCGTTAAGAAGCGGAGCAGTCCTCGCCCGCGAAAGCTATGATCCGAGGCGCAAGCCGCAGAGGCCCGGGCGGAAACTATGGCCTTTTATCGCACAGTGCCCAGTGCGGGCGCAAAAGAAGACCCGCACAAAGGCGGGTTGATTTCGACCGAATTCGCGTTTCCCTGATTGCTACGCGCTTGAATGTTAAAGCACTGCTGCCCTCCGCTTCATAGCGGCCGCTGTTCTTATCAGCGGTCGCACCAAATGCCCCGATATCGGGTGGACCGGTCTCGTGTACGCCGTTCCGCCCGGCAGCCGACAGAGCGTCCGAGCCCCACGTCGATCACGCATTCTGAATCATCGGCGCTGTAGCGGTCGAGGGTGCAGCCGTCCACACCGCAACTGGAAATCCGAGTTCGTTAGTAGGCATTCCTACTCATGAACCCGCCCCATATGGTCATCAGAATAATCCTGATGTCGAACAGTAGGCTCCAATGCTGCAGATAATAGAGGTCGTATCGAACTCGTTTTCGAATGGACGCATCACCGCGTGAATGCTTCACCTGTGCCCACCCGGTAATTCCAACGTTCAGATGGTGCCGAGTCTGGTAAAGAGCAATGTCCTGGCCGAATTTCTTTGCAAAATGAGGGCGCTCCGGTCTTGGGCCCACCACGCTCATGTCGCCTTTGAGAACATTGAAGAACTGGGGAAGTTCATCAAGGCTCGTTCTGCGCAGAAAGGTCCCGATACGCGTTCGCCGGGGATCGTTTTCGGAGGTCCATCGCGTGTCCGCTTCTGCTGAGGAGGAGACTCGCATGGTTCGGAATTTATACATGGTGAACAGTTGACCGTTCTTTCCCACTCGCTTCTGCTTGAAGAAGATTGGACCGCGGGAGGTTAGTTTGATGATCAATGCGATCACCATCATCGGAATCGCAAGCATCAGCAGAACGCCACTGGAGAAGAAGATTTCGAATCCGCGCTTGATCAGAAAATATCCGACCGACGATGTCGGGCTTGGATCGAGGTCGAGCAGTTGAAGGCGGCCAACTTGAACCACGCGCTCCTGTACCTCATTCCGAAGCCCGCGTTTACTATGACTCGAATAGGCTTGCAAAGCACTTGGAGTTTGGCAATGTAGCGCTGGAGCTCGCCATATTGGTCCGGTGGAACCGCAATCAGGATGTTGTCGGCCCCGAGTTTTTCGATAACTTCGAGATCGCTGAGCTGAAAGACCGGGGCGCCGGACACACGAACTTCCTCTCCGGCGCACTGGATGTAACCGACGCCCCGGCAGGGGACGAATTCATTGCGTTGAACCCGTACGGCCGTCCTCGCAGCGAAGCGCCCTGCGCCCAAGATGACGACTCTTATTTCCGGCTGGTGTCCTGCGAATTCCCTCAGCAAAAGGCGAAACAACGTACGCACTGAAACAGTTAGAACCAGTAAAATGAACGCGCTCGCGATCACGAAAATCCGAGAGTAAAAAAACTGATGAACAAAGAATAGTGCCACGAAATTCACAACATATGTCATCGTGCAGGCGGAAAAAGACGCGCGCAGGCCAGTGTTTTCGGCGCTGATCTTCGCCATGCTCGTCACTTCCTGCCACTCCGCCACGATTGACCACACCAATGTGGTGAATAATGCCAGATAGAGATATTCTGCCGACGTAAATCCCGGCTTTACCCTGAACCAATGAACGCTGATGTAGGCGGCGAGAACGAACGAGATGAACGGCAACACGAAGTTGGCGGCTCGCAGCACTACCTGATATCGACGGACTTGCAGAATCATTGGGGCCCTTTCTTACGCCGCACAACAACAAAATCGCGCGGATCCGGGATATCCGGAAGGGTTGGCGTCACCGCAATAAGCAGCTGCGGCAACGGCTTGATTAGTGCGCGTGTCTATGCCGATTCTTGCTACTTGGAATTAGAAATCTCAAATGGTAATGCCACTGGATTTCCAGGCGCCGGGAATCAACGTCGTCGTCACTATCTAGTCGCACTACCTATCAACAGGTGCAATCCTTAAGACCGGGATTCGGTGCAGTTGCCGGAGCAGACTACGCAGCTCTAAGCACTGTCACGAATCCGCTCGCCGTCGCCAACGGCTGTGGGCGGGTCCATGTGCTGGCAACGGCCCTCTTCCGTGCGGATTGGGATTCGCGGCCGGCTGCAAACTCGCAGTCAAAACAAGTTCCTGGGGAAGGAGCGCAAGCCGGAATACGCGCCCTCTGCCAGCGTGCGTTCTCTCGTTCTAACAAAGCGGTACAACAACCATTTGACGTTGCTCGGCGACAGCACAAAGACGGTTCGCACGAGAGCAGTGATGACAGCAAATGGGAAGGAAATGAATCCGCATCCACACATTTGCCGCCTGGCCGGCCATTCGCAGGTCGTAAGATAGTCGATTCCGCCCCGGCGTTTTCGTTGGCTGCTCGTCGAAGTGACGTCCACAAGAGACATCTGGCACGCCGCAAACCGTGCGCCGCTCACGGCCAGGCGCACATAAAGCTCGTAGTCTTCCTGCATTATGAATGCAACTGTCGTAGCCACCGACTTGCATAGCCGGTTCGCGACGAAAAACAATCGTAGGGTGGCTGATGATATTGTGCCACTTGAGCTTCTTCACGATTTCGTCATGTTTTTCGGGGATTTTGTTGACCCGCCCCAGCGGCACTCCATCTTCTCCGCATTCGCGGTGCCAGGATGCAAGCACATCGATTTCCGGATGCTCCTTAAGATATGTCCATTGGATTTCGAGGCGCCGCCGATCGGAAACGTCGTCACTATCCATGCGGGCGACCCACGAACCGGAGCGATACTCCAGTCCGACGTTTAATGCATTTGCAAGCCCGTCGTTCCTGGCGAGTTTGATCACCTTAACGGGCGCCCCCATGTAGCCATTGGAAGAAACGCGCGTGATGACAGCTTCTTGAAGAGCATCCACCGGCCCGTCCACAACCAGGACCACTTCTGCAGGCGCAAGCGTCTGACCGCGCACACTATCGAGCGCCCGCTGAAGGCATCTATGATCTTCCCCGTGGTATGTAGTGATTAACAGACTGATTGGCGCAATTTTACTCATACGAACTTCCGGAACTTCAATCACGACGGACTTCCTACTCAGCCGGAAACGGTCTCACGGCTCGCGGGCCGCGACAGGTCAAGTCGAAGATAAGCAGCGGCCACAGCCGTGGGAGAGTAGGGTGTGAGATCAATCGGCGCGCGCGCAGAGCCCAAGGCGCGGCTGAGCGCAGCATATAGAGTGGCGCGCTCGAGCGGAAGTGGGGCCAGTTGAACCTGGCTACCGATCAAGTCCGGCGCGATTTCAAGTCCGCCGCCGCAGGCCGGCATCACAACACTACAGCCTTGACTAAGTGCTTCCAGGTATGAGATACCGAACTGCTCCGTTTCATTGGCCGAGATCAAAACAGCGGTCTCTCGAAGACGCTCTCGAAGCACGTAGTCACTAACGGTGCCGACCAGTTCAACACGAGGATGCCCCGCGGCAACCTGTTCGATCCGATCGCGATCGGGCCCCCGTCCCAATTACACATGCGCGCAACTCCGGGTGCGCTTCGAGGAAATCCAGTACAGCTGGAAGGAACAAGGGGACGTTCTTGACTGGTGCCAGTCGGCCCGCATACGTGATCCAGGTTCGCGGCCTAGCCGACCCGTTCGGCGGCTCCAGAAAGATACTCTTTGCCGGATTCCGAATGACATGCGCGCGAAGATTGAAGACTGTTTGAAAATGGGCCGCAGCATATTCCGAGACTGTCACGAAAAGCGAGCGTGGACACCTCGACGCAAGCCTGTCGGCACAGAGATGGCCGAGGAATTTGGCTCGCCCGATCTGACCTAATGGAATGGACCCGCCTCATAGAGGTGAGTTGGTAGGCTCGCTACGAGGAGGACGAACCATGACGAAGGCAACGACGATTGGGCTGGATATTGCGAAGCAGGTCTTTCAAGTACACGGAGCTGACAAGGCGGGGCGAGCGGTTCTGCGCCGGAAGTTGAGACGGAGTGAAGTATCTCGATTCTTCTCTGAGCAGCCTCCGTGCCTGGTAGGGATCGAGGCCAGCGGCAGCGCGCACTACTGGGCGCGCGTGCTTGGTGGTTTGGGACATTCAGTTCGACTGATGGCGCCTCAGTTCGTCAAGCCGTATGTGAAGTCGCAGAAGAACGATGCCAACGATGCCGAAGCGATCTGCGAAGCCGTGACGCGGCCGACCATGCGGTTTGTGCCCCAGAAGTCCATCGAACAGCAGGACCTGCAGTGCCTGCATCGGGTTCGCAGCCGGTTGGTTGCGAATCGCACTCAACTCATCAACCAGATCCGTGGCCTGCTGGCCGAGTACGGAGTTGTGTTGCCACAGCACCCCGGGCAAGTGCGCCGCGGCCTGCCAGCAGTGCTGGAAGACGCCGAGAGCCAACTGACGGGCTTTGGCCGGGAGTTGTTTCAGAACCTCTACGAGGAACTGGCGCAACTGGACGAGAAGATCGGCGATGCTGACGCCCGGATTCAGACCGCATTTCAGAGCACTCCAGATTGCCGACGGATTGCCGCTGTCGAAGGTGTGGGGCCATTGATCGCGACGGCCATTGTCGCGGCCATCAGTAACGGGCACGCTTTTGAAAATGGACGGCAGTTCTCAGCCTGGCTGGGCCTGATCCCTCGACAGAACTCCAGCGGCGGCAAGAGCCGGCTCCTGGGCATCAGCAAGCGCGGCGACCCATACCTGAGAACTCTGCTGATTCATGGAGCGCGGTCCGTCGTCTATCGAGCAAAAGCGAAGACGGACAAGCGAAGTCTTTGGATCAACGACAAGCAGCAGCGACTCGGAACTTCCAAGGCCTGCGTGGCCGTGGCCAACAAAAACGCACGCATCATCTGGTCGCTGATCGCGCGCGAGCAGGAGTACCAGCGCGCAGCATAGACCAGAGTCAGGAACCACATAAGAGCTTTTCCAACGAGATGCTTGAGCCGCCATCGATGGCGCAACTGGTGAGACCAGCTTCTTCAGAACCTGACGGGGGCAGGGCCATTCAAGGCCGATGACCTGATAAGGAGAAGAAGCGCAGATTCCATTATGGCCAGTGTGGAGTGCCTCTCCTCACAACAACAGGCCGGATATATGTGCGCGTCTCTATCCCGCCATTCCATCGAAGAAAGCTCTTGCATACGAGGCGGGTCCATATATGCACCCGGGAAGCCATGCGCTACGGAAATGCTTCGGGCCGCAAATGGCGCGGCGAAAATTGCTGAGGTGCTCAGGATCATAATGACGCTCGGATCGCAGAGCTCACGCCAGCGCCTGGGAAGTGTGCCAGGAGAAATGACCTCGGCAGAGATACCCAGCTCCGCAAATCCCTCTTTGAGAGCATTCGCAAACAAGCCTACCCCGCCCAGCTCGTGCCCGCCGGTAATCAGAACCTTCCTCGGTGTTTTGCAGCGCACCTGATGGTTCCTTGCCATTGCCCGTTTCTCCTCAATCCCTCGTGGGACCTTGGCAGCTCAGGTCGCTTAGGGAATCTTCTGGATTTCGTCGGGAACCCCGATGACGAATAACTCGCGCCGGATTTCCGACTACCACAGCTAGAGATGGAATATCGCGGGTTACAACGCTACCAACTCCGATGACAGCTCCGTCTCCTATGTTCACTCCGGGCAGAATGACAATATTCGCTCCGATCCACACGTCGTTTCCGACCCTGACGGGCCTTCTTTCTCTGGTTCCTTGAGAATGGATGGGAACGTTTGGATCTTCGAACTCATGGTTGGTCGTAAGAATTGTGACATTTTGGCCCATCAGTACGTCGTCGCCAATCTTCACGTCACGGTTGAGATAGGCGTTGAGCCCGAGCTCGGAGTGGTCTCCTATTTCAATCGCACACCCTGATCCGAAGAAGACATTCTTACGAACAACGATTTTCTTGCCGCACCGGAGGAAGATTCGCTCACATAGCTTTCGCCGCAATCCGTTTCCAAAATATCCAAAGACAAACGGCGGCTGAGGAAGCTTCGCAGCCAGCGCATAGTAGAGCACGATTGCCGCCTTCTTGACGATGGACTGCATCGGAATTCGACTCCGCTAGCGGTGGGTTTTCGATTCGCGTCCGCGGCTAGCGGAGAAAGGCTTGCCTTTGCACATCGCGGGACGTATCCAATAATCGAGCGGTGAGCACACACCATGCTTCCGCCACAACGTTTCCCTGGAATCGGTGAACGGACGCGGATGCGTTACTCGCGAAATACTCCAACCGCGCCGGGTTGTTCCCCATGAATTGCAGGGTTGCCGACAGTTCCTCTACGTCCCCTGCATGAAAAAGCATTCCATTCATTCCGGGGACAACGATATCGTGCAACCCGTCAACGTTCGACGCCAGCACCGGCCGGCCAATGCTCAGCGCCTCCAGTGCGACCATCGGCAGCGCCTCGTATCGCGAGGGCATGATCAAGCAGGAACAACTTCGCAAAAGCGCATATGGATCGTCATTCGGAGGCAGCAGTTCCACCCGGCCCTGGAGGTGGTGCGCCTGAACGAGCGCCGACAGAAGCGGATCCGAGTCAACGTCTGGCCCAACGATGCGAAAGTGCCACCCCTCCATTTTCGTAACCGCCAAAGGTTGCAAAAACAGATCGAATCCCTTTTGCTGCGTTTTTGCGCGGCCCATCAGCAGCCCCGTCCGCGGTATCGCCTCTCGATAGGGAGCCGGCCTTGCCTCAGCCGGAAGCACGTTGGGATCACCGCCACATTGAAGTGGCCTTGAGAACGCAATTCCTCCGCAATTGCATCTGTCAGCGCGACTACTGTCTTGGAGCGCGAAAAGACGGAAAGTAGGCGATGGAAGAGTTTTCCATGAGGGAAGCCCGCCACCGGAAAATGACGCTGCAGAATGAAGGGCACTCCATCCATGGATCGAAATGGATAGAGCAACCCAAGCGCAGTCCCATGGTCAATCACTGCCAACGGCTTGTGATGCTGCACAAGACCCCGGAGAATTCGCGCTTCACGCAAGGCCCACGCAGCCCTAAGAGGCCAAGCCGTCATTCCGAATTGTTCCGGCTCCGGATTCGCGATCTCCTCAACAAGAACCCGATCATCGAGCGGGAAGACGGCCTCCCCTCGAGGTGTGTTCGCCGCCAGAACAACTTCATGCCCCGCTCCCACGAGGGCGTTGGACAGTTCGGTGATGGCTCGCTGAATGCCGGCGCGCTGGTGAAGATCGTAAAAGTGCAGAAGAAACTTCATGTGGAAGACCGCGCAATCTCCACAAGAATCATCTGTTCCGGACGGTTCAGAAATAGAACCCGGAGCTGAAAAGCAGAACTGTGAGGTCGGCAAAATACGGAATCAGAAGAAACATCTGAAGAGGTCGGGGCGTTTTAGCCTGCAATAGAGCGAACAATAGTACAACCGAATACATTTGGAAGGACCGGCCGGCAAATACGACGTAATAGGACAAGGGTAAGAAGAGCAAAGTAAGAATCAGCAACCGGTCGATGATATTGCTGCCCGAGTGTGGGCCGTGAATGTTCCGCAGCTTCCACGCAAGCAGCACGGCAAGCATGTAGTAATACTTTAGCGGCGTATGAGCGGCTGGGAGGGTTTGATCCCACCATCCGACATAGGTGCCGTATCCCGCGAGGGTCGCGAGCGGGCCTGCGAATCTGAGAATCAGGAATATGCCGGCAGCACTGACGATCCCGGCAACGAGAAGACCGTGCTTTCGACCCTGCAAGACCCTCCACAACCCCAGCAGAAGAACCCCTCCTGCAGCGCCCTTGTGCACAAAGGAGGCAACTGTCCCGGACAGAAATAGTAGCGGAAGGCTTCCAGAAACCGCTGCCGGCACGATCAATGCCAGTGCGGTTCCGTATCGCGTCTGGTTGAATAGGAACCAAAGGACATCCATGTTAGTCATTTGTCAAGAGAAGGCACGAGATGTCAGGGCGCGCTCGGGAGAGCGCGCATTCCGCGGATCAGGATCGTCTGGTGCGCATGAGTGCCTCACGGCTGGTGGCCCCTGCATTCCAGCAGGACCGGACATCCATTTGCTGCCTCGGGCTCGAAAGAGCCTTTGCAGATGATTGAGTTTGTGTTCTCTGCCAGTCTCGAAACAATTCGGAGAGAGCCTCCGGAGGGAAACTCCTTCGCTCAGTCGCCAACCCGCGAGACCTGGCAGCCTGCGCTTCGATAGATCCCGATGTTTTTGTTCTTTCCTTATCAGGAAAGGTTTTTACGCTGCCTCGGTCGGCATCAATTCTCCTGCAGGCACAAAATCCTTCTGCCTGCGCTCGACCGCCATCATGTAGCCGACCATCTTCCTCGCCACTGCAAGTGTCGCCCGGTTGGGATTACCTCTCTGCAACTCGCGCTCTCGGATCATCGCCAGTTCCGGCGACTCTCTCGGCGCCAGCTTGGCTGCTTCGATCAACACTCTCTGGATGTGCTTGTTGCGCTGTTTCGATAGCGGCATGCGCATCACCTTGTCGGCTGAACTCTTCTCATCGGCGCACAGGCCGCAGTAACTGATGGCCTGCTTGTTGGAACTGAACCGCGTGTAATCGCCGATTTCCAGCGCCCAAGTCAGGGCCGTGATAGAACCGACTCCTGGCACGGTTCGCAACCGCCGCAGCCGTTCCCTGAGCAGCGGGTCTCGCTCCAGCGAACTGATCAGGTCGTACTCCAGCTTCCCGGAGCGGCGGATCATTCCGCGGCTCAGGTTCAGCAGCGGCCGTACAGCCTGGCTGATATCTTCGTTCGTAGACATCAGTTCACCAAAATAGCCCACCTTGTGCAGCCGCTGCTTGTTGTAGCTCACTCCGGTCTCCATCAACAGGCCGGAAACCCGGTTCTTCATCTGCACCATCTGCTTCACCACGAGGTTGCGGTACCGCAGGACTCGGCGTCTGTCGCGGATCTCGGTGGAAGCCATATGGCACTCGGGCAGGAAGTCACAGCGCAGGCAGTCGGCAATCTTGCCGGCATCGATTCGGTCGTTCTTCTTCTTGGCTGCTGCGATCGCTCGCAACATCAGAGGATGAGCGACCTTCACCTTCTCGGCGTGAGGAAGCAGATGATCGTAGATCCAGCCCTTGAAGATCATCGCTTCCATGGCCATCATCCGCGGTTGCGGTAAGGTCTTGGTCCAGGCATCCAACTCGCGCCGGGTGGATCCGATCTTGCCTTCCCGGTGCACATGACCAGCCACATCCTTCACGCAGTAGCTGATCGTTTTCTTGTGAACGTCAAGTCCGATGTAGTACATATCGTCTCTGAGGAGCCTCCGAGGTAGTTCTCTGAATCAGCTTCAACGCTGAGTTCAGCTTTTCGCAACACCTCGCGCTCCTCACTGACTAAACATTCAAACAATCCGACAGTAACCGCCTATGCGGCTCCCTGGAGGCCGGTCTATTTGAGGTCGAAAGTAGCGTGCGGGGGCGAACTTCCGATCCCGGCTGAATGTGAGATTGGCCTGAGTCATCAGCCTCGCCTTTCTCCCCGGCGAATTGTTAGATGACGACAACGGATTGTCCTATTGGCACACGGCGGGCCGCCGTCGTGCTCACTAACCTATGGGAGGCGCCATGAAGACTTACGCCGCTCACTATGTCAGCTTTTGCCACTCTTCTTGACGGCCTCTCGTTCACCGAGTGCCCGCGCTGGCGCGACGGCCGCATCTACTTCACCGACCGCTATACCCGCCGAGTGCT
Organism: Occallatibacter sp.; assembly: GCA_050010795.1. Classification (GTDB taxonomy): domain Bacteria; phylum Acidobacteriota; class Terriglobia; order Terriglobales; family Acidobacteriaceae; genus Telmatobacter. Next base: position 71,144 of record JBEKKI010000010.1, read on the forward strand.
CGCCGTCTCGGTTGACGGCACAGTGGAAACTTATGCACGTACCCCGGGCTTTCCCGCCGGGCTCGGATTTCTTCCCGACGGCCGGCTCCTTATCACCTCCATGCGCGATCACAAGATCCTGCGCCGCGAGAATGATGGCTCCATCGTGGAGCACGCCGACTTGACCGCGCTCGCGCCCGGCGAACTCAACGACATGCTCGTCGATCATGAAGGCCGCGCCTGGGTGGGCAACTTCGGCTTTGACCTCTTCGCGGGTGCGCCTGCCTGCCCCACTGTGCTCATCTCCGTCGCGCCCCGCGGCGCTGCCGCCATTGCCGCCGATGGGCTAGTCTTCCCCAACGGCACTGTGCTCACTCCCGACGGCCGCACTCTGATCGTCGCCGAGACGTTCGCGAACCGTCTCAGCGCTTTCACTGTCTCCGATGGCTCATTGACCGATCACCGCATCTGGGCGGCTTTCGGCGATCCCCCGGCATCGGCGGACGTTGGCAGGATTATCAAGGAGGCTGACGTTGTGCCCGACGGCATCTGCCTCGATGCCGAGGGGGCTGTCTGGGTCGCAGACGTCCTTAAGCAGCGCCTGATTCGCGTCGCTGCGGGCGGCGCTATTCTCGATGAACTCAAGACCAACGGTCTGTGCGCATTCGCCTGCATGCTGGGCGGCGACGACGGCCGGACGCTATTCGCCTGCGCCGCTCCCACTTTCGACGAAACCGAAGCCGCGGCGCACCATCGCTCCTGCATCCTTATGACCCGGGTTGCTGTGCCCCACGCCGGGCTGCCCTGAGCTGCGCAGGGAATCGCGCCGCTCCGCCATGGCGTTCTCCGATTCGACCGATTGCGGAGTCTGTTCCGAAAGTCCAGCGGACTCAACTAATGCCAACCCGCATTGCGGAGGACACGGCGCACTTTTTTCGGAGAGATTGAAAGGCGTTCGGCCACGCGCGCGATTTTTTTCTTCGCGCATCCACACCTTGGGAATCACGATCTCGGCAAACTCTTCGGCAATCTACTGAAACGTCTTGTCGCCGAGCATGCCTTCTGACCACGCGCGCAAGGTATCGTTGATGTCGGCGGAAGCGCATTCACGAATCAAGGAGGAGAATCTGCCCGAAATTCCCCAAGGGCGGATCACAGAATTCGGTTTCGAGCGAAACATTGAAGTCGCGTTACGCTATATGTAATCGTGGCTGCGCGGCAACGGCTGTGTCCCCATCTACAACCTGATGGAAGACGCCGCCACGGCCGAAATCTGCCGTGCCCAATTGTGGCAGTGGATTCGCTACGGCGCCAAGCTGGACGATGGCCACACCGTGACTTCCGTGCTTTTTCAAAGGCTGCTCGCCAAGACCCTGGAATCAATCAGGAACTCAGCCGGCATCGACGCTTTCGAAACCAGCCGATTCATGCGGGCCGCTGAGATCGTAAGTCAGCTCAGCGAGGGGGAATTCTACGAATTCCTGACCACGAGGGCATCTGAGGATCTGGCCTGAAGCAAACTGAGTCAATCCCCGTACAACTCCGAGACCTTCGCCGACAACCGTGCTTCCACCTTTGCTGAAGTCTCCGGTCGCCGGAGCACCCCGTGCAAATCCATGCCGAGTTTGCCCACTGGCCCCGCATCTAATCGGTGACCGCCTCTCCCCTCACTTGGAACTCGGCAAGAGCCGCCCCTTCGCGCTTTTGCCCAAAAAACTTAGAGCGTGCGAGACATGCGGGCATGCCAGCTTTTCTTTCGAGGTCGCGGGTGTCCGTAAATGACATGAAAATGTCCGCTCAGGACCTGTCGTGTCCTGCATTTGTTTTCTTACGATTGCCCATTGTTTTCTGCGGCCGGATTCGGAGAGGCCAGATTTGAACAGGAGGAAACAGATGCGTTGCTCCCAACAAATGCAACCCGCTCGCAAACAAATTGTCTCGCCCTTCCCCTGGGTGTTCGTTGCGTTCGTCTCATGCGCACTCTTTGCAGCCTGCGGGCTGCTAAGCGCGCAGACAGGTGCAACAGGCGCCATCACCGGTACGGTCGCGGACCCCACCGGCGCAATGGTGGTGGGTGCTCAGGTCAAGGTTACGAATGTCGCCACGGGTGAAACGCGTACCTTGCAATCCAACGACCACGGACTGTATGTTGCCTCCTTGCTTCAGCCAGGGCAATACACGGTCGTGGTCACGAAACAGGGGTTTAAGGCAGCCTCGTCGACTGACGTGCAGGTGATCGTGGCGGAGACAGCGGCACTGAACATACGAATGGAACCGGGCGCGGTGACCGAAACGATTACCGTGGCTACTACAAACGTGCAGTTGCAGACCGAATCGAGTGAATTGGGGCGCGTGACGGACTCCGAGATGGTTGAGAACCTGCCTCTGGTTTCGCGTAACTACACGCAGATCATCGGCTTGAACCCGGGCGTGGCGCAAGAGTCCAACGACGCCAGGGGCCTCGGCAGAGGCGGCGGCGCCCTGGCGGCGATGCCCGGGAGTGGAAGCATCATGGCCCAGGGAGCCACCGCGGTCGACAACAACTTCGAGATGAACGGCCTCTCGGTCAACGACATGGAGAGTTCCATGTTTTATTCGGCGGGAATCCCTGTTCCCAATCCCGACACCATCCAGGAATTCAAGGTGCAGACGGCCCAGTATGATGCCACCACGGGGCGCGATGCCGGGGCCGATGTCGATCTCATGACCAGAGGCGGCACCAACGAATACCACGCAACGGCGTGGGAGTATTTCCGGAACGAAGATCTCAATGCCAATGACTGGTTTACGAAGACCGTAGGCTCGCCGCGAGGGGTTCTGCGGCAGAATCAATATGGTTTTACCGCCGGCGGTCCAGTGGTCAGGAACAAGTTCATGATGTTTGGTTCCTGGCAGGGCACAAAGCAGTCCAATGGCATCGATCCGTCGAGCCATAAGATTGACCAACTCCCTCCCCTTACCAACGACCGGTCGGCAGCGGGATTGGGAAAGATTTGGGCCGGCCAGTCCGGCTACCTCGGCGCGTGGGCTGGCACGATCGCCGCCGATGGCTCAAATATCGCTCCTCAGGCCTTGGCGCTGTTTAACGTTAAGCTGCCCAACGGTCAATACCTGATTCCGAATCCGCAGACGATCGACACCTCCAAACCGCTTGAGCTTCAGGGCACTGCATCCCTGAGCAAGCCCGGCTCTTACAATGAAAACCAATGGATGGTGAACGCCGATTACCTGCGGAGCGACCGCGACAAGATCACACTTCGCTATTTCGGTGAGTCCGGCCTCATGGATCAGACCGTTTTATACAACACCTACGGAAATGACCTGTTTATCCCCACCCGATTCGATGTGGCCTCGATCGGAGACTCCTTCACCCTGAGCCCCAACATGGTGAACCAATTCGTGGCCGGTTTCCATCGGTCGGTCTTCAACATGTACTACAACAATGCGTTCACCTTCTCGAGCCTGGGTATGACCGTTCCGGCCGAGGAAAACGCGTACCCCCTTATCGACATTGCCTACGATGGCTTCGCGACGGGAACAACTTCGGCGACGTCCTTCGGGGAGGATGAGTACAACATCACCGACACTTTGTCCTGGACCAAGGGAAAGCACCAGTTCACCTTCGGCGGCGCCTACGACTACGGCCGCGACGATATGTCGAAGTTCCATTTCGAGGCCTATTTGATTCCGCTCACCTGGACGGATTTTCTGCTGGGGCAGAGTAACATCTATGGGACTGGATGGAGCAACATCTACGAGTCGTTGCAGGGCCTCGGGAACTTCGCGCGCGACTGGCGATACAAGGAAGGCGATGCCTTCGCTCAAGACGACTTCAAAGTAACCAACCGTCTCACGTTCAACCTGGGCGTGCGCTGGGAGCACATCGGTGACCTCGGGGTTGCCAATGGGATGGCGGGCAACGTGGATTTGGCCAACGTGAACCCCACTCCACCTGTGGGTGGCAGTCTGGCCGGCTACGTGGTTGGGTCCAATTACAACGGCCCCAAGCCTCCCCTCGCCGGAGTGGAACAGGGGAAGAACACATTCGGGTTCAATGGCCAGAACCAGAATGTATGGAATCCGCGTCTCGGCTTTGCCTGGTTGTTGCCCGGCTCGGACTGGTTCGTCCTTCGCGGGGGCGCAGGCGTCTATCACACCACCACCCAGGGCCAGATGAATCTGCAATTGTGCGCATCGGCTCCCTTCGGTCAGTGGAGTTTCACGGAAGGAACGGGGAACGCAGCTGCAAGCGATGCCAATCCCATGCCGAACCCTGGGGCCTTCCCGCAATGGATCCCTTATAAAGGTTCAGTCGATAGCAATGGTGTAGCCAATGGCAACGTCGACACCGGATACACCTTGGGTTCTTTTGCTATGGACTGGCGTCCTCCCACAACCTATCACTTTAGCCTTGGCCTGCAATCCAAACTGCCGGGCGGCGCCGTCCTTGACGTCACGTATGCCGGGGCACGCGACTTGCACCTGATCATGGGCGCCTCGATGAACACGGCGCCTCTGGCCTCTCCGTCACATCCGATTCGTGGCCAGACCACAAATACGGTTGCGAACGTCAACATTCGCAAACCATATCTGGGGTGGGCACCGAACTCGATGTGGCAATGGCGGATGGGCAACGAGGCCTGGTACAACGCTTTGCAGTCATCGCTCTCGCAGCAATGGAAACATAAATTGCAGTACCAGGCTTCGTTTACTTGGGCGCGATTGCTGTCGCCCGTCCCCGACTTTTCCACTGGGACCAACGTCACCGGACCATCCGGCGATCAGGTCAATCTGCGCGCTGGATACGGACCGGATCAAAATATCCGGCCGGTGCGGTTTGTCCTGTCCGCGTACTATGCTCTCCCCAGCCCGGCGAAATCCCATCATTTGCTGGCAGACACCCTGGGTGGGTGGAGCCTTTCAACCGCAACCCTGATCCAGGACGGCCGTCAGGTGAGCATCGGCTATACCAACACCAACAACGTTTACGGCGAAAACACCGATCGGGCGAGCTTCGCCGCGGGTTGCACCGCGAAGAATCTACCGACTTCGGGATCGGTCGGCAGAAGAAGAAACGGCTACGTCAACAGCAAATGCCTCACGACCCCGGCAGTGATCGGTGACGACGGTATTGCCACGGGCTATGGAAACACCCCCAACGGCGTGCTGCGGGGGGTTGACCAGGTCAATGCCGACATTTCGCTCGCCAAGACCTTCCAGGCGCGTTGGCCGAGGGAAGGCGCCAACGCAACCTTCCGGGCCGACTTCTTCAATGCTTTCAACCACCCCAACTTTGCGGATCCGAACTTGGCCTACACTGGTCCGACAGGCTCTGCTTTTGGGACCATCACTGGGATGAGCACTAACCCGAGAATCATTCAATTCTCAATCAAGCTCGGGTTCTAATACGAATTGGGAGTTCCCCCGGCTCTGCCGGGGGTAATCACAGCTATCACACCAATTGCTCCTCCTGCCCAGCGTAGGCGCCGGAAATGACATCGCCATCAGGTTTGTACTCCATCCTCGCACCGAAAGCACACTGGAATCGTCTCAACCTCCCGCTCGCGGGCAGTGTGCCGGCCTTTCTGTCCATGCTGCTTCTTCTGCCCTTCGTCGCTGCCGCCGCCTTGGCTGCCGGTGCGCCAGCCCGTCCGCCCGTCACAGGGCCCGTTGTTCAAATAGCAACCGGCCAGTTGCGCGGAACCGTGCAGGGCACCACCGCCGTCTTCCTCGGAATCCCCTTTGCTGCTCCGCCGGTGGGCGCCCTGCGCTGGCGCGAGCCGCAGTCTCCAATTGCCTGGTCCGGCGTGCGCGACGCCACTAAGCCTGGCAGTTCGTGCGTCCAGAATCCGGCAGGCATCGGCACCTTCATTCAGCCGCTGGCTGCCGCCTACGGAAAAACCTACAACATCGTACCGGTTTCCATTTCTGAGGATTGTCTTTTCCTTAACGTCTGGGCGCCCAACTGGCCGGTTAAAGCTCCCTTGCCCGTTATGGTCTGGGTTCACGGCGGCAGTAACCGCATCGGAAGCGGCGCGGAAGATAGCTACGACGGCGCCGCGCTCGCAGCTCACGGCGTTCTCGTCGTCACAATCAACTATCGCCTCGGCCCCCTCGGCTTTTTCTCCCATCCCGAGCTTGCCGCCGAGTCGCCGCACCACAGTACGGGCAACTACGGCCTTCTCGATCAGATAGCCGCACTCCGTTGGGTGCGGCAGAACATTGTGCAATTCGGCGGCGATCCCAGCAACGTCACCATCTTTGGCGAGTCCGCCGGCTCCGTTGATGTAACCACTCTCATGGCCTCACCTCTCAGCGCCAATCTCTTCCGCCGTGTAATCGCGGAGAGCGGCCCATCATTTGGGCTGGCCCGGGAACGCAGCGCTTCCGAGATGACGCCACTCGCATTGGCCGTCGGAGCCGCCGCCGGTGGTAAGCCCGGTGCTCAACTTGAGGCTCTCAGAAAGCTGCCTGCCACGCAGATTGCCGAAATCGAGAACCGTCTCATTGCTACTCAGTTCCCAGGCTACAATCCCAACGCGCCCGTCACCGACGGCTGGGTCCTGCCGCAATCGCCGGCCAAGGCGTACGCCTCAGGCGCCATCCAGAAAGTCGACCTCCTCGTCGGGTTGAACGCCAGAGAATGGGCTGCATTCCGCGTTGTTGCCGAAGCAGCCCGGAAGAAGTCAGGCCAGCCCGCTCCGAAGCCCGAATTTGGCAAGCAGTTCACGCTATTTCAGGATGCGGCGCGCCCTCTCTACGGAAGTTGGACAGACATCACCGTGTCCGCTTACATGGCGAAAATCATTCTCCACGGAACGCCCGCGGTCGATCAGTCCACCGACGATATCATCATGGCCTGCCCCATGGGCGCTGAAGCCGCGCTCGTAACCAGCGCCGGCCAGCATGCCTTCGTCTATCGCTTCGAGCGTTCTGTGCCCGGCCCAGGCGAGTCAGACCTTGGCGCATTCCATGCGCTTGAACTGCCTTACGTCTTCGACACCTTTCAAGTCCGAACTTTCAATTGGCTGCCTTTCACGGCAACTGACCACAAGCTATCGAATGTGATTCAGACTTACTGGACTAACTTTGCCAAGACAGGCGATCCCAATGGTCCGGGCCTTCCTTATTGGGATGCATGGACCACCGCCCAGGAGCCATTCATCGTCTTCGGAGAGAACGGCGACGCCTCGCCGCAGCAGAACTTTTCGCCGATGTTCTGCCATCTCTCTCCAGACCGGCTGAAGGATCAACTCGGCAGTCAATAATCCTTCAGCCGGCCGGCTTTGTGCTCACCGTCTATTTCTCAACATCGACCCGGACCAGAAGTTTGCCGAAATTCTTGCCGGCGAGCATTCCAATGAACGCCTGCGGCGCGTTCTCCAGGCCATCAATGATGTCTTCGCGATATTTGACTCTTCCTTCCGCGATCCACTTGGCGACGTCACGGAGAAAGTCCGCGTAATACTCTTTCGTGAAGTCGTAATTGATGAACCCCCGCACAAGAATGCGCTGATTGAGAATCTGCCGCATGGTCGCGGCTAGAAGATCTCGAGCTTCAGTCTCTCCGCCTCCATCGTATTGCGCCACCAACCCGCTCACGGGGACTCTCGCGAATTGATTCAGTAGGGGAAGAACGGCCTGCCACACTGCGCCTCCGACATTTTCAAAATACACATCGATCCCTTGTGGGCAGGCGGCTGCAAGGTCGGCAGGAAGATCCGGTGAGCGATGATCCACCGCGGCATCGAAGTGCAGTCCCTCTTTCAGATAGGCACATTTCTCACTACCGCCTGCAATCCCCACGGCCCGCGCACCGTCGATTCTGGCCATTTGCCCGACAAGGGAGCCGACCGGCCCGCTGGCTGCCGCGACCACGACGGTTTCGCCTTTTGCGGGCCTACCGATCGCTTTCATCCCCGCATAGGCGGTAAAGCCAGGCATGCCAAGAACACCTAATTGTGTTGTTACCGGAAGCGCGCCCGGGGCGATCCTCCGTACTCCTTCTCCTCGCGAGACCGCGTGCGTTCGCCATCCGGTATGGGCGAGCACAACCTCTCCCTTTGAATAATCAGCATGGTTTGAGGCCATGATTGTGCTGATGGTTTCTCCCGGCATGACTTCACCGATTCTCCGTGGCTCGGCATAGGACTTTCTGTCATCCATCCTTCCGCGCATATACGGATCCAGCGAAAGATAGTTCACCTTCATCAGGAATTCGCCCGGGCCTGGTTCAGGAAGCGCGAACTTCTCCAGGCGAAAATCGTCCGGCGTTACCTTGGTCTGCGGCCGGGCGGCAAGAACGATCTGAATTCCTTTTTCCTGGGTCATAGGATTCTCTTTCCTTTGCGAGGCTCGATGCGGAACGCCTAAGCAGAAAGGTGGACAAAAACGAAAGGACGCGAAGCTGCGATCTCGGTCTGCCGCTGCGCGTCCAGGGGTTCAGTGCGCCGGCGCTTGGCGCGAAAGCGCGGGAGCCGCGACGCCGACGGCGCCTATCCAGGGCTGATTGCCGGCACGCCGCTCGCGCTGCATGACTTCTTCGTACAGCGCAAACATGCCGGGCATCAGATCCGTCGCGACTTCGGGCTTTTCCGCGAAATGCATGTAGCTCTTGTTGGAGGCAAACCTCGGCCAGTCCGGTTGCCCCTCAGCCTTGGGAACGCCGGTGCGCGCAAAGGACGTCCAATAAGCGATCATCGCGTCCGAAAAGGCTTCCTCTTTGGGGCCCTCCGGCAGCGGCCAGTTCGGCGGCAATACTGCGCTCTTGCCGACATGGCCAAAGGTATAGGGCATTTCGCTGCCATGGAAAGCGTGAAACCCCCGCGCCTCCGCTGCGGGATAACCATGATCGAAGAAATAGAGATAGGAAGGCATGCCCGCTTCCGCCTCGTCGCGAACAATCCGTTGGGCGCTCCAGCCGAAGGTCGCATCGCGGCTTGCCGCCAACATGCTGCCCTTGATGTCGCTGCTCGGATACAGCCGGAGGAATTCCGCCGCCAGATCGCCATAGCGTTTGTGGATTTCGGCTTCATAGATGTCGCTCGAATCCGGCAAATTCTGCGGAAGGAATCCCATCAGCACCGGATAAATCTCGTTGCGATTGAAGCCCATCAGAACGGGCACCAGCGCCTCTTCCTTGCGATCGAAGGTATCGACGATCTGACGCGATAGCGCCCAGCCATCGACGGTAGGTCCGCCTCTAAAGCCGGAATGTTCTGTCACGGTCTTGGCATCTATTGCCCGCAGCGCTTTGAGGTCTGCCGCGTCAAGCGCCTTTTCAAAAGCCGTTCCATTCTCTTCGGCAGAAGGCATCCCATGGCTCGGCTGCTTCAATTCCGGAGCGGATTGGATACCGAGGCTTTCGGCAATGACCTTTTGAAACAGACCGCGCGCCAGCGGGCTCACCATCAAGAGGGCCATGCTCACGCCGCCAGCGGACTCACCATCGATGGTCACGTTGCCGGGATCGCCGCCGAATGCGGCGATGTTCTTCTTCACCCATTTGAGCGCTTCGATTTGATCCAGGAGACCGTAATTGCCGGAAACTTTGTGTGGCGATTCCTCGCTCAGCTCCGACAACGAGAACCAGCCGAGCGAACCGAGCCGGTAGTTGATCGATACGAAGACGACGCCGTGCTCCGCGAAGTGCGTGCCCTCATACTGCGGCTCCCAGCTGCCGCCTCTGACGAATCCGCCGCCATGAATCCAGACGATGACGGGCGCCTTCTTCGCGTGCGGCGGCGTCCACACGTTCAGGAACAGACAATCCTCGCTGAGCTTCGGAGGATGAACGTTAAAGAGACTTTGCGGTGAGTAAGACGTTTCAAAGCAGCTTGCGCCGAATTCGCTCGCGTCGCGCACGCCCTTCCATGGTCCCGCGGCAACTGGAGCGGTCCAACGCTTATCGCCGATCGGCGGTTCAGCGTAGGGAATGCCTTTGAAAGACCGCACGCCATGCGCATCGACCTGACCGGTCAGCGTGCCTTGTGGTTCGGTAATCTTTGTCTGATTTTGCGCGGCCAGTACCGCAGCTGCCGAACCGAACAGAATTGCGGTGGCTAGTGAGATCCTCATCATTGCTGTCGACATTGTTTTCTCCATGGCTGTGAGAAGTGCTAACTCAGCGGCCTATCGCCTTCGCCTGCCGAGCTGAAGTCGCCGTCGACTCTCATCGGTATTCAGCTGTGGACTACCGTGACTGTTTACATTGCGCCTGCTGAGCTGGGAGTTTGGGCGAGTATAAGCCGACATTCCAATTCCAGGCGATGTCCCCGGCCGCGCGGCGCCGGCAAACGGTTTCTTCGTTGAACTCGTACATTCCTGGCAAGAGATGATCGGCCGGCTGTGGAGCTTCCTCGAATGCCATGTAGGAGCCTGTCGTTCCGAACAGCGGCCAATCCGGCTCGTGCGCGGCCTGCGGCCGGCCTGTGCGGGCAAAGCTGGCCCAATAACCGGTCATCGCGTCGGAAAGTGCCATCTCCTGCGCCGCTGCCGGAATCTTGGGCCAAAGCGGCGGCGTGGAATCGGACGTGCCGAACACATACGGCAACTCGCTTGCGTGGAATCCATGCAGACCTGCGGTGTCGGCGGCTGGGTAGCCGTGGTCAAAGAAGTAAAGGAAAGACGGCTGCCCCAGCGCGGCCTGCTTCCTGACCAGTCTCTGCGCTGTCCAGCCGTACAGCGCGTCTCGCGTCGTGGCCAAGATGCTCTCCTCCAAGTTGGTGCTGGGGTAGAGCTGCAGAAATTCGTCGGCCAGGTCGCCATAGCGGTCGCGAATAGTGGCTTCGTACGCGGCAGCGCTCGCGGCAGGAGGCGGGGCAAGGATCCTTAACGAGCGGATCTCGCCACTGTTGAAGCCGGCGAGCAGCGGCACGGGCGCTTGTTCGCCCCTGTCGAACACATCCACCAGTTGGCGCGGCAGCACGTGTCCGTCAATCGTGCCCCAGGGTGCATACCCGGCCGCCGGCGCGGCGAGACTCAGCGTGCCCGCATCCATCGCTCTCATCGCTGCGATATCCGGCGCATGAAGGGCCGCGGCGAGCTTTACGCCGCTTTCCTCGGCAGATGGTGAGCCGAAGGCGGTCTTCTTCAACTCCGGAGTGGAGATCATGTATGCGCTTTCTGCAATTGCCTTGGCGAACAGACCCCGAGCAGCGGGCGCAGCCATCAAGTACATGACGCTAAGTCCGCCCGAAGATTCGCCGGCGATGGTCACGTTTGAAGGATCTCCGCCGAAGGCGCTTATGTTGTGCCGAACCCATGTGAGCCCCTCGATCAGATCGAGCAATGCGTAATTGCCGGATACTCCGATAGGCGACTCTTTGCTCAGCTCTGGATGCGCCAGCCAGCCGAGGACACCCAGGCGAAAATTGAGGGAGACGACAACGATGCCCTGGCCGGCAAGCTTTGCGCCGTCATACAAAGAGTCCCTGCTCGACCCCGTAGTGAGAGCACCTCCGTGTATCCAGAAAAAGACGGGGGCGTTGCGTGCTCCGGTGGGAGTCCAGATATTCAGCGTCAGGCAGTCCTCGCTCATAGGAACCGGAATCCAGGAGTAGATGCTCTTACCCGGGTTTTGAGGCTGGAAGCACGCGGGTCCGAAGTCAATTGTTTGTTTGACGCCGGCCCACCGCGGCATCGGGCTGGGCGGTCTCCAGCGCCGCGAGCCTACCGGCGGCAACGCATAAGGGATGCCCCTGAAAACGCGCAGATCGCCATCCAACTGCCCCTCGACCGCGCCGGCAGGTGCCTTAACGATCGGACCGTTCTTGCTATCGGATGGAGCTGACATTGTTTGACTCTGTTGAGCGAAGTTCGAAGGCGCCAAAACAATACAGGCGGCCGCGGCGATCGAGACAAGCAATCGAGGAAGTAAGGTCATCATACTTTTTCTCCGACGTTACGGTTTTCGTTTCGAAGCACGCGCGCCAACGCCAGGAACAGCAATACAGCCACAACATAGAACGACGCGAGCAGGTAAAGTGCGATCTGCAACGAATGATGGGGATGGCCTGCGTGGAAAAAATCGCTGGCCGCGCCGACAAAGGTGGGGCCAAGGCCGAGGCCGATCAGATTCATGATCAGCAGAAGCAGTGCGCCTGACATGACGCGCTGGTCTGGCCGAACTTCCTCCTGCACCAGGGTGACTGCCGATGTCAGATAGAAATAATTCAGGAACATCGTGCCGGTGAGGAAGAGCAATGCGAGACGCCAGGATGGAGCCCAGACAAATGCGAGATAAAACGGGAGGGCAAGAGTAAGTGAGGCGGCGGGCACCAGGCCATAGGCCTGTTTCGTGCGCCGCGTGAACCGGTCTATCGCCCGCCCGGAGGCGAGCATGCTCCCGCCCATTCCGATTGCGACGACCAACGCGTAATAGACGGCGACCTGCTTCAGCGTCATCCCTTTTTCACGCATGAGAAAAAGGACAGCGAAGTTGATCAGACCGTATGTGACGAATTGTGTGGCGCCGCTGGCCAGTGCGGCGAGCATGAGAGAAGGCCGCGAAATGAACATCGCCAAAGTCTGCCGAAACCCTGTTTTGCTCGCGGTCACCTGGTCCGAAATGCGATCCAGGCCGCCGCGACGGGGCTCAGGCACCAGAAAGAGAATGCCGATCACTGCGAAAAGACCCACGGAGCCGAGCCAGACAAATGCATAGCGCCAACTGAAAGCAGCAGCGATGGAAGCGCCGAAGGCGATTCCTAATGCTGAGCCAATCGGCGGTCCGATGTTGTAAAGGCCCAACGCCCTACCGCGACGGCCCGGCGGAAAATAGTCGGAGATGATCGAGTAAGAAGGTGGAACGCCACCGGCCTCGCCAAAGCCGACCGTCATGTACGCGATGGCGAATTGCAAGTAGCTGCCCGCCCCGCCGCACAACATGGTTGCCGCACTCCAAATCGAACACGCCGCAGCGAGAACCTTCGACCTGCTCGTCTTGTCCGCCAGCCACCCCACCGGAATCGAGATGCAGCAGTAGAAGAGCGCAAAATAGAGGCCGCCAATCCGTCCCAGCTGACCGTCCGAGACGTGCAGGCTGTCCTGGATTGGCTTCGCAAGAATGCCCGGCAGCTGCCGCGACAGGAAGTTCAGGACATACACCAGGATCAGCATGCCAAGCGCAATCCAGGCGCGCGAGCCGGGTTGGGTGGGGCGTGGGGCAGGTTGCGGCTTTGACGGTTCACCGGCCCTCCCATCGGGCCCAATCGGCGATCCGGATGTGTGCGCTGCCATGCTCACCTGCCCTTCCTCAGAGAACTTCAAACAGGGCCGCCGCGCCCATGCCGCCGCCCACGCACATGGTCACGACGGCGTATCGGACTCCCCGTCGACGCCCTTCAATCAACGCATGCGCGGCCAGGCGGTTACCGGACATGCCGTAAGGATGGCCGATGGATATGGCGCCGCCGTCGACGTTGAAGCGATCATTGGGAATACCGAGCCGGTCGCGGCAATAAACCACTTGCACCGCGAAGGCTTCGTTCAGTTCCCAGAGCCCGATGTCGTCCATATTGAGATCAAAGCGTTTCAGGAGTTTGGGGACAGCGAAAATCGGCCCAATTCCCATCTCGTCAGGCTCTGTGCCAACAACGGCCATGCCACAATAGCGGCCAAGTGGCTCAAGGCCGCGGGCGGCGGCCAGGTTTGCCTCCATCACCACGCAGGCCGAGGCGCCATCGGATAGCTGGCTCGCGTTGCCTGCGGTAATAAAACCGTTTTGCCGCACCGGCTTGAGCGAGGCCAGGCCTTCCATGGTCGTGTCAGGCCGGTTGCCTTCGTCGCGGGTCAGCACCACCTCCTCCATGGAGGTCCCGCCGGTGGTCTTGTCGGTCACCGACTTGATCGTCGTTACAGGGATGATTTCCGCATCGAAGCGGCCGGCTGCCTGAGCTTCGGCCGTTCGGCGCTGCGACTGAAACGCGTACTCGTCCTGCTGTTCGCGCGAAATGCCGTACCGGCGAGCAACAACCTCCGCCGTGTCAATCATCGGCATGTAAATGTCCCGATGACGAGCAAGTAGCTCCGGGTCGGAACCGAGACGGAGTTCGGCCGTCTGCACCAGCGAGATGGAATCCATGCCACCGGCCACGGCGACGTCCATTCGGTCCATGACGACCTGTTTCGAAGCCATCGAGATGCTCATGAGGCCCGACGAACACTGTCTGTCAACGGTCTGCCCGGCAACTGAGGTCGGCAACCCCGCGGTCAAGGCGGCGGTCCGCCCGATCGTATGCTGCAGGCCCTGGGGCAACGCCGACCCGACAATGCAATCCTCGATCTCATCGGGCTCAACTTTTGCGCGCGCGACGGCGGCGCGAATGGCGTGAGCGGCCAGGGTTGGGGCAGGGGTCGCGTTGAACGCACCCTTGTATGCGCGGCCGATCGGTGTCCGCGCAACGGAAACAATAACTGCATCACGGCTCATGTCACGCACCCTTCGTTTCCGGCGAGACATAGCCTGCCTTTTTCAACTCGACCTCACTTTGCCCAAAACTATAGACTGGCGTCATTTCATCGTGCCGGTCCACAAACTTCGCCCATCCAGCCACAAGCTCCTCTCTCCTTCTGCCCGTTGGCGAGAGAGACATTGGGCCAAGTCCTCACGTTCTTTACCGGAGTCACGGTCTAGAAATAATTGCCGTCCACGCCGATCGCCTGCCCCGTGATATTTCGTCCCGCCGGCGAACACAGGAAGAGACACGTAAGCGCTACGTCGTCCGCATTCACCATCCGGTGCAGCGAGATCCTCTTCAGGTATTCCTCCCGCATCGCCGTCTCTTCGACGCCTTCTAGCTTGGCGCGAGCACTGATTACGCCATCCATCCTTGGTCCTTCCACAATGCCGGGCAGCACTGCGTTCACCCTGATGTTGTCAGGGCCGAGTTCGATGGCAAGCGATTTAGCGATTCCCACGATGGCCCATTTTGTCGCCACGTACGGCGTGCGCCATGGAATGCCCATACGGCCGGCAACAGATGAAATGCAGACAATATTGGCGGCCTTGGATGCCCGCAGCATGGGTACAGCCTGGTGCAGGCAGCGGTACTGTCCGTTCAGATTCACATCGATTGTGCGTTTCCATTCTTGTTCTGAAATCTTCTCCACTCCAGCGGTCGGGCCCGCGATGCCCGCGCAATTAATCAAGACATCGAGGCCGTCGAATTTGGCACGCTGAGTCTCGAAAAGCGCTGCGACCTGTGTTTCATCGGCCACATCGGCATGGGTTGCCTGACAGGAAGGAAGGCGCTTCTGAAATGCGGACAAGGCTGCGTCGTCAATATCGCAGACGTGGATTTTAGCGCCCGTTTCCGCGAATGCGGACGCAATGGCGGCTCCAATACCGGATCCCCCTGCCGTCACCAAAACCCGCAATCCCTGTGGGGGATAAAGTTGATCCTGGAAGGTCATTCTTGATTCACCTCTCATTGAACTTGTTCTTGGATGACGGGATACCACCCATTGCAATCAGACGAAATGGACGTTCTCCGGGCCTTTCAATTGCAGTATCTCCCTGACTTCCGCTGGGGTGGCGATTTCAAAGGAGAGTTCTTCAAGAATACGGCGAATCTTCCTCACCTGCTCGGCGTTACTCGTCGCCTTGACACCCGGGCCGAGATAGAGGTTATCTTCGAGCCCCACTCGCACATTTGCGCCCATAATGGCTCCCATGGTTAGAAGTGACATCTGGTGCCGTCCTGCGCCCAACATCGATAGGTGATAGTGATCTCGTCCGAATAAACGGTCCGCCGTTGACCGCATTACGAAAAGACTTTCCGGTTCTGGACCGATCCCGCCGAGAATTCCGAAAACAGCCTGAATAAAGAGCGGCGGCTTGATGATGCTGCGATCGACGAAGTAAGCGAGATTGTAAAGGTGCCCGACGTCGTAGCATTCCAGTTCGAATCGAGTGCCGCTTTCTCCAACATTGCCGAGGATGTATTCAATGTCGGCGAAGGTATTCTTGAAGACGCCCGACTTCATGCCCTCGATCTTCGGCTTCTCCCAGTCAAAACGCCAATTCGTGATCCGCTCGGCTACGGGATGAATGGAAAAGTTCATGGATCCCATGTTCAGCGAACACATCTCCGGTTGGGCCTGTCTGGCATAAGCAAGCCGTTGCTCGATCGCCATGTCGGAACTGCCGCCAGTCGTGATGTTGATGATCGCGCTTGTGCGTTCTGCCAGAACAGGACAAATCTTCTGGAAGTCTGCCGGATCTCCCGATGGCCTGCCGTCCTCCGCTTTCCTGGCGTGGAGATGGAGAATCGCGGCCCCGGCCTCGGCGGCCTCAACCGCACTGTCGACGATCTGGGATGGAGTGACGGGAAGATACTCCGACATGGTTGGAGTGTGGACAGAACCGGTAATAGCACAGGAAATGATGACTTTTCGACTGTTTTTGGCCATCTTCGCTCTCGATGGAATGACTAGGATCAATGACCGAACGATGATAAGAAGTTGAAGGCGGAACTCGACAGGTTCCGAGCGGACATTTTTATGTCGTTTTCGGACCCGCAGCAGGGGTTTTGCCGGCCAATGACGGCCTGGGCTCAGGGTCGATAGCGCGCCGGAGTGCTGCCGGTCCATCTGCGGAATGCATGACGAAAGTTCGTTGCCTCGCTGAATCCCACAAGCTCCGAAATGTCCTCGATACTCAGCTTCGTGGAACGGAGATACTCGCTTGCGAGGTTGCAGCGGACATCGTCGAGAATTTGAGTAAAAGACGTGCCCTCGGCGTGGAGCTTTCGATTGAGCGTCCGTACGGTGGTGGCGATCTGCCGGGCTACTTCTTCCATGCTCGGTGAATGCCCAGGTGTAGACGCAATGATCTGATAGACCTCACCGGCGACACCGGTCGATGTCTTCACCTCACCGAGAATGCGATCGCAGGTGTCTCGCAGGATCTTCGAAGTAAGACCGTGCGCCAGGCGCGGCTTGGCGGACAAAATCGATTTCGGATAGATGAGTTGAGACATCGGCTGACCGAACCGCACCGGACAACGGAGATAGCGCTTGTAAAGCTGGGTGTGGTCCGGGGCGGAATACGAAAGCTCGGCGCGAATAGGCAGATAAGAGTCGCTTTCAAGCACGCCTCTCAGATGCGTCGCGAGCTGGGTCAGCTGTTGCTCCATGAGAAAGCGCAACAATGAGTCGGGATGCGTGACCGCTCCATTCATTGGGAAAATCCAGGATGCGTAATCACCCTCTTCGCGCCACGACATGGGAAGAAGCGGTGTTGCAAGCCGATGGTATTTGACAGCCACCTGGAAATACTCGCGAATCGTAGGACTGCTTACCAGCGCGAATCCATACATTCCATATGCAGACAGTGGAATTTGACTGCCTGTACGAAAAGGGGTCTCGGCAGTTTTCGACAGCTGGAGAGCATTGTGGCAGACCGTAATGTACTGGCGCACAGAGGTCAGAGTCTCAGGATTCGCAAGACTCTCCGGCAATAAGCCTGTACCTGACAGGCTCGCCTCAGGCGCAATTCCCTGCTCCCCGAGAACTTCAACAAGGGCTGCTACCTTGTAGGGCGCGTACCGTTTTTCGTTCCAAAGAGGTAATTCCATGACCCCAAAATCCTGTCCGAAAAGAACACTCTTATGTCCGAATTAAACCTGTGCAGCTCAATTGTGCATCATTAGCATTCCGGTTTGGAAGTGGGTTCTTTGCGGGCCTTTTCGGCTCAGATCGGAATCCTATGTCAGAGTTCGTTATCACAGCAGCGAAGCGCACGGCAATCGGAGGATTTCAGGGGACTCTAAAAGACAGTTCAGCGATTGACCTGGGCGTTATCGCAACCCAGGCGATTTTGCCCGGCCTTCCCGCCGAAGATATCGCAGATGTGATCGTCGGCAATGTTCTGCAGGCGGGCAACGGCATGAATCCTGGCCGTCAGATCGCTCTCAAATCCGGTCTTCCTGATCAGGTGACTGCGCAGACCATTAATCGTGTTTGCGGCAGTGGTCTGCAGGCAGTCGTATCGGCCGTCCAAGGTCTGCAATGTGGAGACGGCAAGTTATACCTCGCTGGTGGCACTGAAAGCATGTCGCGAGCACCCTACCTTCTGCCGCAGGCACGCGCCGGATATCGATATGGCTCTGGCGAACTGGTCGACAGCATCCTCAGCGAGGGCCTCACCGATCCCACTCTCGGCTATGCGATGGGAGTTACAGCGGAGAATATTGCCGAGCAATGCGGGATCACGCGCGAAGAGCAGGATGCTTTTGCGTTCGAAAGCCAGACACGCGCAGCGAAGGCATTGAGGGATGGAGTCTTCAGCTCGGAAATTGTTCCGGTTCCCATTAAAACCAAGAAAGGCATCGTCGAGTTCACGACGGATGAACATCCCCGCCCGGATTCCACGCTGGAACTCCTGGCAAAGCTGAAACCGGCCTTCAAACCGAATGGCACGGTCACAGCGGGAAACTCCAGCGGCCTGAATGATGGCGCCGCAATGCTGGCGGTGACCACTGGGGAGTACGCCAAGAGTCATGGTCTACCCGTACTGGCGCGCATTCTCTCCTATGGTTTGGCGGGCACCTCCCCAGGAGTCATGGGGCTCGGTCCGGCAGCGGCAGTGCCGATCGCTCTTAAGAAGGCGAACCTGACCCTGGAACAAATCGATCTCTTCGAATTGAATGAAGCGTTCGCCGCACAATCGGTCGCCGTCATCCGCAAGCTCGATCTCGACCCGGCCAGGGTTAACGTCAGCGGTGGAGCAGTCGCCCTCGGACATCCCATCGGCGCTTCAGGCGCTCGCGTGCTCGTAACGCTGGTTCACTCCCTGAGGAGACTTGAGAAGCGATATGGCGTCGCCAGCCTTTGTATTGGCGGAGGCATGGGAATCGCAATCGTGATCTCGGCTGAATGAAAGTGTAGCGGTAATGTAGTTATCCTGTGTGGAACTTCGGCGCCCGTCTGCGAAACGCTTTTGGGAGCGCGGCAACCCAAGATCGATAGTCGCGCGGCGCGTAGAAATGCTGGCAGGGTAAGACGACCGGCATTTTGGATTGTGGTGTAACCCGAGAGAGGGCAAGAACGTGAATAAGGTGATCAAATCTTCGGATGCCGCGGTTGCAGACCTGCGGGATGGCATGACCGTCATGCTTGGCGGCTTCGGATTGTGTGGAATCCCCGAGAATTTGATTGCGGCTGTAATTCGCAAGGGAGTCAAGGGGCTGCACACGATCAGCAACAACATGGGTGTCGATGGATTCGGGATGGGCCTGATGCTTGAGGCTGGAATGATTGCATCTCATGTCGGCAGCTACGTCGGCGAAAACCGCCTGCTGGAGAAACTGGTCATCGCTGGCGAACTGCACCTTACTCTCATTCCGCAGGGCACACTTGCCGAACGGATTCGCGCCGGCGGCGCTGGCATTCCGGCTTTCTACGTTCCTGCCGGTGTCGGCACGGTTGTCGCCGAAGGCAAGGAAATGCGGGAGTTTGATGGCAAATCCTACCTGATGGAACACGCTTTGCACGGTGACGTCTCGCTGATCAAGGCCTGGAAGGCAGACCGTCACGGCAATCTTGTCTACCGGGAAACAGCCCGCAATTTTAATCCGGCAATGGCGACAGCCGCGGAACTGACGATCGTCGAGGTCGAAGAACTGGTTGAACCAGGGGAGTTGGACCCGGATGAAATTGTGACTCCGGGTATCTACGTAGATCGGGTCGTCGTGGGGCCTGAGTTCAGAAAGCCTATCGAGTGGCGCTTTATTAAGGAGCATGCCCAGCCATGACCGAGGAAGAAGCAGCATCACCAGAAGCTCCGTTCACCCTGATTGGCAAAACCGCCATTGTCACGGGAGGCGCAAGAGGAATCGGAAGGGCCATCGTAGAACGGCTGGTATCAGCGGGTGCAAGGGTACTCGCGTGCGATTTGGATCGCGAGGCGTTGCAGGAGATGCAGGCCTCAGTCGGCAACCCCGAGAGTGTGGCAACGATCCATGGGGATCTGATGGAAGCTTCCTTTCCGCAGCATGTCGTGCACGCCGCACTCGAAGCGTTCCATTCGATCGACATCATCGTCAACTGCGCCGGTTTTAGTTGGGACAGCGTCATTCAGAAAACCTCCGACGAGCAGTTCCTGGCCATGTTGAATATTCACGTCGTCGCGCCGTTCCGCTTGCTGCGCGCTGCCTCCGATTATCTTCGCGAAACCGCCAAGCGCGAGATTGCGAGCGGCCAGCGAGTGATGCGCAAAGTCGTGAACATCACATCCATCTCCGGCACCGATGGCAATCCCGGCCAGGCAGGTTATTCCGCGGGTAAGGCTGGAGTGATTGGACTGACTAAGACTCTGGCCAGGGAATGGGGCCGGTACAACATCAATGTGAACGCGGTTGGCTTTGGCCTCATTCAGACGCGCATGACACAGCCGCTCAAGCCAGAAGGGAAAATCAACATGGGCGGCAAGGAGATCCCGATCGGTGTCCAGCCTGCGATGCTCGATTCCATTGCAGCCGCGTGTCCGCTGGGGCGCATCGGAACTCCCGAAGAGGCAGCCGGCGCCGTGCTCTTCTTCTGCTCTCCGCTATCGGACTACGTTACCGGCGAAGTGTTGATCTGCAGCGGTGGATTTCATTTTTGATGCGACGGCCCTGTCGCGCTTACGGTTCTGTCCCGAAAGGAATATCGGGGAGGGGTATCAAGGTGAACGGTAAAGAGCTTATCGCAAGGCGGATTGCCCGGGAACTCAAGGACGGCTTCTATGTCAACCTTGGTATCGGCCTGCCCACCATGATCGCAGCATATGTGCCGGCAGGAATCGAAGTCATTTTCCAATCTGAGAATGGCCTGCTGGGGATTGGACCCCCGCCCGCTCCGGATCAGGAAGATTCCGATTTAATCAATGCCGGCAAACAACCGGTGACAATCCTTCCCGGTTCCAGTTTCTTCGCAAGTGATCAGGCGTTTGCCATGATCCGCGGCGGGCATATGAACATGAGCATTTTGGGAGCGATGCAGGTCACTTGCCGGGGCGACCTTGCCAACTGGACTATTCCCGGAAAAATGGTGAAAGGCATGGGAGGGGCGATGGATCTTGTAGCCAGTGCCGCCCATGTCATTGTCGCGATGGAGCACAATGCAAAGGACGGAGCCCCGAAGATCGTCGAAGAGTGCTCGTTGCCTCTTACGGGGAAACGCGTCGTTCATGACATCGTTACCGAACTGGGCTGGTTCCACGTGTCCGCTGAAGGACTTGTCATGCAGGAGATCGCTGAAGGCGTAACGAAAGACGCAGTAGAACATCGGACGGGATGCCAGGTGCTCTTTTCTCGAGATCTCCGTTCGATGCTGCCGTTCTAGACTCACCCAGGTCGCGGGCAAAGAAGGATCGGACTGAAACGTGGCCGATGAGATCTCCACTTGCCCCTTCTGTGGGACTGGATGGCGACACTGGATTTTCCGTTCTTCAGCGCCAAAGAGATTGCACTGGCATCGTTTGTCCATTTGGATTTTGGGCTCGTCTTTGACCGTCAGCATCCGCGGCATTCAGGGCCGGTCACTGCTGCAATCATGTGAGACGCCCGTCTTTGACAAAACTGCGTTCGTCGGTTCTTACTTAGAACCAGGATGAGCCCGGGCGCGCAAAAGCATCGCGTGATGCCGGGCCGAGCCGACGGTGTCCGACCGCCTCTCATCAGTTCGGAATGGACTTGGGACCTTCAATTTGCCGGAAGTTGATGTGGCCTTCCATCAAATGCAACTGCGCTATGGTCAAGCGCAGCCGCCGGAAATCCAGGCACAGCTAACCAGTGAATGGCAGTGTCGCAAGGAGCACGTCATGAAGGGGAAAGTTGCGATCGTAACAGGCGGTGCGAGCGGGATTGGGCTTGCCATCGCGGAGATGCTCGCGCGGGGGGGCGTGAACTGCGTGATTGGCGACCTGGACGCTTCCGGTGGAGAACGAGCCGCGACGAAACTTCAAGAAGCTGGAGCAGACTGTCTCTTCGTTGCGACAAATGTTTCCCAGCCCGGCGAGGTGCGTCATCTCGTCGAGGCCACGATGGGAAGGTTTGGCCGTCTCGACATCCTGGCCAACAATGCGGGTCTGCAATTCGTGGCACCCGTAGTGGATTTCCCCGAAGAGCGCTGGGACACCCTGATTGGCGTTATGCTTACTGGAACTTTCCTTTGTTGTAAGTATGCATTGCCGCATATGATCCAGCAGAAGTGGGGCCGGATTATTAACGTCAGCTCGGTCCACGGTAAAGTGGCGTCGCCCTTCAAAGTGGCTTATATCTCGGCCAAGCACGGGGTGTTGGGGTTGACGAAAGTTGTAGCACTCGAAATGGGCGAGAACAACATCACCTGCAATGCCATATGTCCGGCCTACGTCCGCACTCCGCTCGTTGAAAAGCAAATTGCGAATCAGGCTCGCCTAAACGGCATTTCGGAGGAGGACGTGGTTCAAAAGATCATGCTTGGACCCGCCGCCATCCGCCGGATGCTCGAACCATGCGAGGTAGCTTCGCTTGTGGTGTACCTGTGTTCGGACGACGCCGCAGGTATAACCGGCGCGGCGCTGGACATTGACTTGGGCTGGACTGCGCGCTAGGACAATATGCTTCACAGCTTGCCGACTAGACACGGTTGTGGGCGAATGACCGGCAACACGGAAGTAACACTGAAAATGCGGTTCTGTCCTAGTTGGCGACAACACGCTCGGAACCCGAGACTATTTCCCGAGTAGACTGCGAGTGTACTCGCGATCAACCATGGAATCTGGTCAGGATCGCCAGGCATTCCATCGAAGACAAGGGAATCTTGATGACGATGGGTCACCGCTCCAACACTATCTTCGAAGGCAGCTGCACAGGGATTGCTGGAGCGTCGGATGGAGCTTGCGGACCGCCACATAAGGCGGGTTGGCCACGATCTTGGTGAATCGCCGCCGGGTCCTCGCGCACCATTGGAAGAAATCTATCCCTCTGACGGTCGTGGCCGCGCCATCCTCGTACCCCACTGAGGTATCTATATCGATGCCAACAATCCGGTCCTTGGGGATACCCTGCTTCCTGAGTGGGGCAATAAAGGCCCCCGGCCCCATGCAGGGATCGAGCCAGTAGTCGTTACGGTGTGGCATCACCGCCTTTACCATGGCATCGGCCAGCAGTGGCGGCGTATAGACCTTGCATTCATGAGGCGGCTCCATCATCTAGGTCCACTCACATTCAGGCTCTAAATGGCATTGACTGCTGGGTCAACCCATCGTAACAGCCCGTGATGAATGTGAATCCGGCCGTCTGCAAAGGTGGTCGAACCGTTATCACAACATTACAACGCGGCTCCACGAGGAGCTGCATGTGGAGCCCGGTAATGTTTTGGCTATGGAGCCACCGCGTAAGCATTGATGACATCCGTCCCCGGCGTTAGAGCACAGCGTTTCCTTCGACCATCCTCGACTTGCTTTCCACCCCACCCCAACTGGATATGCTCTGGGGAGACAGGCCTACCAATAACACCTGTTTTCGGAAGGGCAAATCCGGCCGATTCTGGCGCCGCGAAATTAGGCACTCCCAAGGGCAGATCCTGAGGGTCTTTGGAACGGACGGGAGACAAGAAGAAATCTGGGCAGGGGCTTCCGTAAAGCGTCGTTGGCAGCGACACTTCCAAAGCCTTCCGAGGAATGAGGCAGTGTTGCGCGAAGAAGGCGGCCCTAGGAACAGTATGAAAGGGGACTGGGGAGTTCCCTGACGGAGAAACCGTCGATTTTGGGGCCATTCTCCAGGCGGAGAATGCTCTCCGGTCCCCTTCAGGGCCAAAAACCTGCCGGTTTGACGGGAAGAATAGGGAAGCTCAGGAGATTCTCTATAAGTTGTTGATTATATCGACTGTATGGCGGTGGATTGAGTCTCCAGCGAACCGTTCTCTGGTTCTAATTCCCTGCTAACAGGGAAAATTACAGGGAATTTCCTGAATTTAGCCTAGGAAGTTGCACGGAAGAGATTCCTATGACGTTGGCTCTATGGGACTTTGCACCACTCAATCGGCATTCTTGAGGCCCCACCGAACAGGGAATTATCACCCCGTTATCAGGGAATCGCATTTCCCTGATACCTGCCATCTGAATCACATCCACCAACTCCGCCCAATCGAACGCTCCAGCGACAAAACGATCCGCCGACTGCGAATCGCGGCCAAGCCAAACTCATAATGAAATGTTCGAATGGCCGGGGACTCAATACCAAGGAGTAACTTCCGAGTGGGCGACAATTCACCAGTAAATCGAAATGCGGTCTCCGTCGACCGGCAGGATCAGTGTTTCGGGGCTCGGGCTAACGAAGGCCAACTTCTGCGCAATCTTTCAGAACTCGATTCTGGCCTGAAAGGCGATCATGCGGGGGGAACTGTCGCCTCCCAGGCCGACGCCTAAGAGGCCGGTTGGCGGTGAGATGGTGCTCTCCAGTGTTCCGAACTCGGGCGGAATATATTCTCCGGGCACGCCAGCTTCCACACTTCTGGGCAATGCGAAGTTCGGATGGTTGAAAGCGTTGAACATCTGCACGTCGAAGCGCAGAGAGGTCTGCTCCCACATAGGAAACCGGCGCGAGAGGTAGAGGTCGGAGTCAGTGAAGTGGGGGCCGCGCACGGTATTGCGGCCAGAGTCGCCAAACTGGCAATCGGCGGGGGAATCGCCGCCTGTGCAGGCGCCGGTAGTGGGATCGACGACCGAGGAGAAGGCGTTGGGATTGAGCCATTGCTTGGTTCCGGCAACGGTCACGCCAGAGTAGGGGGTCTTTTGATAGAGCGGCTGGCCGGGAATGCGGCGGGCAAGCTGCGGTCCATTGGCCTGAAAGACGCCGTTGCCATTGGCCGTGTAAGGCTGGCTGAGGACGGAGAATGGGAGGCCGGAGTGCAGGAAGGCCGTCTCAGAAAATGACCAGTTGCGGAAGAGAGCGCGCAACAGAAGATGTTTAGACGCAAACGGAATCTGGTAGATGCCGTAGGCGGAGAGGTTGTGGCGCACATCGTAGTCGCAGTTGCTGTATTGGCTTCTTAGCTCGCCGGGCAGCGGGGTGAGAATGCCCTGGCTGGAAAAGGGAAGCAAGCCACCGTTGGAGATTTCGTCGAGGCAATGACTCAGCGTGTAGTTTGCACTCAGCGTGAGGGAGTGGAGCTGTTCGGAAACGCTGGCTTGCAGGCCGGAGTAGTTGCTGCCGGCGTCGGTGCGGAATTCATTGACGCTGCCAAAGCGCTGGTCGAGCGGCTGCGCGAAGGGGTAGGGCACGAAGCAGCCGGCGCAAACGTTCTGATAGCCGTTGAGGCCGACTTGAAATGGCTCGTGCAGGCCGCGCGTGCCGACATAACCGATGCGAACAGCGCCGTGCGCGTTCAGCTTCTGCTCGATGCCGAGGTTGTACTGGTAGTAGTACGGCGTTTTGAGCGTACCAGTGGGGAAGGTATTGAGGTTGACGGCGAGAGGGCAGGTCGGTGCGCCAGGGGCGATTCCGGCGCAGGGCGGACCGCCGGCGCTGAAGAGCGACTGAAACTGACGGTTGGCAGCGGAGGCTGCGTCGGCTGCACTGTTGGCGACTCCAGGCGCAATGGCGATTCCGCCCACCTGCCCACCGATGCCGCCGACGAAGGTGGGCGCGTAGGGAGCGTTGGTGGCGGCGAGATCGGCGATCTGGGCGGGAATGATGTCGTTGAAGACACCGAAGCCAACGTGGATCACGGTTTGCAGTGTGACCTGGTAGGCAAGAGAAACGCGCGGCTGCCAGACGAGGACAGGGGTGGAGGGAAACAGAGCCCGCACTCCCGTTTGAATGGCCTGATCGAGGGGCTGGTTGACTCCATGCGAGAGATCGAGAAACGACCCGGCGGGGCGCGCGAAAAGATGTTGGGGGTTGACGGGGTCGGTGTTCCAGGTCGTCCTTACGCCGAAGATGAAGGTAGCGCGGGACGCGGGCTTGTACGTATCCATTGCATAGAGGTCGAGATTGCCAACGGCGACTCGTTCGTTGAATGAGATGGGAAATGTCTGGCTCTCTGTGTAGGCTGCGCCGTACGTGAACTCGGCGAGATCGTTGTAAATGGCGGTAGGCACGCTGCCCTCGCCCAGATCGTAGTCGCTGACGTCGATTCGGCGAGTGTTGATGCCAAAGCGGTACTCCTGCTTGCCGCGAATCCAGTCCAGGTTGTCGTTGACCTGCCATTGCGTGACCTTGCGGCCCTGGGGATAGGTATTGTTGTTGCCGCCGATTGTGGTAAATGGAGCGTCATTGCCGCCTGCGGCGAGGACGATGGGGAACGTCTGCTGCACCTGGGCGAAGTTGTTGGGCTCAAAGATGCTGGAGTACCAGCTAGCGCCTGGGTTGAACTGGTTGACGAGATTGGGGCGGAAGATGTGCGTATAGCCGGCGACAAGGGTGTACTGCGGCTGAGGAGAGTAGGAGTTGAATATGACGTTGATCGGATCGGTGTATGCAGCCTGCAGGCCAGTGTCCGATTGAAAGCGGTACCAGACGGTGTTGGCGGCGTTGATGGTGTGGTCGATTTTGAGGACGAAAACAGTTTCGTGGTCGCTGTTCTCGAGCGACTCCTGACGCTGGTTGGCGCAGCCGAAGCCGTTAGCGAGGGGGCAGGAATTGACGGGGATGGCGGTTCCCGCTGTGTTGTCAAGAAGGGCGAACATCGACTTGAAGAAATCCACCTCGGCCGGCTCGGCGGGGAGCATGGTTCCGGTGATAGGGTCGACCCCACCGATGGGGAGTTGGCTGAGCACATACTGCTGGTAGGCGGGCGATGGCACGACGGCCTGAGTCACGATTGGAAGCGCGATGTAGACGCCCTCGTAACTTGTAAAGAAGAAGAGCTTGTTGCTGCGGATGCGACCGCCGACGCTGAAGCCGAAGTGATTCACATTGGAACGCGGCTTCGGGGTGACGTTGTCCGGCGTGTCGTTGGCGTGGAGAAAGTAATTTTCCGCGCTCAAGAGCGAGCCATCCCACAGCTCGTAGACGTCGCCGTGAAATTTGTTGGTTCCGGATTTTGTGAAGTAGTTCACTTGCGAGGCGCCGTATCGGCCCTGATCGACGGAGTATGAGTTGGTGTTCACCGTTGCCTGATCGACCGCATCGAGACCGAGGACCAGGTTGGTGGAGAGGCCGATGTTGAGGCCGAGCCAGGGATCGTTGGTGTCGTAGCCATCGAGGATGTAGCCGTTCGAGGTAGCGGGAAGGCCATTGAATTCGACGTTGCCGTAGCCGCCAGGGGCCTTGGCGTCATTGGAGGAGCCTGCGGTGTTCATGAGCGCACCGGGAGCGAACTGGGCAATAAAGGTGACGTCCTGCCCGGCGTTGGGCAGGTTGGCTATGGTCTTGGCTTCGATGGTCGTGGTGGTGTTGGGATTTTCAAGACTGAGTAGCGTCTGCTGGGCGGTGACTTCGACGGTCTGCGAAGCTCCAGATACAGCGAGATCGAAGTTCAGCGCGGCGGTGCGGCCAACTTCGACCGCAATGGGCTGCGAGATCTGTTCCACAAATCCTGGGGCGCGCACGGAAACGGTATAGGTGCCGGGATTGACCTGAGAGAAAAGGAAAC
>JBEKKI010000011.1:0-97038 GCA_050010795.1 Occallatibacter sp.
GAAGCCCCTGGCCGTGACCGTCAGGTTGTAATTGGCAGGGTTCAATCCGGCAAAGTCGTACAAGCCGGTGGACCCGCTGGTGGTCGCGCGCGTATAGGCTGTGGCCGGATCGGTGAGCACGACGCTCGCCCCCGGAATCACCGCCCCGGTGGTATCAGTAACGATGCCCGTTAACTCTGAGTTGGCCTGCGCAAAAGCACCCACGCGGGTCAACGTCAAGAGTAGAAAGAGCGCGCAGGTTGCGGAAACCCAGCGCCACAATGAATGCCCGGCGCGTGTGCCCCGCTTTTGGTATTGCGGACTCCGATGCGTCATACTTTTCCTCCTCAGGTTACTTTCGAGGTGCGCAGCTAAGACCGAGGGGCTGCACCCCTTCTTCAGCAGAATTCGGATTGTGGTCTTCTACCTCGCAACTCGAAGCGTTGATGTCAGCGGCGGCAGATGCTCAACGGCTCATACCAAGAAGAGCGATCGTGCTGCCCGGCATAGGTCCACGCCAGATTGAAGCCGACGTACAACCACCGCTGATTCGCGCCTGCAACACTAAATGGATTGAGTACAGGCATTCGAATTTGCGTGCGATGATTGTGGCCAACAAGTTATGCCACCTTCAGCGGCTTGTCAAGCATTTTTTGGCTGAAATTAAACGTTTAAGTTGAGCCGGAAAAGCTTTTCTCTCCCGACGCATTCCTGTTAACGTTCCCATCCTTTAGATTGAGGCGATTTTCCGCTCTTTGGTGGTGATTGATGTCGCTGGTTCCGATCTGTTTCAGTCGAGGGAGATGTGATTTGGATCACAAGGGCAGAACGGAATCTGTCGGAAATTCGCAGGAGCTTTGTGCAGAGGTGTACCGGAGAATCGGACTCAAGCCGGATGCGCGGGACGCTCGGTCGGCGGTGGTTGCGTTTCAACGAAGGAACAAGATTCGAACCCGGTCAGCGCGGCGCCGAGGGAACGAACTCATGTGAGAGTCTCGCAACGCTATGCATGGTTTTTTAAGAAGCGTTGCCGTGCGGTGGGGTAGGGGCTACCGACGACTCCGCACAGGGCTTGCCGCTACACAATGCGCCTGTGATCCCTTGGCCTTCGGTGACGGTGTAGATGCGATCCACGGCAGGCAAGTGCAGCGTTTCCTTTTTTCCCGAGGACCAGTGAATCTCTGCTGTTCCGGCATCAATCGCATCTCCAAGACCGAAGTGAACGCGAAAGTCGTTGGAAGACAGGTAGCTGCCGCCGCTCAAAACGTCGCTCCGCTGGCGCATCCCGTTCGCGGTCAGATACACGGTCGCACCGACCGCATCGCGCGGGCTCTTGGGTCCGCCAACGAGTTTCAGTTCGACCCAGTGATGATGGTCGGGATTCACGTTGCGCAACAGGATTGGAAGCCCATCCATGCTGTTGATAATTACGTCGATCTTGCCGTCGTTAAAGATGTCGCCGAACGCCGCGCCGCGGCCGACGGTGACCACCGCGAGTCCGGTCCCTTCTACTGCGGGCATCAGTTCGAATTTGCCGTTCCTCAGGTTGCGATAGAGCAGCGGCCGCTGTGCGTAGCTTTCTCCCCACTCCGGATGATTGTCCACTTCGGGATAGACATGACCGTTGATAATCACAAGATCCTTCCACCCGTCGTTGTCGTAATCGAGAAATCCATCGGCGAAGCTGACAAACGGGATCGAGGACTGTGCGATTCCAGCCTGGAAGCTGACATCGGTGAAGAATCCTGTTCCGTCATTCTGGAAGAGGACGTTGTAATCGTCAGCAAAGTCAGTATTCACGATGGAGAGATGTCCGTTGTTTTCGTAGTCGCCGGCGGCAATTCCCATGTTGGCGATCTCGCGGCCATCCTTATTGAGCGCGTAGCCGCTTTCGTAGCTCTGGTCTTCGAATGTGCCGTCACCCTTGTTGATGTAGAGATAGTTCGGCGTGGAGTCGTTCGCTACAAGCAGGTCGGGCTTGCCGTCGTTGTTGACGTCGGCAAACAACACACCCAGCCCGTAGTATCCGTTCGGATCGTCGACGCCCGCCTTCTTGCTCACGTCGGTAAAGGTTCCGTCTCCGTTGTTGTGAAAGAGATGGTCGTGCTCTCCGTTGAGACCGCGCGGCCCGCACATCACCGCAACACCGCGAAACTGGCAGAAAGCGAAGCCCACCGCTTTTGTCCCGGAAAGCGGCGGGTTCGCCAGGTCGATTTTCGCGTACCCGTCTACGAAAAGATCCAGGCGCCCATCACCGTCGTAGTCGCCGAAGGTCGCGCCTGTGGACCAGGTTCCGATCGCCACGCCTGCAGTGTCGGCAACATCGGTAAAGGTCCCGTCATGGTTATTGCGGTAGAGGCGGTTCTTTCCGAAGTTTGTGACGTAGAGATCGGGCCAGCCATCGTTGTCGTAGTCGCCGACCGCGCAACCGTAGCCCCATCGATCGTTGGCCACGCCTGCTTTTTGAGTCACATCGGTAAAAGTTCCGTCGTGATTGTTGTGAAAGAGGGCCGCGTGCGGCGGAATGGCTTTCCCCTCGAGTGCATCGTAGGTCGATCCGTTCACGAGGTAGATGTCGAGCCAGCCGTCATCGTCATAATCGATCAGGCAGACTCCGGGTCCCTTGGCTTCGACGATGACGCGTTTTTCGGGCGTTCCGGCTTTGTGCCGCCAGCTCGTAAGCCCGGCCGCCTGGGCCACGTCCTGGAAGATGATCGGGCCGGTCTTTACGAACCCTCCGGCTGTGATTGGCCGATGCTGGCTATCAAACTCAGCTTCCTGCGGGCCGGCGTTGGCCATGCCACCCTGCGACCGCTGCGCTGGTTGGCCTTGTTGCTGGCCACTCGATTGGGAGGGCGGGTTACCCATCGTCGCCGGCTCCTGGGCACAGATTCCCGATGCTGCAAGGGCAAGAAGCAAGAGAAGAACGATCATTCGAGTCCCCTCCGGCGGCTGGTCCGCCGTGCAAGGCCACATTGCATGCAAGGCCGCCGGCTCACATTGAGTGTTGCTCAACAGTCTACCGGCAAATTGCTTCTTGTGCACCGAACCGTCCGCGCTGATTCTCGCCCGGGGCAGGCGTATCAATCGCCCGAAGATGGCACAGAACCATAGCAGACGCAGTGCTCTCCGCATTCCGACGCGGCAGGCGTTTTGCCGTTGCTTCGTTCTGCCGCCGTGCAATATGTAAGCTTCGCTTTTCCTTACAACTCGATAAGGGCCCTCAACTTGGAACACGTGTGAACCGAAAGGAGTTCCGCCGTGCGCATTTCCTTTCGTGTTGCGGCAGTTTCATGCGCTCTTCTTCGTTCCGGCTGCTCGGACGTTCCGTCTATTGCACTGACCCGGATGGTCCGAGCTGCCGCATCCTTGCCAAGGGAATCTGTGCGGTTCACGAAGTGAAACGGGGACGATTGCGGAGGGCAGAAGGCTATGCTAGGTTGATATAGGACCAAATCAGTCGTATATCGGGAATTCCCCCTGAAAGGCTTTCTGGCCTTGCTTTACAGGGTCCCGCAGCGGCAGGAAAGTAGGCCGCGCGGCCCGCAGGGAAACAAGCGGCGGTCCTGGTGAACGTCTTTTGGCGAGGCATCGCCAGGACCGCACAACCGGCAACTCGTGAGCTGACGGCCTCCTAAGCATAACGGAAACCTCGGCCACCATTCCATCTCCGAGAGGGGTTTGATGGCTCAGACGCAGCATCGATATTTCGCATTCTTCAGCTGGCAGCAGGATCGCGGGCCACACGGCGCGGCCTGGCTCGCACCATTTCTCCATTCCCTGCTTTCAAACACCACGCTGCGGCTAAGCGCTTTGTCGCTTTGCGTCCTGCTAGTGTGCACGGCGAAGCCGCTCACGGCCCACGCGCAGGAGCCTCCTTATTTCGTCACCTACTCTGAGGTACTGGAGGAGCCGGGCAATCTCGAGATCGCGCAGAAGGGAACGACGGGTGCGCCGAAGGACTCGAATGGCTTTTACAGCGCAACGCTGGAGCTGGAGTACGGCGCGAAAGCCTGGTGGACCACCGAGCTCTACCTGCAAGGGCAGGCCACGGCGAACGATTCCACCGTCTTCAACGGGTTTCGCTGGGAGAATCGCTTCCGCATGCTGCCCACCGAGCACTGGATCAACACGGTGCTCTACGTGGAGTACGAGGACGTGAACGGCGCCGACAAGAGCGTTCTTGAGGTCACTGGGCACGACAGCATCGAAGATTTTCAGGGCAGAAACGCCGAAAACCACGGCGACATCTCGCGGACGATGGAGGGCAAGGTGATCCTCTCGAGCAATCCGAAGGGCTGGAATGTTTCGGAAAATTGGATCATGGAAAAGAACATGATGGGCGGGGCTTGGGAGTTCGGCTATGCAGCGGGCGCGAGCCGCCCCTTCGCGCTTGCGGGCAGCGGCCGAGCCTGCACGTTCTGCCGCCAGAATTTTTCGGCCGGCGCGGAGGTGTACGGAGGCCTGGCAACAGTGCACGACTTCGGCCTCCACGACACGTCGCAATACACGGGTCCGACGGTTCAATTCGATGTGCCCCGCGGGCCAACGTTCCTCTTCTCGCCGCAGTTCGGCCTGAACAGCGATAGCGCAAGAGTGTTATGGCGGCTGAAGATTTCGTGCGAGATTCAGCAGTTCCGCGATCTCTTTTCAAAGAAGGAGGCAGAATGAGAGCGCCGAGGACTGCCTGCCTTATCTTTGCTCTCTTATCGGTTTTTGTCTTGGCGCTGGTGGCCGCGGAGAGCTCGTGGCAACGCAGGGTTCCCGATGCGGACCGGCGCCGCGCAAATCCCTACGCGGGCCAGCCGGAAGCCATTGCCGCCGGCCGGATTCTGTTCGAGGATAACTGCGCAAAGTGCCACGGCAGCGATGCGGAGGGGCGCCACGGGCGGCCCAGCCTGCGCAGCGAACACGTCGCGCACGCCACCGACGGCGAGCTGGCGTGGCTGCTGCGCAATGGAAGCCTGCGCAAAGGCATGCCCACCTGGAGTTCGCTGCCCGAGCCGGAGCGGTGGCAGCTCATTGCATTCATCCGCAGCCTGCCGCGGGATTCCGCTATACAAGCTGCCGCTCCCCAGGCCCGCTGATACTCCTGGAGTGAGACGCCTTAACGGGCCTTATTTCTTGGGCTTCGCTGTGGCCATGGGGAATGTCGAAACCAGGTATTCCCCTTGGTCGCTGTCGATTGGAACGAATTCAAGCAACTCGACCGAATCCGATAAAACCAGCCGCGTCCGGAAGTAGTACGACTTGCCTGCTTCGGCGGCAAAGTGTGCCAGCTCCACACGCTGGGCAACCTGGGCAACCTGGGCAGCGAACGAAGACTGCAAGGTGGCGCAGAGATGGTGCTCGCCCGGCGCAACGGAAAATGCAAACCACGAATCACCATGACCTGCGCCAGCCCACGAACCATCGACGCCGTATTTTACGCCGCCTGCCGGGGGCCCGAAGCGAATGCCCGCGTCGTTGATGAAGTAGACTTGCGCCATTCCCGATTGTGGAATGAGCGGCCCGTGTTGCGAATCGTCGAGCTTGACCTTGAAGTTTGTCGTTTGCGGCCCGCAGGCGGCGGCAAACCGCAATCCAGGCGGTGTTTGTCCCAGTCGGACTTTCTGTTGCGCAAACGCAGAGACGGCAAAGCAAAGAAATACAACAGCGGCTTTCATGATCGTGCTCCTTGTGGGCTATTCGCTAATCAAACTGGATGCACGCCTGATGAGTTTGGTTGTTGCGCAAAAGATTGGTGGGAGAAGCTGTGCGCCTCTCCCGCCGGTTGTTCCTGCCGTTCGATATGCTACGCGTAAAACCCGCGCTGCTTGATGGTGTACGCCACGCGATCAATCGCCAGCATGTAGGCCGCGATGCGATTGTTCACGTCGTGCGCATCGGCATAGCGAACCACGTCGTCGAAGCTGTCGCGCAGGATGGTCTCCAACTGCTCGTTCACTTGCGACTCTTTCCAGAAGTATCCCTGCCGGTCCTGCACCCATTCGAAATAGCTGGCCGTGACGCCGCCCGCGTTGGCCAGGATGTCGGGCACGATGAAAATGCGCTTCTCGGCCAGAATCTCGTCGGCCACGGCGGTGGTGGGGCCGTTCGCGCCCTCCACCACAATGCGCGCCTTCACCTTGTCGGCGTTGCGGCTGGTGATCACATTCTCGGTGGCCGCGGGAATCAGAATCTCGCAATCCGCCACCAGAAGCTCTTCGCTGGGCATGGCCTCGGCGCCGCGGAATCCGAGAATCGTGTTGTTGCGGTACTTGTACTCGAGTAGCTGGTGAATATCGATGCCGCCGGAGTTGTATAACCCGCCGTCGCGCTCGGCGATGCCGATGATTTTGTATCCCTGCTCCTGCATCAACTGCGCGGCGTTCGATCCCACGTTGCCGAACCCCTGGATGATGACCCTGCAGCCCTCGATATCCATATTGAGGTGGCGGAGGCTTTCGTTGCAGACCACCGCCACGCCGCGGCCCGTGGCCTCGATGCGCCCATGCGAGCCGCCGATGTTCAACGGCTTTCCGGTCACGACGCTGGTGACCGTCTGGCGCATGTGCATGGAGTAGGTGTCCATGATCCACGCCATGGTCTGCTCATTGGTGTTTACGTCGGGCGCGGGAACGTCCTTCTCCGGCCCGATGAACTCGATGATCTCCGACGTGTAGCGGCGCGTCATGCGCTCCAACTCGCCCTTGCTCATGTTGCGCGGCTCGCAGATGACGCCGCCCTTGGCTCCGCCGAAGGGAATATTCACCACCGCGCACTTCCACGTCATCCAACTGGCCAGCGCGCGCACTTCGTCCAGCGTTACATCGGGCGCGTAGCGGATGCCGCCTTTGCACGGCCCGCGCGCCATGGAGTGCTGCACGCGGAAGCCGGTGAACATGTCGATCATGCCGTTGTCGAGGGCCACGGGAAAGTGAACAATCACCTCCCGCGACGGCGAGCGCAGCACCTTCCACAGTCCTTCATCGAGATTCAGCTTGCGCGCGGCGAAATCGAAGCGCGCGCTTTGCGCCTCCCAGGGATTGATCTCCTGGTCCAGCGTGACGCTGGTATTTCCGGTTGCCATATCTGGTCTCCATCTCCCGCCGCTCTTCCGGCCCTCGGGATTCGGAATCAAGTTCCGTTTCTCAAGAATAAAGGCGAGTCAGCAATTCCTACGGATTTTTCGCGTCCGTCTCCCGTCGTTTGCGCGCCTGATTCTCTCTTCGCGCGGGTGGTTGGGCGCACTCGCACAGGCGAAATTGCCCAAACCTCAGTGAGTCTAGGCCACCCAAGGTTTCCCGTCAAGCAGTGCCGACACAGCTCTGGCGGCAGCTCCCGCTGTGCTCTCGCGCCCCCAAAGACCCTTCTAATGTGGAACTCGCGCTCCACCGGCCCAAACGCACCAACAGTTACACTTAGGGAGTGAAAGCCTCTTCCCGCTCAGCCCATCCTGACCGCAAGGAGTTCCTGGCCCTGGCGCGGACGCACACGCTGGTGCCCGTGTGTCGCACCCTGATGGCCGACCTGGAGACGCCGGTCTCGGCCTTTCTGCGCGCGGCGTGGCCGGAGCGCGAATGTTTTCTTCTGGAGTCGGTTGAAGGCGGCGAGCAGGTGGGGCGCTACACCTTCATCGGGCTCAGTCCGTTCAAGAGAATCGTGGCGCGCGGCCGCGAGATCACCATCACCGAGGGCCGCAGGACGACACACATCGAGGGCGACATCTTCGTCGTGCTGCGCGACGCGCTCGGCGGGCACAAGCCGGCGCGGATCCAGGGGCTGCCGCCGTTCACTGCGGGAGCCGTCGGATTTTTTGCCTACGACGCGGTGCGGCAGATCGAGCGGCTCCCTGCCCTTGCGAAGGACGAGCTGCGCATCCCCGACGCCTGCCTGCTCTTTTTCGACGAGGTGCTGGCCTTCGATCACGTGCGCAAGGAGATCATGCTCGTGGTGACTGCGGATGTTCGAAAAGACAAGGCAGCCGCCGCGTATGGCCGCGCAGTGAAGCGGCTGGACCGGCTGGAGAAGCGGCTCTCGCAGCCTCTGCCCGATCTCGACCGCAAGCGGCCGCGCACGTCGTCGAAGCTCGAAGTCAGGCACCGCACAGCGAAGAAGGATTTCCTGGCAGCCGTCGAGCGCATCAAGGAGTACATCCGCGCGGGCGACGCCTTCCAGGTGGTCGTTTCGCAGCGCCTCGACGTCGATCCCGGCGTCGATAGCTTCCAGGTGTATCGCGCGCTGCGCACCGTCAACCCCAGCCCCTACATGTTCTTTCTTCGCTTCGCGCCGGAGGGGCCGCTGGGTGCGGGAGCGACGGCGTCCGGGCCGGGCAACTCGTCCAAAAAGTTAAAAGGCTCGGAGAGCCCCGCGCCGATTGAACTCGCCGGCTCATCACCGGAGCTGCTGGTGCGCGTGAACAAGGGCGTGGTCGAATATCGGCCCATTGCGGGCTCGCGCCCCCGCGGCGCAACCGAGGCCAAAGACGAGGCCCTGGCCGAGGAGATGCTGCACGACGAAAAGGAGCGAGCCGAGCACGTAATGCTCGTCGACCTGGGCCGCAACGACGTGGGGCGGGTGAGCAAATTCGGCAGCGTGAAGGTCGATAAGCTGATGTTTGTTGAGCGCTACAGCCACATCATGCATATCGTGAGCTCGATCGAGGGCAAGCTTCGGCCCGATCTAACAGCGGTAGACGCTCTCCGCGCATGCTTCCCTGCCGGAACGCTCTCCGGCGCGCCCAAAGTCCGCGCCATGGAGATTATCGAAGAACTCGAGCCGGCGCGACGCGGCACCTACGGCGGCGCGGTTCTCTATGCCGATTTTTCTGGCAATCTCGACTCGTGCATCGCCATCCGCTCCATGCTATCGATCGGCGGCAAGGGCTCGGTGCAGGCGGGCGCAGGCATCGTCGCCGATTCCGTGCCCGAGCTCGAGCATCAGGAGTCGCTCAACAAAGCCCAAGCCGTCATCCGCGCCATCGAGCGGGCGCGACAAATGTAAAAAGCAGGGATCAGGGATCAGGGGTCGGAGGTCAGCTTTCTGTTCACGCGGTCCCTCGGTGCCCTGTTCCCTGCCCCTTCCGATTGCCCATGATCCGGAAATCTTTGAGCAGCGTGGGCGGCGCGTGCGTCGTTAGGAAAAGTCGTTGCATGCAGGAGGGGATATGGGGAAAGTGTGGAGATGTGGGAGAAATGGACTCGCTGTCATTGGGCTTTTGGCTCTGGGCTTCTGGCTCGGAGCGGGCCGGACGGTGAAGGCATCTAGCTACGAATCGGGCGGAGGCAATGTCGAGTTTCAACTCACCGGAATCAATCCGACAAGTTCGCTGCTGGTTTACCAGCCGGGAACGAAAACCGTCTACGTCTATCAGGGCGCTACAACGGGGAATTCGGCGTTGCAATGCAGCTTCATGTTCCAGCTCGACAAGCCGGGCCAAGTCATCCGGCGCATTCCCTGCGGTGTGCAACAGTTGAACCCGTAACAAATCACTCCGCGCCGAAGACGCGCTTGAAGAACCGTCCCACGCGGCGAAAGAAGCCCGGCTTCTTCTTGGGGGCGGGGACGTTTGCCGGCGGAGCCGCCGGAGCCGCGGCTGCCGGCAAGGCTGCCGGCTGAGGCGCGCGCGTCGTGCCGCTCACTGAGAACGTCTCCGTTGCATTGGGCACGCTGGCAGGCGCGGCAATTGCTACCGGGGCCTGCTTCGAAGCCGGCGCCATCCCCTCGCTTGCGGCGAGCGGGAACTCGTTGCCCTCTGACTTCGACGGCGGAGGGCAGCCGCACGGTTCCTTTTCCTGGTCCACTACCGTCTGCAGACTGCCATGCTCGAACATCACGCGCTGGCCCGGCTGCACGCGATAAAGGCCGCCCTCAAACACACTCGTCACCACGACGTACGGCGCGTTGGCTCCGGCGTTGTCGACACACGTATCGCCGTTCTCGCCCAGCCGCACCCTCACGTCGGCTGCGTTGGGGCCGCCGATCATGATGCGAAAGTACGGCGTGAGAAGCGTGTCGGCATTGCGCGCCCGGGCATCGCTTGCGGCCAGGCTCATCTCCACTGCGCCGTGGTCGAGTGCAACCAGCAGCCCCGGCACATCGCCCGCCGGGGCGCTTGCATCCGCCGCCAGATTGACACTGCTCGATGCGCAAACGTGCATGGTGCCGCGGTAAGGCAACGTCACCTGGGCCGTGGCGCCGCCGGCGGTGATGGCGCCGCTGCCGGTGATGAACGCCCTGCCGTTCGATGCCTGCATGGGTCCCACCACCGAAAGCGCCGCGCCGGGGATGGACTTGTCGATAGGAACAATCGCCACGGGAAGAGAACCGGATGCAGGAGCAGCGCCTCTAGCCGGCGGTGTGGGCAGCGCCTCTGCTGCGGGCGCCGCACTCGGCGTTGCCGGAGCCGATGCGGCGGGTTGCGTTGCGGGCGCTTGCGCCGGTTGAGCCGGTTGAGACGATTGAGCGCTGACCGGCGGCGCCGTTGCAAACATCGCATACACAGCCAGTGCTGCGATCGGCGTGAGCGCGAGCAACCCATTCGCGCAGCGAGTCACGGCGTTCGGCGTGGCGTGCATCGGCTACATGTCCAGAAAATTGCGGATCATCTGGTGGCCGCCCTCGGTGAGCACGCTCTCGGGATGGAACTGCACGCCCTCGACGGGCAGGCTGCGATGCCGAAGGCCCATGATCACCGTTCCCTTTCCATTCGACTCCGGCGTCCGCGCCGTGACTTCGAGCTCAGCCGGCAGCGAGTCTTGTTCGACAATCAACGAGTGGTAGCGCGTGCAGGTGAGCGGCGTGGGCAGCCCGGCGAAAACGCCCTTGCCGTCGTGCTCCACTTTGCTGGTCTTGCCATGCATGAGCGTGTGCGCACGAACAACCTTGCCGCCGAATGCCTCGCCGATGGCCTGATGCCCGAGGCAGACACCGAGAATCGGAACCTTGCCTGCCATGTGGCGGATGAGCGGCACCAGGATCCCCGCTTCGTGCGGCGTGCACGGCCCCGGCGAAAGCAGAATCCGCTCCGGCTTCATGGCTTCGACCTCTTCAGGCGTCACCTCGTCGTTGCGGCGCACCAACACCTCCGCGCCCAGTTCGCCCAGGTACTGGACCAGGTTGTAGGTGAACGAATCGTAGTTGTCGAGGACGAAGACCATAGTGAACTCCAGTGTAGCGCGTGTGATGCGGCTCCTGAGCTCCGATCGCACTTGAGGGTTGCGCGGGCTCGCGCGCATCTGCAAAACTGGCGTTGGCTAACCGTGATGGTTCTTCACTTCCTTATCCAGGGACGCGTGCAGGGGGTCGGCTTCCGCTGGTATGTGCAGCGAGAAGCAACCGAGCTCGAATTGCGCGGCTGGGTGCGCAACACCGAGGACGGCGACGTGGAAGTGATGGCGGTGGGCGAGCCCCGCGACCTCTCTGAGCTGCGCGCCAGCCTCCGCCGCGGACCGCGCGGCGCACGCGTCGATCGCATCGTGGAGCACAACCTGGCCGAAACCGAAGCCGAAAGCCTTTCCTCGTTCCAGATTGACGGGGCGTGGTGAGATAAGCAGAGACCAGGGATTAGGGAACAGGGAATAGAAAAACGCTGCATTGCCGACCGATGTGGTCCTCAGCTTCTTCCACTCGATTCCACGTGTCCCGATCAGGTTGGCCCTTCATGCCACTCCG
Organism: Occallatibacter sp.; assembly: GCA_050010795.1. Taxonomy (GTDB): domain Bacteria; phylum Acidobacteriota; class Terriglobia; order Terriglobales; family Acidobacteriaceae; genus Telmatobacter. Next base: position 11,635 of record JBEKKI010000011.1, read on the forward strand.
CTTCTTACTCGCTACTGGCCACTGGCTATTGGCTACTCCCTATTTCCTATTCCCCATTCCCAATTCTCTATTTCCCAGGTCCTCCTTTCCTGGCCCTCCGGGCTGTAGACTGAAACCTGATCACTGATAACTGAAATCTGAGAACTGGAGTCAAGCACCGCCATGCCGGAAGAAAAGAAGCCCGTGAACATCGAGGAATTGAAGAAGCTTGTCCGCACCGTGCGGGATTTTCCCAAACCGGGGATTCTGTTTTACGACATCACCACGCTGCTGAAGGACAAGACGGGATTTGCGCAGTTGATCGACGCCATGGCGGCGCACTATATCGGGCGCAGCATCGACCTGATTCTGGGCATCGAGGCGCGCGGGTTCATCTTTGGCCCGGCGCTGGCTTATCGTCTCAACGCCGGCTTTGTTCCCGTCCGAAAGCCCAGAAAACTGCCCGCGCCGGTGGCGCGCGTCACCTACGACCTCGAGTACGGCACCGACGCTCTGGAGATCCACATGGATGCGATTGCGCCGGGGCAGAAAGTCGTGCTGGTGGACGACCTGCTCGCCACGGGCGGCACCATGGAAGCGACGATCAAGCTGGTGAAGCAACTGGGCGGCGTCATCGCCGGGCTGGGCTTCGCAGTGGAACTCGATTTCCTGAAAGGGCGCGATCGCTTCACGGAATACGACGTCTTCAGCCTGCTGCACTACGACGAATAGCGCCCTTCCTTTTCCTCTGGCTTAACGCGCTGTGGGAGCGCCAGTGTCTCCATCCGGGTGCTATGATTGGACCTCCAAAAACTCCCTCCAGGAGGAACAATGCCATGAAGACTCGCTTGATTCTCAGAGCTGCGTTGTGCATGCTCGCGGCGGGGTCCATTGTTTCGGCGGCCCAAACGGCGCCGACACAACCCGAAGCCACCCAACCCCACGGCCCCAGCAAGTATCTTTACCTGAGCAACGTATCTATCAAGCCTGGAATGGAAGACTCGTTCATTCAGAACGAAAGCGCTGAGGTCCAGGCCGTGCGCGAAGCCAATTCGCCCATTCACTACTTCGGCATGGTCGGCATTACCGGCGCTCCTCGTGCCCTCTTCTTCGCCGGATTTGACTCCTTTGCCGATCTGCAGAAAAGGCACGAGCAGGAGATGTCGGACGCAAAGCTGCAGGCCACGCTCAAGGCAGACAACGCAGCCGAGGTGCCTTCGCTCGCTGGAGTCATGGGCAGCATTTACATGTACCGCGAAGACCTGAGCCTGAATTCCGCCCTCGACATCTCGCAGCAGCGCTTCTTCGACATCACGCTCTTCCACATCGCCAACGGCCAGTACCAGGACTGGGAGCACTTGGTGAAGCTGTACGCCAAGGCCTACTCGTCCGTGGCCAACGCCCACTGGGCCATGTTCGAGAAAATGTACGGCGAAGACAGCGACAGAACCTTCATTCTGGTCACCCCCATCAAAGCGCTCGGCGAAGAGGACCAGTCAGTGATTGATTCCGACAACCTTCCCAAGACCGTGGGCGCTGACCAGATGCAGATGATGCGCGAGCTGGGCTCGAAAACAGTCGAGTCCGCCGAGTCGGATCTTTTTGCGATTGTCCCGCAGATGAGCTATGTACCCGACTCCTGGCTCAAAGCGTCGCCTGACTTCTGGGGCAAGAAGTAGGCGTGCCTGGCCATCGCACAAAAACCAGGGCCCATCCCTCAACCGGATGGGCCTTCTGATCAGACGACTTAGCGTGATCGATTCGCGCCTCAAAGCATGTCTTCCGGCACGCGCGCTCGCTCCGCCGCCTGGCCCGCCTCGCCCGGCTCCTCCGATAGCATCTGCGCGTCGGCAAAGCGGTAGCCGACATACACATCGGTGAGCAGATAAATCGGCTTCGAAGGATCGTCCTCGATTTTCTTACGCAACTGCCGGACGAAGGTGCGCAAGTACTCGACTTCTTCGCGGAATTCGGCGCCCCACACCGCGGTCAGCAACCTGGCGTAGGTGACCACGCGTCCGGCGCGGCTCATCAGGCAATAGAGGATATCGAACTCCTTACGCGTGAGCTTGATTGGTGCGCCGCGCTTGGTGACCATCCGCTTGGCGGGCTCCAGGCGAATCTCGCCGATCTCGATGGGCGCATCTTCCGGCCGGATCGGTGCGCGCACGCGGCGCACTGCCGAGCGGATCCTCGCGATCAGCTCGCGCGTGCTGAACGGCTTGGTCACGTAGTCGTCGGCGCCCAGTTCTAGCGCCTCCACCTTGTCCTCCTCGTCATCGCGCACGGTCAGCATCAGCACAGGCAGCCGCGGCGCGAATGCGCGAATCCGCTTCAGCGTCTCAATGCCGCCGATGCCCGGCATGTTGATGTCGAGAAGCACGACATCGTAAGGAGCGGAGCGCAGCGCCTGCAGCGCCTCCTCGCCGCGCGAGACATCGGACATCTGGAAGCCAAGCTCCATCAGCGGCGGCCGCAGGGCGCGGCGAATCGCCGGTTCGTCGTCGACCACCAGGATGCGAATCGCAGGCTGTATCATTACGAGCTCTCTTTCTCCGTTGTGAGCGGAATGGCTGCGAAGAACGTGGTGCCTTCTTCTTCGTCGCTTGCCACCCAGACGTACCCGCCGTGAATCTGCGCCGCCCGCCTGGCCACGGAGAGTCCGATTCCCGTTCCGGGGGCCCGGTCCGCGTACGTTGAAGAACGGTAGTAGCGATCGAAGATGCGCTCGCGATCCGCCATGGGAATGACCGGCCCGAAGCTGTGCACGGAAAAGATTACCTCAGGACCAGCAATAAGCGCGCGGATCGTGACGGTCGAGCCGAAGTTGGAGTATTTGCAAGCGTTGTCAATGTACTGGGTGAGGAGCATCATCATCAACTGCTGGTCGCAACTAAGCACCAGATCCTCGTCGTCAATTTCGATGGCTACTTTCATACTCGCCAGGCGGTCCTTGAGCGCGGCCACCACTTCCTCAATCAGCGTTCCTACGCTCACCTTCGAAACGTGGATTGCAACCTCGCCGGCGTCGAGGCGTGCCGTCGTCAGCAGGCGGTTGGTCAATTCTCCCAGCAGCCGCGTCTGCTCGTCGATGAGCCCGACCAGGTCTGCCTGTCCCGCGGAGAGGTGCCCCATTTCACCCAATCCCGTCGCTGCGGCACGAATGGCGGTCAGCGGTGTTTTGTAGGCATGCGCCAGCGAGTCGAGCACCGTGGCGCGGAGTTGCTCGGTGCGGCGTTCAGTCTCGATGCGGCTCTCGTTGGCAAAGGCGCGGTAGCGGTCGAAGGTGATGGCGATCAGCGAGGCAATCGCATTGTTGGTCAGCGGGCCAGTGTCTCCGCGCACCACCAGGCTCCCCACAGGCACGGTCCCGAGGCGTACGACGCGGCGGCCGACACCTGTTTCCGGATCGTCGTCCGAGGTCTCGAAGTAGTACACGTTCTGCGTCATCTCCTGGGGGTCGGTGCTCCAAAAGCCCGCCGTGTAGACGTCGTGAAGGTCGGCGTCGAAGACCGCGACGGCTTCAAGGTTGAAGATTTCATGCACCAGCTCGGCCAGTTGCGGACCGGGCTCCATGTGCAGGTCCATTTGCAGGGTTCGCCGCGTGAATTCGTAGAGGTCTTCCATCTGTCCGCCGCGCGACTCCGCTTCGCGCGCGTGATCCGTCACCCTGGACGAGAGGCGGCTGACCAGGAGCGCCACAAGCACAAACACGATCAATGTGACAGAATTCGCGGGATTGGCCGCCATGGATAATTCCGGATGCCGCGCTGAAAACCAGCTCTGCGCCACCACCGCGGAGAGCGACACAATCGCCGCCTGCCAGAATCCGCAGAGCAAGGCCGTGGGAACCACAATAAGCAGATAAAGCAGCGCCGCGACGGGAAGCAGCCAACTGGAAAAATGCGCCAGCGCAGCCACCAGAATGACCGCAACGATTCCCAGGGCGCACTCCAGCGTGAACAGGATCAGCCGCGCACCGGAGCCGCGCGGCGAGCCGAACAAAAAGACCGAACTGGTTGAGTAGCTCCGAGACAACCGGGCCCTCACTTTCCACTGTGTTGTTCACTGCGGCAAGCTCGAAGGCGCTCAAGAAAAAGAACGGGAAGCCCAGGCGCTTGCACTCCGCCCTCATAGCTTTCCCTGGCGGATCGATCGCGATTCAGCGCGGAATAGCCCTCAATGCGCGGGGTCTGAGCGAGGAAAAGAAGAGTTTATCAGGTTCTTCGCCTCTTCTTCACGGGGTTCAGGCCCACGCACATCGGCCTCCGGGCGCCGTCTGCACGGCGAATTCTCCCAGGGAAAATCCGATATCTCTTTTCAATTCCACGCATAGAGAATCTTTTTGTTATCTTCATAGCTTTTTTATGCTTTGTTTGCGTTACTTGAACCAGGACGTTTCGACCAATCTGCGGCGCCGATCACCTCAACGCGATTGCCGGCCTTCTTCGTTGGCAATCCAAACCTCAGTTGTGCGCAACGCATTGCCGACCTTTGACGCCGGTCTTCGGCGCGGGAGCGGACCTGCATTGTTGCGCCTTGAGCGTCCCCTTTATCTCTCATCATTCACAAATCTTTTCCTGGAGGTATCGTGTCGATGTACTCGAACACAACGGTTATCCTTCGATCGATTGCCGGAGCGTCGTTGGCTATTGCGCTCGCTGCCGGCGCGCAAACAACACCCACCTCGCCCGCCGATTCATCTTCGGCCCAGGCGCCCGCAGCAGCGCCGGCCGCCGCCGCTCCCGCGGCACCCGCACCGCTTTCCACGTTCGTTCTCACGGGTCCGTTGCAGTGGCTGCCCCCAGCCGTTGTGAACCTCGGTCCGTTCGGCAGGGCTTCTGTCAATGGCATCGTAACCGGCTACGCGCGGGGACAGAACAACCCCGTTCCCGGCGACGACACAAAGCAGGCAACTTTGAGCAATGGTGAAATCTACGTGCAAAAGGCGGACGGCACTGTTCAGTACTTCGTTCAGGCTGGCGTCTACACCATGCCGACCCTCGGCACCCCGTTCATGAACGCCCAGGACACCGTCAAAAACTTCTACGGTCCGGTTCCGGTGGCCTTCCTGAAGCTGCAGACAGGAAAAACCACTTCATGGGAAATCGGCTCCCTTCCCACGCTGATGGGCGCTGAGTCCACCTTCACCTACCAGAACTTCGACGTCGAGCGCGGCCTCTTGTGGGCCCAGGAAAACGCCGTCAATCGCGGACTCCAGGTGAACCAGACTCTTGGCAAATATCTCACCGCCTCTTTCAGCTGGAACGACGGCTACTACTCCAACCGCTACTCCTGGCTGAGCGGCTCGTTGACCTTTACCAAAGGCGCCAACACGCTCGTCTACGACGGCATGGGCAACCTCGACGAGACCGCATTCCAGACCTTGGCGACGCCGGTGCAGAACAACAGCGTCATGCACACCGTCATCTACACCTACACCAAGGGCACGTGGATCGCTTCGGCCTATTACCAGTACAGCAACGTCCCCACCGATCTCGCCGTCGGTGTCGTAAAGGGAGCTACGACAAACGGTTTTGCCGCCTACCTGAGCAAGTCCTTCAAGAAAGGCTTCGCGCTTCCAGGCCGCTTTGAATACATCACCCAGTCGGGCTCGATCGGCGGCAGCGACGTCAATCTCCTCGGTTTCGGGCCCGGCAGCTCAGCCATCAGCTACACCGTCACACCCACGTACCAGAAGGGCGGCTTCTACTTCAGAACCGACATTGCCGATGTGCACGCAATGAACTCGACGCCTGGAGATGTTTTCGGCGCTCTTGGAAGAAACGCCGATCAGTTCCGCGCCGCGGGTGAATTCGGATTTATCTTCGGCAACAACATCGATGAGAAATAGTCGGGTAGGTGTGCGGGGTCCGCGGAGCGGCCAGAAAGTGAACGCGTGGCAGGGTGCGGAAGTTGCCGCGCTCAGGTAACCGGGTTCAGGCCGCCCGCGACTTCTCGAGAAACAACTTTTTCGACAAGCTCGCAACGGACGTCGACAACCCGCAAACGCTCACCGTGGCGTTCATCGCCTTCTTCGGGCCGAAGCGATTAGCGGCTTCCCCTTTTTTATTCCATTCTCATGGGGCTTTATATCGTCCTCATGAGGTGACCGATAGACTCGCAACACTCAAAGAAGATCGGGACCGGCCACAGTCAACAACCTGCCGGCAGGTCCCGGCTCAGAGAGCGCCATCACTTCATGGGGCGCATTGAAAATCAGGCGTCCGCAAGCTGAGACGTACTGAACGACAAGTTGCCGAAGATTTCCCGGGGGCCATTCTCCGGGAGCCGCTCAGAACGAAATCCAAATCTCAGGAGAATGCTCATGGCAGAACAAAAAGCACCTCAGATGCAAGCCACGCTCGGCCTCACTGGCTTAACCAGTAACGCCATGGCGCTCATCGCCCCCGGCGCCTTCCTGTGGCTGACCTTCTTCATCCAGGCCACCACGGGCGTTGCAGGCCAGCCTTCCACCGCACCTGACATGTGGATTGGTATCTTCGCCGCGCTGCTGCTGTGTTTGGCCACAGCAGTCGCCTACGCTGAGATTTCCAAGCTTTACCCTGGCACTGGCTCCAGCTACTACTACGCGGAGCAGGCCATGCTCTCAAAGGACAAGGCCTTCAAATACGCCCGCGTCGCCAAGTTCGTTGTCGGCTGGGGCTCCCACCTCTACTACTGGGTCTACCCCGGCGTGATGGTGGCCGTCACCGGCATTTTTGTCGGCTACGTTGTCGGCTTCCTGTATCCGAACTTCATCAGCGGCTCCAACCCCGGGCCGGTGTTCATGGGCCTCATTGCGGTTGTGTTCTCCTTCTTTGTGGCATGGATTGCCTCAAAGGGCGCGGGCGCATCGACGGCCGTCAACATCGCCATCAACATCATTCAAATTTCGGCGCTGGTGGTCTTCAGCGTTTTGGCTCTCGGCTATCGCGCCAACCATCCCAACGGCGCGCCGGCCTTCCAATATGACGGGCAGACGCAGCAGACGTTCACGTATCAGTTCGCCACCAATCCAAAAGACGGCTCGATCATGCGCGACGCCAGCGGCAACCCGCTCCCGCAGGTCGATTCGGCAGGCAAGCCGGTTCCCTACACTGTTTCTTACCCGACCACCGACTCCAGCGGCAACTTTCTTACGCACCCCAACGCCGCCTCTGTCGTGAGCGTGCACAAATTCAGTTGGATGTTCATTCAGGCAACGGTCGCCATCCTCATCCTGGTCGGCTTCGAATCGGTTACCTCGATGGGAGGCGAGGCAAAAAATCCCACCAAGCACATTCCCATCGCCGTCATTGCATCGTTGCTGATCCAGGGGTTGGTCTGCTACTTATTTGAGTACTTCTGTGCCAACTACTTCCTCAACTCGGGGTATACGATGCAAAGCGCGGCCAGCTCAGCCGCGCCCATCGGCGACATGATGATCATTGTCGGCGACGCGCTGCTGGGCCAGGGCCATGGCAGGTACTTCATGCTGGCTGAGGCGTTCACCGTGTTCCTCGCGCTCATCGGCACCACTCTGAGCTGCATGAACACTGGCGCCCGCGTGACCTACGCCATGGGCAAGGACGATGAGGTCCCCGAGCACTTCGGCATCCTGCATGCCGGATCGCTCAGCCCACGCAAGGCGATCTGGACGCTGGCTGTGATCTCCGCAGTCATCGGAGTCGTTGCCGTATCACTGGCCTTTGGCGATGCCGGCGCTCCCACCGATGCTTCGATCTCGGCCCTCCCTCACGGCATCTTCTCGAGCTTCGGTTACACGACGCACGACAAGATGGCTGCGTTGCCCAACTCGCTGCTTGCGTTGACGCTCACATCCAACTTCGGCACGTTCATTCTTTATGGGTTGAGCTGCCTGCTGTGCATCGTCGCTTATTCCGAGCGGCACGATAAGCACGTGATCAAGCACTACCTGATCCCCGGCTTTGGCCTTCTGGCGAACCTGACCTGCATGGCCTTCTATTTGGCCGGGCCGTTCTTTAACCTCGGCACAAAAATGGAACCGCTGACAGCACTGGGCATCTCCGCCGTCTGGGGCCTATATGGCGCGGTCTACTTCATGCGCTCATCCAAGGCCAAAGGCAAAGCGGCGCTGCTCGCAACAAGAGCGCAAGTTTCGTAATCCATCGGTCAACGTTGACACAATCTTTGGGTGGATTCTCTCCCCAGCCTCGTTATGAGAGGCTGGGGAGAGCGAGCCACCCAATCGTCGTTTTCGGGCCCGGCCCTCAAACCCATTCAGGAACAGCAATTCCCCCCGCGCATTTGCGCGAGAACCTCTACGCGGCGGCGCATATGTTGGACGTACAGTTCGGCGAGGCAAGCGACTTTGGCAAAGTCCGTACCAACAACGAGGACGCCATGGGTTCCTTTGTCCCTTCCTCGCGCCAGCAGGCGCGCTCCCACGGCTTTCTTTTTGCAGTCGCGGATGGAGTCGGTGGAATGGACCTGGGCGAGGTCGCCTCAGCCACGGCAATTTCGACGATGACCGAGCAATTCGCCAAGGCGCAATCGGGCTCCATGCTTATCAGCCTGCTTCCCCGCCTGGTTCAACAGGCCAATACCGCCGTACACGATCGCCGGCTCGATCCCGAATATCGCGGCAAGAATATGGCGACTACGCTGGTCGCTTGCGCGTTGCGTTACGACCAGGCCGTAGTCTCGCATGTCGGCGATTCGCGCTGCTACCTGGTGCGCAACGGCCAGGCGCGGCAAGTGACACAGGACCATACGCTGGTGAACGAGCAGCGCAAGATGGGGCTGATCTCCGAAGGCGAGATTCCCTCGTCCGACTCGCGGCACGTTCTCATCCGCTCCATTGGCCCAGAGATGTTTGTGTCCCCCGATACAACGGCGCTCTCAGTACAGCCGGGTGACGTGCTGGTTCTGTCGACCGACGGCCTGCACGACGAGATGAGAGATGGCGAGATCGCCACCATCGCGTCGCAAAAGAAGGATGCCGCCCAGATCGCAAGGGAACTCGTGGCCCGCGCGGTCGAGATCGACGGCGGCGACAATACCACGGCGCAGGTCATCCGCGTGCGCAGTGTCGAGCAGGTCGGCATGTATCGCGGCCGCCCTTACAGGCTGAGGATTTGAAGTTGTCAGCGGTTTGACTGGTGATGTTGTGCCCGCTTTACGTATCTTTTAGAAAATCCTTACTGTCCCGGGGGCCTGCTGCCGATACAGTAGAAAACAGCCCCGATGGAGCGACCCGCACGATGAGTTTTTTCGACATCCTTGAACCCGGCACGGAACTCGATTCTTACCGGATCGAAGCGCCCGTCGCGAAGAGCGGAATGGCCACCATTTTCCGCGCTACCGACACGCGCGATGGCCGCACCGTCGCCCTCAAGATTCCCCACCCCGACATGGAGGCGGACCCTATCCTCTTCGACCGCTTCAAGCGCGAAGCGGCCATCGGCGAGCGCCTTGACCATCCCAACGTGATGCGTGTTTACGGCGACGACCGCCGCTCCCGCATATACATGGTGATGGAGTGGTGCAACGGCCGCCTGCTGCGCCAAATCCTCGATGAAGGACGCATTCCTCGCGAACGTGCCCTCCGCATTGCTAAGGAGATTCTTAAGGCGCTCGAATACATTCACGGCAACGGTGTTGTGCACCGCGACCTGAAACCGGAGAACATCCTGGTTGACGATAACGATCACATCAAGCTCATCGATTTCGGCATCGCCGGAGATACGGCCTCGCGCCGGCTCACTTATGCCAACTTCACCGCGACGCTGGGCACGCCCGACTACATCGCCCCCGAGCAGGTGAAGGGCAAGCGCGGCGACCCTCGCACCGACCTCTACTCCATGGGGGTCATCCTCTACGAGATGCTCACCGGCAAACTCCCCTTCAGCGGCCCTACTCCGATGGCCGCCATGAACGACCGCGTCCTGAACCACCCCATTCCGCCACGCGTCGCCGACCCCTCCATCTCGCCGCAAATGCAGGAGATTCTGTACCGGGCCCTGGAGCGCGATCCCAAAAATCGGTATGCCAGCGCTCAGCAGTTCCTCCTTGATTTGGAGCATCCTGACCAGGTCGGCGTCGAGGACCGCCCCGAGATCCGCGACTGGCAAAACCGCAAGTCGCACCTGTCGCGAAAAATCCTCTATTACAGCGCCCTGGCCCTGGTCCCCGTGGTCATTCTGCTCATCATGATTCTCATCGCCCACGCCCACTGACGGGGTTTTCCACACCTCCGGCGCCCAAATCTTCACGGATTCTTTATGCTGCTAGCACTAGGATTTCTGTGAACCCTGGGCGCTGATCCTACTTGCACTGAAAATTTGCCCGGCAGCTGCTCCAAGCTCATGCCCGCTGGGATCTTTCGCGGCAGAGCGGTGAGCCATAGCCGAAGTTGCATTCACTTCTGACCGATGCCGCAATTCGGCTCGACTTCCACAACGAAACCCGTGCTTGAATTGCACGACACCAAGCGAAAGGAGAAGTAAGAATGCCGCGAACTCCGAATGACGTAAAGAAGCTTGCTAAAGACGCCGGCGTCAAGATTGTTGACCTGCGATTCATTGACCTGCCCGGGATGTGGCAGCATTTTTCCATCCCCGTAGAAGACCTCGAAGACGACCTCTTCAGCGAAGGCATCGGCTTCGATGGCTCCAGCATCCGCGGATTCCAGCAGATCCATGAGAGCGACATGCTTCTCATTGCCGACGCGGAAACCGCGGTGGTCGATCCGGTTCTTTCCGTGCCCACTCTCAACCTGATTTGCAATGTCTTCGATCCCATTTCCCGCAAGCCGTACACGCGCGACCCCCGTTACGTGGCGCAGAAGGCTGAAGCGTACCTGAAGAAGACGGGCATTGCCGACAAGAGCTACTGGGGTCCGGAGGCGGAGTTCTACATCTTCGACAACGTGCGTTATAACCAGACCGCGAACAGCGGCTACTACTACGTCGATTCGGTTGAGGGCATCTGGAACACGGGGCGCGAAGAGAATCCGAATCTCGGCTACAAGCTGCGCCACAAGGAAGGCTACTTCCCGGTGCCGCCGTCGGACACGCTGCAGGATATTCGCTCCGAGATCATCCTTGCGCTCAAGGACATGGGCGTCAAGTGTGAGGTGCACCACCACGAAGTGGGAACTGCGGGACAGTGCGAAATCGACATGCGCTTCGGCCCACTGGTCAAAATGGCCGACAATCTTCTCAACTACAAGTACATCATCCGCATGATCGCCAAGAAGCACGGCATGACGGCCACCTTCATGCCCAAGCCGCTCTTCGGCGACAACGGCTCAGGCATGCACGTCCACCAGAGCCTGTGGAAGGGCGACACCAACGTCTTCTACGACAAGAAGGGCTACGCGCTGCTGAGCCAGACCGCGAAGTACTACATCGGCGGCCTGCTCAAGCACGCGCCGGCTCTTTTGGCCATCGCCGCGCCCACGACGAACTCATACCGCCGCCTGGTGCCCGGCTTCGAGGCGCCGGTGAACCTGGCCTACTCGCAGCGCAACCGCTCCGCGGCCTGCCGTATTCCGGTGTACTCCACCAGCCCCAAGGCCAAGCGCATCGAGTTCCGCTGCCCCGATCCCTCCACCAACCCGTATCTCTGCTTCTCGGCGCTGCTCATGGCCGGCCTCGACGGCATCAAGAACAAGATCGATCCCGGTGCGCCGCTGGATAAGGACCTCTACGAACTCGAGCCCGCGGAAGCCAGGAAGATCAAGAGCACGCCCGGCTCGCTGGGCGAGGTTCTGACGGCCCTTGAAAAGGACCACGACTTCCTGCTGCAGGGCGACGTATTCACTGAGGACCTGATCGAAACCTGGATCACCTACAAGCGCGAAAAGGAGCTGGCTCCGGTCAATCTGCGCCCGGTGCCCTACGAGTTCTTCCTCTACTACGATCTATAGAGCGCCCGTTTCACTCATTCGAGAGACGCGTCAAGCGGCAGGCCGTAGCTGGCCTGCCGCTTTTTTGCGCCGATAGTATATTCTGTAATTTCCCACGGACGCAGGCGCCTTAATCGTCTCCCTCAACGGAGTTTTCCAACCCATATCTTTGCCAAAGGAGATTCATGTCGAACGACCTTCGTAATTTTCTTGCTCTGCCATACGATGAGCTTGAAACGCTGAACCTCGAAGCCAAGGCGGACCGCGCCAACCGCGCCGCTGCCGGTGAAGTTCGTGAAAAACGCCTGAAGTATCTGACCGACGAGAAGCGCATCAAGGCCGTCACGGTGTTGTTCTCCGATCTCGAAGGCCGCCTGCACCTGCTCGACTACGACAAGAAGTTCCTGCTCGGCGCCTATGAAAACCTGACCTTCGACGGCTCGTCGATTCGCGGATTCACGGCGCAAAAGGAGAGCGACCTTCGCCTCGGCATCGACTGGAGCGCCTTCTACTGGGTGCCTGCCGACGTCTTCGGCAACGGCAAGGTGGTGGTCTTCGGCAATGTAATCGACAAGGACGGCAGCCCCTACTCGGGCGACATGCGCGGCGTGCTCAAGAACTACGCCGACAAGCTGTTCAAGGACAAGAACTACACGCTGAACGCCTCGGCCGAGATCGAGGGCTTTCTCTTTGCGGGCAAGGACGCCGAGCAAACCTATCACCAGACCGGTAAATTCGACTTCATCAACACCGGCGGCTACTACCATGTGATGCCGCTCGATCCCCTGCGCCAGTTCATCGACACCGCCGCCGAAGTGCAGCGCGCCATGGGCTTCCAGAACGAGAAGGACCACCCTGAAGTCGCGCCTAGCCAGTTCGAAATCAACTTCAGCTACGCCCAGGTGGTGGCCGCGGCCGACCAGATCCAGCTCTACAAGCTGCTGTGCCGCCAGATCGCCAACAACATGGGCTATACCGCCTGCTTCCTGCCGAAACCCATCGTCGGCGTCAACGGCAGCGGCATGCACACCAACGTCTCCGTCTCCAAGGGCAAGACCAACCTCTTCTGGGACGAGAAGGGCGAAGAGCAGTTGTCGAAATTCGGCTGGGACTTCCTCGATCGCATCCTGAGCCACGCACTCGATCTCTGCCTGGTCTTCAACTCCAGCGTCAACGCCTATCGCCGCCTCGATCCGCACTTTGAGGCGCCGAACCAGATTCGCGCATCTGCCGTCGACCGCGGCGCAATGGTCCGCGTGCCCATCGGCAATCACCGCTCCATGCGCACTGAAGTGCGCGCCGTCGCGCCCGACGCCAACCCCTACCTCTCGCTCTACGGCATCTTCAAGACCGGCATCGACGGCGAGATCTCCAAGGCCAAGGACCTGCGTGCGGGCGGCCGCTACCTGCCCGACAACATCCAGAAGGCGATCGACGACTTCAAGGCATCGAAGTGGATCGCGCAGATTCTGGGCGCCGACGTGCAGGGCCGCTATGCCGAACTGAAGCAGGCTGCCGCCAACCGTTCGCCGCGCGAGCTGGGAACCATCGTCAAGGGCTCCGAGGTGCAGTTCCATCACGCGGTCTACAACCAGTCGCTCTGGAACCTGTTCTAAACAGCTTGCACCGGAACGCAAAAGCTCAATCTCTCGCCAGGGAGATTGGGCTCTTTGATAGTTCAAGGCTAGCCATTCATGCTGACGTTCTACGCTCAGGACCCCAAACGCATTGCATGGGTGGTCATCGCCGCCTTTGACTCATCCTGCGATGAGCCCAACTCTGTCACGCGGATCAAATAGCGATTGACCGGGCTGCCCTCGGCTCAGTGCACCGGGTGTGCTTGGCCCGCCTCGATCTCCTCGGTCAGAGCCTCGGCCGCGTCGATACAATCGGTCCTGCTCACGTCGCGGTGCGTCACGACACGGATCGCATCGCGCCCGAATGCGCCCACCAAAACGCCACGGGCCTTGAGCCGCGCGGCAAGCTCCGCAGCGCCCTTCCCCGCCGTCAAGCGGAAGACGACGATGTTGGTTTCGACCGATGCAAGATCGAGGTTCACTCCCTCGGTGTGCGCCAGCGCCTCGGCCAGCAGGCGTGCGTTGGCGTGATCGTCTGCGAGCCGTGCCGGCCCCGCCTCAAGCGCGATCAGTCCGGCCGCGGCCAGCACGCCGGCCTGGCGCATGCCGCCGCCCATCGCCTTGCGATAGACGCGCGCCCGCGCCATCAGCTCCGCAGAACCCACGAGCATCGATCCGACCGGCGCGCCCAGCCCCTTCGATAAACAGAACATCACCGTGTCGAATCCGCGCGTCAGCTTCTTCACGTCCACACCCAGCGCCACGGCTGCATTGAAGACGCGCGCGCCGTCTAAGTGCGTGGGCAGCTTGTGGGCTGCTGCACCTTCCCAAATCTCCTCCAAAAGTTCCACACGCGTGCAGCGCCCGCCAGCAAGGTTCGCGGTGTTCTCAATCTCGATGAGCCCCGTCGCCGCGCGGAAACCACCATAGGGCTGAATGACCGGCTCGATGTGCTTCCATGTGAGAATGCCGTTTTCGGTGGGTACGGCGCGGATGAGGCAGCCCGAGAAAACCGCCGTCGTCGCCATCTCGTAGTCGAGAATGTGCGCGCGCGATTCGGCGATCACCTCCTGGCCGGGCCGCGTGAGCGTGCGAATCGCCACCTGGTTGCCCATGGTGCCGGTGGGCACAAACAGAGCGTCTTCGCGACCAAACGTCTCCGCCGCACGCCGCTCGAGTTGGTTGACCGTGGGGTCCTCGCCGTAAACGTCGTCGCCGACCTCGGCAGCGGCCATCGCTGCGCGCATCTCGAGCGTCGGCTTGGTTACGGTGTCGGAACGTAGATCGATGATTGCTGGCAAGATTTCGTGCCTTTCTGTTCCCTGTTCCCTAATCCCTGTTCCCTGCCTCTACGGTATCTGCTTCATCGGCAGCTCCATTACCGGCGTGCGCTTGCCATCCTTCTCGGCGTAGGCCCACAGGCCATGAAAGTTGGCGCGGATCCCCGGCTGCGCTTTCAGAAATGCGCTCATCACGGCAGTCGCCTCAGTGCGCAGTGCCGCCGGATCGGTGACGCCGGTCGACTGGTACGCCACGCCGAGGTCCGGCTCATGCAGGGAGGCGTCGAGTCCAACCGCGTCGATCTTCCAGGTGCGATCGCCATCGGGCAGCGAAAGCGGAAATTGGGTGAGCGGCGACAGCGGCAGGTCAGACTGCTCCTTCTTCAATCTTTCAAGGTTTGGCGACGACAGAAAGTCGACCGGCAGCAGCAGGTAATGCGCCGCGTCGTAGCTGAACCACGCGCTCCATGGATCGGTTTTGGCCAGCTCGCGCCCGCGCACCCAGTACCAGACGCCATCGTGCCCATCGAAAACGCCTGGACGGATGGTGAGTCCGGCGAGCTTCCACTGGGTTGCGGCGCCATCCCACGCGAGCACGAGGCCCATTTGCGCGTCGAGCGGCGCGCCCGCAGCATCAGCCAGCACCACCGCGTAGCGGCCCGGCGGCAACGCGTTCATGGTGACGGTCACAGTCAGCGATCCCGTCGCATTGGAGCAGAAGAACTGCGTGTCGGCCGGAGCTGCCTGTTCACTCGAGTCGAGCAGATACAGATTCCGCACATGGAACGTCCCGCCCTTGACGAGCGGAGCCGACTGCTCCACCGCCGCGCGAATTCCCTGCCACTCCGAGGCCTCCTGCGGCAGCAGGTTCGCCTGCAGCGCGTTAAAGTCCTGCGCCACGACGGCGCTCGCCAACCGACCCGCGACGGCCGACAGCGCATCGCGGTCAAGCGAGCCCAGTTCCGCTTGCGAAGTGCAGCTTGCAGCCCGGCTTGCCAGCGGCGCCAGCAGCAGGGCCGACGCGAGTACAGCAGTTTTCCAGTTTCTGCGAGCCGAAGCCGCAATTCCTGAGTGGCTTTTTCTCCAGGAAAAAGCCACCTTGCACGGCGTGAGAAATGCCGCGCATGAATTGGAAAACTGCTCTAAACCCCTCCAAATGATGCGCATTCCTTGCATCATCCTCTCTGCCCGAAGATGATCCTCCGAGCCCTCCTTTTGAGCGTCTGCCGGTCACTGCTAGTCTAGTACAGTGGAGCAGCAGCCGAGCGCGGCAGCGCAGCGTGCAATCCAGCCCCGCCGAACCGCCACTCCAATAGACTGCCAGGAGCCGATTCCGATGCGTTTCTACCGACCGCTGCTAGCGGAATCTCCGCGCATCCCCGAGATGCAATGCCGCTGCGGGCATGGTGCGCAGAGGCCGGCCGCCTGCTTGGCATTCGTGATCACTTCGATGCTTTGGTCCGGCGCGCTGCTTGCCGCGCAATCGAGTCAGGCGCCTGCTTCCGGCACGCCGACTGCGCACAAACACGCGGTTCACACGAGCAAAAAGCCCTCTCCGGCCCAGCCTGCGCCGCAACCGCCGCCGCCGCCAGCGCCCGACCTGCCCAAACCGCCCGATTGGCCCGCCAACGATCTTCCTGCTCAGGCATCGGTCGTTTTTGACAGCCATGGCCTGCTCATCGTGGCCTCCAATTCGAGCCTGACGCAAATCCTGAAGGAAGTTTCAACTGACACCGGCGCGAAGGTGGAGGGATTGAGCCAGGATCAGCGCGTGTTCGGCACGTTTGGTCCGGGACCGGCCCGCGACGTGCTCAACCAGCTTCTCGATGGCTCCGGCTACAACATTCTGATGGTCGGCGATCGCGGCCAGGGCACGCCGCGCCGCATTGTGCTCAGCCTACGACCGGGAAGCGGCGCACAACACCCCACCAATAGCGGCGCTCCTGCACCCGACGCGGGCGACACCGATGCGGATCAACCGCCTCCGGAGCCGCAGGCCGATCAGGAACCGCCCGCCCCGGCCGCGGCCCCGCCGGTTCCGATGCGCACACCGCAGCAGATCATCGAGGAAATGCAGGAGCGGCAGCGCCAACAACCGCAAAACAACCAGCAGCAAAACCCGCAAAACTGATCCAGGCCCGCGAAAGGCGGACACTTTCCCCTTCGCGGCTGTTGCTGAAAGCTGAGAGCTGTCTTTAAGAGATTCGCGCGGCCTCGGTCTGCGGTTTTACTTGCGCAGGCCTCTTCGGTGGGCGCATGAGCGCAAACGCCACGCGAAGGATCGCAAACGCAGCCAAAATACCGAACGCCATTGCGCCTAACGATGCGCAAATCAACATTGCCAGGTTCAACAGGTCCGCCATTCGAACCGCCTCGGGGGGAAGATTGCGATCGCTGCCCCCAAAAAATTTTGCGCCTTGCCGCGCATCGAAGAAAGGCAGCGCGGACGCGCATAGGTGATTGTCGCAGAAGATGCGGCGCTCAGGCCGCGTTGACCCTGATTTCTATTGCCAAATAGAATACCCCCAGTGACACTTTCGTTCGAGTCACACGATCGCGGCAGCGCCAGCGAGCATCCGCCCAATTTGCAGCGCCCAATCATGCCAATCACACACATCTCGGTGCGCGGTGCTCGCCAGCACAATCTGCGCGACATCAGCGTGCGCATTCCCCGCAACGCTCTCACTGTGGTCACGGGGCTTTCCGGCTCAGGCAAAAGCTCGCTCGCCTTCGACACGATTTATGCCGAAGGCCAGCGCCGCTACGTCGAGACGCTCTCAGCCTACGCGCGCCAGTTTCTCGACCAGATTGAGCGGCCCGACGTCGACTCCATCGAGGGCCTGAGCCCGGCCATCTCCATTGAGCAAAAGACAACCAGCCGCAGCCCTCGCTCCACGGTCGGCACTATCACCGAGATCTACGACTACCTGCGCCTCCTCTACGCCTCGGTGGGCACGCCGCACTGCCCCAACTGCGGCCGGCCCATCGCCCGCCAGACCGCCGATCAGATCGTGCAGCGCATCCTGGAGCAGGGCCGGGGCGAGCGCGTCACGGTCATGGCGCCCGTCGTCCGAGGCCGAAAGGGAGAGTTTAAGGATTTGCTAGATCAGATTGACCAGCAAGGATTTCGCGCACGCGTGGATGGCGAGGTGCAGGACCTTTCCGAGCTGCCGCTCCTCGACAAGCGTAAAAACCACACCATCGAAGCCATCGTCGACCGTGTGCTGCTGAGACCACCGTCCGATCAGCCGGTGGCCCCAGTTGGAAAGCCCGGCGTGGGAAAACCCTCCGTCGAAACACGCCTGACCCAGGCCGTCGCCAAGGCGCTCCAACTCGCCAACGGACTTGTCCTCGTTGCCTTCAGCGCCGGCAGCGAGCAGCTTTTCTCTTCCTCCATGGCCTGCCCCGATTGCGGTCTCGACGTGCCCAAGCTTGAGCCTCGCAGTTTCTCATTCAATTCGGCCTTTGGGGCCTGCCCCAATTGCCACGGCCTCGGCTCGCTCTACGACTTCGATCCTGCCAAGGTCATCACCGACTGGTCCAAGCCGCTGCTCGATGGCGGTCTCGGCCCCGGCTCCGCTTCGCAGTACCTCGTCAAGCTCATTCAACTGGCCGCCGACCGCTACAAGATCGACCTCAAGACGCCGTTTGAGGACTTGCCGCCCAAACAGCAGCACATCCTGGTCTACGGCCCACCCAAGGGCGAAGCGCCCCGCACCGGCTTTCACGGCATCCTCGCCTACCTGCGCGACAACGTGGAAGAGGCGCGCAGTGACAGCTATCGCGAGTACATGATGAGCTTCATGTCGGCTGCGCCCTGCCCCGTTTGCCGCGGCAAGCGCCTGCGGCCTGAGTCG
Source organism: Occallatibacter sp. (assembly GCA_050010795.1). Classification (GTDB taxonomy): domain Bacteria; phylum Acidobacteriota; class Terriglobia; order Terriglobales; family Acidobacteriaceae; genus Telmatobacter. Next base: position 30,203 of record JBEKKI010000011.1, read on the forward strand.
CTGGCGGTCAAGGTTGGCGGCCTCTCCATCGCCGACTTCACCGCGCTGCCTCTCAACCGCGCGCTCTCGGCGGCCATCAACCTCCGGTTCACTGACCGCGAAGCGCTCGTCGCGGAACGCATTCGCCGCGAGATTGCCGAACGGCTCGAGTTTCTCTGCGCAGTCGGCCTCAGTTATCTTTCCCTCGACCGCAATGCCGCCACGCTCTCCGGCGGCGAAGGCCAGCGCATCCGGCTCGCAACGCAGATCGGCTCGCGCCTGCGCGGCGTGCTTTATGTGCTCGATGAGCCTTCCATCGGCCTGCACCAGCGCGACAACAACCGCCTGATTGAGGCGCTCGAGAAGCTGCGCGACCTGGGCAACACCGTTCTCGTTGTCGAGCACGACGAAGAAACCATCCGTCACGCCGACTTTGTTCTCGATCTCGGGCCGGGAGCGGGGCGCCTGGGAGGTCTGGTCGTCGCCGAAGGCACGCCGGAGCAGATCATGGCCTCGCCTGCGTCGTTGACCGGGAAATATCTGAGCGGCGCTGAAACCATGTTGCAGCGCGCCAGGCCGCGCCCGCTCACCGGGAAGTGGCTTGCCGTCACCGGAGCCCGTGAGCACAACCTGCACGACATCGATCTCCGCGTCCCGCTCGGAGTGATGACTGTAGTCACGGGCGTGAGCGGCAGCGGCAAAAGCACCCTCGTCAACGACATCCTCTACCGCTCGCTCGCCAAGACCATTTATGGCTCGCGCGAAGAGCCCGGTGCGCACGACGCCCTCACCGGCACCGAGCAGATCGACAAAGTCGTCCGCATCGATCAGTCGCCCATCGGGCGCACGCCGCGATCGAATCCGGCGACATACACCGGCGTCTTCTCGCCGATCCGCGACCTCTTTGCTATGCTGCCCGAGTCGCGCGAGCGCGGCTACAAGCCCGGCCGCTTCAGCTTCAACGTCACAGGAGGCCGCTGCGAAGCCTGCCAGGGCGACGGCCAGCGCCGCATCGAAATGAACTTCATGCCCGATGTCTACGTGCAGTGCGAGGTGTGCAACGGGCGCCGGTACAATCAGGAGACATTGGCCGTGAAGTTCCACGGCCACTCGATCGCCGACGTGCTAGACCTGACGATTGAAGACGCTCTGCCGCTGCTGACCGACGTGCCTCAGGTGCGCCAGAAGCTGCAAACGCTGGTCGACGTCGGCCTCGGCTACGTGCACTTGGGCCAGAGCGCGACGACACTTTCCGGCGGCGAAGCGCAGCGCATGAAGCTGGCGCGCGAGCTTTCAAAGCGGCAGACCGGCAAGACACTCTACCTGCTCGACGAGCCCACCACCGGCCTGCACTTCGACGACGTGCGCAAGCTCCTCGAAGTGCTGCACCGGCTCGTCGATCTCGGCAACTCGGTCATCATCATCGAGCACAACCTCGATGTGATTCGCAACGCCGACTGGGTCATCGATCTCGGCCCCGAGGGCGGCGAAGATGGAGGCCGCGTGGTCGGCGAAGGCCGCCCGGCAAAGATTGCCGCCACACCTGGCTCCTACACCGGCCAGTTCCTTAAGCGCTACTACAAATCTACGAGTGGACGTCTCGCGCCCGCTGAACCGGAAGAAGAACTCTTTTCCACTCCGGCCGGCAACGGCGCAGACACCACCTCGTCCACTAACGGATCGGGCAGTGCCGATGCTCAAACCGCGACGCGCTCCAACAGGAAGAGCGCGCGCCGGAAAACTCAAGCAGCGACGACTTTGCGTAGTGAGGCCAGGAAGCAACGCACATGACCGATCTCCCGGAAGACGATTTGCGCGAGTCCACGATTCCGCTGGCGGACGATGCTTCAAGCGCCGGCAACGCCCCGGCAAGCCCAGCCGCCGAATTTCAGCCGGATGAGGCTACGGCTCAAGAGCCGCCTACCGTCGCGCCCTCGCCCGCGGCACCTGAACCGATCGGCCATTCATACACTGATTCGTACCCTGGGCAGCCTGCGCCATCCGTCTCCGAGCCCCAGCTCTTCCAGTCATTTGTGCAGCCTCCTATCCGCCGGCCCGCGCGCATCCCGCATTTCGGCCACTTATGCCTCTTGGCCCTCATGGTTGGCGTCGCATACGTCTGCATGGGTGCGCTTTTCCTGCTCGCCGCCCACTTTCACCTCTTCGGCTGGCAGATTTCCACGCTGACGTCTGTCACCAACATCCATGTCATCCTGGCCAGCGAGGCTCTGCTTTATCTCATCACCTTTGCCATCAGCTTCGCAGTGTTCCCTCTGCTTTGGAAGGAGAGCTTCTTTGCCGGGGTGCAATGGCGCAGCACGGTTGCACTCGACAGGTTCTGGCCGCTCGCCGCCACGGCTCTTGGCTGCGCCGCGCTGGCCACAGTCGATGAGCTCGTCATGCCCGGCCCTTCGAACGCGCCCATTGAAGAAATGATGCGCTCTCCAGGAGCTGCATGGTTGATGTTCGGCTTTGGCGTCACTATCGCGCCATTCTTTGAGGAGATGTTCTTCCGTGGGTTTCTGCTTCCCTCGCTGTGCACCGCCTGGGATTGGGCAATCGAACGAAGCACAGGCAAACCAGCGCCGCCACTCGGCTCCAACGGCCAACCTCAGTGGTCTCTCTTCGCGATGATCATCGCATCCATCCTCACCAGCATTCCATTCGCGCTGCTTCACGTCGCGCAGCAGGGCCATTCGCTGGGACCGTTTCTTCTGCTCATCGTCGTCAGCCTGGTTCTCTGCACGGTGCGGCTCAGGACCCGCTCCCTCGCCGCGAGCACGTTGGTCCATGCTTGCTACAACTTCATCATCTTTTCCCTCGCATTTATCGGCAGCGGCGGCTTCCGGCACTTTGAAAAAACGTGAGGCTGTTCCCTGTTCCCTTACAATCGCATTGATGCCGACGCCCACTTACACCCAGCAGCTTCTCTCGCTTCTCGCCCGCTTGAGCTTCAAACTCGGCCAGTTCAAGCTATCCTCCGGCGGAACGAGCGACTACTACATCGACTGCCGCACGACGACACTGCACGCCGAGGGCGGCCGGCTGACCGGCCACGCCATTCTGGAGCTGATGGAAGCGAACGGGATCGACGCCGAAGCTGTCGGCGGCCTCACCATTGGCGCCGACCCCATCGTGTCTAACGTCGCAACCGCGAGCGCCTGGCGCGCGCAATCGCATCCCCAGCCGGATCCTCGCCCTCCGCTGCTCCATGGCTTCCTCGTTCGCAAGGCCGAAAAGGCCCACGGCACCGGCCGCCGCATCGAGGGCTTTTGCCGCGAAGGCGCCCGGGTCGTCATAGTCGACGACGTTTGCACCACCGGCGCTTCGACCATCGCCGCCATCGAGGCCGCACAGGAAGCCGGCATGACTGTCGCCGCTGTCGCCTGCATTGTGGAGCGCGAAGAGGCCGCCGGACGCCCCGCCATCGAAGCCGCCGCGAAAGGCGCACCGTTCCTGCGGCTCTTCACCGCGAATGAGGTCCGCGCCGAACATGTGAAGCAGCTCGCGGCCAAAAACGCCTGATCGTGCAGGCTAAAAACGAAAAGGGCAGACCCTCTCGGGTCTGCCCTCTGCCGATTCTCGAAGAAGAACGGCTGAAAGAAGCCGCCCATCTTTCGTGTTACTCCTCCACGACGGTTGGCGAAGCCCCGCCGTTCGGCGGTTTAGCCTGGCCGGTATTCGGCGCGGGCTGGGTCTGCGACTGCTGCTCGCCGTTCAAGTTCGAAAGCAACTGCACCTGCACGCGGCGGTTTTCCTTCCGCCCCGCGGCCGTCGAGTTCGAGGCCACATACAGGTCCTTGCCGATCCCGATCAGGTAGAAGCGGTGCGGTGCAATGTTGTACTTCGACGCCAGGTATTGCACCACGGCGTCGGCCCGGCGCTGGCTCAGATCGTAGTTGTACTGTGCCGGCCCGACCGAATCGGTGCCGCCGGTCACCTCAAGGATGTAGCTCTTCGCCGAACCCAGCTTGCCGGCAAAGTCGTCCAGTTGCGACTTGTCATCCTTGGTCAGCACCGCTTTGTCGAATCCGAAAGTGACGGAAACGTCCGCCACCTGCTTGAAGTTGTCGAGCCCCTTCACCACGCTGTCCAGCGTGTCGGCACGGTGCGCCACGTCGTTGGCGGCAGTGTCGGCCGTGTTCGCCGCGTCGGTCGCGTTCTGCGCGTCCTGGGTGGCCTGGTCGGCGGCGCCCTGCGCCTTCTGGATGCCGGCCTGCGCGCGATCGTTCACGTCATGAAGCTGCCGGTTGTTTTCCGCCGTCTTCTGGTCGAGTTGATCGGTGTGATCGATCAATGGACCGGTCTGTGTGCGCACGTAATTCTTCGTGGCGCATCCCGTCACGCCAAACGCCATCACTGCGGCCGCCGTCAACGCAAATCCGAATCGATGCATCATCATGCTCCTCACCTCTCGGGTTCCTTGCCGCCGTATCTTGTCTTGCGCGCTCCCGGCTGGGCAGGACTGTACTCCCGCCTTGAAGAACTGCACGCCACCATCCATTCGACGGCAACTATGCAACACATTGAAAAATAAGGCAATCATGGCATGCCTGTGCATTTCTTGGCCCCCTCCGGGCTATGTAATTTCTACCCTTCCCGGTAAGGTTTGCTCAGTTTTCGCCGCTCCCCTCCCAGCCGCCGCCCCAAAAAGCGCCCCAGCCGCAGCCCCGATTGATTCCCGCTATCCTAAGAAATGGCCCCCGCGCCCTGCCCGCCACCACGCGCGACGGAACCACGCGAGCACCAGAAACGCAAAATGGATCTCTACGAAAAAATCCGCGTTCTGCCCACGCAGCCCGGTGTGTACCTCTACAAAAACGCCGAGGGTGAGGTCATCTACGTGGGCAAGGCGAACAACCTGCGCTCGCGCGTGCGCTCCTATCTGCTCGAGGCCTCACAGGCCAACGCCAAAACCGGCTCGCTCATGCGCGAGGCCGTCGATATTGACTACATTCTCGTCGCCAATGAGCACGAAGCGCTCGCGCTTGAAAACAATCTCATCAAGCAACGCAAGCCGCGCTTCAACATCCTGCTGCGCGACGACAAAACCTACCCCTACGTCAAACTCACTCTCGCCGACCGCTTCCCTAAAGTCTTCGTCACGCGCCGCCTGCGCAAGGATGGCGCGGCATATTACGGCCCTTATTTCCCCGGCAACCTCGCTTACCGGGTGGTCGAACTCATCCATCGCAGCTTTCTGCTGCCCAGTTGCAAGGTCGATCTCTCGCGCTACCATCCCCGCGCCTGCCTGCAGTACTACATTCATCGCTGCCTCGGCCCTTGCGTCGAGGGCCTTACCACTCCCGAGGCATACAAGCAGGCTGTCCGCGACGCACAGCTTTTTCTCGAAGGCCGCCACGCCGAGCTTGAGCGCACTCTCAACGCGCGCATGATGGCCGCCGCTGAAGCCGAGCAGTTCGAGGGCGCCGCGCGCCTGCGCGACCAGCTCTCCACCGTGCACCAGCTCCAGGAGAAGCAGCGCATCGCCACCGCCGAACTCGACGACGACGCCGACGTCTTCGGCTACCACTTCGAGGATGGATCGCTCGCCGTCAATCTCTTCCACATGCGCAACGGCAAAATCGTCGACCGCCGCGAGTTCTTCTGGGAAGACTTGCCGAGCGTTTTGGAAGCAATCAATGAAGAGGCTGGCTCCGGTAGTGATTCTGTCATCCTGAGCGACCGGAGCGGAGCGAAGGGAGTCGAAGGATCTGCGGTTGCTCTTAAAGAACCGAATGTGCCCGCATTCCATGCCGGCGCGGTCTTCTCCGCCCTCCTCAAGCAGCTCTACATCGACCAGCAATACGTGCCGCGCGCCATCCTCGTGCCTGTCGACTTCGACGACCGCGCGACGCTGGCCGCCCTGCTTACCGAGCGCACAGGCCACAAAATCGAAATTGCCGTTCCCCAACGCGGCGACAAGAAATCCCTCGTCGATCTCGCCGGCCAGAACGCGCACCAATCGTACACACAGCGCTTCCGCGTCCTCGAGCCCTCGCGCAAAGCCATTCAGGAGGCGCTTGCCGACGCGCTCATGCTGCCCGAGCTTCCCCGCCGCATCGAGTGCTTCGACATCTCGCACATCCAGGGCGCCGAGACCGTTGCGTCGCTTGTCGTGTGGGAAGACGGCAAGATGAACAAGTCCGCCTACCGCAAGTTCAAAGTGAAGACCGTCGCTGGCGTCGACGATTTTGCGTCCATGCGCGAGGTGGTCGAGCGCCGCTACCGCCGCATCAAGGATGAAGACCAAGCGATGCCGTCACTGGTGCTGATTGACGGTGGCCTAGGCCAGCTGCACGCGGCAGCCGAGGCCGTCGAATCCCTCGGCTTCACATCGCAGCCGTTGGCGTCGATCGCAAAAAGAGAAGAGGTCATCTATCTCCACGGCAACGAAGACGAGCCCATCGTCCTCGACCGCCGCTCGCCGGTGCTTCATCTCGTCCAGCTAATCCGCGACGAGAGCCATCGCTTCGCCGTCGGCTACCACCGCCAGCGCCGCGCCATGCGCGACCGCGACTCTGAACTCCTGAACATTCCCGGCGTCGGCCCGCAAACTCGCCAGCGGCTCCTTACCCACTTCGGCAGCCTGCGCGACGTCGAGCAGGCCACGCCGGAATCGCTCGCCGCCGTTGTTTCGCGCAAGACAGCCGAAACTATCTGGCAACACTTTCATTCCGAGTCGGCTCTTGCCGACACCTCGCCGTAGGACGGCAAAAAGCCACCTGCTCTTTCAATCTCGATATCACATTTGGGCACAACGAAGCCGTGCGTAGGTGTCTGCTTACTCCGCCCTTAGCAGCTCCCGCTTTTTCACCACGATCCGCTGACTGCACGCCGGGCAGCTGAAGCGGTTGAAAATTCCTACTCCGCTCACAGCCGCGCCGCACCACGGGCATTTTCCATGCATCGCGTTCAATCCCATCAACGACCCGATCAGTGGCGCGCACACGCCGGCTACGATCATCGGGATTCCAAGAACCACGCCGAGGCCGGTCAGGCAGATCATGCCGCCGTAGATAATCAGGACCGGCGCTGCAATGAATCCCAGGAGCAATCCACCGAACGCGCTCTTTACCGGCGGCTTTTCGCGATAAGGATGCTCGTGCACGGGCTCCGCGGTTTCATGCGCAATGGATGCTGCGCAGTGGGGGCAGAACTTCCACGCCGTCTCAAGGTGCGCTCCGCACTTTTCGCATGTTCCACTCATAAGCGACCGCTCCTTGCCGGTCATGCACATCCGGACCGGACCCTGGCAGAAACCAGACGCCTGTTCGCCCGGGTTCCGGCTGCGTCGGATCTTGCATCGCCACGGCCCTCAACCCGCCTTTTGCAGATCATCCGCCGTTCACTGAGGCCCATCAGCCGTCTGCGATGATGAAGTGTAGGCCCGCTTGAGCAGCCTTGCCCGTGACTACCATCACCACCATTTCGCCCGCGGAAAACGCCGCCAGCCAATCGCTCACGATGCCTCTCCAATCGAGGCTCAAGCCCTTTTGGTTGTGCTCGATTCCTGGCTTTCTTCATCCTCGAATTCAAGAGGGTCACGCTTTATGCTTTCTTGTGTGATGAAAAACCTGCTCCGCCTGATCTATCCCGTCGTAATTTGGGCTCTCCCTGCCGTCTCCCCATTCCTTCTCAACGCACAGATAGTCTCCCCCGCCATCGACGCGCCCAACCAGCCCTTCTCCTACTTTTCAAAGCCCACCGACGAGATCGGCCTCATGGATGCCGAAGCCGCCACCGAGATCACTCCCGAGGGCTACCTGCGAACCGGCTTCGAAGAGCTGATGTTCTTCTCCGGAGCCGATTACCAGCCCACCAGCGTCCGCATTCGCACCCTCGAGCAAGGCCATCTCCCCATCGTCCACTACGAATTCACGCGCGACGGCATCGTGTATCGCTTCACGATCTTCGAATACAAGGTCGACAAGAGCGCCATCCTCCGCGAGCGCCAACACCCCAAATCTTCCTACGCTCCAGCCTTCACTCCTGATGACGACGTCATGGAGCCGCTGGTCAACTTCATTCGCGTGGAGATTTCGAATCCCGCGCGTGAGCCACATCCCGCCGTCTTCGCATCCGGCGTCCGCTACGATGCTCCCAGCAATACCGGCGCTCCTCACGGCGACAACCGCTTCACGCGCCCCGTCAAGGGCAAGGCTCCCGGCGACTACCGCCAGATCGGCGAGGAATTCAATCCGCATTGGAGGAATGCTTTCGACGATTCGAACTTCTTCCGTTTCAATCGCGACCTCTACAGTTTTCCCGCAGGATACACCGATCGCAGATTCACGCTGCGCGAGCCCGGCAGTGCGCTCAAGCCGGTCGATGTTCTTTACCTCACGGACCTCAACGCGGATCCAACCACGCCCATCGGCATCGTCACCTACTCGCGCCTGCTCAAGCCGGGCGAGAAGTGGACACTCGACTTCAAGATGCCCGTCATTCCGAACGCCGATCCGTCCGTCATCTCCGCAATCGACGACGCGAGCTTAGACGCCGCGAAGGCGCAGGCGATCGCCTACTGGAATGACCTGCTCGCCTCCGGCATGCAGGTCACGCTGCCCGAATCCAAGCCCGTCGACACGTTCTACTCCAACATCATCTACGATCTGATGGCCATCGACCACATCGGCCCCGATTACATCCAGACCGTGAACAAGCTCAACTACCACGCCTTCTGGCTGCGTGACGGCTCCGACATCGTCCACAACTACGACCTGACGGGCTATCCGCAGATTGCGCGCGAGTGCCTCGATTTCTTCCAAAGAAAGCAGCAGCCCGACGGCAACTTCCTTTCGCAGCCCGAGCAGTACGACGGCTGGGGCGAGGCCGTGTGGGCCTATGGCCAGCATTACCGCATCACGCACGACAAGGCCTTCGCCGAGTGGGCTCTGCCGCAGATCGATCGCGCTGTCGACTGGCTGCACAAGGCGCGCGCCGCTGACCCGCTCCACATCGTTCCTGCCAGCGACGTGCGCGACAACGAGTATGTAAAGGGCCACATCACCGGCTACAACTTTCTTGCACTCGACGGCCTCGAGCTTGCCATCGAGATGGCGGTCGAGACCGGCCACGCCAACCTCGCGCAAAAGTGGCAGGCTGAATACGACGACTTCCATCAGGCGTTTTTCAAGGTGCTTGACGCGCAGGCCGCGGCGCGCAACGGATATATTCCGCCCTCGCTCGATGGGCAGGCTGGCGGCTTCGACTGGGGCAATCTACTCTCAGTGGTTCCCGAGCCCGTGCTCGATCCGCACGATCCTCGCGTGACGGCGACGCTGAAAGCAACGCAGGCCAAATATGCCGAGGGCATCATGACCTACGCAGATGGCGAGTTCCTGCACCACTACCTCACCATCAAGAACACGCTCACCGAGACCATCCGTGGCGATCAGGAGCAGGCCATCAGGGAGTTCTACGCCATCCTCGTCCACACCAGCTCAACCAACGCCGGGTTCGAGTACAAGATTCGCCCCTGGGGCGATCGCGACTTCGGCGACGACCTCGCGCCGCACGGATGGTTCGCGGCCGAGTACCGCACGCTCCTGCGCAACATGCTGCTGCGCGAAGACGGCAACCAGCTTCATCTCATTTCGGCGATTTCGCCGGCGTGGATCGGCAGGGGCAAGACCATCGCCGTGCGCCAGGCGCCGACGAACTTCGGCCTTGTCGCCTTCACGCTCGATCAGCCCCAGGAAGGCGTCGCCGTTCTGCATCTGAATCCGGAATTCACTGTGCAGCCCGCGTCCATCGTGGTTCACCTGCCCTGGTTCGTCGAGCTGAAGACCGCCACGGCCGACGGCAAGCCGGTCCAGGCCACGGACGGCACGCTCACGGTTTCCTCCGCCACGCGCGCCATCGAGCTCCACTGGACCGTGAAGCCGAACGCGCCGCGCTTGAGCTACGAACGCGCCGTCTCCGACTACAAAGCGGAGTACGCGCGCCGCTATCGGGCGCTTATGCACGAGGAGCCGGCAGCGAAGCCCTGACGCGGTCTTCAAGCCCGCGTGGCTACAGCGGTTCCACAATTGCTATAACCAAGCATGCGACCGCCGCGTGGCTTTTTCATCAAGAAAGAGCCACCGTGCAAGACTCCGGAAAGGGCGCGTGAATTGCGGTACCGCCCTAGTCCATTGAAGCGAGTGCGGGTTCTCTGGTCTTCAGGTTTTCCGCCACCATCGCCAGCAGGTCCTGCGGCGGCACGGGCTTGTTCAGCAATGTGAAGCGGTGCCCCGCGCGGTGCGCTGACGCCAGCAGGTCTGACGTTGACGCCTGCCCTGAGAACAGCAGAATCTTGCACTCCGGGTAGACGCGCTTGACCGTGACCGCCAGTTCGATTCCGTTCATCCCAGGCAGCATTACGTCTGTGATGAGCAGTGCCGGCGGCCTCAGCAGCGCCGTTTCAAGAGCGCTGTTCCCGTCGTACGCCGCAATCGCGGAGTAACCGCTCAAGCAGAGAATTTTGGCGATGGTGTCTGCAATGGCAGATTCATCATCGACAACCAACACGCAGGGCTGGTGTGCGCGGACCGACGGCTTTTCCACGGCCGGCACGATGGGGAATTTTCGTGTTCCGTTCATAGTGTGACCTCGGTACCTCTATCGTTGCCGCTTGCAAATAGCGTTCCATTCACGCCGGCTTCTTTGAATCGTAAAGCTAGATCAGCAACTTACCCTGTGGACAACGACTTCGCGCCAGTCGCAACTTCCCGCCGCGGAGTCGTGGACTTCTTACACGTTTAGGATATTTTTACCAGGCCAATAGCATTCTCAATGGTTAGTCGTACGGCTTCGATCGTCATACGCATACGTTGGCGATACGCCAGCCGAACGGCCCGGAGCCGCGCGTTCCGCTCAGGTTAAGCATACGCTGCTCGCGGTCGTGCATCTTACCGAGTAAGAGGAGCATTCCGGTGGCTCAGCGCCTTAGAGAGGACGCCGTTCAATTAAAATTCCAAACGGTCCAGCGGAATGCGGTCCCTAAAGGCCGCACAGGCAAGCACAAGCGCGTCGTCGGCCTGCTGCTGAATCAGCTTGATCGGCTGCCTCCTGACAATGCCCTCCGGGTTTCTCTCGCCGCACTGCCTGACAGCAAAGCAAATATTCGCGCGGCTCTCAATCGCGCGACGCACCAAAAGGGACTTGCCGTAGCCACGTCAAGCGACTCTGATTACCTCTATCTCTGGAAAGTGACCCGGAAACCCTGATACGATTCTGTTCGCTTCGCGGGCAGCCATCGTGGACACTCTGCGCATCGACAAGTGGCTTTGGGCCGCGCGCTTCTTCAAAACGCGCGCCATGGCCTCGCGCGCCTGCGACCTCGGCCGCATTCAGGTGAACAGCATGCGCTCGAAACCTGCCCACGTCGTCCGGCCAGCAGACAAACTGCACATTGAGAACGCGGCAGGCGCCTTCGACGTCGAGGTGCTGGCCCTGAGCGCGATGCGCGGCCCCGCGGCGGTGGCGCAAACGCTCTACCGCGAATCTGAAGCCAGCCGCCTGGCGCGCCTGCACCTCGCCGAGGAGCGCAAAGCCATGGAGAAGTACATCTCCCTGCCTCCGCGCCGCCCCACCAAGCGCGACCGCCGTCGCATCATCCAGTTCCGTCGCGGAATCTGACCCCCCAGACGCACTTTAGGAAATGCTGTGAGGTGGACCGCTGTCCCAAAGCCGGCGCGTCCAACAGGAAGCGCACGCCTTGCACAGCGTCAAAGAGATCGCGCGATTTCCGAAAATGCCGTAGACGCAGGAAAGCCCGGCACAATGCCGGGCTCTCTTTGCTCGTTTCTCGATGAATTCGCTTACGCGATGAGCTTCTTGACCTTCTCTTCGATCACGTCTGACGGAACGTAGCCCACAACCTGGTCGGCGATCTTGCCGCCCTTGAAGAATAAGAGCGTTGGAATTCCGCGAACGTTATAGCGCGAAGGTGTCGCACCGTTCTGATCCACGTTCACCTTGACCACTTTCAGCTTACCTGCGTAGGCTTGGGCCACGCCGTCGACAATCGGTGCAATCGCCTTGCACGGCCCGCACCATACGGCCCAGAAATCCACCAGGACCGGCTGCTCGCTGCGCAGCACTTCCTGGTCAAACGTTGCATCGTTCACTTCCACAACACCAACACCTAATTCAGCCATGATTCTCCTTGCGGACGGACCCCTGCCACGGTCCATTGTACAGGAAACGGTATATTCCATCTGATGCCGATCACGAGTTGAAAGTCGCAAATCGCACCGCTCAGATGCAACCTGTCTCGTCGCCAAAACGCTTGAGTTGCAGACCAGAGCGCGTCCACAAGCCGGCAGACAAATCCGCCCAACTCGGCGCCGCCGGCGGTCATCGTCCATGCATTGCAACCATCCTTGAGCGCAAATAGAAGCGCCCGGATCCGGCAAGGATCTCGGGCGCTAGAGCAGCCCTCCCCCAGAACTGCTCACGGAGCGAATGTAGGTGTTTAATCGATAAATATCAAGCAATCTTAAGTAATTGCCGAAGTAACCAACAGGTTGATGACTGGCGACGTAAGCAACCATCGTAACTTATTGATAACGCATGACATTTTGCCGCAAGAGTTTCATTTTCCAACGCCAACTGTACTATTTTTCAACAGCTTGGCAGGCGCCAACCGGTGAAAACCGGCATAACTTCACCTCGGCGCCCATGCGATTTTCACCCGCTTTTTGCACCGCCTTTGCAGCGCCCGCCAGGCTCTCTTCCCGGTCAACAACCACCAGGACCGCCGGGCCCGCCCCGCTCAGTGCCACCCCCAGAATGCCGTGCTTCCCGACCAGCGGCTCGAGCATGGGCAGTAGCGGGCAGATGGGTGCGCGAAACGGCTGGTGGATGCGATCCCGCATCGCCAGCCGAAGCAGATCGCCGCGTCCCTGTGCGAACGCGAGCGCGAGCACAGCCGTCGATTGCAGGTTCGCGACCACATCGTTCAGCGGATAACTCGCGGGCAGCACCGCGCGCGCTTTGCTTGTAGACAGCGGCTCTGCCGGCAGAGCCACGATCGCGCGCCACTCTTCCGGCGGACTGACGCGCGCCACGCGAACCTTTTCGCCTTCGCACACCGCCGTCACGAATCCGCCCAGCCAGCATGCAGCCACGTTGTCCGGATGCCCTTCGAGCTTGTACGCCTCTTCGAGAATTCGCTCCGTATCCCAGCCGAGCTGCCCAAAGTGCACGGCCAGCGCGATGCCGGCAAGCCGCGCGGCCGCCGACGAGCCGCACCCCATTCCCAACGGAATGGCATTCACCATGCGGATCGAAAGCGGAACCGCCGCCCGCTCCTGGCTCCGCATGATTTCTTCGTAGGTTTCGAGAATCAGGTTGCCGTCGAGCCGCGCGCAGCGGTCCGCGTCGCGCCCGCTCGCCGCCACCGCGAATTCCTGCGCCGCCTCAGCTTCAATCTCCAGGAAGAAATCCAGAGCCACTGCAACGGCATCGAATCCCGGCCCCAGGTTCGCCGAGGTTGCAGGCAGACGGAGTCGAAGCACGCGAATCTTTCCCTGATCGTCCATCGCGCCGCTCATCCCACTTCGCCCTCGATCGCCGCCAGTACCGCCGCCGGTGTGGCGTCCACGGTGATCGCATCGCGACGCAGCGCTTCAATCGCCGCCTCCGACCCCAGCTTCTCCTCATCGGTCAGCAGCGTTCCGCGATGGAAGTCGATCGTATAGTCCGCATCCTTGAGCGTGTGCCCGGTCAGCACCAGCACCACCGTTTCGTCCGCGCGGATCGCTCCCTTCGCGCGCAGCTTTTTCAATCCCGCCAGCGTGACCGCCGACGCAGGCTCGCAGCCCAGGCCCTCGGCTCCAATCTCCGCCTTCGCAATCGCGATCTCCGCTTCGCTCACATCGAGGCAAAAACCGCCGCTCTCCTGGATCACTCGTGCCGACTTGCGCCACGACGCCGGGTTCCCGATGCGAATCGCCGTTGCGCGCGTGTGCGCCTCCACCGGCTCCAGCACCGCGCCATGATTTTCCTTCAGGCTCTTCACCAGTGGATTTGCGCCCGCTGCCTGAATCACGCTGATCTTCGGCAGCCGCGCCACCAGCCCTAATTCGCGCATCTCGCGGAACCCCTTGCCCAGTGCCGAGCTGTTCCCCAAATTCCCTCCGGGAACGATCAGATGATCGGGCACATTCCAGTCAAAGGCCTCCGCAATCTCAAACGCCGGCGTTTTCTGCCCCTCGAGCCGGTAGGGATTCACGGAATTCAGCAGGTAAACCGGCGCCTGCTTCACAATCTCCGTCAACAGGCGCAGGCAGCCGTCGAAGTCGGTCTTCACCTGGCAGGTGACTGCACCGTAGTCCATCGCCTGCGACAGCTTGCCCCACGCAATCTTTCCCTCCGGAATCAACACCAGGCTGCGCATTCCCGCACGCGCCGCATACGCCGCCATCGATGCCGACGTGTTCCCCGTCGACGCGCACGCTACCCACGTGAACCCGCGCTCACGCGCCACGCTCAGCGCCGCCGTCATGCCCGTGTCTTTGAACGAGCCCGACGGATTCATCCCCTGGTGCTTGGCAAATAGCTGATCGATCCCCAATGCCTTTGCCGACCGCGGCAGGTGATACAGCGGCGCATTGCCCTCGCGCAGCGAGACCGCGTTGCCAAAACTTTCAAGAATCGGCAGCAGCTCGCGGAAGCGCCACACGCCCGACTGATCCAGCGCTTCGGGCGAGCAGCGCCGCTCGCGCCACAGCCACTTCAGCGCGCCTGGATTCGGCCGGTCATGCCCGCCGCGCTGGTTCCAGCCGGGATATTCCACCTCAAACAGGTCCCCGCAGACCGCGCAACGAAAGTCCGGCCTGGCCTCGGCGCCAGCGATCCGGGTGCCGCAGCCAAAGCAGCGCAACTGATGCAGATTTTCGTTCATGTCTATCCCCGAAACAGCGTGGGTAGAGGTCGCATACACTCAGCATAACCACGGGTAAAGTCGTATGCGCGCCCTTTCGACGAGCGGATCACGCGGTTTCGTTGCTAGGTGTTAGCCTAGCAGGTGTACGCCGATTCCCGCTGTGCAAGGAAGGCTCGCCGCGCCGATGTCGAAGGGATTTCTCATCGCACTTTTCGCGCTCATGCTTGCCGTGCCGCTCTCTGCGCAGACCCCTCTGCGCATCGCCGCTGCCGCCGATCTCGAGCCCGTCCTTCCACCCCTTCTCGCGCAGTTCGAACGCGACACCGGCATTCATGTCGAAGTCACCTACCAGGCCTCGGCCATGCTCACCGCGCAAATCGAGAACCGCGCTCCCTTCGATATCTTTCTCGCCGCCGACCTCGGTTTTCCCAAGCGCCTGATTGATGATGGCCTCGCCGACGCCGCCGGCTCCGCCGACTCCAGCACTCCCATCACCTATGCACGCGGCACGCTTGTCCTCTGGGAGCGGAAAGACTCTCGCCTGCCTCCGCCGTCGCTCGACCTTCTCCGCGACCCGAATCTCAAAACTCTTGCCATCGCCAATCCCGATCGCGCGCCCTATGGCCGCGCCGCCGTCGCCGCGCTCAGGACTCTCAATCTCTACGACACGCTCAAGCCGCGCCTCGTTACCGCCGAGAACATCGCCCAGGCCGCGCAGTTTGTCGACTCCGCCAACGCCGACGCCGGCCTCATCTCGCTCACCTCCGCGCTCACGCCGCGGCTTTCGGCCGACGGATCGTACTTCGTCATTCCGCGCGATCTCTACCCGCCCATCGAGCAAGGCGCCGTCATTGTCTCGAACACCAAACAGCGCGCCGCCGCGCACAAGTTGCTCGACTTTCTCCTTTCGCCCGCCATTCAAGCCCAACTCGCCAAGTCCGGCCTCACGCCGGTCAAATGAACCTCATGGACTGGCAAGCGTTCGCTCTCTCACTTCGTCTCGCCACCTTCACCACCGCGATTCTTCTCGCTATCGCCGTGCCTCTCGCGGCGCTCATTGTGCTGGGCCGGGGCCGATGGCTCGCCGCGATCGAGGCACTCGCCACCTTGCCCATGGTCCTGCCGCCTACCGTGCTCGGCTTTTTTCTTCTCGTCCTGCTCGGTCCGCGCACCGCCTTTGGTCGCGGCATCACCGCCCTGCTCGGCCACCCGCTCGCATTTTCCTTCGATGGCCTCGTCGTCGGATCGGTCATCTACAGCCTTCCCTTCGCCGTGCAGCCTCTCGTCGCCGGATTTGCTTCGGTCGACACCGCTCTTGTCGATGCCGCGCGTCTTCTCGGCGCCGGACCTGTGCGCCTCGTCTCCAGCATCCTGGTTCCGCTCGCGCGCCGCTCGCTGCTTGCTGCCATCGTACTCAGTTTTCTCCACACTATCGGCGAATTTGGAGTCGTCCTCATGCTCGGCGGCGACATTCCCGGCGCTACGCGCACGCTTTCCATCGTCCTTTACGATCAAGTCGAAAACTTCGACTATGCCGCCGCCAATCGGACCGCCGCCGTGCTCCTCGGCCTCAGCGCCCTGGCTCTTGCCGTCGTCTACGCCACCAGCAAAAAACGTGGGGGCGCGCGCCGTGATTAATTTCTCGCTCGATGCGCGCCGCGGCAGCTTCCACCTCGAGGTGGAGTGTACTATCGCGTCCGATTGGACCGTCATCTTCGGCCCCTCTGGAGCGGGTAAAAGCACGCTGCTCCGATTGCTCGCCGGGCTCGACCGTCCCATTCACGGCCGCATTGCTCTCGACGATCGCGCGCTTACAGATACGGCCGCCCGCCGCCACGATCCACCCGGTCGTCGCCAAACCTCACTTGTCTCGCAGCAGCCTGCGCTCTTCCCTCACCTCACCGCAGCCGCAAACGTCGCCTATGGCCTGCGCAGCCTCGATCGCGCTGCCCGCGCGCGCCGCGTGGAGCAGATGCTGGATTTGGTCGGCGCCACGGATCTCGCCGCACGCTACCCGCAGCATCTTTCCGGGGGCCAGGCGCAACGCGTCGCACTGGCGCGAGCCCTCGCGCCTGCGCCCCGCTTGCTTTTGCTCGATGAGCCGTTCTCTGCTCTTGATGGAGTGGCCAGCGATGCGCTCCTCGCCCGCCTGCAGCAGTGGCTGCGCGACAACAACGTTCAGGCCGTCATGGCCACCCACGATGTCTCGGACGCGCTCGCCACCGGTGCTGAGGTCCTGCTGCTTCGCGAAGGCCGCCTCACTGCTCTCGGGCCAGCGGCCAACGTTCTCGCCTCAGAGCGCGAGCGGCTCCTCGGACGGCTTCGCTCAAACTAGAACCCTATTAGCTCCGGCTCGCGCTCGAGATGAATGCCGAACTTTGCCTCGACGGCCTTCGCAATCCGGTCAGCCAGCGCGAGAATTTCCTCGGCCTTCGCATCGCCGCGATTCACCAGCGCCAGCGTGTGCTTCGACGAGATTCCCGCCGCGCCCATCGCGTATCCCTTGGCGAATCCCGCCTGCTCAATCAGCCACGCCGCGGGAATTTTCACCAGTCCACCGTCGCCCGGAAACGCGCGCATCGCGGCGCCGGAATTCGCCGCAACTTGCCGTACACGTTCGGCGGCCTCCTGCGTCACCGATGGATTCTTGAAGAAGCTCCCCGCGCTGCGGCAATCCGGATGGCCCTCTACGATCAGCATCGCCTTGCTGCGTCGAATCTCCCGAACCGCCGCCGCAACCTCCGCAAGCGCAGGCGGCGTCGCCCGCCCTTGAAAGCGGTCCTTCAGATCCTGATACGCAATCAGCGGCGCGTCGTGCTCTCGCAGCCGGTAGTCGACGCGCGTCACAATGAACATCCCTCGATCCGTCGAGTTGAACCGGCTCCTCCGATACGCGAACCCGCACTCCGCCGCCGTGAACTCGACGAACGTGCGCTCGCTCAGGTCAAACGCGCGCACGCGCTCGATGACCGAAGCCACCTCCTGTCCATACGCGCCCACATTCTGCACCGGCGTCCCGCCCGCGCTCCCCGGAATCCCCGCCAGGCATTCGATCCCCGCGCACCCATCCGCAACGGCGCGCCCGACAAAGCGGTCCCAATCCTCGCCGGCGCCGACGCGTAACGCCTCGCCATCCCGCTCGATACCCTTCACTGCAACATGCAGCACAAGCCCCTCGAATCCCTCATCGGCCACCAGCACGTTGCTGCCGCCGCCCAGAACGAACAGCGCCACGCCCTGCTCGCGCGCCCACTCGCTCGCTTCCACAATCTCCGCTTCGCTCGCCGCCTCAACGAACCACCGCGCCGGCCCGCCGATGCCAAACGTTGTGAACGGCGCCAGGAGTTGTCTTTCTCTGATCTGCATCGGTTCAAGCGTACACCGCAAGGGCCGCACACGATAGAATGATCTCAGGCAACTTCTCCTGCCGGAGGCAAACATGTATCCAGAACTGATGGTGATTCCTATGCGCGAGGAACTGGTGCGCGCCGGAATCAAGGAAACCCGGACCGCCGAAGAAGTGGACGCAGCTCTGGCGGAGCCCGGAACCACTCTCGTCGTCGTCAACTCCATCTGCGGCTGTGCGGCAGGCAAGGCCCGCCCCGGCATCCGCCTCGCTCTCTCGAACTCTGCCAACCAGCCCGATCGCAAGATCACCGTCTTTGCCGGCCAGGATCGAGAGGCCACCGATCGCGCCCGCAGCTACTTCGAGGGCTATCCACCCAGTTCGCCCGCCGTTGCTATCCTGCGCGATGGTAAGCTCGTTTACTTGATGCAGCGCTCCGTCATCGAGCAGTCCACCGCTCAGCATATCGCTGGCGAGCTCACGCGCGCCTTCGACACGTTCTGCGCCAAGGCGCCTGCCTGAAGCCGCGTCAACCAGATCTCCGCAAACAAAACGGCCTCCCGCAAAGGGAGGCCGTCGTCCTTTAAAATCATCGACTCCGCTCAGTCCGCCACCTGCGCCTTCGCCAGTTTTTGTACCTTGCTATGCCGCACAGAGTAGGCGAAATAAATGATCAGCCCGAGGATCAGCCAGCCGATCATCACTTCCCACGTGATCAGCGCCAAACGCGACATCAGAAAGATCGCCGAACCGATTCCCAGAATCGGCACCAGCGGGACCAGCGGCGTCTTGAACGGCCGATGTAGCTCGGGATGCCGCACGCGCAGCACCCACACTCCTGCACACACAATCGTGAATGCCAGCAGTGTCCCGATGTTCACCAGATCGGCCAACCGCGAGATGGGCAGGAACGCGGGAAACAGGGCCGCAAAGATCCCAAACACAATCGTCGTAATCCACGGCGTGCGGAACTTCGGATGGACCGCGGAGGCCCACTTCCACAGCAGCCCGTCTTTCGACATCGAATAGAAGACGCGCGTCTGCCCCAGCAGCATCACCAGCATCACCGTGGCCAAGCCGAATATTGCTCCAATCTTCACCAGCAGCGCGCCCCAGCTCACGCCTGTGGCGTCAATACCGACCGCCACCGGAGCTCCGACATTCAGCGTTTTGTAGCTCACCAAGCCGGTGAGAACCAGCGACACCAGGATGTACAGGATGGTGCAGATCGCCAGCGAACCCAGAATCCCGATGGGCATATCCCGCTGCGGCTTCTTGGCCTCCTGCGCCGCAGTCGATACCGCGTCAAACCCAATGTAGGCGAAGAAAATGCGCGAGGCGCCTTTGGAGATTCCTCCCCAGCCAAAGTTTCCGGCTGCGTCCTTCGGCGGAATGAAAGGATGCCAGTTCAGCTTCGCCACTTCCGGATGGCGAAACAGGAAGTACCCTCCGACCACTAAAAAGATCGCCACCACGCTGAGCTTGATGAACACGATTGCGGAGTTGAAGTTCGCCGACTCCTTGATCCCAATCACCAGAATGACCGTGATCAACATGACAATCGCCATGGCAATCAAATTTAAGGCCGCAGTCACATGGGGCAGGCCGGCATCGCTCACCCCCGGCGGCAGTGACGTCACCGGCATCCACTGGCTCTGGTAAAGCACGAGCCGCGTACCTGTCGACGCCGTCAATTGCGGCAGAATGTGAATGCCGAACTGCTGCAACAGACTATTGAAATATCCTGACCAGCCGGAGGCCACAGTGGATGCGCCAAAGGCGTACTCCAGCACCAGGTCCCAGCCGATAATCCACGCCACCAGTTCGCCCAGAGTGGCATAGCCGTAGGTATACGCCGAACCGGCGATCGGAATAATCGAAGCAAACTCCGAATAGCACAGCCCGGCAAATGCGCACGTGATTCCCGCCAGCACGAAGCTCAGCGCCACAGCAGGGCCGGCGTAGAGCGCGGCGGCCTGGCCCGTCAGCACAAAAATTCCCGCGCCGATCACCGCCCCGATTCCCAGCGTCACCAGGTTCACAGCCCCCAGCGAGCGCTTCAGCGTGTGCTCGCCTTGCTCGCCCGCCTCCAGCGAGAGCATCGACATGGGTTTAACGCGCAGCAGCTTCGAAGCCAATAAGAGACATCCTCCTTCGCGAATGTGTGGAACGGAATCAGCACCGCAGCCGGAACATCAAGCAGAACCGAACCATCGCCAATTCTGCCAATGGGACGCGTATCGCAATCATACGATATGGAACCCGCCTGCCCGCGCAAACCCCGGCACGGGCCGCTCGGCCCGCTTCGCTCATTAAAATTGTCTCGATTCCGGTCAGAGATCGTATCGCTCTCGAACAGTCGGCGTCGCACTTTCAGACACTTGGTGCCCAGCTTTCGGACGGCAACTGTCTCGCTTTGAGACAGTGAGCCGGCCGCATGAGCTGGCCGCCACGGCTATCCCAGCGCTTTCATCCACCGCCGGAACTCGCCTGCGGGATCGGCCGCGCGAAAGATTGCAGCGGAAACACCCACCACGCTCGCCCCCGCTGCCAGAATCTCTGGAGCCGTCTCCAGCACAACTCCTCCCACGGCGACGAGCACCGCATTCGGTCCCGCCTGCTCCCGCAGCCGGCGCACGCCCTCTGAGCCGATCGCCGACTTCGTCGTCTGCTTTGTCTGCGTCGGACCAACGGGCCCGACCGACAGATAATCCACCGGCTCCTTCAGAATTCCCGACAGCAGCGTCTCCGTCCCGCCGTAGGTGCCGACAATCCTGTCCGGACCGAGCATCTGCCTCGCCTCCGCCGGAGTCGCATCACCCGCGTCCACATGCACGCCGTCAAATCCGGCCTCTTCCACAAGATCGGCGCGATCATCGAGGATCAGCTTCACCGTACCCGCCGACAGCACCGCGCGAAGAATCGCCGCATCCGCCAGCACCTCGGCGTCGCTTCCAGTTTTGTTCCGGTATTCGAGCAGCGTCACGCCGGCCTCGACCAGCTCGCCGCCCAGCCGCCGCAGAAACTCCGCACGTCCCGCCCGCGGAATCACTCCCGCATCAAGAATCGGATACACCTTAGGAAACAAAAAGGACATGAATCAAGAGTAGTTCACGCAAGACCGAGACCAGAAGCCAGCGCTTTCCAGCGAGTCGCCCCTTCTCTGAACTCTGAATTCTGGTCTCTGATTCCTGATCGCTGATCGCTGATCCCTGTTCCCTGCCTCTCTTACATCTCGTCCGCGCTCGGCCCGTACACGCCAGGAACCTTCGCGTTCAGGAGCCGCAGGTACACGCTCATCTGTCCGCGATGGTGGATCATGTGGTTCATCACCGCGTCGCGGAACACCTTGTGCTTGGGATCGTTGATGTACGCCGTACCGCCCCAGAGAAACTGCCAGTTCCGTTCCCACTTGTCTCCGGTTGTCGCCGCCAAGGCCGTGCGAGTCTCGGCCAGCTGCTTGTCGAACTTGGCGAGCAGGTCGGCCTTGCTCGCGGGCACATATGGCTCGAACTTGCTGTCCGGCCCAAATTCAATCTTGTCCTTGGTGAGCGTGCTCATCGCCCAGTCACCGGCAAAATCGGTGAGATGCCCGGCGAGCCGGCCCAGGCTCATCGACTTGGGGTGCGGTTTGTAGTTCCAGTCCACGTTATCGGGGATGGCATCGAGCATTTTGCGGGTCTTCGCGGTTTCCGAGTCAAATTCAGCAATTAAGTCTTTTTGAAAATCCATGCGAGCAACCTCCACGTTGCCCACACAGCATAGCCGAACTCAGCCCCAAAGGGCGAAGAAAAAGCGATAAAAATCGCAGTGGAAAAAATTGCACTTTTTTGGTGCAACTCGAAACAGGCCACTTCGCAAGCCCAAGAAGAGCTTCGCAATCAATCAGTTGTCTCGATTGTTCGCCTGGTTTCTGCCCTCGGCCTTACGCCGGCTGCTCTTCCTTCTCAGCCCGAGCCGCCAGGAACCGCTCCATGAACCCGGTATCGAACTCGCCCGCCCTGAACCCCTCGTCCTTAAAGATTTCCTCGTGCAGCGAAATCGACGTCTCGATTCCCTGCACGATGAACTGGCTCAGCGCCCGCTCCATCCGCGCCATCGCCTCCGCGCGATCCACTCCATACGAGATCAGCTTGGCGATCAGCGAGTCGTAATACGGCGGGATCACGCCCTCGGCATAGAGCGCCGTGTCCACGCGAATCCCGTTTCCGCCTGGCACATTGAACGCCGTGATCTGGCCCGCCGACGGCGTGAATTTCTGCGGGTGCTCGGCATTGATCCGGCACTCGATCGCGTGCCCGCGCATCTCCAGCTTCGGCGGCAGAATCGCATCCAGCTTTTCGCCCGCGGCAATTCGCAACTGCGCTTTCACCAGGTCGACGCCCGTAATCGCCTCCGTCACCGGATGCTCCACCTGGATGCGCGTGTTCATTTCGATGAAGTAGAGCTGATGGCTCGCGTCCATCAGGAACTCCACCGTCCCCGCATTCTGGTAGCCGATCTCTTTCATGCAGTGGCACAGCGTTCGGCCCACTTCCTCGCGCATCTTCGGAGTGACCTGAAGGCTCGGCGCTTCTTCAATGAGTTTTTGATGGCGCCGCTGGATAGAGCACTCGCGCTCGAACAATGACGCCACGTTGCCGTGCTCGTCGGCCAGCACCTGGAATTCGATGTGCCGCGGCCGCTCGATGTATTTCTCCATGTAGAGCTCGCCGTTGCCGAACGCGTTGGCCGCTTCGTTGAATGCCGCATGAAGAAGATTCGGCAAATCCTCGGCGTCGCGCACAATCCGCATCCCACGCCCACCTCCGCCCGCCTTGGCCTTCAGGATGACCGGGTACCCCACCTTTTCGGCCCACTTGGTCGCGTCTTCCGCCGTCGTCAGAATCCCATCCGACCCCGGCAGAATCTGCACCTTCGCCCTCTTCATCGCCTGCCGCGCTTTCTCTTTCTCGCCCATCAGCCGCGTCACTTCCGGCGGCGGCCCAATGAACTTGATGTTCGATGCGCGGCACACTTCGGCAAAGTTTGCGTTTTCGCTCAGCAGCCCGTATCCCGGATGGATCGCTTCCACATCTGCGATCTCCGCCGCTGAAATCACCGCCGGCACATTCAAATAGCTGTCCTGCGCGCGCGGCGGCCCGATGCAGATCGCCTCGTCGGCAAAACGCACGTGCAGTGCGTTGCGGTCCGCCTCGCTGTACACAGCAACGGTGCGAATGCCCAGTTCCCGACACGCGTTCAACACGCGTAGCGCGATCTCGCCTCGATTGGCAACCAGAACCTTACGAAACATGAATTACCTTTGGGAGGAGGATAAAAATCCGCGAAAGTTCGCTCCGCTCCGCACCGCTATGCCTGACGTATCGCGAACAGCGGCTGCCCGAATTCGATCGCCTGCCCGTTCGACACAAGGCATTTCACCACCTCGCCCGACGCATCCGATTCGATCTCGTTCATCAGCTTCATGGCCTCGATGATGCCTATCACCTGGCCCTTCTCCACATGATCGCCTGGGTTTACAAACGGCGCGGCTCCGGGAGACGGCGAGCCGTAGAAGGTGCCCACAATCGGCGACTTCACCAGGTGCAGCCCGGCTTCCGGGTCGACAGCCGGCTCCGCAGCAGCGCCTGCTTCTCCGCCACTCGATCCTTGCCCCGATCCCCCCTGCGCACTCGCGCCGGCCTGCGTCCCGCTCTGCGGCGCAGCCCGTAACAGCCGCGCCAGGTCGCTGAGCGAACCTGCCCCGCTCTCCTGCGGATTGAATTTCAGACGGATCTTCAGGTCGCCGCGGTCCACATCGAACTCGGCCACCCCATGCTGCTTCAAAAACTCGATCAGTTGCCGCAGATCCTCAATGTCTTGTTGCTTCATTCGTTCCTTCACTTCCACGTCCCTCAGCCAAAACGGCGGTCCGCCGCATTTCAAAGTTCGATCAGCGCCTTGGGCGCCGGCGTCAGCACCTGTCCTCCGTTACGTGTTACGGCCACCATATCTTCGATGCGGATACCGAACTTGCCCGCCAAATAAACGCCCGGCTCGATGGTGATCACCATGCCAGGCGCGAGCCGCATCGATTGCCCCGCGCCAACCCTGGGGGGCTCGTGAATCTCGAGTCCAACGCCGTGGCCGGTGGAGTGCGTAAACGCCTCAGCCAGTCCCTCCCTGCGCAACACGCTGCGCGCGGCCTCATCCACCTCAGCGCAGCTCACACCCGACGCCACGGCATGTACCGCGTTCTCCTGCGCCGCCAGCACCGCCTCGTAAGCCTTCCGCTCCTCGGGCCTCGGCTTGCCCAGGAAGACGGTGCGTGTCATATCCGAGCAGTAACCTTTGAGGATTATACCGAAGTCGAGCGTCACAAACCCCCGCCGCGGCAGTAGCGCAGCGGTTGCCTTTCCGTGCGGCATGGCCGAGCGCAGCCCCGACGCAACGATGGTCTCAAACGACATTCCCTCGGCGCCCATCGTCCGCGCCTGGTGCTCCAACTCCGCCGCTACTTCCAGTTCAGGAATCCCCGGCCGCAGCACGCTCAGGATGCACTCAAACAGCTTGCAACCTATCAGCGCCGCCCCAGCCATCACCGTCAGCTCGTCCTCGTCCTTCACCGTGCGCAACTGCTCGACAAACGGCGCGGGCACTGCCTGAAAAAACCTTCTGCGCAGACGGCTCGGCAACTCACTCTTCCATCGCGCCAGCTCCGCCACCGTGGTTCTCGCCGCATCGAACCCCGCCAGAGCAGCCACGCCCGGTTGCGCGGCCAGCCACTGCGCGGCCGATACCGCCGGCGGCCCCGTCACAATCTGCACCTGCGCCGCCTGCACTTCATCGGCCGCCTGCGCCGTGTAGCGCCCGTCCGTGAACAGGCGCGCAGACCCGCGCGTCACCGCCAGCGCGGCGCTCGATCCGGTGAATCCGCAAAGATACCGCGTGTCAGGAAGATGCGTGACAAGGAGCCCGGGGAACCCGGCGCGAGTCAGCTTGCGGCGCAGCGCGCCCATGCGGCGGAAGTGGTCCACGCGCTCAGTTTTATCATGGCGGGGACGGGACCTCAGCCTTCAGCCCGCAGCTCATGGCTTCGAGCTTCCAGCTGCCAGCTCACGCCGCTTTTCCGGCCGCCGTGTGCCTCCCAAGGCGAAAGAGGCCGATGGTGAGAGTCAACCCACAGGCAAGCATGGTCATGTGGAAGCCGATTTCAATAAAGATCATGCCATGCATGTTGAGGCCGTTGTGCATGTGCAGGTTGTCGTGCGCCCACCAATTCCCGATGAACCAGATGAGAGTCACGAACATCAATTTGTTGAGCCACGGGGCCCCAAGACTAAGGCCGCGGATCGACGGCCATCCGAAGATCAGGAAGGCTACGGCAAAGCCAAAGGCCAGCGCTTCAATGGCCGAAAGCGCAATGTAGCCCGGCACAAGAATCGCCGGCGGCATCGGAACAGCAGGGTTCATCGGCCAAATGTGTGGTCCGGCAACAAAGGCGGCGAGGCCGACAGCAACGGTAACGAGGAACATCCCCCATGCTCTACTCATGGACTTGATCTCCTTCAATTGGAATTTCGATTTTCCGCGGGGGGCCCGTTGAATTCTACAGTTCCTAAGGAATATTGCAAGACAAATACTGCATTTGCGGTCGATTTTCGTCGCATGACTGCCAGACTGCCCAGAGCCCTTCTTTGACCACCGGAGACCGGTTGAGGAAGGGTGGGCGGCCGCTCGCGTTCATCTCGGCTTGCTCTTCGTCCGCCACGCGATAGCAGCGTCACTGCAGTTTTAGTTCTGTTTATCGAGGAGTTACTGACGGGTGGCCGACGGGTTGCCGACTACACGCCCGTAACTCAGAAAAGACCGCGGCGCTGCTCGCCCAGATTGTACAAACTTTCTTTTGTTCTTCCTTCTTTGTCCTACCCAAAAACGTGACACGTTTTCGGGTAGGCATTCAGAAGTTCAATACCACTTACTCTCAGTCCGGTATGAAGGAAGTCTGCGTAGGTGCCCTACCGCTCGGCAACCATGGCTGGTTCCGGCGCACCCTTCGGAGAAGACAGATATCCTGTCGCCGTGTTCTTGGCCGCTCACGTTGTCAACCACGATCTCAAACAGCAATGGATCTTGTTCCAAGCGGCGTGAGCAATACTGAACATCTTTTATGACATTTCCGTGCTCCACTGTGGGTTCTCCTCTTTGGGCGGGCTCGATCCCTACCTGACATTCTTTCCTTCTTCCTGGCTTCATAAATCAAACCTCTCGTGAAGGAGAAACAATGATGAAACGTCTCTATGTAAGCGTTTGCGCTGTGATGTGTTTACTTGCTTTGAGTCGGACGTGCATAGCGCAGTCGAATCCCTGGAACGGCTCATGGAAGCTCGACCCGTCCTCGCTCAAATACGAGGGTGCAACCTTTTCCGTGGTTACCGACGCAGACGGTTTCACCGTTACACGCGGAGGCGAGGCGCAACCAAAGGTTGTGTGCGACGGAAAGGAGCAGAAATCGACTTTCGGCACGACATTGACTTGCACCAAGGCGGCTGATGGATATGCGATTGCCACGAGTAAGGATGGCAAGCCGACGCGGAAAACGACGATTTCAATTTCAGACGATGGCAAGACGCGAACCAGCAAATCTGAAGTCTTCCCAGCGGACGGAGAACCGTTCACAATGACGATGATTTCGGAGCGGGTGTCAGGCGGACCGGGACCGGCCGGCGAATGGAAAGAGGTCACGTTTTCCTCATCTCAAGACAGCGGGGTTCTCTCCATCGCAGTCAACGGCGACACTGTGGACTTCAAAGAGACGGACAGCCCGAAGCCGGTGACCTGCAAGCTCGATGGTACCGAGACGAAGTTTCCCGGCGGGGGATCGATGTCGATGAAGCTTGTCGATCCCAATACGCTGAAAGTGACCTATAAAGACGAAGACGGGAAGGTGCGACGTGAGAACACGTTTGCGCTTAGCGCGGACGGTACGACGATCACCGAGACAGACGTTACCCCGGCCCCGTCACTCTCAACAATGTCGGTGGTCTTTCACAGGCTTTAGGGGCGGTTCCGGGCCATTACCGCGCCGAGTCCAGATGCGCTTGAACAGGCTGAACTGGAAGAACTGGGGCGCAGCCCATGGGGTGAGGTGCGTTTCCAGTTCGGTTCATACAGGTGCGAAGCAGGGGCGGGTGTGCGCGGCAAGGGTACTCTGACCCATTGCCGGAGTGGACTGATGCGGAAAGCGTTGATCTATCGTTGC
Organism: Occallatibacter sp.; assembly: GCA_050010795.1. Taxonomy (GTDB): domain Bacteria; phylum Acidobacteriota; class Terriglobia; order Terriglobales; family Acidobacteriaceae; genus Telmatobacter. The sequence goes on from JBEKKI010000011.1 coordinate 57,650, forward strand.
ACTGGCAGCGGCAGGACGAGTGGACCCAATAATCTGATTTGGTGGGATTCTAACGAATGCCGCACCAGCGAGCTGAGAGCTGACAGCTGACAGCTGAAAGCTTCCGGCTACTAGCGACAGGCGAGCTACAGGTTGTTCGTCGATTCGCGCTGCACGGGCTTCTTCTTGCCCGCATTCACATCGCCGGCGTTCATCTCGCTTTGCCGGTCCATCCACTCATCGAGGCGCGAGCGCTTGAAGCGCCAGCGGTTGCCCAGCTTGAACGCCGGAACAAATCCTTCAGAGGCGTACTTGTAGAGCGTGTCCGCGGAGATGCCAAGGTAAGCCGAGGCCTGGCGGATATCCATGACCTCGCGAATCTCAGGAACGAGAAGGTTGGAACGGGCTGCAGCGTTGCGCATAGGTGCCTCCCGAAATCACGGGATAAATAGGGTCAATTTCCGGTAAATAGGCCGGTATTCCCGACTTTACCGTAACCTGATCATTTGATTCAAGAAATATTCGGAAGTTACACGAAATTCAGGGAGTCCGGCCAATCGGGCTGCGCCGCGCAGGGCTGTGGAAAACCCCAACCTATTGTGTATCGGCGGGGGGCGCGACTCAACCCGTAGCGCCCTTGGCAAAGATGGTCCGGAGGAAGGCAGCCAGGAGCCAACCGCCGGATTCAGTTGCCTAAAGGCCACCGCTCCCTCCGGCCCGAAAAGCAACCGGAGATCCTTCCTTGCTGGCCGCCGGACTTTTCGATCGCTCCATGGCCTCGGCTGACTCCACGGGAAACGCGCCGTTCGTTCTATCGGGAGCCGCGTAAGCAACCGCAGCTGGCTGCTCGAGCGGCACCGCCGCGCTTATCATTTCTGATTCGCCGCAAGTTGGTACCATGTGGCATTGGCTTGCGCGGGCGCTCCCCCGGCGTCGCCACTTTCTTTCGGATTTCTTGCGCTTCCCTTCCGGGCCATTTATCGCTTTAGACAGTCTTTGCTCCCGAAAGAAGCGATTGAAATCGTGTGCTTCAAGAAAAAGGCCATTGGAGGAGTTGGTGCGCAAGAGAAATCTTCCTCTTCAGATGCGCGAATTGAACGGCTTTCCGTGCCGATCGAAAACCCACACAAGCTTCTGCCTCATCGCAACGGCAATCCTGCTTGCGGCCAGCGTGGGAGTCATGGCACAGGCGCCACCGGTACTCAACACGCCTTACCGCTGCGCAAACGGGATCACATACACCGTTACGATCTGCAAGCCGTTCGGAGCGGATCAGTGGTGCCAATGGACCGAGCAGCAGAACGGCCAGCTGGTGACAACGGTCAACAGTACCTGGTCCTCAATGACAGGGAGACTGCAGGGCTGTACGGTTGCACCTGCCACCACAAGCACGGGAACGAACGCTCCTGGCGCCACACCGACTCAGCCGCCGACGGGCACCCAGCAGACCTTCAATCCACCGTATCTGAAGGAATTTCCGACAGTGGACCGGATCATGACGCAACTCAAGGGTTCGAGCGTGCAGGATACGGCGTATCGACAGCTGACCGCGTTGCATGAGTTTGCGCAGATGATCGCTGCCTTGGCTGGGCCGCGCATGACCCAGAACCAGCTCACGCCCGATGAGGCGCGGATCGTCACCAGCTACTTCAATGCATACACCAATCTTGCGAAGTCGACGACGAATCCGCAGGATGCTTATGCGAACGATCCTCAATTCACGGCCAGCCTGTTTACCACTTTCAAGATGCCGGCCGTGCAACAGCTTTGGGAGAATGCCAACGCCATGACGGGCGAGCAGGCGGGCGGCGGCACGCCCAGGCCGCTGCCGCCGACGAACGATCCAAGCCAAATCGCAATACGGCGCTGCTTTGAGCTGGGCGGCACCGGGCTCGAGTGCGTGGGCGCCGGAATGAGCGAGGGATTCAAGCAGATGATCGGCATCGACACCGGCGCGCTTACAAGTTCAGGCAAGGCCAGCCTCGTGATGCTCGGCACGTTCACGGCGTTGAGTGGATTGACGTTCTCGTTTGCTGACTCGAGCGTTGACATATCCAATTGCGGCAAGATGTCGCGGGGCGGCCACAATTACTCGGTCAGTGTCACGGGCGGCAGGTATGTGATCAACATTGCCAATCAACCGCAGGCGCTGGTCGTCGCCCTCGGACCGGATCGAAAGGGAGCCGGCCCTGCAGCGCAGGACATTACCGGGCAGCAGATTACCGGATATGAAGTGACGACGAATCGGAAAACCGGCGTAGTAGTCGGGCGGACGGCGATCTACGGGCCGATCACTGTGCACTGCAGTGTAGGCGCGCTGACGCCCGGACCCGACGTGATCGTGGACCCCGGGGACTCGAATGGTGGTGGCGTGCTGTCGGCTCTGGGAATGATGATGGGCATGCTCGCGGGCGATTCCGGGTCGAAGCAACCCACAGTGCCGGCCGGACCACGCATGGCGGGCGTATTCAAGGGAGCGGGCGGGCTGAAGATTCAGTTCAACGATGGAAACGCCGTAATCGATTGCGCACAGGTGCACGTATTGGCGCTCTACGATGTGTCGATGCAGGGGGGCCAGGCGGTTGTTGCGCTGGAGAACGGAGCGAATCCGTTCCATCTCACCGTTCACGCCGACGGAACGCTGAGCGGATCAGGAACGGCAACCGTCAACGGCAAACTGATGACGGCCTTGAATGGAGCCGATCCCATCTTCGCTCCGACGAGCGCGAGCTGCCCACTGAATGCATTGGCCGCGGCGAAGTAGAGCGAGTTTATCGGCTGCTATCTGGCCATGTTTGTAGTGTCCTGGTTTGAGGCGAACCATTCCGCAGGGTCTGAAGCTCCGGCGATCTTGAGCGGCGCGATTGCAGCACGCGACTCACCCACTGGGTGGGTGCCCCAGTCGTGCCCTTTCAAAACCGGATTCAAATAACCTGCCCGGGCGCTGGCTTTCTTGTTTCCTTGGTCCCTGTCTTTCTCACATTTCCTTCCGCCACCACGAAGTCTTCTCCTCGCTCAGGAACTTCGTCTTTTCGCCGCGCGAAAGATGAAAGTCGAGCCAATCGCCTTTCTGGAACGTAGAGCAATCGGGCCAGCTCGTGTCCTTATCGAGATGCGTCTCTGCCAGGTGATTGTCCACCAGCGTAATGTCGCTGGGACTGCACTCGACGACCTGCTGCGCATACAGCCAGAACGTGTATCCGGAAGGCGGTTCGGGAGGCGTCTGGTTGGCGATCTTCGTCAACAGCAGGATGAGAACACAGAGGGCTGCGATTATTGCGACCTTCTTCATGGCAATCGAGCGCTTTCAAGAGTACCGGAGACGCGCCCTCGCAGCCTCGTGGCGCAAACTTCGCCGGCTCCGGCCTGGCCTCGCGCATCCGTGAGGTCAAGTATAGCCAAGCTCAAGCCGCCATGCGGCCCGCGCCGCTCGCATCGGCGCGCAAATAGCAACGGCTTCCCTTCCCGGGAAGCCGTTCCGATTCATTTCGATTGGGCGCACGCCACGCTCGGCCGCCAGAAAAGCAGAAGGCGGCTCTTCGCCGCCCCCTGGTCACAAATCCCTGACTCCTTGGTCCCTCGTTCCCTTGGTCCCTGTCTTTCAGTTCTGGTCGTCGCGGCGGTGCAGCGTCGGCGGACCGTCGCCCGAGTCTCCCGAGTTGCCGCCCTTCTGCGCGCTCGCATCGCCGGAGTTGTCCGTGCCATCCCCGGTGCTTGCCCTGCGCAGCGAAGGCCGCGTCACACCCTTCGTGTCGGTCAGCCGGCGCTTGTTCTCAATCCGTGCCAGCCGCGCCTTCACGTCGTTGAATTCCGACGTCGTCACCAGATAATCGTCCTTGGCGGGAAGAATGCGCGCAATCTCCCACTGCGAGTGCAGGATGCGGTCGGGCGTTTGCGGATGGTCGCTGAACGCCTTCGCCACCAATCCCGGCTTGCGCTTCTCCAACGCCTGCACCTTCTCAAAGAAGGTGATGAATGCCTGCGGGTCGTAACCGGACCGGTACATATACTGGACGCCGAGGTAGTCCGCCTGCGCCTCAAAGTCGCGCGAGAACTGCAGGAACGTGATCGGGATGGCCAATTGCGCGGCCTCGTAGATCCCATATCCGGTCCAGTCGTACGGCAGCATGATCATCAGCGGCACCATGCCGATTTGCGCGTAATTCAGTCGCGTCATTTCGCGCGCCGCGTGGTGCGCGCAAACGTGCGCAATCTCGTGCGCCATCACGCCTGCCAGTTCCGCCTCTTCGTCCGCCGCCAGAATCAATCCCGAGTTCACGTAGAAGAACCCGCCCGGCAGCGCCATGGCGTTAATCTCGTCGGAATCGATCACCTTGATCGTGAACGGCACTTTGCAGTCGGAGTTCTTCACCAGGTTCTGCCCGATGCGGTTCACGTACTCGTCTACCACGGGATCGGTAATGAATTTGGTGCTCTTCTCGATCTCGTCGGCGAACTGCTTGCCCATCTTGATTTCGCTGTCGGTCGAGTACCAGTTGCCCAGCCCGCGCTTGCCGACGTCGCGATTGCCCACCGCGCTCACATCCTCGATGGTGCCGGGCTTTACCTTGATCATTTCGCTGCCCGGATCGACCACTTTGTTCGGATCCACGGCTTGGGGTCCGGCGCAGTCGCTGCCAACAGGCACGGTGCCCGGCTCCACGTCGTCAATCTTGTCCTCGCTCTGGCTCTTGTCCTTATCCTTGTCCTTCTTTTTATCCTTCTTGTCGTCCTTTTGCGCTTCGCACGGCGCCAATTGCCCGCTGCCCGCGTTCGATGCCGTTGTGCTGTCCGGCTTCCCAGATAGCCCTGGATCTCCGCCGGTTTGGGATCCAGCGGGTGGCTGCTGCGTGCCCGTCGGCGTCTGGGTCGCGATAGGACCCGTTTGCTGATCGGGCGGAGTCATCGGCGGTGTCTGCGCAGTTGGCGAGCCCGCCGGCGAATTCCCTGGAATGGGGCCGCCCACCTGCGCCCAGGCTCCCGCGGCAAGGGCCATCGCCATTCCCGCCAGAACCGCTGTTCTCCAACCCATGCGATCCACTGCCCTCATGACCTCACCTCCGCCCGCGTGCAAGCGCGGCCCGCTTCGCTCTATCCTTTAGACGCAAGTATCTGCCAATTCGGCAACAATGGCAAAACCACATTTTTTCGTTCTGGCCGTTACCAACTCCGTTCATCCCACCCTTTTCCACCGCCTCGGCTCGCTCCTTGCCTTCTCGATCCCGCGCTCCCTTGCTCCCTAGCCCCCTTGCTCCCTGCTTTCTTGTTCCTTTGGTCCCTCGGTCCCTGTTTTTCTGCTCCCTGTTCCCTGCCCTCTTCCCCCTTGCGTTAGAGTGAAGAAAACCGTCCGGGGGAGGCGTCTTGCGGCTTAATTGTCTGGCGGCTGTTTTGATTACCGTCTACGGGGCAGTGCTGCTTGTTGCCCAGGCCGCGCCTCCGTCTTCCAACCCTTCCGCCACCACCGCTCCGCTGCGCGGTCACTCCAGGAAGGCCCACGTTCCCCCGCCATCGGCCGCTCCCGCCGTCTTCGACGCCACCAGCCTCGGTTCCCCGATCGTCCTCGATAAGAACTGGCGCGTTGGCATCACCTCCGATTCCTCTGCGTCTTCGGCGACCTTCGACGATTCCGAATGGGTCATCCGCGACGCCCTCCCTTCCATCGGCGAAGTCCCCGACGTGGACACGAACGCGCCCGCGGCCGGTCCAAAACAATCCGGCGGGGCTCCGCCCTCAGCTCCTGCGCGACGCTACGCATGGTTCCGGCTTCATCTTCAGTTGGCTCCGCGTCACGGGCCGCTTGCACTGCTCATCGAACTGCCGGTCGTGCGCGGCGCCGCCCTCGGCCTCGGCTCTCCGGGACTCAGCCCCGAAGTCTTCGTCGACGGCAAGCCGGTTCAGCCCGAGGGACCGCATGGAGACGCGCCTGCAAGCTATCAGCCCATCTCGCGCCTTTACGATCTCAGCCTCGACCCGTCCCAGACTTCGCTGACCCTGGCGGTTCGCGTCATCTACAGCGCCTTCGGCAAAGATGCTTACGCCGGCTTCTTCTCCAACCACACCATCTACCTCGGCAACACCGGCGATCTCCAGAAGGAACTTAATCTTTGGTCTAATCAGGGCCTGTTCCAGCGCCTGCCTTATCTCGTCTACTCCATCCTCCTTGCCGTGCTGGCCATCTTTCTGTTCGCTCTTTATTTCGCGCAAAAAGGCCACACCGAATACCTCTGGCTTGCCCTGCACGAGCTTGCCCAGGCGCCCATCGGCTTTATCGAGCAGGCCGGCACGTCAGCCCGCATCGACGTCTTCTGGTGCGATGCGCTGGTGATGCAGCTCATCGCCATCTCCGCCTATTTGTTCTTTGAGTTTCTCGTCGCCTTTCTCTCTTTGCCGCGGCGATGGTACATCCGGACGCTTCGCTACAGCGCTCCGGTGCTGGCCTTCGTAGGCCCCGCGTTCCTCATGCTCTTTCACCGTGGAACCATCGTCTTCCTCGCGGCCATCTTCCTTCTTAGCCTCCTGTGGGTGATCGGATGGGCGATCTTCGTCTTCGGCAACCTCATCTCCGCCGCGGTGCACCGCAACTTTGAGGCGGGTCTCTTTCTGGTTCCACTCGGAATCAGCCTGATCGGCGCGGTCGATGTCGCCCTGGTCTCCGCCATGAGCGGCGAAGGCGGCTCCCCCGGTCGATCGCCGCTCACCTTCCAGGCCGGCCCCATTCCCATCCACTTCTCCAACCTCGGCAACTATGCCAGCATTCTCGTCATCGTGCTCATCGTCTTCTTCCGCTTCCTCCGCATCCAGCACGATCAGGAACGCGCCACCACCGAGCTGGCCGCCGCGCGCAGCGTGCAGGAGCTTCTCATTCCCCAGGAAAAACTGGCCACGCCGGGCTTCGAGGTCGACTCCGTCTACAGTCCCGCTACCGAAGTCGGCGGCGATTTCTTCCACGTGCAAACGGTCGGCGTCGAGGGCCTCCTGGTCGTCATCGGCGACGTTGCCGGCCACGGCCTCAAGGCCGCCATGAACGTCTCGCTCCTGATGGGCGCTTTGCGGCGCACCCCGGAGCGCAATCCTGCACGAATCCTCATGTCACTGAATGGCGTGCTTTCAGGCACCGAGAGCTTCACCACCTGCCAGGCCATCTGGTTCGGCGTCAACGGCGAGATGGTGATCGCCAACGCCGGCCATCTGCCGCCCTACCTCAACAGCCAGGAGATCAATCTTCCCGGCGCACTTCCTCTCGGCGTCCTCGCCGAGGTGGTGTATGAAGAGGCCCGCTTCTACCTGCATCCCGGCGATCGCCTTCTCTTGCTCTCCGATGGTGTCGTCGAGGCCCGGCAATCGAACGGCGAGCTTTTCGGCTTCGATCGCGTCCGCCAGTTGAGCCAGCAGCCCGCACTCTTTCTGGCCGAGGCCGCCAAGTCCTTCGGCCAGCAGGACGACATCACCGTCCTCACCGTGCGCCGCCTGGTCGCTGCCGCTGACTAGCGCAACGCGGCTATACCAGCGGTCTCTGAGTAACGCCGGCATCCTCGCCGGCTGTCGTGCGGGCGTCCTCGACCGCACTCCTTCAATCCTGTTCTCCCGTTCCCTCGCTGACTCGCTGACTCGTTGACTTGCTGACTTGCTAACTCGCTGACTTGCTGACTCCGCTAACATCGCTAACTCCGCCGCCTGTTGTACCCTTCTCGCATGAAATCCGCGTACGCGTTCAAGTTGTTTCTTGCTGTCGCGATTGGTGTGCTCGCCGGCGAGGCCGTCACCCAGGATTACGCGACGTGGCATGGGCTGGGACGCGAAGCCTTTCTCGCCTACCAGGGGAATCAGTTCGATCAGTACATGGCCCATCCCGGTCCCGTCGCCGAGAACATTGTGATTGCCACGCTTCTCATGTTGCTTTGCGTCGCTCTCTATGAAGGCTTTGCCTTCGTAGGAGCAAAATGCGTCTCTTTGATTATGGCTACGCTCCGCGAACACTGACGTTGTAACCTGTCTGAACGCGAGGTTTCATGCCTTCGAGCCCGTCCCCGCAGACACCTGCAACCGCACACCCTTTCAACCCCGCCTTGCTGTCCCTCGAGGCCGCCGCCTTCGTCGCCCTCCTCGCCGGCACCATCTATCTCTTCAAAACCAACTCCGCCTCTCTCCATTGGACGCAAGGCTACAACCCCACCGGCAGCACCGTTCTCTCCACATTCATTGCCGCGCTGCCCATCGTCATTCTTCTCGGCGCCATGGCCATCCTGCGCCTCAAGGCGCATCTCGCCGCTATCGCCGGACTCGCCACCGCGCTCCTCGCCGCCACCATCGTCTTCCACATGCCCGTCCGCCTCGCCTTCACCGCCGCGGCCTACGGCGCGGGCTACGGCGTATTCCCCATTTGCTGGATCATTCTTCCCGTCATCTTTCTCTACGACCTCACCGTCAAGACCGGCCGCTTCGCCACTCTGCAGCAAAGCCTCACCGGCATCACCGCCGATAGCCGCCTCCAGCTTCTCCTCATCGCCTTTGCTCTCGGGGCGTTTTTTGAGGGCTCCTGCGGCTTCGGAACCCCCGTCGCCGTCTGTTCCGCCATCCTCATCAGTCTCGGCTTCAGGCCGCTCCAGGCCGCGGGCCTCTCCCTGCTCGCCAACACCGCCCCCGTAGCCCTGGGAGGCATGGGCATTCCTATCATTGCTCTCCACGGCGTCACCGGCCTCGATCTGTTCGCCCTCACCCGCACCACCGCCACCATCCTCGTGCCCTTCGACCTCCTCATCCCCTTCTGGCTCATCTGGGCTTTCGCGGGCTTCCGCGCCATGCTCGAAATCTGGCCCGCGATTCTCGCCGCAGGCGCCACCTTCGCCGCCGCACAGTACCTCATGGCTACCTACAGCGGCCCTTGGCTTGTGGCCATCGTCTCCGCCGCCGCCACCATCGTCGTCCTCGTTGTTTTTCTGCGCTTCTGGCAGCCCCGGCACACACTCAATGTCGATCTCGACGACATCACGGGCCAGGTTCAGAAGCATCACGGCCACAGTGCCGCGGCCATCTTCAGAGCCTGGCTGCCTTGGCTGGTCTTGAGCCTCGTCGTTCTCGTCTGGGGTCTGCCCCGCATTTCCGCATGGATGGACGCTCACTCGACCGTCAAGCTCACAGTTGCCGGCCTCCACAACGCCATCCATCGCGTTCCGCCGGTCGTCGCAGCGCCCACCGCTGAAGCCGCGGTCTTCAACCTCAACTGGCTCACCGCCACCGGCACCGGCATTCTGCTCGCGGCGCTCATCGCAGGCCTCCTCATGGGCCTCGGTCCTCTTTCGCTGGCATCCGCGTTCGTGCGCACCGTCGTCAATATCCGTTACACCATCGTCACCATCGCCGCGATGATGGCCATCGGTTACATCACCCGCTACTGCGGACTCGATGCCACGCTCGGCCTTGCCTTCGCCCGCACCGGCGCGCTTTATCCCTTCTTCGGAACGCTTATCGGTTGGCTGGGCACGGCCTCCACCGGCTCCGACACTTCCTCCAACGTCCTCTTCGGCAGCCTGCAGCAAATGACTGCCCGCCAGATCGGCATCTCGCCTGTTCTCATGGGCTCGGCCAACGCCGCCGGAGGCGTCATGGGCAAAATGATCGCCGCGCCCAGCATCGTCGTCGCCTCCACCGCCACCCAGATCTACGGCCAGGAAGGCTCAATCCTCCGCTTCGTCTTTCTCCACTCGCTCGCCCTCGCCGCCCTCGCCGGAATCGCTGTCTCCCTCCTCGCCTATGTCCCCCCTCTGACCCGCCTCGTCGCCCCCTAGCCCCGCGGCCGCCGTCACCTGTCAAGCGCCCCTGTTCCCTGCCTCCTCGTTCCCTTGTTCCCTCGTTCCCTTGGTCCCTGCATTTTTCCCTCCCCGACAACGCCCGGTTGGTGTTACGATTACTCCGCAATAAAAGTGGAAACTGTTTCACATACGGAAAGGCAATCCATGCGCGCTTGCTTTCTTCTTAAAGTCCGGCCCAACATGATCGCAGAGTACAAGACGCGCCACGCCCAGGTTTGGCCCGAGATGCTCGCCGCCCTCCGCCAGACCGGCTGGCGCAATTACTCTCTCTTTTTGCGCCCCGACGGTCTCGTCGTCGGTTACTGCGAGGCCGAGGACTTCGAAACGGCTCGCAACAGGATGAAGAATCATCCCGTCAATTCGCGCTGGCAAACTGAGATGGCCCCGCTCTTTGAGTCCTCCAACGGCGCATCCGCGGATGATACGATGTTCCCGCTTGAAGAAGTCTTTCATCTCGATTAGCTGCCAGCCTCTAGCTTCTAGCTCCTGGCTACCGTGTTTGAAGCAACGCGATTTGCATTCACCGGCCTGAGAGGTTTAGGCGTAGGCACAAAGGCCGCGCCGGCACAACCCGAGCTAGAGGCTAGAAGCTAGTAGCTAGAAGCTCTGACAAGGAAAGGATGCAGGACAGAAATGAACCCCTTCAATTCCGCGCGCCGCGATCTTCTGCGTGTCGGCAGTCTCGGCATGGCCGGAGCTGCTCTTCCCGCCGTCTCATTCGCCGCCTCAAAGGCCGGCGCTCCTGCAACCGGCAGCGCGACCGCGCCCGGGATCGGTGTCTTCTTCAATGTCCGCATCTACGGCGCCACGGGCGACGGCAAAACCCTCGATACCGATGCCCTCAATCGCGCCATTGAAGCGGCTGCCGCTGCGGGCGGTGGCGTTGTCCTCTTTCCTCCGGGGATTTATCTCTGTTTCTCCATCCGCCTCAAGAGCAACGTCCACCTGCACCTCGACCAGGGAGCCACGATCCTCGCCGCCGACTCACCCCTCCCCGGCCAGGCCACCGGCTACAACGGCGGCGCCTATGATGCGGCTGAGCCTAACGATCCCTGGGAGCCGTACCAGGACTACGGCCACAATCACTGGCACAACTCGCTTCTCTGGGGCGTAGACCTCCACGACATCTCCATCACCGGCCCCGGCCTTATTTATGGCAAGGGCCTCAGCTTCGGCGCCGGTCCCAGCCTCGCCCCGTCAACCACCGTGCGCGGCTTCTTTACCGAGCCCGTCGGTCGCCCAACCGCAGGTGGCCAGCCTTCGTCCGCATCGGGAACCCCGCCCGCTCAGCCCGAGCGCCATTTCACGCCGCGTGGCGGCTACCCCATGTACCAGGCCGAACAGGCTGGCGTCGGCAACAAGGCCATCGCCCTCAAAAACTGCCGCAACGTTCTGCTGCGCGACTTCTCCATCCTCAAAGGCGGGCACTTCGGACTGCTACTCACCGGCGTCGACAATCTCACCATCGACAACCTCACCATCGATACCGATCGCGACGGCATGGACATCGACTGCTGCCAGAACGTCCGCGTCTCCAACTGTACCGTCAATTCGCCCTGGGACGACGGCATCTGCCCCAAGTCCAGCTACTCGCTCGGCTACGCGCGCCCCACGCGCAACCTCACCATCACCAACTGCTACGTCACCGGCTGCTACCAGCTCGGCAGCGTCATGGACGGCACCTGGAAGAAATTCCCGCCCGCCCCGCGCCCTTACGGCACCGGCCGCATCAAGTGCGGCACCGAATCCAACGGCGGCTTCATCAACGTCACCATCTCCAACTGCGTCTTCGAGGGCTGCCTCGGCTACGCGCTCGAATCCGTCGACGGCGCCCTGCTCGAGGACATCACCATCACCAACACCACCATGCGCGACCTCGCCTGCGGCCCCATCTTCATGCGACTTGGCGCGCGTCTCCGTGGCCCCAAAGACACAACCAAAGTCGGTACGCTCAAGCGCATTCTCATCAGCAATCTCGAGTGCTTCAACGCTCCCATGCGCGTCTGCTCCGTCCTCAGCGGAATCCCGGGCTACCCCATTGAAGACGTCAAGCTCTCCAATATTTATGTCCAGACGGCCGGTGGCGCCGCTGCCGACGCCGCGCAAATCCAGCTTCCCGAAAAAGAAGATGGCTACCCCGAGCCAAGCATGTTCGGCCAGACGCCGTCCTTCGGCTTCTACCTCCGCCACATGCGTAATCTCGAAATGAGCCACGTCGAAGTTGCCAACTCGACGCCCGACGCCCGCCCCGCGTTTCATCTTCACAGCGTCGAGCGCGCAGACTTCTTCGCCGTCACCGCGCCACGTACCGCCGATGGCGCATTCGCACTCAACGATGTCAAGGATCTCCGCATCGGCTGGAGTCGCGCCGCCGCCGATGTCGTCCTTCCCACCGCCGACAACAAAGTCCTCTGATCCTCTAATCCGGTTGCCCCATCCTTTCCGGCGCCTTGTGCCGGAAGGGTGGGTATCCCAGTCCCGCGGTCTCACAGTTGCTTAGTTGCTGCATCTTTTGCGATGGCGCTGCATCAATCCTTGTTAGAACAACTAATTCTCCGGGATCTTCAGGGAAAATCCATGCCGAACTCCGATCGCGCCACCAACTCCGCTGCCGTTACACGCCAGCCTGTTCTCTTCCTTCCCCACGGCGGAGGCCCCTGCTTCTTTATGGATTGGACCTGGGGACCGCCCGACACTTGGCACGCTACGCAGCATTTTCTTGAGAGCGTCGCCGCAACGCTCCCCGCGCCGCCCAAAGCGATCCTCGTTGTCAGCGGCCATTGGGAGGAGCCGGCCTTCACCGCTGGTGCCGCGGCGCATCCGCAGCTCATCTTCGACTACTCCGGCTTCCCCGCCCACACCTACCAGCTCACGTGGCCCGCACCTGGAGATCCGGCGCTCGCGACCCGCGCCGTTGCTCTGCTCAAAGCGGCAGGCCTGCCCGCAGCCACGGATGCGCAGCGCGGATTCGATCACGGCGTTTTCGTTCCGCTCAAGGTCGCGTTCCCTGAAGCCACGATTCCCGTCGTCCCGCTATCGCTTGTCGCGTCTCTCGATCCCGCTTTGCACATCGCCGCCGGCCGCGCGCTCGCTCCGCTCCGCGATGAAGGTGTCCTCATCATCGCGAGTGGCATGAGCTTCCACAATCTCCGCGCCTACTTCCAGCCGCAGACGCTCGAACGCGCCCGCGCCTTCAACGACTGGCTCACCCGAGCCGTCGCTTCACCGGCCGCAGAGCGCAATGCTCAACTCGCCAACTGGCGCAACGCACCCTTCGCGGCCTTTTCGCATCCGCGCGAGGAGCACCTCATTCCGCTCTTCGTTGCAGCCGGCGCCGCCGGCGACGCACCGGGCAGGCGCATCTTCACCGACGAACCCATGGGCGCAGCGATCAGCGCCTTTCGCTTCGACGGCTGATTCGAAGCATCGCCGTAGAGTTGGGTGCCCACTCGTCGGTTTTGAGACCGGGAGGATAGAAATCTCATCCAGCCGTTTGCTCTGCTCCGTGTCCGCCGGCGCGAACTGCCGCACTCACCAGAATCACCACCGCAAAATTCACGCACAGCGCGATGAATCCCGCGTTCCATCCGCTCCACGGATCGCGCCCGCTCAAAATCAGCGCCGCCGCGCACACCACGCCGCAAACGAGTCCCGCCAGCACGCCCGCTGCGCTCGTCCGCTTCCACGTGAGGCCCAGAATAACGCCGGGGAAAAACTGCGCCACGCCCGCATAGCCAACCAACAGCAGCGACACCAGCGACGTGGGAGTTGCAATGGCGAACGCCACGCTGACGACGGCCAGCGCAATCACCGTTCCATGCGCAAGCCGCGCCACCTGCTCGTCGGTCAACTGTGGCGCAAGCACCGGCCGCACCAGATTTTTCGCGAACAGCGTGGCCGCCGTCAGAATCATGATCGCCGCGGGAACCATCGCCGTCAGCGCGCCCGCGCCGCCGATCACGCCCAGCATCCACGCCGGAAACGTCTGGCGCGCCACCGTCAGCACAGCCATATCGCCGTCTCTCATGCCGGGCGCCACCATCACCACCGCAAACCCGGCGATGAAAACAAATATCAGCGAGAACTGGTAGAGCGGCAGCACCGTCGCGTTGCGCCGTATCGTGTCGGCATCCTTGGCCGTGTACGTCGCGCCGAAGCAATGCGGCCACATCGCAGCGCCCACTGAAGTCATCAGCACGGTGGTCACAAACCAAAGGTGCCCCAGGTTCGGCGTGGCGCCGGGCATGGTTAAATGCGACGCATGCGTTTGCGCCAGCTTCGTAAACATAGGCCCCACGCCGCCGAAGTACACATGCGGAATCCACAACCCAATCGCCGCCACGGCCACGATCATCAGCAGATCCTTCGCCACGCTCACCCACGCCACCGCGCGAATTCCGCTGGTAAACACAAACGCCGTCAGCAGCACCGCGCCGATCAACATGGCCGCCGTGCGCCCGATGCCGCCGAAGCTCGCCGTCTCCACAATGATGCCGATGCCTTTGAGCTGCAGCACCAGGTACGGAATCATGAACGCCACGCCCACCGCGGCCACAATCGCCGCCAGGCTCTTGTTGCCGTACCGGATCAGGAAAAAGTCCGGCTGCGTCTGCAGTCCGTGCTTGCGGCCCAACTCCCAAATGGGCGGCAGGATGAAGTAGCCGACAACGAAACTCAGGGAAATGTATCCCAGATCGTAGAGCGTCGGCCCGCCGCGCGAATACGTCCACCCGCTCAAGCCGAGAAAAGAAAATGCGGTGTAAATTTCGCCGGCCATCAGCAGCCACATCATCAGCGTGCCGAAGCCGCGCCCGCCGACGATCCACTGCTCCAGATTCATCTTGCGGTGCGCGCCGGCATAAAAACCCAGCGCCGACCCGGCCACGACGATAAAGAAGATGATGCCCAGTGCGATCGTGCTTTGGCTCATCGCGCGCCGTCCCCGCTTTTGCTGCCGCGCTGCGCACGCTCGCGCCGCGTGTCAAGGATGTAGACGATGCGCAGGCAAACCGACGTGAGCGCGATCCAAGACATCAGCCAGAACAAATTGAACGGCAGCCCCAGCACCATCGGTTGCACACGATCCCACAGGCTCACTGTGAAGCACATGCCCACAAACGGCGCGGCTGCGAGCAACAGCGCGGCCACAGAAGGTCTCTTCACTCGGAAATCCCCCAGTCGCTATCCATATCAAATGGAGGTGAGGAATGGCGAAAGGAAATGCGGCCATCAAATCGGCCGCTTCCTTGTTCCCTGTTTTTCTATTCCCTATTCCCTGATCCCTAATCCCTGTCTTCTTGTTCCCTTGGGCCCTCGCCGGGGGCCCAGCGACAGGTCCATGTCGCTGGAGTGGCTCGGTCCCTGCTTCGTGTGGGCTGGATCACATTCGCACGAATCTAGAAATCGTAATATTATGGCTGGAGCTTCCATGGAGAGCCCCGCCAGCCCGCTCACATCGCAACCCGTCCGCACTCCCGCTGCGGCCGCCGCCCGCCCGCGCCTGCGCGCGCTCTTTGACGACGCTCCCGCCAACCTTCGCGGCAAGGTTGCCGGCATCTACGGCCTGCTTTTTGTCTTCAACGCCGGCGCCTGGCTATGGGCCATCCTCGCCTTCCGCCACTATCCGCTCCTGCTCGGCACCGCGCTTCTCGCTTACAGCTTCGGCCTGCGCCACGCCGTCGACGCCGACCACATCGCCGCCATCGACAACGTCACCCGCAAGCTCATGCAGGAAGGCAAGCGACCCGTTGCCGTCGGCCTCATGTTCTCGCTCGGCCACTCCACCATCGTCATTCTCGGCTCGCTCCTGATCGCCGCCGCCGCCCTCGCTCTCCAGCACCGCATGGACGCGGCACGCTCCATCGGCGGCGTCGTCGGCACGCTCGTCTCGAGTCTCTTTTTGTTTGCCATCGCCATCGTTAACATCGTCGTGCTCGTCTCAATCTATCGCGCGTTCACGCGCGTTCGCGCCGGCGCGCCCTACGTCGACGAAGACTTCGATCTTCTCCTCGCCAGCCGCGGATTCCTCGCCCGCCTCTTCCGCCCCATGTTCGCCATCATCGGCCGCAGCTGGCACATGTATCCACTCGGCATGCTCTTCGGCCTCGGCTTCGACACGGCCACCGAGATCGGCCTCCTCGGCATCTCCGCCGCCGAAGCCTCGCGCGGCTTGCCCATCGCATCCATCCTCGTCTTCCCTGTCCTGTTCGCCGCCGGCATGTCGCTCATCGACACCACCGACAACATCCTCATGCTCGGCGCCTATGGCTGGGCCTTCATCAAGCCCGTGCGCAAGCTCTACTACAACCTCACCATCACGTTCGTTTCGGTCCTCGTCGCCGTCATCGTCGGCGGCATCGAAGCGCTTTCGCTGCTCGCCGGTCAGCTCCATCTTGGCGGTGCGTTCTGGACCGCCATCCTCCGCCTCAACTCCAGCTTCGGCACCCTCGGCTATCTCATCGTCGGTCTCTTCGCCCTCAGTTGGATCGTCTCCCTTGCCATCTACAAGTGGCGCCGCTTCGACGACCTCGAATTCGGCGACTGAGCCCGCCCCCGCTCGCAGCCAATCGGAACCGGCCCCTTTTTCACATCGAATGTTGAACTTTTCGATTGCTTCAACGTGAATGAGTGATACGATACTCGCCAGCAGCATCCCCCATAATTAGCTTCCGAATCCTCTTTTTGCCGAATTTGGCTGTAGTTTCTTTCTCGCTCAAGCCGCCTGTTTCTGGAGGTCCATCGGTGAATCAGCGTGTTATTTCCTGCGCCGGGGTCCTCGCGGCGCTACCCTTGCTGTTCGTCTCTGCGTTATGCCGCGCGCAATCGGCGCCTCCCACGCAGGACACCTACGATTCAAGCAGAAACACATCCTCGAACTACGGCACTCAATCCACCTTGCAGGTCGCCAACGGCTTCACGAGCTTTCTACAGTTCAACCTCGCGCCGTTGCCCGCCGGCGCCGCGGTGAGTAAGGCAACGCTCCGCCTCTATGTCGACACGGTCGCCACACCCGGCAGCTTCGATGTCTATCAGGTGAACAACAGTTGGGCAGAAAAAACCCTCACCTACAAAACTCCGCCTGCGATCGGAGTCTCGGCCACCGGCGGCAAACCCGTGAGTCTGGCCGCGGCCAACGCAGGCAATTTTCTGCTCATCGACATTACGACGCTGGTTCAGGACTGGTACAGCGGAACCGTCGTCAACAACGGCATCGCGCTCGAGGTCAGCGGAACCGGAACCGGCTCATTCACCTTCGACAGCAAAGAAAGCACCTCAACCAGCCATGAACCCATTCTCGAGATTGCACTCACCGGTCCGCAGGGGCCGCAGGGTCCGCAGGGCGCGCAGGGTGTCACCGGCCCAGCCGGACTCGAAGGCCCAGCCGGACCTGCAGGACCAGCGGGACCTCAGGGTCCAATCGGCCCCGGTGTCGGCTTCACCTATATGGGGACTTTTAGTTCCTCAGCAACCTACGCCATCAACGACGCCGTCACTTACAACGGCTCGACCTACGTTTCAATCGCCGCGAGCCAGGGCCCGAACAATCCCACGCCCAACACCAACTCCGCGGCGTGGTCGCTCATCGCCTCCGCCGGAGCCGCCGGCCCGGCTGGCACTGCCGGACCCACTGGGCCCGCCGGCGCAACCGGACCCGCCGGCGCAACTGGACCCGCCGGTCCGCAGGGCCTCACCGGTTCGACCGGACCCGCAGGCGCAACCGGAGCAACCGGACCCGCAGGACCGATCGGCCCCTTTGGGCCGCAGGGTCCGCAGGGACCTCAGGGCCCACAAGGCCCCGGCGTCGGCTTCACCTATATGGGGACATTTAGCGCCTTAGCGTCCTACGCCATCAACGACGCCGTTACCTGGAACGGCTCGACCTACGTTTCAATCGCCGCGAGCCAGGGCCCGAACAATCCCACGCCCGACACCAACTCCGCCGCGTGGTCGCTCATCGCCTCCGCCGGAGCCACCGGCCCGGCCGGTACTGCCGGACCCACCGGACCCGCCGGCGCAACTGGACCCGCCGGACCAACAGGCCCAGCCGGACCGCAAGGCCTCACCGGTTCGACGGGACCCGCAGGCGCAACCGGAGTAACCGGACCTCTAGGTCCGATCGGCCCTTCTGGGCCGCAGGGTCCTCAGGGACCTCAGGGCCCACAAGGCCCCGGCGTCGGCTTCACTTATATGGGGACATTTAGCGCCTTAGCGTCCTACGCCATCAACGACGCCGTAACCTGGAACGGCTCGACCTACGTTTCTATCGCCGCGAGCCAGGGCCCGAACAATCCCACGCCCAACTTGAACTCCGCCGCGTGGTCGCTCATCGCCTCTGCCGGAGCTGCCGGCCCCACCGGTGCGACCGGACCCGCAGGCGCAACCGGAGCAACTGGCGCAACCGGACCCGCAGGACCGACAGGACCGCAAGGCACCACCGGTGCGACCGGGCCCGCAGGCGCAACTGGCGCAATCGGACCAGCCGGACCGATCGGCGCCACCGGTCCCCAAGGTCCGCAAGGACCACAGGGCCCGATAGGCCCCGGCGTCGGCTTCACTTATATGGGCGCTTTCAGCCCATCTGCTACCTACGCCATCAACGACGCCGTCACTTATAACGGCTCCTCCTACGTCTCAATCGCCGCGAGCCAGGGCCCGAACAATCCCACGCCCAACTTGAACTCCGCCGCGTGGTCGCTCATCGCTTCTGCCGGAGCCGCCGGCCCGGCCGGCGCTGCCGGACCCACCGGTGCCACGGGCGCCACGGGCCCACCCGGCCCAGCCGGTCCCGCCGGTCCGCAGGGGCCGCAAGGCCCGGCAGGCTATGGTGCCACGCCCGTTGATGTCGGCACTCTCGCTTACGCCGCCGGAGGCACAACCACCTTCGCTGCCGGCAGCGCGCCGCTCGCAGGCGCCCGCGTCACCGCCACTCACGCCACCTCCACCATCTTCTCCCCCACTGGCCTCGTGATGTGGGGTCAATACGTCGTGATCATCACGCAGGATTCCGTCGGCGGCGGTGTCACTTTCTCGCTCGGCACAAGCGGCTCCTGCACGGCCTGGAAAATCACGGGCGGCGGATCCGGCGCCATCGTCCTCAGCACCGTTCCCAATGCCCAGGACGAACTCGTCTTCACCTTCGACGGCGTCAATTGCCGCGCGACTTTGCTGTTGAACCAGAATTGACAGGGGCGCGATGAGACGACTGTGCCTCATATTGACGGCTCTCATTGGCTCTTGCCCTGTGCATGCGCAATTGCTTGGGCAGCAGATGAGCGCGCCCGCCGGGAGCTTCTTCACCGAGAGCTTCGGCGACACCGGCGCCCAGCCCTGCGGCTACGGCGCTCCCTGGAATCTCGGCCTCTATCAGTACACCGGCTGCAACGTCATCTGGGGTGGCCTGACCATCGGATCAAGCGGCTCCATCAGCATCGCTCCCAGCCCCGGCTCCGCTTCTTATCCCCATGGCAAGTACTCGCTCAAAGTCGTCACCAGCACAGCCGCAACCTACCTCCAATCCGCCGGATTCACACCTACCGTCTCCGCATCCACGCCCTTTGACCTGCAATTCTCTCTCAACGTTGCATCCAGCAGCCTCGCGTCTTCCGGAGCGCAACCCATCTACAGCTTCTCTCCCTATGTCGGCGCGGGCACCTATCCCTGCCGTGTCGACTTCCACTCCTCTTCATCCGGAACCATCGCCATCCGCGGCAACGGCTCCAACACCAGCGCCGACTCCGGCTACCTCACTCTCAACGCCGATCACATCGTCTTCATGCACTGTGTTCCCGGCGGGGCGGCAAATTCCTCTTACGTCACGCTTGACGGCGGCACCCATCTCGCGTTCACCGCCAGCGCACTCGCATGGACCACGCAAATCATCGGCCCGTGGACCGGCACACAGGCCGCCATCACCTACTACATCGGCAACGCCCTCATCAACGCTTCCATCCGCAGCAACGGCAACGGCCCGCCGTTCTACCTCAACTTCGAAGGCGGCACGAACGGCGCCGCCCTTTCGCCCACGAACCTGGCCGCATCCACAATCGGCGGCAACGGCAGTTGGAGCTCCTGCGGTTCCGATCCACAGGTCTTCACAACTGCCGCGCAGCTCAGTCTCACCCGGCCAGTCGACGTCCTTGGCGTGCAATACACCGATGCAACTGCGACCCTCGGCGACAACTTCCCCCTCGCCGCCTCGGTCGGCGGATACTGTCCTTACGCCTGGGAGTCCTTTTCGCCCGTCGCTTCGGATTTTGAGTGGATCGCGACCAACGTCCCCACCAGCGACACCTCAACATATGCCTCGATGAACACGTTCGCCAACGAGCGGGGCAGCGATTTCGTTTCGCACATGGTCAACAGCGGCCTCTTGTATCTCGAGGTCAATGCCAATCCCAACGGCACTCCCGACGTGGGCAGCCAATTTGCCTACACGCCCGGCGCCAGGTACGGCGTGGCCGCACAATATCAGCAGTACAGCGCAGGCAGCGCGCCCGGCGGCGTTTATCTGGTCGAGGGAACCTTCACCAGCGGAACCTTCGTTGCCGGCGAAACGCTCACGCAGTCCACAAGCGGAGCTAAAGCCACGCTCATGACCAATCCCGCCGGAAATCAGTCGCTCCAGATTCAGATGATCTCGGGCACGGCCACCAGCACGGGCAAATGGACGGGTGGAACCAGCGGCGCCGTCTTCACGCCCACCAGCCTGCCCACCACCTTCCACACGCTCATCATCTACGACGCCAGCTGCAACGTGCTTTCCATACAAAAAAAGCTCGCCAACTCCAGCAACCCCGCGCCGCCCGCCTATTGGTACATCGGCCGCGTCGGCGACCAGAACAAATCCAGCCTGAGCGCCTACTTCTACACCGACAACGTCTTCCTCGACTACGCCACCGGCAACATGATCCCCTGCCACTGACGCCCACTGGCATCGAATTCGCCGACCGCATGCACGCCTGCTGGCCTTGAGTTCCCCAAGGTGCTGGGGCCCTTCCAGGTCGAGATTTCGGTCATCTTGGGGGCACGCTGCAACATCTCGACCTGCGGTGAGACACAACGTGCGGTCAGGGAGCTCGCGAACGGAGACGTCGTGCTTAATCGCTGCGTGTTCACCAATCTTGTTCTCGGTGTCGGCGGAGTCTATGAGGTCTACCCGTCACGACACACCATCATTCGCTTCGAAGCCGGCAGTGCAACCATTTTCTACCAACCCAAAAACTCGCTCTCCGCCGGAGAGGAGATTTACACACCCTGCCAGGTGCAGACAAGCCTGCTATTGAGCTTTGGCGCGGAATTCCGCTTCTGAAACGGTCAACAATTTGACCATATATTGGTGCTCCAGTTTTCAGCGAAGCAGACTTTAGATCAATCCCACGCGCTTCTCCAGCGCCACATAGCGCGGATCGGAGCGGACTTCGTCGAAGAACGGATCGTACTTGATGTAGAGAATCTGTCCTTCGTGCGCATCGGCGGCCTTCGTCAACTCCGCAATCGCATCATCTTTGTCGTGCAGCAACGCGTAGACAATCGCCAGTTGGTAGTGCGGCGCTTTCTCGGTCTCCATCTGCCTGATGTGTTCAAGCGCTTTAGCTTTGTTGTTCCTGCACACGGCGTCAAACGCGAGCATCGTCTCCGTTACCGGCAATTTGGGATAGGTCTTCGCGAATCGGCTCGCGTTGTTCAGCACGGCCGGGCAGTCGTGGCGCGCCATCTCTCCCACGAGCGTCCAGGCAAGTCCACCAAAGAACTGGGGATTGATCTGGTGCAAACGATCGATCGCCTTTTGCTGTCCTGCCTGGTCGCGCTCCAGGTAGGAGGTCAGAAACTCATCGAACGGCGGCAGCACAGAGAGCGGATCCTGCTCCGCTGCCAGGCGCAGCTGCTCATGCGCCTCGGCGAAGCGGCCGCGCGTGGCCAGCGTCCAGCCATATCGGGCGCGAACCTCTGCGCCGGCGCCCAGATCGACCGCGTGCCGCATCTCGATCTCCGCGCCGTTCCAGTCCCAATTCCAAACGTAGTTCAGGTCCGCCAGCAGTCCATCTGCGTCGCCCAGGCTCGGATCAAGTTCGATGGCCTTCTCTGCCGCCGCGCGCACGCGCGGAATGGTCTCTTCCTGCACCAACGTCGTCATCGACGTTTCTGCCATCTCTGCGAGCCCAATACCCAGGTACGCGCGCGCAAAGTTTGGATCCTTGGCGATGGCGGCTTCGAACAATTCGACGGCCTTGGCCAGCGAGTATGCCGTGTGCAGGTTGTATTGGTATTCGGCCTGAAGGTAGAGGTCGAGCGCCTCAGGATCTGTGGTCGGCGGCCGGATTGCGGGCGGCGACCTGCCGCGAAGCTGGCCAATCGCGTCGGTGATCGACGTCGCCACCTCATCCTGCAAGGCCAGCATGTCGTTCGATTCCGTCTCGTAGGAATGCGACCACAAGTGATAGCCGTCGGCGGCGCGGTTCAGTTGCGCGGTGATGCGCACATGATCGCCCAGTTTGGTGAAGCTGCCTTCCAGCACCGTGTCCACGTTCAACTGCTGGCCGATGGTTCTTACGTCCTCGCCCTTGTCTTTGAATGCGAACGCCGAGGTGCGGGCCACCACGCGCAGGTCACGCCACTGCGCCAGGTCGTTGGTCAGCTCTTCCGTCATTCCATCGGCGATGTAGTCGTCGCGATGGTCGGCCGAGTAGTTCTCAAAAGGCAGCACGACGATCGAGTGGATCGATTGCCTGGCGGCGGCTATCGAGGCGTGTTGCCTCCATGCAAGGTATCCCGCGACTGCAAGGGCAGCAATGGCCGGCATGGCAATCAGAACCCCGAAACGCCAGCCCCGGCGCGCCGGCTTTGCCTTGGGCGGCACCAGTTGCGGAGCGAGCGCGGGCTCAGGGAACGCGGCGACTTCGCTGAGCCGGGAAGGATCGCGAAATTCAAAGCTCGCCGCATAGCTGCGCGGCGGGAAATCGATGGCGATCGAGTCGCGGCGTCCGTCCTCCGCGTAGTATTCCTTGAGACGCTGCCGCAGGCGGCTGAACTCCGTGCGCACCACCGACTCAATGCGCGGATCGAACGACGTCGGTTTTTGAAACACGTCGAGCCCGATCGCGTACTCGTTGATCTTGTCGATATCACCGGCCAGCGTGTGCTCAACCAGGTAATTGAGGAGCTGCCCGCGGCGGCTGGCGGACGAAAATTGTTGTCCGGCCAGCAGTCCCGCCACGTAGGCGCGGATCTCCGATGAGCGCGAATCGGGAGTGCGGGGGGAAGCGTGGCTTTCGATGATGCCCGGCATCTGGAGCCTTTTCCGCGGTAATTCAATGATCTTACCATGCGCGGATTTCGGCCTTTTGAGCGGGCCACTCCTCGACTCGGACAGCATGCGGCATTGGTCCCTGCGTCTAAGCTGCGAATCATTCGATCGCTCGTTGTAAATGGGGGAGGGCCTCCGTGGGCGGCGAAGACCCCTGATGCAAGTTACCGGGGCTGGTGCTTACCGGTTCTTGTTGCTCTTGTGGAAGGCAAAATAGAAGCCAAGTCCACTCATGGCCGCGCCGGGCGCCATGAACGCCGAGCCGAGCGCAACCTTTTCGCCGGTTTTGCTGGAGACCACATTGAGCGACAGAATCATGGTTCCGAGAATAATCAGCGGGACTCCAGCGATCCCCAGAACCAGCATGCCCGGTCGCTGGACGCCTTTCTTCTGAGTCGGCTGAGTCGACGTAAGGTTCTGCCCGTTCTGTTGGGCGTCGTCCATCATCGCCTTCAGGTCGGGAGGCATGTTGATGCTTGCCGAGTCGGTTGTGGCCGGCGCGGCGTCCGGAGCTTCCGGCAGGGCATCGGTGTTTGCAATTGCCTTGTCTTGTTTGGTGACGGGAAGAGTTGCGGTGGGCGCGGGCGTCGTGCTCGCAGGTTGCGTGCTCGCGGTGGTGACGGGTTGCGTGGTTGCTGTTTCAGGTGTTGCCGGCGCTTGCGCGTTCGCGGCCGCCGGACTCTGTGCCACGGCCTCCGTTGCCAGCATGCCTACAAGGGTTCCAACCAGGGCGCAGCGTCCAATCGCGTTCAGTTGCGCCCCTACTCTGTGCAGTCGAATCATGTTCTCCTCCGGGGATTCAGGCTTGAGCCCGGCGGAAGTCCGACCGCAGAGTGAACATCCAGGTTCGCCCCCTCGGCCACCCTTCGGTCAGACTTCGCGCCGTTGCAGTCGAGATTCACCGAGGAGCGGACGTGAGCGGTAGTCTCAATACGCCACTGTAACGTTACGACGCCCTGATTTCGAGGAATTTGGAGGGATTTTATCCGGAATGCAACCGGGATGAACGGATTCTCCCGCACGACCGATGGCCGGCGAAGTTCTGCGAGAGGTAAATGATGGGATGGAATTCGGGTTAGGCAGAAGTGGATGCGGCGCCTTGGACCAGGATTTCCGCTACTCTCGGCTCCCGCACCGCCCAGCCGGCCAGTAACAAACTCGGGGCGGCGGCAGGCGCCGTCGCGCCCAACTCGCCCAACGTTGTGTGAACAACCTGCTGATTCGGTTGCGCCGCCCGCGAGATCAGCGCGCACGGCAGTTCGGGCGGCAGCCCCTCGTCGAGCCATTCGGCCGCCAGCAGATTCAGATCCCGGCCGGGCATATAAACAACGCGCGTCCCAGCCTCCAGCGCCGGCAGCGCTTCGCGGTTGTGCGACTGCGCGTGATGCCCCGCGGAAAAAATCACGTGCGACGCCCATTCGCGATCGGTCAGCGACCGCCCGATCGCCGCCGCCGCCGCGAACGCCGCAGACACCCCCGGAACAATTTCAACTGGCACGCTGGCCTCGGCAAGCGCTGCGATCTCCTCGGCAGCCCGTCCAAATAGCAGCGGATCGCCGCTCTTCAATCGCACCACGCTGCGCCCGGCCCAAGCATGCTCCACCATCAGCGCATTGATCTCTTCCTGCGTGATGTTTTTTACGCCGCACCGCTTGCCTACGTTGACCACTTCTGCCGCCGGCGTTGCAAGATCGAGGATCGCCTGCAGCACCAGGTCGTCGTGTAGAATCACGCCGGCGCTCTCGATCAGTCGTAATGCCTTCACCGTGAGAAGCTCCGGATCGCCCGGCCCCGCGCCAACAAGATATACAGTCCCGGCCTGTGCGCGCGCCGGTTCCCTTCCTGTCCGCGCAAGTTGCTTTGTCGCGCACAACGCCGAATCGCAAATTTGCCGCTGCGCCAATTCGTGCAGCAGCAGCCGTCTCTCTTCGCCGCGCGGATGCGCATCCAGCACCTCGCGCCGCAACTCGCCCAGCTTCGCAAGCCATGGCCCGAGATCGTCGGGCAACTGCTCGTCGATCTCTTTCCGCAACCGTTGCGCCACCGCCGGACTCTCCCCCGCGGTCGAGATCGCGATCTCCAGATCGCCGCGGCTCACGACCGCCCCAAAGAAAAAGTCGCAATTGGGAATATCGTCCACGCTGTTGCAGGGAATGTTCCGCGCCACCGCCTCGCGATAGACGGCCGCATTCACTTCCGGCACGCCCGTCGCCGCAATCACAATGAAACTGCCGTCAATGTCCGCGGGCTCAAACTTCCGCTCGACCCATTCGAGCTTGCCTTCGGCCGCCAGTTGCCGGATTTCGGCGCGCGCCTCGGGAGCAACCACGCGCAGCCGCACGCCAGTCTTGAGCAGACTCCCGATCTTTTCCAGCGCAACCGTCCCCGCGCCCACCAGCAGGCAAGGTCGGCCCTCAAGCTTCAAAAAGATCGGCAACAAACTCATATTTTCAGCTCTCAGCTTGTCTTTCTCAGTCCCTACGTCCCTCGGTCCCTGCCGTTTTGCTACTGGCTACTGACTATTGGCTATTCCCTAATCCCTATTCCGTGTTTTCTTGTTCCCTCGTTCCCTCGGTCCCTTGTTCCCTGTCTTTACTCTGCCACCGCCTGCGGCACCGGCCCCGTCGGCGCATCGCGCTCCACCGGCGCCAGCACCTCGCCCGCAAGCTGCGCGCGCAGCTCGTCGTTCGAGTGGCGCGCAAACCACGAGCGCAAATTCTCTTCCGGCTCGCGGCCCGCCAGATAGTTGCGCAGCAGCCGCTCGATCGCCTCCGGCACCAGCGGCGCCGGCGCGCGATACCCCACGGGCCGCGACACGCCAGCATGCTGGCCCACGGCGCCGCCCAGGCAGAAATAAAACGCGTCTGTCAGTTTGCCTTCATACTTGATCTTCTTGCCCTCAAGCCCGATGTCCGCAATCCAGTGCTGGCCGCAGCCGTTGGGACAGCCCGTCACGTGCAGCTTCAGTTGCTGATCGAACTGCGGCAGCCGCTCTTCAAGCTCGTCCACTAGCCACCGCGTAAAACCCTTCGTCTCTGAAATTGCCAGCTTGCAGAACTCCGTGCCTGTGCAGGCAATCGCTCCGCGCCAGAACATCGAGCCCTCCACTCGCAGCCCGATTTCGCCCAGATCGCGCGCCAGCGTGCCAGTGTTCGCGTAGGGCACGTCGACAATAACCAGGTTTTGCGAGATGGTGAGCCGCAGGTTTCCGCTGCCGAATCGTTCGGCCAGGCCCGCCGCGGCTTCAAGCTGCTCACCTGAAATGCGCCCGCGCAGTACCGATGCGCCCACGTATGCCAGTCCCGGCTGCTTCTGTGGATGGATGCCCACGTGATCGCGCAGAATTTCGCTCGGCACCTCCTCCGGCACGCCCGGATCGAGCCTGAATCCGATCTTCGCGTGCAGCTCGTCGAGGAATTGCTCCGCCGTCCAACCTTCGCGCATGAAAAGATATTTGAGCCGCGCTCGCTCGCGATTCTCGCGCAGCCCCTGCTGGTCGCGAAAGATTTCGGCGATGCCGCGCGCCACGCCGACGGCCTGGTCCGGCCGCACAAACGCGTCGAGTCGCACGGCAAGATGCGGCTCGTTCGAGAGCCCTCCGCCCACGCGCAGCGAGTACCCAACCTCATCGCCGCGCTGCACAGCGGTAAAAGCAATATCGTTAATCTCGGGATAATTGCACCACCACTTGCACCCGGTGGCGGAAATCTTGAACTTGCGCGGCAGATTGTAGAACTCCACATTCCCCTTGAGATCTTCGGCAATTCCCAGCGCGATCGGCGACGCATCGATCAACTCGTCGGCTGCAACTCCCGCCAGCGGGCATCCCGTTACGTTGCGCACCACGTCGCCGCACGCGCCCTTGGGCGAGAGGCCGATCGCGTCCAGCGCATCCACCACCTCGGGCAGCGACTCAATCGTCAGCCAATGAAGCTGGATGTTCTGCCGCACCGTAATGTCGGCCAGGTTCCTGGCGTGGTTGCGCGTCAGTTTGGCAATGGTGCGCAACTGCTTCGCAGTCAGAATCCCGTTGGGAATCCCGATGCGCATCATGAACCAATCGGTGGCCAGGCCTTCTCCGCCCTTGCCGCCCGTAGCCCCCACGCCGTCACCCTGCGTATAAACACCCCACCACTTGAAATACGCGGATGCCCACTCCGGCACAACACTGGACCGCCCCTCGCGAGCGAATTGACGAACCTCGTCAAAGGCCTCCCAAGGGTTCTTCTCGCGCTTCAGGCGTTCCATCCGCTGGGCTTTGGTTTCTTTTTGTTGAGCAGCTTCGGTCATCTGTTCCTTTTTTCTCGGGCTAAAATGAAATGCCCGCGAGAGCTTGTGGCTCAATCGCGGGCATCGGGGAAACCGTGGCGTTTTTTAAGAAGTTCAGACCCAGGTCACCGTTGCCGCGCGAGCAGCATACAGCAGCGACAACAGGTCATCCCTTCCATAAACCGCATATTAGACCAAAATGGTCCGATTTGCAACCTTGGAAACTGACCCCCGGGGATCGAACGGCCGGAATCAGGCCGCGGGGACGCGTGCGCCTAGTTCCTCGAGGATTTCGTAGACAGCCGTCTCCGCTGCCCTTGCGCACTCCGCCGAGAGGTCCATGGAGATGGACTGGTGGGGATCGATGGCGATGGCGTACAGGATTACGTCGCGCGTTCCGCCCTGCATATAAAAGGCGTCCAGAAGATCTTTGACTCCGATATCGTGGGCCGTCAACGTCGGCGGATAATCCCGCGAAAAACGCGGCGTCGTTCGGGTAACAGTCCCGGGCGGATTTCCGTCCGCCGCCGCATCGATCAGAATGATCCGGCCGGCCTTCTGCAGCGGCTCCAGCAGGATGAACCCGCCGGTCCCGCCGTCCAGGCACTCGACATCGGCCGGCAGTGTCTGCTTTTCCAGCGCGCGCACCACGTGCACGCCGACGCCTTCGTCGCCCATGATGACGTTGCCCAGCCCCAGCACCAGCGTCTTTTGATTCGCGCCCACCCAGCACCTCTGTTCCCTGTTCCCTGGTCCCTAGTCCCTAGTCCCTGTCTTTTCGTTCCCTGTATCCGTCACCCGATCGAACTTCCATCCGCCAATGATCGACGACACCGTGCCACGGCCCTCGATGTAGTCGTGATAGAAGGAGAGATAAATGTGGACGATGATGAACGTGACGAAGAACCACAGGAACAAGTGGTGCCAGAAGCGCACACCCATGTCGCCGCCAAGCAGCGGAATAACCCAGGTGAACAACTTCGGCACGAACGACGAACTCATCGATGAATAAAGCGCGAAGCCGGTGATGGTCTGGAAGACAAACACTAAGAAAGTGCCGAAGTAGATCAGACCGGCCAGCGCGTTGTGCCCGGTGGAGATGGGCCCATGCATTTTGGTTTCCAGCACGTCGGCCT
Source organism: Occallatibacter sp. (assembly GCA_050010795.1). Lineage (GTDB taxonomy): Bacteria > Acidobacteriota > Terriglobia > Terriglobales > Acidobacteriaceae > Telmatobacter. The sequence goes on from JBEKKI010000011.1 coordinate 86,146, forward strand.
TGACGACGTCGACGATCTCCTGCCGCTGCGACCGTTTCAGCGGAAAGAATGCGCTCCACTTGGCGTACTTATTGCCGACAAATCCCCAGTAGAGCCGCGCCAAGAAGTTGAAGACGTAAACCCACGCCGACGCAAAGTGCAGGAACCGCACCCAGCCAAACCAGTATTGCTGGTAGGCCTCCGCTGCGTACGCAATGCGAACGGGGTGGCCAATCAGGAAACCGGTCACGCACAGCAGCGTCAGCGCGATTGCGTTGATCCAGTGATAGGCGCGGACGGGAAGTTCCCACACGTAGACGCGCCGGTATTCAACCGGCGCCTCGCCGTTCAGCTTGAAGATGTCTCTTACTCTAGCGCTCTGTGTGCTCATCGCCCTTACTCGAATGAAATCTGGTGAATTTGCCGTCCCTGCGGATCGTACAGATGTACGGCGCAGGCCAGGCACGGGTCAAAGGAGTGGATGGTGCGGATGATCTCCACCGGCTGCTCGAGATTTGCCACCGGAGTTCCGATCAGCGACGCCTCGAACGACGAGTGCTGCTGCTTGGCGTCGCGCGGCGAGCCGTTCCACGTCGTCGGCACCACCAGTTGGTAGTTCTCGATGGTGCCGTTGTGGATCTTGATCCAGTGCGCCAGCGAGCCGCGGGGCGCCTCTTCCAGTCCCACGCCTTCGCAATCTGCCGGCCACGTCTTCGGCTCCCACTTCTCGCCGTTGAACGTCGACACATCGTTGCTCTTCACCCGGTCCATCAGCTGCCCGAAGAATTCTTTCAGCCAGATCATGGCCAGCGCCGCATCCACGCCGCGCGCCGCCGTGCGGCCCAGCGTCGAGAACAGCGCGTCGACAGGCACGTTCAGCTTGCCCAGCACCATGCCCACGGTTTCTTTCACGTCCTCGTGGCCGGCCGCATATGAAACGAGCAGCCTCGCCAGCGGTCCCACTTCCATCGGGTTTTCCTTCCACCGCGGCGTCTTCAGGAACGAATATTTTTCGTATCCCTCGAGGCTCTCAAACGGCGGCTTCGGTCCCGTGTAGTTGATCTTGGTCTCGCCCGCCCACGGATGCACGCCGACGTTGTCGCCACCCTCGTAGCTGTACCAGGAGTGCGCGATGTACTCCTTGATCTCCTGCGAGTCGCGCGGATTCACTGGATGCACCGTGCTCAGGTCGCGGTTGAGCACCGCGCCCCGCGCATACTTGAACGCGTCCGGCTGGTTGTAGCCCTTGGTCGGGAACTCGCCGTAGGAGAGGTAGTTGTGCAGCCCGCCGCCGTACTTCGCCCATTCCTTGTAGAACGAAGCTACTGCCAGCAGGTCGGGAATATAAACCTCATTGATGAACTCGTCGGCCTGCCCGATCAGCCGCGAAACCAGATTCAGCCGGTCGGAGTTGATGGCCGCCACTTCGTTCACGTTGATCGAGCACGGAACGCCGCCGACGAGATAGTTCGGGTGCGGATTCTTGCCGCCAAACACGGCGTGAATCTTGACGACTTCCTTCTGCCACTCCAGCGCATCCAGATAGTGCGCCACACCGATCAGGTTCACCTCCGGCGGCAGCTTGTACGCCGGATGGCCCCAGTAGCCATTGGCAAAAATTCCCAGCCCGCTCGCCGCAAACGCCTTGATCTTGTCCTGTACCGCGGTGAAGTACGCGGTATTGTTCTTGTCCCACTTGGAGAATGATTGCGCCAGCTCCGCCGCCTTCTTGGGATCGGCCTTGAGCGCGTTCACAATGTCCACCCAGTCCAGCGCGTGCAAATGATAGAAGTGGATCACGTGATCCTGCACGTACTGCGTGGTCAGCATGATGTTGCGGATCAGCTCCGCCGTCGGGGGCACGCTGATGCCCAGCGCATCCTCCACTGAACGCACGCTGGCCAGCGCATGCACCGTAGTGCACACGCCGCACACGCGCTCCGTAATGGCCCAGGCATCGCGCGGATCGCGGCCGACAAGGATCTTCTCCAGTCCGCGAATCATCGTGCCGGCGCTGTACGCGTCGGTGATGACGCCATTTTCCACCACCGCCTCGATGCGCAGGTGGCCTTCAATGCGAGTTACGGGATCGACGACGACACGCGTTGCCATGGCTCTTTACGACTCCTTCTTCTCTTCTGCGTGAACTTCCGCAATCACGTTGCGCTTGCGTATGTTGGTCACTACCGTGTGCGCCGCAACTCCGGCCAGCGTGGCCACGCCCACTGCGGTGCCGATGGTATCGGCCGTGCTCTCGATGCCGAATCCCGGGAACGACGCCAGGTGCTGATAGAACGGCCCGTTGTCCCAGAAGCCGTTTTCGCTGCAGCCGATGCAGCCGTGTCCCGACTGGATCGGATAGCTGGTGCCTTCGTTCCATCGCACCACCGAGCAGGCGTTGTAGGTGACCGGCCCCTTGCAGCCCATCTTGTAAAGGCAATATCCCTTGCGCGCGTTCTCGTCGTCCCACGACTCCACAAACAGCCCGGCATCGTAATTCGGCCGGCGATAGCAGGTGTCGTGCACGCGCCGCCCGTAGAACTCCTTGGGCCGGCCCTGGCTGTCGAGCTCGGGAACCTGCCCCAGCACCAGCAGGTGCGTCACCACGCCCATCATCACGTCGGCGATCGGCGGGCAGCCTGGCACGTTGATCACCGGCTTGTCCACCAGCTTCGAAATCGGCGTCGCGCCGGTCGGATTAGGCTTGGCCGCCTGCACGCAGCCGTTCGACGCGCAGCTTCCCCACGCCACAATTGCTGCCGCGTCCTTGGCCACGGTTTGCAGAATCGATTCCGCCGTCTTGCCGCCCACCATGCAATACACGCCGCCGTCTTTCGTGGGCACGGCGCCTTCCACCAGCACGATGTATTTGCCCTTGTTGTTCGCGATGGTGTCGTTCAGGCTCTTTTCCGCCTGGAAGCCCGAGGCCGCCATCAGTGTCTCCGTGTAGTTCAGCGAGAGCACATCGAGCAGCGCATCCGCCACAATCGGGTGCGACGACCGGATAAACGACTCGCTGCAGCAGGTGCACTCCTGAAAGTGCATCCACACCACAGCCGGTTTTTCCTTCTTCTCAAACGCCGATACAACCTGCGCCACGCCCGTCTGGCCCAGGCCGGCCATCGCCGCTGCCGCCGTGCAGAATTGCATAAACTCTCTGCGGCTATAGCCTTTCTGCTGCATCGCATTCCAAATCGACTGCCCCATGCGTACCTCGCTCACATTGCTGCGCCGGCGAATTCCTGGGCTTCTTAGGAGGCGTTCATTAGTCCAGAAATTCGCCGGTCGATGTGAGCGAAGTTACTTTTGGGAAAACACGACTGGCTGTAAGCGTCATCACAAGTATTGCAAATCACTTTTTGGCCGAGGACGCCCACTTGGCCCGTGACACAACTCACGCTTGCTGCAGACCTCGATGCTTGCACCAGCACCCAAGGATGGGCCAAAGTGCTAGCAGTGCTTGCATTGCTAGCACTTTCCTGTTATCATCCTTTTATGGCCACTATCGTCATCCGCAAACTCGATGAGGGCGTCAAACGCAAGCTGCAGATTCGCGCCGCCCGCAACGGCCGCTCCATGGAAGCCGAAGCCCGCGAACTTCTCTCCGAACTCGTGATCGACACGCCTCGCCCCGCGCGGCGTGAGGGCCTCGGCACCGCTCTCCGTAGGCGCTTTGCGCCCTTTGGAGGAGTGGAACTCCCCATCCCGCCGCGCACAATCTCAACTCGTCCGCTGCCTAAGTTCGACAAATGATCCTGCTCGACACCAATGTCATCTCTGAGTACTTGCGAGAGCAACCGGATCCGGTTGTAGCGGCATGGCTCGACTCGCATCCCGAAGAAGACTTGTGGACCACATCCGTCGTCCTCGCCGAACTGCTCTCCGGAGTCGAGATGATGCCGTCAGGGCGCAAACAGAAAGCCTTGAGAGAAGCGGTCGAAGACATGATTGTCGAAGATTTTCGCGGTCAGGTTCTCACCTTCAATCTGCCCGCCGCGCGCCAGTATGCGCATATTCTCGCTGCGCGGCGAAAAATCGGCCGGCCCATTCGCGAAATGAACGCACAAATCGCCGCCATCGCGCGCGTTCACGGCGCAACTCTTGCAACACGCGATGTGAATGATTTTGCCGGCTGCGGCTTGACCGTCGTCAACCCGTGGGGGCCGAAAAAGGGTAATTAAAGCCCGCACTACGCCGTCTTCCCTACTGCCACCGGTGTCTTTTCAGGCTTCATCGCAGGCCTCTTCGCCGCCCACCACGCGACGGCGATGCCCACCAGAATGGCCCCCGCACTGGCCAGTTGCGCATTCGATAAACCCCAAAGAACCTTGGGGTTGCGCCGGATAAATTCAACCAGAAAGCGAGCTATTCCGCACAGCATCAGGTATTGGCCCAGAATCGCGCCCGTCGCGTGCGGCTTCCCCAGCCGCCACCACAGCCATCCGCCGATCAGCAATCCCGCACCCAGCTCGTAAAGCGGCGTCGGGTAAACCGGGACCAGCACCGGTTCGATGGCGGGAGGGGGGAACGCCATTCCCCATGGATGAAAGGTCATCCCGAGAATGTGCACCGGCGTGATCGCGATCCCGTAGCAGCCGTCGCCGGAAAGAAAGCATCCGATGCGCCCCACGCCGTACCCAATGGCCGCCGCCGGAGCAGCCAGGTCCAGCATCCGCAGCGCCCCGATCTTCTCTCTCCAGCCCATGAATACCAGCGCAGATATGCCGAAAACCAGCCCGCCATACCACGCAAATCCGGCGTTGTCCCACAGAACCCGCCAGCCAATCTCCCGGAATTCCTGCGGCGTATCGAGCACGTGCCAAATCTTGGAGCCGATGATGCCGATCACCGCTGCAATCGCCACCATCCCCACCGCGTCCGCGTTGATCTTCGCCCGTTTGAACGCGCGATCCACCACGATTGCAGCGGCCACAATGGCCACCCACAACATCAGCCCGAAAGTAGGCAGGTTGAATGACCCAATGTGTATATAAGGAAGCATCTCTCTTCAAGTATAGACGCGCGCTCGTCTCGATCCGCCGCCCCGCCGCCGCCCCGCCGCCTCGCCCCACCTCGCTCTTCCGCCGGGTTCCCGGGTTGCCCCACCCTTTCGCGCCGTCTTTGCGCGAAGGGTAGGAATTTCCAGCTCCGCTAACCCCGCTGTCCTTTTCCCCCCCGATTTACACATTTTGCCGCCACGCGATTCCGCGCGATACTGTCTCCATGGCTACCATGACGACTCAGGGCCTCGACGTTCTTTATTCCCGCCAGCAGATCGCCGATCGCGTCGCCGAAATGGGCGCGCAAATCTCCCGCGACCTTAACGGAGAAAAGCTGGTCATGGTCGGCGTGCTCAAGGGCGCGGCGTTTTTCCTCGTCGATCTGTCGCGCGCCATCCAGGCCGACGCCACATTCGACTTCGTCGCCGTCTCCAGTTACGGCAACGGCCAGCGCTCCTCCGGTGCCGTAAAGGTCATCAAGGATCTCGACCAGCCCATCGAGGGCAAAAACGTTCTCATCGTCGAAGACATCCTCGATACCGGCCTCACCCTCTCCTATCTGCGCAAGCTTTTCCTGCAGCAGCATCCCAAATCCCTGCGCATCGCCACGCTGCTCGATAAGCCTTCGCGCCGCATCGAGAAGATTGACGCCGACTATGTGGGCTTCTCCATTCCCAACCTCTTTGTCATCGGTTATGGAATGGACTACGCGGAGCGCTATCGCAATCTGCCCGATATATGCATCATGGCGCCGGGCCAGGCCGGTTAGCTCGCTGGCCTCGCGCTCCAACGCCCGGTCACCTTCACCGTCGTTTTCGCCCGCCCCTGAATCTTCGTCTAATTCACCTGGATCTCCGTCTATTCATTTGGGCCCGGACCCGCCGCCGCCGTATACTCATTTCCCGGAGACCGCCGATGAACTTAGCGAGAGCGGTGTCTGCAGATTGTAAGGAGCATCCTCCATGACAGCTTCCATCCCGGTCCCGGATTCCGACCTGGAATTCGATTACGGGACCTTCGACTCGGCCGCTTTTACCGCCGCCGCCCTGTCCACATGGCAGTCGCTTGCTGCCGTCATCGATCACTCGCTGCTCAAGCCCGACGCCACGCGCAAGCAAGTTGAGAATCTCTGCGCCGAGGCCGCCCGTTATCGCTTCGCCTGCATTTTCGTCAATGCGGTCTGGGCCTCAACCGCCGTCGGCGCGTTGGCAGGCACCGGCATCCCGGTCGGCGTCACCATCGGATTTCCCTTTGGCGTATCGCTCGTCTCCACCCTTCGCCAGGAGTCCGCGGCCCTCATCCGCCTCGGCGCGCGCGAGCTGGGCATGGTTCTGCCTATTGGCCAGCTCAAGAGCGGCAATCACCAGGCCGTACACCACGCCATCCACGCGGTCGCCACGGTGGCTCACCATCACGGAGCTGCACTCAAGGTCAACCTCGAAACGTGCCTGCTCACCATGGAAGAAAAGCTCCGCGCCTCCGAGATCGCCATCCACGCCGGCGCCGACTTTATCAACACCGCCACCGGCTTCGCATCCGGCGGCGCCACTCCCGCTGACGTTGCCCTGATGCGCGGCGTGGCCGGCGCACGTTGCGGCGTCAAAGCCGCCGGCCGCATCCGCACCGTCGCACAGGTCCGTGCTCTGCTCGAAGCCGGAGCCAACCGCATCGGCTCCTCCGCCTCCGTCGCCATCTTGCGGGAGCTCGGAGCGGAATAAGCAGGGACCGCGCATCGCCGCCTCGATCACTCGCACACTGTGCTCATCGGTCCCGCAACTAAACAACCATAATTCTGTATCGGATGGAAGGCATTACCACCCGCCGAATCCGGTGATCGCCTTAAATGGGATTCTGAAGATCGTCACCCCGGGGGAAATCAGCAGCAGGTTCACGATGAGGATTCCCGCAAGATACTTCCGCGATGCGTCTCTGTCGCCCCAAAGAAAGTGGAGCGAAATTAACAGGACCACAAAGGTATAGCAGACGCTTCGATCAAAATCGGCCACCAGGAATGCCGGTGCGATGGCCGCTGCAAAGGCGCATGCGAGCGCGAAAGAAAATCGCCACTTTCGCAGCAAAACTAAGCTCGATATAGCAAAGAGTGGCAAGGTCCATGACGCCTTGAAAACGTTCAAAAGAACATAAGGAACAGCTTCGACCATCTGATCCCTGAAAATCGCTCGAGTCGCCAGGTCCGAGGTTCCCATCGTCAAGTGAAAAGAACCTGCGATCCAACTTCTCAGCAACCCCCACGCGACCGCTCCGAGCAGGATTGAAACGCACAACCTCCGACGCCGGTTTTTCTCCGTATCTCCGCTGTGGCTGAGCACCATGTACACGAGCAGCAATGGCATCGCGGTCACCGCGCGCTCGTCACAAAACGCGGCGGCGAGGAAGCCTCCAAAAGAAACCAATGTGCTCCTTGACGAGATTGAAAGATGTAAGAAGAGGAATGCAACCCCATCACCAAATTGAAAATCATTAAAAAACAAATTTCCGAAAAACGTCGAACCGATGCCCAAGACAAAGAGGGCGCTGCCCACTTCATCGTCGAGCGCTTTGTTTGCCAAAACGGCGAGAAGATAGAACACTCCAAGTGCTGAAAGGTGACTCCAGATGACAACAGTCCACTCGCCAGTGCCGCTCAGCCAGCCGAGAATTGGGACGGTCAGGCGCAATTCGAGTTTGTCATTGTGACTTTCCACCTCCTTGAGGCCAGCTGGAATCGGAGATAGCGGATTCTGGACTTTGACATTCAGGGCCTGAGTGATCGGGGAGTGGCTGAGCATATTGTTGAATTCGTAATATGCGGGAAAGTTCACGATCAGGGAGATGACTACGGCGCCCAACGCGACCTTCAGGTTTGCCAGGCGTCCACTAAAGAGCCTTTGAACGACATCAATCAGCGATCGCAGGCACTTTTCAATCGCGCTGACCACGAGTTTCCGGCTATCAGTGAACGACTCCACGATCATGATCGGCCTCCCAAGCTGACGTCACCGCGTTGCCGCGCTGTTCGCGATCTAGATTCTGGGTTATGTCCTAATTTGGCCTGGGCCAAACTTCAGCAAACCAGCGAAAGCTGCCATCCTTCATCCGTTTGGCGGTGAGGGGAAATCGCTTTTCACGACGGACGCCAATCAGGGGCCAACGGTACTGAACGATGATCGTAATTTGGGCAGCAATAAGGCCCTGATTATTAGTGGAAAAGGCGTCATTCAGGGAAACCGTGAATCGTTCATCCATTCCCAAATCACGCGGAGGTCCATTGGCGTATGAAACCTCAGTGCCGGTCCTCTCTTGCCCTATTATCGTCTTCGGTGTGCCGTATCGACTCATGAACGTTATGTAGTTAATCCCAAGGTTGACTCGTACAGAACGAAGGGGAATATATCCCGAGTTTTGGATGGTGATGGTCGATGAAAAGGGATCATTCTGATCGAGGGGATCAGAAACAGTCGCGGTTACACGTGGAATCAGCGCTAGATAGCCGAGTAAAGTTCCTAGGGCCAATACTGCGGCCAATGCTGCGCTCCACAGTGCTACCCGGCGTTCTTTCCTACGTATTGGTGCTTGTTTTTTCTTTGTTGCCGGCCTTCGTTTTGGTGTTGTTGGTGACATCCGGCTCCAGATAACACGTTGCTTGCCGCTGTTGGAGAATGAGGCTGTGGATTTCAAATCAGGACACTACCCCATTCTGACATCCTGTATCCTTAAAACGATACAGCCTATCCCGTCCACTTCTGCTCTGGTTTTTCATCCAACGTCGGAAGCAACACTCCCGTCTCCAAAGCTGATTCCCTGTTCTCTGTTTCCTAATCCCTGGCCCTGGCAACTCCTGTATCATTCCCCTCGAACCCCTAATGTCCTCCACTCCTCCATCTCCGCCGCCACACGACTTCGAGGGCGATTATCGCCCGGCCGAGCCTGCCCATCTCGACCCCATCAACGCCCGCATCGAGCCGGCCGACGTGGCCTTTCTGATGCGCCTTACTGACACGCTCAACACCACGCTTGACCTGCAAACTCTCCTCGCCCGTACCTCCGAGTTGGTTCGAGCCGTCATTCCCTACCGCATCTTTGCCATCTTCCTTCTCAACGACCGCACGCACGAGCTGCGCATGCGCTTTCAGATCGGCCACACCCCGCAGGTCGAGCGCACCCGCGTCCCCGTCGGCAAGGGCGTTGTCGGCCAGGTCGCCCTCACGCGCCAGCCCATCCTGCTCAACGACGTCTCCACCGCCGATTACTACATCGACGCCAACCCCGGCGTCCGCTCTGAGCTGGCCGTGCCCCTCATCGCCAAGAACCGCCTCATCGGCGTCATGGACATCGAAAGCGAGCAGCCGGATTTTTTCCGCCCCGAGCACCTGCACGTTCTCACCATGACGGCCTCGCGCATCGCCCAGGCCATTGAGAACGCGCGACTCTACGCTCGCGTCTCCCGCCAGGCGCAGACCCTCGAAGTCCTCAACGAGATCGCCGTTGAATTGGCCTCGATTCTCGACCTCAATCCCCTGCTCGAGCGCGTCGGCCAGCTCCTGCGCCGCCTCATCGACTACCAGATGTTCTCCATCTTGCTGCTCGACGAAAAAGGCGATTCGCTCATCACGCGTTACGCCTGGCGTTTCGGCTACTCTCACGCGCCCATGCGCCGCATTCCCGTTTCGAGCGGCCTGGTCGGAGCCGCTGTCCGCGAGTGGCGCCCCATCAACGTTCCTGATGTTACGCAGGATCCCCGATACCTGCCCATGAACCAGGAGACCCGCTCGGAACTCATCGTGCCGCTCTTCTACAAAGGCCGCGTCATCGGCGTGCTCGATCTCGAACACACCCGCCCCAACTTCTTCAATGAAGAGCATGAGCGCATGCTCACCACGCTCGCCTCGCAAATCGCCATCGCCATCGAGAACGCGCGCCTCTACCAGGCCGTCCATCGCCAGGAGCGCCAACTCGAGAAAGACATCGCCATGGCCCGCGAGGTACAGCTTCGCCTGCTGCCGCCCGAGGCCCCCTCGCATCCCCACGCCGACCTGGCCGTCCGCTTTCTGCCCGCGCGCACCATCGGCGGCGATCTCTACGACTTCATCGACTACGGCCCCAATCGCACCGCCATCGTTCTAGGCGACGTCAGCGGCAAAGCCGCGCCCGCCGCGCTCTTCGCCGCTCTGGTCAGCGGCATCATGCGTTCGGCCGCTGCGCAGCAGCCCGAGCCTGCAAAGATGCTCGCCCTCCTCAATGACGCGATTCAGGAGCGCAAGCTCGACTCGCAGTACGTCACCCTCCTCTTTTGTCTCTGGAACGATGAGAACCAGACCCTGCAAGTCGCGAACTCCGGAGCCGTTCAGCCCGTCTTCTGCCGCGCCGGCCAGTCGCTGCCGGTCAAAGCAGAGGGCTTCCCGCTCGGCATGTTCCCCGACGTCACCTACGAGGAGCTCAGCGTCTCCACGCAACCCGGCGACGCCATCGTCTTTGTCTCCGACGGCATCCTAGACGCCGAGAACGAGAAGGAAGAGATGTACGGAGAGGAACGGCTCGCCGGACTTCTCTGCGAAAGCCGCGACCTGCCCGCCAAAGAAATCGCCGAGGCCATCCTCGCCGACGTCACCCGCTTCCAGGGCAACAAGGACCGCTTCGACGACGAAACCATCATCGCGCTTCGCGTGCGCTAGCTCTTTGTAGCGCCGGGCTCCTGCCCGGCTGTCGTGCGGGCGTCTTCGCCCGCACCCCAATGCTACCGTCATCCCACCTTGTCATCCTGAGCGACCGGATGTTGAGCGCAGCGAAACGGGAGGGAGTCGAAGGATCTGCCCTGAAAATTCAGGCTGTCGCGGGTGTGATGGCAACTTCAAGTCCGAGATGTTGAAGCCTGCGCACATGGAATCGAATCAAGTGGGTGGTTCGCAGCTGATCA
>JBEKKI010000012.1:0-98722 GCA_050010795.1 Occallatibacter sp.
TCGCCGCAGCCGAGGTTGTGGGAAAGCGGAAAACGCGCACCTCTGCGTTTTCCGAGGCGCAATGCGCCGTCTTTTCCATAACTCACTTCCACCTCCCTTGACAAAACAGACAGTCGCTGAGCGAAGGTCGCCGCAGCGACCGGACCCGAAACTCGCCCCAATCCTCGCGCCGTAGGCGCAGCGTACGTTAGCCCCGTGCTTCAGCGTGGGGAATGCTTTCTCCCCCGAACACAAAAAACTATTCACTGCCCACCGAATTGTCATCCTGAGCGAAGGTCGCCGTGGCGACCGGAGTCGAAGGACCTGCTTTTGTTTTTTCCTGGATCAGCAAATTGCATGGGTGCCCCACCCTCGGCGCGCATTTGTCTTTGTGCCTGGGGTGGGATCGCACGAATCTCGCCGCGGGGGGCCTCGTATCAGGGCACGACTTCAGTCGTGCCGCAAATGCCATGCGCCACACCATCCTCCGCTCCCTGATCCCAAATCCTTCGTCCCTGTCTACTCGATCCTCGGTCCCTTGTTCCTTTTTTCCCGGTCTTTCTAGTCTCCAGTCCCTAATCCCCGGTCCGTACCAAAACACTCCGAAGATTTCCCCCGCCAAGTTTGCAGTTCATTTCGCGGTTCCGGCGCATACTCAAACCATGATCGATTCACCAGACCGGCCACGCGATCGCAAACTCAACTTATTGGGAGGGCAAAATTAAATAAGAAAAGAATAAAAATTTTTGAGCCGAAAAATCGATGTTAACGCCTTTGGAATCAACAAAACGATCTCAAAATCGTCGACAAATTTCGACCAATTTCGGAGGACCGATGAACCCAGCCGGCCCATCCCGGCCCCCCCAAACGGCGCTCGCGCGAAACCGCCGCCTCGCCACCTTGCCTTCCCGTTCCCTCGTTCCCTTGGTCCCGCGTTCCCTTGTTCCCTGTCCTTCTGACCACTGACCACTGACAATTTCCTTGCTTCCATCTATGATGTTGGCCAACTCTTATGCCTGACATTGAATCGCTGCTCACGCGCTGGCAATCGGCTGGCGTTCTTGATGCGGAGACAGCTTCTCGCATCCGCGCGCACGAAGCGCAATCGGCTGGCGGAACTTCTTCCGGGCTTCGCTGGCAGGGAATTACGGCGCTCATTCTCGGCGCCATTCTGCTCGCCTGCGGTGTCGTGCTCTTCGTCTCCGCGCATTGGGACCAGCTCGGTCCAGGCGCGCGCTTCACGCTCGTCATCGCGATGGTCGCTGTCTTCCACATCGCAGGCGGCTTCGCTCGCTCCAACTATCGCGCGCTCTCATCCGCTCTGCATGCGGTCGGCACCATTTCGACCGGCGCGGCCATTGCGCTCGTCGGCCAGATCTTCAACATCCAGGAGCATTGGCCGGCGGCGATCCTGCTCTGGGCGCTCGCCGCACTCTTCGGCTGGGCGTTGCTTCACGATCAGGCGCAGCAAACGCTCGCGCTCCTGCTCGTTCCTGCGTGGATGTTCTCGGAGATCTCGTTCTACACCAATGACCACATCGGCGATAACGTCTTCGAGGGCCGTTTCCTGTTCCTCTGGGCCGTTCTCTACATCACGTTCTTTATCGCCTCGCGCCGCAGGGCGGTGCAGGGAATCCTCTTCGCTGCCGCGTGCGTCGCGCTCCTTTATGGAACGGCGTTCATGTCGTGGGGATGGAACTCGTGGCCCAATGAGCTTGCAGTTCCATTCGGCGTCAGCGTGTTGCTGTGGACAGCGATCGCAGTGCTTCCGCTCCTGATCGCCGCGTTCCACGGGCACAAAGGTCTCATCCCGATTGCGGCGGCCATTGTCTACTCGATTGCGTTGCCTTGGTGCTACAGGCCATACACTGACCACTTCCGGAACGAAACCATCAGCGGCTATCGTCCCAACTTGCTGGCATACGCGCTGCTGGCCGCGTTTGCCGTATTCCTCTGTTGGTGGGGCGTTTGCCTCGCCTCGCGCGCGCTGGTCAACCTCGGCGTCGTCGGATTCGCCGCAACCGTTGGCTGGTTCTACTCGAGCGACATCATGAGCGAGGTCAATCGCTCGCTGGGCCTCATCGGATTGGGCGTGCTTTTCTTCGCCGGCGGCTGGGCTCTCGAGAAAATGCGGCGCCGCATGCTCGCGCGCATGGCTTCGGCCGGCGCGGCAAGCCAGATCGCCGCGGCCGATGCCAACGGAGGTGCGCAATGAAAATCGGCCGTTTCACGCTCTCCGGCGTCTCGGTGGCGCTGCTCATCCTCCAGTTGCTCGTCGTCTCCTCGATCGCCGGCAAGTATCTGTGGCAGCGCTGGCGCTGCCCGCGCGTGTGGGCGCGCGCCGTTGCCGCCGATCCCAACTTGCTCATGCGCGGCCGCTATCTCAGCCTGCAACTCATCGTCGACGGATGCGAGAGCACGCTGCCTTCGGCCAAAGACGCGACTTTTCCGCGCGACGTGAACAACGCCGTCAAGCCAGGTCCGTACGTGCTGCGCCCGCTGCCGGTCGACTTCCGCGCCAATCTCAAGGTCGAAAACAATAGGCTCGTTGCCGTCCGCGTCGAGGGCGAGGAAGATCCAACCATCGGCGAGGAAGTCGCGGCTGATGCAGGCGTGCCCTGCGACCAGATGCACCTGGCCGATGGCGTCGACTTCTACATCTCTGACACCGCGCAAAGCCCTCTGCCGCTCCAGCCTGGCCAGGAGCTATGGATCGAAGTGACCATTCCGCCCACCGGCCCGCCGCGGCCGCTGCACCTCGCCGTTAAGCAGGACACTTTGTGGAAGCCGTTGCCGTTCTGATCTCCCATCGCAAGGAGGACGAGGTGACTGAAGCAGAGAGAGTGGTGAAGAAAAAGGAACCCACTGCGCACGAGCATTGGAAGCAAAGTGAGATGCCGATCTGCGAAATCATCACGGAAAAGGGAAAGCAGCTCGGCTTTGCTCGCAACGTAATTTGGCGGCCACTGCCGGAAACGATCGATGCAGCCTGGCGGGACGCTGCACGCCGCATTGCAAGAAAGTGAACCAGCGCCGGCCGCGGCCGATCCATCTGGCGATCAAGCAGGAACGCGCGGGGAAGCCTTTGTTGTTCTGAGCGCAGAGGCTCATGCACCTTCCGGCGTGTTTAAATCGACGAGCCCTTCCGGCATCGCCACTTCCACGCGCTTCGCCTCGAGATCGATGCTGCGCAGATAGCTCTTCGCAAACGGAACCAGCACTTCACCGCGTGCGCCGCGCACAACCAGCAGCGGCGCCGCTCCCGTGCTCCGGTCCACATCGACGATCTCACCGACAGCAACTGGCTCCGCGCCGCTAACATCCACGAGCGCGCATCCGATCAGGTCGCTGATAAAAGCCTCGCCCTCGCCAAGCGCGGCCCGCTCTGCGTGCGGAATGGCCACGATCGTTCCCTTGAGCGCTTCGGCCGCGGAGATCGAATCCACTCCGGCAAAGTGCAGCACAATTCCGCCCTTGTGCGGCCAATGCGCCGTCAGCTCCACTTCGCGCGGAGAGCCTCCGGGCCGATAGGAAGGCGCAGCGGCTGGAATCAGCCACAGCTTCCGTCTCGCGGCAAACTTGTCAGGATAGTCAGTGAGAATCTCGGCGAAGACTTCGCCTTTGCGGCCCTGTGGCCGGCGGATCCGCGCCAGCCAGACCCAATTCTCGGGCGGTTCCGGCACAGCTACCTCAGACTCTGGAAGACGACGCCCGCACGGAGGAAGGCCATGCTAGAGCCTGTTATTAACTTTGGCGCGATTTGCGCCGCAACCCGGAGGGCTGGGGCCAATTTCCCCCATTTCTTTGTCGCTCGTCGCTTGAGTACACCCGGCACACCGCGCTCCTCGCTTCGCGAACTGGGAGAAATTGGCTACAGGCTCTAGACTTCGTCGTCCTCTTCCAGGATGTCGAGCGTGTAGCGGTGGTGGAGCTTCATGCTGACGGCGCCCAGGATGGTACGCACCGAGCGTGCGGTTCGCCCTTGCTTGCCGATCACCTTGCCTACGTCCGGCGCCGCCACTCGGAGCTTCAAGACGGTGTTCTCATCCCGGTTCACGGCTTCCACTTCCACGGATTCCGGCTCATCCACCAGGGCCCGCGCAATTTCGCGGACCAATTCATCTACGTGCACCATTTCGACCTGGGTCATGATCTTGCCCCTGACCTATTGCGTTGGTTTATTGGCGACATTTTGGCAAAACCAGAACTACTGGGTCCTGTTCGGCTGTCTTCAAGGTCGCCGCTCGCTGCTGGTCGCGTCGACTTCAGAATCATGGCTCCGAAATACACCTGCTCTGGTTTTGCTTTTGGAACTGTGGGCGAATATTAACACGCAAACCCGTTGCGAGCAAAAAACTTGCGGCCAGGGCCGCTGGTTGGGCACCCTGACGATTCGTGGAAAATCAGGCTGCCGCCGGTGCCGTGGGCTCCGCCGCCGCCGGGGCTGTGGGCTCTGCCGCTGCCGGGGCTGTGGGCTCCGCCGCTGCCGGGGCTGTAGGCTCCGCCGCTGCCGCCGCCGTCTGCTTGTTCACCAGCTTCTCGAGGGTGGGCGAAAGCTGCGCACCCTTGCTCCGCCAATAAGTGATGCGCTCCAGCTTCAAGTCGACCGTCGCCGGGCTGGTACGAGGGTTGTAAGTGCCGACCACCTCGATGGAGCGGCCATTGCGAGCGCGGTCCTTCTCGATGACGACAACGCGGTAGTAAGGCTTTTTGGGGGCGCCGACACGCGCCAAACGGATCATAACCACGATGAACGAGTTCCTTTCAAATGCCTGAACTTGAGTGAGATGAGGCGGGTCGATTCCCGGCCTTTTGCTGTTCTGCTGCTGCCTGCCGAACCGGCAATGCAGCGATCTTCCGTCACAACAACGGCCGGACAGATGCGCCCGGCCGCACACATTGCAACATCTAAGTATCGCCGAAAGATGGCGTTTGACGCAAATGTGCCGTGGTCCGAGGGAGAAGGCGTGGAAGCCCTGGCGATTCACCCTCCTCCACCCGGCCCCGCGGCGGCTGCTCGCTTATGATGGCAAAACCGGCGCCCGGCTGGGACGATCAATGCCTCGGCCAGAATGAGGATCTTGACCGCATTCTGAATCAGAAGGGAATTGAGCATCAGTTTCACGTAGGGGACTCGCCGAACTCGCACGACTGGCCAACGTGGCAGCGGATGATCCGGCAATACGTCTAAGATGAAACTATGGACGAGGAACGGGAACTAGGTCTCTGACCGCATGATTTTGTACCTTGTAGCGCCGGTCTCCAGACCGGCTGTCGTGCGGGTCTCCAGACCCGCACTCGTACATCTTCATCCGGTCACGGGCCTGGGAACTAGGGACAAGAGAATAGAAACGTTCGTCGACATAAATTAGATTCCTGCTCAATTCAGATGCCTGCGCAAATTCGATTCCTGGAGGAGACAATTCAATGAGCAAATTGAACCCGTATGAGACGTTTCTTGACGGTCGGCCGGTGGATGCGATTCTGGCCGCGACGGCGGATAAAGTTGCGAAATATCTTGCGGAGATGGGCGCAGAGAAGGCGCGCGTGCCGCCGGCGCCCGGCAAGTGGAGCGCGGCGGAAATCGTATGCCACTTGGCCGACTGCGAGCTGGTATTTGGATTCCGGTTGCGGCAAACGCTCGCCGAGGATGGGCCGACCATCCAGCCGTTCGACCAGGATCGCTGGGCCGGATGGTACAGAAGAGTTTCCGCGGCTGAGGCGCTGACTGCCTTCACCGCGCTACGCAAGTGGAACCTGGCGATGTTGCGCGCGGCGCTGCCCGGTGCGGCCGGCAGGACAATGACGCATCCCGAGCGCGGCACGATGACGTTCCAGACTGTCGTCGAAACCATGGCCGGTCACGACCTGAACCACCTTGCGCAGTTGCATCGCATCGCGGGCGAGGCTGCTTGATCGCTGGGCCGGCGGCAACTCGCCGACTAGCTGAACTTGCTAGCTTGCCACCTTCTTCATGAGCCAGGCCATGTTCTGGCCGAGCGTCTTCATGGTCTGGATGCCTTCTTCGTCGCGCTCCACCTCGCCGATTTCGCGGCCGATGGCGATGTTCCAGTAGGACGATCCGGGGACGATCATTTCGCTGATCAGGAAGAAGTGATTCAGCGCATCGAAGGCATGGATGGCTCCGGCGCGGCGGACGGCGACGACGCCGGCGCCGACCTTGCGGCGAAACATGCCGCCATTGGCCTTTGAAACCAGGCAGGCGCGGTCGATCAACGCCTTCATCTCAGAAGAAATGTCGGCCACGTAGGTGGGCGAGCCGAGCAGGATGCCGTCGGCCTTGTCCATCTTTTCGATGTACACATTACCCATGTCGTTCTTCTGGCCGCAGCGGCGATCCTTATTGCGCGAGCACTTGCGGCAGGAAAGGCAGCCGTGGATTTTGGCGCCACTCATTTCGACGAGTTCAGTTTCAATCCCTTCCTTCTCCAGTTCGTTCAGCACGTGCCTCAGCAGGATGGCCGTGTTTCCGCCCTTGCGGGCGCTGCCGTTGAAGGCAACAACTTTCAAGTGTTTCCCGTTCATCGATCGTTCTCCACTTTCCCCCTGGCGCGCCCGACGGGCGAACCCAAACTCTCCATTGTGCGGCACGGCGGCGGCAATCGCCGTTACCGCCGTCACAACCAATTGGGCACAGCGCGACGAAAGCCCGGCCGAAGCAGCGCGGGCAGGCACGACTCGATTGCAGCATGGCTTCCTGGCGGATGCGCTTCGCCGAATACGGGCTACAGCGGTTCCAGAATTGCCGTACCCAGGAACCGCCGCAGCTGAGTGGCATCTTCCTTAACCGGGCCCCAAACGGCAGATCTTCGCCGTTTGGGTGGAAGTAAATGTCACCTTTCACGACCCTCAGCAGGGAACATGAGTTCTGGAACCGCTCTAGGCGCCAGCGCGGACCAGCAGGCAGGTGATGTTGTCGTGGCCGCCTGCCTGGTTGGCCGCGGCGACGAGGCGCGCGCACAGGCTTTCCAGCGGCAGATCGAGGCGCAGCAGCGACTCGATGAGCGAGTCAGAAAGCTCGCGCGTAAGGCCGTCGGAGCAGAGCAGAAAAAGGTCGCCGGGCTCGACTTCAAGCTCGAAAATGTCGGCCGGCACCGAGCTCTGCGTGCCCAGTGCGCGGGTGATGACATTCTTGAGCGGCGAGCGCAGGGCTTCAACGCGGCTCATCTGACCCAGGCGAATTTGTTCTTCGACGAGAGAGTGATCCTGCGTGATCTGGACGAGACACGGGCCGCCGGCGCCATCCGAGCCGCCAGCACAGGCGTTGCGCAGAAGGTAGCCGCGGCTGTCTCCTACGTTCAACATCCACGCGCGGCGATCTTCAACCAGCAGGGCTACCAGCGTGGTGCCCATTCCGTTGAGCTTCTGGTTGCGCTGCGCGCGGGAGAAGATGGCCTGGTTGGCGGCGGCGGCCGCATGCTCGGCCTGGGTGGGGAGAGGGCTTGCACCGTCGCGGTGCGTGAGGGCCCGCATCATTTCCTCAACGGCCATGGAGCTGGCGATTTCGCCGGCAGCAGCGCCGCCCATGCCGTCGCAGACCACAAACACGCCGTGCTCGATGGAGATTCCGAATGCATCTTCGTTGGAAGGGCGCTTGCGGCCGCGGTCGGAAAGTGCCGCAGCCGTGTAGTGGACGACAGCCGTAGCCAAGAAGAACCCCCGTCGGACAGTGTACCGGAAAAGCAGAGATCAGGTGTCAGGGGGCGGCGGGCAGTGGCGGTGGAGCGGGAAGGTCGAAGACCTGTATGGCGCCGGCGTCGATGAGGGCGACGCGCCGGCCTGAGGGTGAGATAGCGACGTTGCCTCCGACGTCGAGGATGGGGCCGATGGGCGCAACCAGCGAGATGTCGCCATCGGCAGCGTCGAAAACGGTGACCGACTGCTCCTTGACGTCGCCCGCGTCCATTGGCGCCCAGGAGTAGATGGAGTGGTTGGTGTCGAGCGTCTCCCAAGCCAGGCGCGAGCCGTTGCCCGCCACAATGAGCTGCGGCCACACTTCGGTCGAGGGCGCCTGCGACTTCCAGAGCGTGCGGCCGCCGGTGGTCATCGCCACCAGATTGGTTTCGCCGGAGGGGCCGCAGGCGGTGACCAGAACCTCGTGCTCGGAGAGGAAGTCGCCGTCGGGCTCGCAGGTGGAGTCGACGCTGCCCAGCGTTTTGCTGCCGCCGGTGAAGTAGGTGAGGTTGAGCACCCACGTGGTTCCGCGGCTGCGCAGGAATTCAAGGTAGCCGGCGGAGTTAATGGGCAGATGGACCTGGGAGCGAACGCGGCTGACGAGCATGACCTGGCCGGAGTCGCGGCGGAGAATGCGGACCACGAGGTCGGGATGATCGCCTTCGGCGGCGGCAGAGTCCTGATCGGAGGTGATGGAGGCCGAGGCGGTTGAGGGGCTGGGGACCGCGTCGGGTTTGGCCGGTTTTCCCACCGGCTCGCGGGAGTTGGTGACAAGAAAATGCTGCTCCGGATCGAGCGAGACCGACAGGAGCGGGCCGGGGAAGTCGAGGTATGGTTTGAGCGCAAGCGAGGCATCGCCATCGAAGAGGTTGTTGCCGTCGCGGAGAAGGAAGCGGCCATTTTTGAGCGGCCAAAGGTAGCGGACGCGGTCGTGAAGGGTCCACGTGGCCTCGGCCTGCACGGCGCCATCGGGCAGAGAGAGAACCACGGCGCGAATCTGGCGCTCGAAGCTCGAGTCGCCGTTGGCGAGGTCGCGGTGCAGCAGGCCGGGGATTCGGAAGGTGAAGAGCAGATGATTCTCGTCGAGGAAATCGAGCGAGGCGAGAACGTTACGCGAGCCCAGGTAGCCGATGCCCGGTGCGCTGAATCCGAGCGGCTCAATGGGCAGGGTGAGAGCGGGCGGCAGCGAAGGCTTGTCGGGAAAATGGCCGACGAGGAATCGCTCTTTGACCGGCGGCGCCTTGGGGGCATCGGGCACGGAGTTGCTTTGCGCCGGCGCGGCCAATGCGGAGAGTACGACGATCGCAGCGAGAGCGAGCGGCGCGCATGAGGCGGAGGTCTTCGTTGCTGCAAATGTTTTCGCGAATCCGCGCCGGATGACCATCGAAGAGTATTCTCGCCGATGCGGGCGCGGGTGTGGAAGCTGATGCCTCGCCCGAACCGCATCAACAAACAGGCGGCGAAGGAGCGTGTCGCGGCGAATCCGCAAAAGCGGGATGGGGCAACCGCCGTGTGTGCGACAGTAATGATGAGATGGCAGAGGACGCGACGGGCGAGGCGAATTCGGCTCCGATGCGGGATGGCGCAAGCCGGAGGTTTTTGGGATACGGCGCGTGCGCGCTGGCCGGGGTGCTGTGGGGAACGGGGTTCTACTGGGGCCGGATCGCGCTCGACGAAATGAACGTGGAGCACATGGTGCTCTACCGCTTTTTGTTTGCGTGCGTGGGCATGGCGCCGGTGCTGGCCACTCATCGCGTGCGGCTGACGGCGACCGAGATGCGGACGCTCCTGATCGCCGCGTTCTTTTTTGTTCCCATTCAGTTCCTGCTGCAGTTTCACGGGCTGGCATTGACCACCGTGAGCCACGCGTCGCTGATGGTGGGCGTGATGCCTGTGATGCTGGCCGGTGGAGCGGTTCTGTTTGCGGGCGAGCGGCTGGATTGGGTGGGATGGCTGGCGCTGTGCGTCTCCACCGCGGGCGCGGCGATGGTGACGCTGGGCGGAACGCACGCGACGACCGGACGCGAGACCCCCTCGCTCGCGGGCGATTTGCTGGTGATTATTTCGCTGGTGGTTGCGCTGGCCTGGATCCTGCTGAGCAAGAAGCTGATGGAGACGCACAGCCCGCCGGCGGTGACTGCATACACAATCTACGCGGGGACTTTCATGCTGGTGATCTGGGAGGCGGGCACGTGGCTTGTGGCGATAACAACGCACGCCAAGGTCGAGCCGTTTCCATTTGCGCACGTGAGCATGACGGCGTGGACGGCGCTTGCGATCAGTGGCGTGTTCTGCACGGCGACCACGACGCTCTTGTGGAACTGGGGAATTCACCATGTGCCCGCGTCGCGCGCGGGGGTGTTCCTGAACATTGAGCCCGCGTTGGGATCGATTCTGGGGGTGGAGCTGCTGGGCGAGCGGCTGGGCCCGTTCGCGTGGCTGGGCGGCGCGCTGATTCTGGCCGCGGCGATCACGCTGACGATGCGCGGGCATGAGGCGGAGCCGGCGGTGATTCTCGAGTGAAGCAGAGGCGAGAGATCAGAGATCAGAGAGACTCGACGGCGGGATGGTTTGGCAAGCGGCGAGAGTGAGGCCATCGAGCCGCGGACTGAAGTTGCGGTAGCATCGGGGTCATGGAAGGTGCCGGAGCGTCGCCGCAGCCAGGAGGGACCACGGGTTCGGCGCGAAGCAAACTGCGCGACTGGACGGAAATCGGCGTCGCGTACGCACTGATCATGGCGGTGGAGTGGACGCCGCGGCCGCTGCAGCGCGTGTTGTGGGTGGCGGCGATGGTGGGGATCGCCGTCATCGTCTGGCGTTCGTTCGGCGGGTGGGCCGCGATGGGGTTCAGAGCGGCGAACCTGGGGCGATCGATGTGGATCGCAGGCGCCGTGCTGGTGGTGGCCGGCGCAGCGTCTGTGGTTGCGGCGAGGATGCATACGCTGCTGCTGCCGGACGGGCCGTTCGCTTTTCTAGGCACCTACATTGCCTACGCGATTTGGAGCTTTGTGCAGCAGTTCCTGCTGCAGAGCTTCTTCCTGTTGCGATTCCTGCGCGTGATGAGCGGCGAACGCGGCGCGGCAATGATCGCCGCGGTGCTGTTCTCGACGGCGCACGCGCCCAATCCGTTTCTGATGACGCTGACGCTGGTGTGGGGCATCGCGGCGTGCATGCTGTTTGTTCGCTACCGCAACATTTACCCGCTGATGCTGGCGCACGCGATTCTGGGAATCACGGTGGCGATGACTGTACCGGGGACGGTGGACCACAACATGCGCGTAGGTCTCGGGTACCTCAGGTATTCCCCGCACATGCACGCGCAGCACATGCATCGCTTAATGCAGCCATAGGGACCAGATGGCGTCGATCGTTGCGTGCGTGACCGACGATGCGGCAACGCGCCGATGGCTCCGCCAGGCTCGGCCGTAGAAGATGCCAGCGAGCGCGGCAAGCAGCACATAGCGCCAGTTGAAGCCAGTGGTGCGCTTGTTGAAATGCGCGAGGCCGAAGATGCAGGCGGTGAGAAGCAAAGCGCCGGTGCGGCCGATGCGTTTTTCCAGAAGGTTCTGGAGCCACCCGCGAAAGAACAGTTCTTCAGGAACAGCGACAAAGAAAAAAGTGAAGAACCAGGCGGCGGCGATGAGGCCGAGCCCGGGCCACGTGCGGTGCAGATGGAGAAAGCCGAGGCTGAGGCCGAGCGCAAGGCCGATGGGAATATAGAAGGCTGCTTCGCGCAGGCCGATACCGAGATCTTTAAGGCGCAGGCGGAGGTCGAAGCCCGTGCCGTCTAGCCGGCGGATGAGAACGAAGGCGTAGATGCCGGCATCGAGAAGAAGAATCTTGTTGAAGATGGCGAGGTGCGGGGGCCACGCGGCCTCGAACCAGCGGAGATCGACGGCGAGGCCGAGCACGGCGAGAACGAGATAGTCGCGCCAGTTGCCGCGCTGATCGGGATCGATGCGGACCGCGTCAGCGAGCAGGGCGGCGACGAGGACAGGAAGCAGCGCGTACAAGGCGAGCCAGGGCGTGCTGAACATGCCCGCACCGCAGGCGACCAGCACGTAGGGGATGCATAGGAGTGCGGGGGACGCGAGCTGCGCCCAGAGCGGGAGCTTGCGCATGCATGCGGCGATGCCTTGCGGGAAGAACGCCACGGCGAAGTACGGGATGAGCGTGAGCACCGCGGCGGCGATGTTGGCGGGAGTGAACATCGGCACCCACTCCATTGTGCGCCACGTGGGTGGAGGGCGCGATCAGGTTTCGAAGGAGAGCTGTGCGGTGGCGAAGATGGGCGCGGAGGGCCTGGGCTCGCAGGCAAGCTCGTACACGAGGCGCTCGAGAACGAGGCGCTTGTCGGGTGGTGAGGAGCGCAGCTCGAGGTCGGCGCGGGCCACGAGGCGGAGGGCGCGGGTGAGCTCGCGGCGGCTCTTGTAGCGGCGCGCCTGGCGGATGAGATCGTCGGCGGCGAAGGACGGAATGCGGAAGCCCTGCCACAGCGCCTGCCAGATGGCGCGCGAGTCGCGCACGTTTTTCTCGAGGATCACAAGCATCTGGCGGAAAGTGCGGGCCAGCATGTAGAGATGGCCGATGGCCGCGTCTTCGCCGGCGTCGGAGCTGTTGAGAAGGCCGTGAAGCAGGGCCAGCGCGCGCGCGCGATCGTGAGCGCTGATGGCGTCAGTGAGTTCGTAGAGGGTGCGCTGCTTGGCGCTGAGCACCATGGTCTCAACGTCGCCCAGCGTAATCTTGCCGCGGCCGGCGGCGTAGAGGAGAAGCTTTTCGAGCTCGGATGAGACCAGCATCATGTCGGCGCCGAGTGCGTCCACCAGCTCGCGCGCGGCATCGTTCTCCATCTGCAGGCCGGCCTCCTGCGCCTTGGCGACGGTCCAGCGCATTGCGTCTTCCTCGCTGACGCGGGCGAGTTCCACGATGCTGCAATGCCGGCCGAGCGTTTCGGTCAGGCGCTCGAAGCGATTCTTGTCGTCGAGATCCATGCGGCGGGTGTCAGAGGGGATGCGCAGAAAGTCGGCGATGAACAGCAGCAGCGCCTGCGGATTGGGCGACGAAAAGTAGCGATCGAGCGCGGCGAATTCGTCTTTTTTTGCGCCGCGCGTGTAAAGCTGGCGCACATTGCGGATGAAGATGACCTGGAACGGGGCCATGAGTGACGGCGTCTGCGCGCGATCGAGCACTTCGAAGATGGAAGTTTGCGTGAGGTCGAGATCGGAGAGGCAGAAGTCGCGCAGATCGGCGGGGACGAAGGCCTTGATGACGGCGGCGCGGCAGCGGTCGAGGAGAAAGATTTCGTCGCCGGCAAGAATGTAGCCGGGCCGCAGTTTGCCTGCGCCGGCCGCGGCAGCTTCAATCTCCGCGATGAAGCGGCTGACGGAATTGAATCCTGCGCCCCAACGCAAGCCGGTCAAAGCTCACGCTCCCTCTTGGCGCGCTCGAACGCCGCATGGCTCATGCGGCTACAGGATACCGTTCTTGCGGCCAACAAGCCAGCGTGGAAAAGCAGGTGGGAATCAAAAGATACGCGGCGCGGCGAGGAGGTCAGAAGCCTTCCAGCACGTCAGCGACAAGCTGGCGCGCAAACTCGCGGGAGAGGCGCTGGATGGCGGCGGGGTCTTCTTGGATGAACGTGGGCAGGTTGGTGGTGGATTGATACTGCTCCCGGAAGACATAGTTCTTGTTTTGGTAGAGGATTTTGCCGTCGCGCCCGGTGAGAGTGACGGAGGCGACGATCGTGATGACAAAGCTCGACGATTGCTGCGTGGCGCTGTTGTAGGTGAGCGGCGCAGTGGTTTGCTTGAGGATGACGCCGTGGAGCACCGCGTCGGCGTCGGCGTCGTCACTGGGAGTGACGCGATAGCGCGTTCGCGCGGCGAACTCGCGGATGACGGCCTCGGTGAGTGCCTGCTCGGTGCCGTTGATATCGGTGTGCGTGGCAAAGACCGGGACGGCGAGCGTTCTGACGTTGGCAGGAAGATGCGTGGCCGCGCCCAGCGTGTGATAGCCGCAGCCGGCCAGGCCGAGCGAGACAAGCACAGCCAGGGCAGCGAAGGGCAAGAATGCGGACGGGCGCATGAGGCCATTCTATCTCGCGGGATGAAGGCGCCGGCCGAGCGGGCAGCAGCGGCGAGCGCGTATGCTGATGGCCATGAGCTGGACAAATAGCTGGATCGGATGGGCATTGCTCTCCGCCGTGTTTGCCGCGGCCACGGCGCTGCTGGCCAAGGTGGGCGTGGAGCATGTTGACTCGAACCTGGCCACGGCGCTGCGGACGAGCGTGGTGGTGGTGTTTGCATGGGCCATTGCGCTGGCGCTGGGCAAGCACGGTGAGATTCGTTTCCTCGACCGGAGGACTGTGCTGTTCCTCACGCTCTCGGGGATCGCAACGGGGTTGTCGTGGCTCTGCTACTTTCGCGCGCTGCAACTGGGACCGGCTTCGCGCGTGGCTCCGCTGGACAAGCTGAGCGTGCCGCTGGTCATCGTTTTCGCGTGGATGCTGTTGGGTGAGAAGCTGAACGTGTCGGCTCTCATCGGCGGCGTGCTGATTACGGCGGGAGCGGTGGTGATGGTGTTCAGCTGACAGGGACCGAGAGACCAAGGGACCAAGGGACCAAGGGAACAAGGGAACAAGGGAACAAGGGAACAAGGCACTCGTTGTTGCTCTGGGCCGACAATTGATCACTGACCACTGATCACTGACCACTGATCACTGACCACTGTCCACTGTCCTTATACTGGAACGAATGAAAGCCCCCGAAAAAGCTCAGTCTGTGCGGAGTGTCGAAGCGCGACCCATCGCGCCGAAGCGCATTGTGCTAACCGGATTCATGGGTTCGGGGAAGACGACCGTGGGACCGCTGGTGGCCGCGCGGCTGGGCTGGAGCTTTGTTGACGTGGACGATGTGATCGCGGCCGAGGCCGGCGCCACGATTCCCGAGATCTTCAGCCGCGATGGCGAGGCAAGGTTCCGCGAACGCGAACGGGCGACGGTCGGGCGATTCTTTGGTGATGCGCCGCTGGCCGGCGGCGACGGCTTGGTGCTGGCGCTGGGCGGCGGCGCGATTGAAGATGCCGAGACGCGAGCATTGCTGCTCGGCACGCCCGAGACGCTGATAGTGCATCTCGAAGCGGAGCTTGCGACGACGCTGGCGCGCTGCCGCGGCACGGAGCACCTGCGGCCCGTGCTGGCCGACGAAAGCAATCTGGCCGCGCGGTATGAAAGAAGACTGCCGCTCTACCGCATGGCGCATTTCTCGATCGCCGTGGATGCGCTGACTCCGGCGGAGGTTGCGGAGGCGATTGTGCGCGCCGCCGGGCGCGATTGAATCCGTGTTCCTTCAAATCCGGCCCTATCCAACTCCGGCCCTATCCAACCAGCTCTAGGAGAAGTGCTGCCAGCCGCGTGGAGTGAGGGCGACGGCGCCACGAGGGGTGATGAGCGTGACGGGCGGCGCGGAGGCATTCCGAGCGAGGATGCGGCCGATGCGCGTGACGGGAAGGCCTTCGATCTGGCTGGGCACGCGGGCCTGGGGCGATGCGGCGAAGAGAAGCTCATAGTCCTCGCCGCCGTTGAGAGCCTGGATGGGGGTTGCTCCGGAGGCGATGGGCAGGGCGGCGGCATCGACTTCGGCGGCGACGCCCGACTCGGCGCAGAGATGAGCGAGATCGGTGGAGAGGCCGTCGCTCAAGTCGATGGCGGCGGAGGCCGTGGCGTTGCGCGCCAGCCACAAGCCCTGAGCGATGCGCGGCGTGGGATAGAGGTGCGGGGCGAGCAGAGCCTTGAATTGATCGGGAATGCGTTGGAGCGACCGGCGCTGATGGGGGCGGAGCTTTTTGACTGCGGCGAAGAGTTTGGAAAGGCGGTCGAGGCCCGCGGCGGCGGCTCCAAGGGCGCCCGTGACGTAGAGGTCGTCGCCGGGGCGCGCGCCGGAGCGAAGCAGCGCCTGGCCGTGGCGGACCGCACCGGTGAGGACGACGTCGGCGACGGCGACAGGCGACTCAGCGAGGTCGCCGCCGGCGAGCGGCGTCTCAAAGTCGCGGGCAAGGGAGAGAAAGCCGTCGAGGAAGCGGTCGATCCACGGCGCGCTCCGCGCTTTTGGTTTTTGGACAAGTTCCCTGGGAAGGGCGAGAGACAGAAACGCAGCCACGGGGCGAGCGCCCATGGCGGCGAGATCGCTGAGGCCGCGGGCGAGGGTGCGATGGCCGACGGATTCGGGAGGGTGCCAGTCCAGGCGGAAGTGGCGGCCGGCGATGGAGAGGTCGGTGGTGACGGCGAGTTCTTCGCCGGGGCCGGGGCTGAGCAGGGCGCAGTCGTCGCCGATGCCCAGGCGCAACTCTGGAGGCGTCGTCCCGCTGGCCCGGAGGCGAATCCGCTGGATGAGGGCCGACTCGCCGAGGCTGGAGGCCCGCGATGTCTTGGGCGTGCGAGGCATGGATTGAGAATAGGCTATGACCCGGCCGCGGGATCCGGAATGCGGAGTCGAGACATGGCCCGGAATACGGAATCGAGACAGATTGAAGGCGTCCCAGGGGCATGCCGATGGTTCAGGCAGGGGAGGGATCTTGCGGGGCTCAAGAGCCGGTGAAGCGACGAAGGCGCGCGTAAGCCAGTGAAGAGACGACGCGGCGCGTAAGTGGCTGTTCTGCCAACGGCAAGGCATGTGCTGACCCTGAGAGAGCATTAAGAATCAGGATGGTAGCCGAAGGTAATGTGAACGCAAGCTTTCCGTTGACCCGGCGATGGATGGTCTGCTACGGTTGAGAAACGTTCTCGTATCGGCCCTGCTTGGGCGCACAGGTTCTTATGCGGGTTGAAGAATCCCGCAGTTGATCGACTTCCCCCGATCTGGAATCTCTTTGACTGGCGGGTCGCTGGGGATTGCAGGCAAAAATGTTACGTAGGCGATACTACATCCTTTTTGTTGCAAGAGATGAGGACGCCCATCTAAGGAAGATTGCGCTTCCGATCAAGTATGTATACGGGTTTGTCGCCGCGGCCATCGTGGGCGCCTTCACCATTGTGGGCCTGGCGGGGTCGTACACGCGCATGGTTCTGAAAACCGAAAGCTTCAACCAGGTGCGTGCGGAGCGGGAGACGCTGCGGCAGAACTACCAGCGCATGGCCGAAATTGCGCACAACCGCAGCGTGCAGGTGGCGAGCCTGGGCGCGCTGGCCAACGAAGTGACGGCGCTCTACGGACTAAGGCAGAACAAACTGCAGGCTCAGGCCGATGAGAAGTCGGGCAGGCCGGCCGGCGGCGCCAATACCACGCCGGCGCCAGCGCGTGCGCAGAGGGCGCAGAGCGACGACGTGAGCCCGCAGCAGCTTGCCAACTCCATTGACATGTTTTACGCGCTACGCAACGAGGCCATGTCAGGCCAGGTGTCGCGGGCGCTCGAGGGCGGGTTGACGGCGAACTTCGCCGGCGACTGGACGGAGCTGGCCGATGCGCCGTCAATGTGGCCGGTTGAGGGCCGCGTGGCTTCCAGCTTCGGCGAGCGGCAGGATCCGATCAACGGCGAAGGCGCGTTCCACACGGGAATCGACATCGACGCGCCCTACGGAACGCCGGTGCGCGCGGCGGGCGACGGCGACGTGGCCGGTGCGCAGATGGAAGCCGGATACGGGCGCGAGGTGGTATTGGACCACGGCCACGACCTGAGCACGCTCTATGGGCATCTTTCGGCCATCGCGGTGCTGCCGGGGCAGCATGTCACGCGCGGTCAGGTCATCGGGTACGTGGGCGAGTCGGGTCGCGCCACGGGGCCGCACCTTCACTACGAGGTGCGCGTGCACAGTGTTCCGGTGAATCCGCACAAGTATCTGCGCACAACTTACGACCAGGCCTCGAATCTCGACGAGAGTTCTTCATCCGGCCAGTAAGCGATTCGCAAGACGATGCGATAACGGCTCCCGCAAGCGGGGGCCATTGACGTTTTGGGGCTTAATTGCCCGCCAAGGAGCTGCGCCTGAGGCCTGGTGTCGCGCGCAGAAGCGACACAACGGGAAAAGCGCTGCGCGCGGCGGCCGCAAGGGGCGTTCGAGACTTCGTCCATCGCGACGGGCGGGGCCGGCAGGGCTGGAGCGCTCTCTTCGGTTTTGAGCTTCCTGGGTGCCTTGAGCCACGACCGGAGGCTGAAGGAATAAACCCCGATACAGAAGAGGTTCGCCGGAATGAAGCCGTATTGCGCAGTGCGCACGCCGATGACGCACACGATGGCGCTGTTGAGGCTGGCCAGCACGAGGCCGGTCCAGCTTTTACGTCCGAGGAGGATGGTCGCGAGAACCGTCAGGCAACAGGAAACATAGTCTAAGCGCAACATTCTTGATTTCGGCCCCTCCGGGCAACAAAAGCTCTTGAGGATTCTTTGGATCTCAGTGATCTATATCACGAGTCAATAGGCAAAAACATGAACTTCTTGCCGCTTCATCTTACGAACGTAACTTTTGAGTCAATGCTGAGGCGAACCGTGAATCCTGCGTCGATTCTTGCGTGGCGGCGGTGCCCAGGCGGTACGTGGTATCGTTAACGCGACTCGTTTTTCGGGGAGGATTCCATTGCGTTTTCGTCTCAGCTTTCTTGCCATTCTGCTTGCCTTCGTCGTTCCCGTCACAGCACAAACCCCGCAGGACCGCGCCGCCCAGGTGCAGACGGCATTTGCGCGCGCGCAGCACCTGAAGCATGGCATCAACGCTTCGAGCTGGTTCGCGCAGTCGGGCGACTACTCCAACAAGCACCTGGATGAATACACCGACGACGCGGATATCGCGCTGATGGCGAAGCTCGGCTTCGATCACGTGCGCCTGAGCATCGACAGCACGCCGCTGGCCATGTCGCTCTTCCGCGGGCGGGAGGGGAAGTCGGATTTCCTCGACCGGCTCGACCACGCCGTGGACGCGATGCTGGCCCAGAAGCTGGCGGTGATCGTCGACATCCATCCCAGCAGCGACTTCAAACATCAGTTGGGCACCAGCAACGAAGCCGTGGAGCGGTTCACGATGCTGTGGCGCCGGCTGGCGGCGCATTATGCCGATCGCGATCCGAACATGGTGTTTTTTGAAATCCTGAACGAGCCGGAGATGGGCGACGCGTATCGCTGGGCGGGAATCCAGGCGCACGTGGCCGGGGCCATCCGCCAGGTTGCGCCGAACCACACCATCATTGCCGAGGGCACGATGTGGGCCGACATCTGGGACCTGCTGGCGATGCAGCCGCTGGCCGACGGCAACGTCATCTATAACTTCCATTTTTATGAGCCGCACGAGTTCACGCACCAGGGCGCGACGTGGAGCGTGCCGTACTGGGCGTACACGCATGACGTTCCTTATCCGCCGGCCGAGAGCGCGATGCAGGATGTACTGAAGCAGGTTCCGGATGCGGTCGATCGCTACGACATGCAGAAGTACTTTCTCGACGGGTGGAACGCGCATCGCATTCAGGTGATGATGGACGATGCGGCGGCATGGGGGCGCGCGAACCATGTGCCGCTCATCTGCAATGAGTTTGGGGTGATTCGCGGCGGGAACAACCGTGGGCCCGATCCGGTTTCGCGCGCCAACTGGCTGCACGACGTGCGCACCGCGCTTGAGAACGACGGCATCGGCTGGGCGATGTGGGACTATCGCGGCGGATTCGGCGTGGTCACCAAGCAGGACGGCCAGCCGGCGCAGGTGGATGACACCGTGGTGAAGGCGCTGGGGCTTGAAGGGCACTGATTCCCGGCAGGGAAGTCAGTCGTCATTTTGGTCGCCGGGTGGTCGCGGGCAGCAAATTGGGGGCACACGCTGTCGGTGGTCGTTGGGCGTTGCCGGTCGCGGGCTGCCGCTCGCTGCAGGAGCCTGGATCTGAGGTCGGTTCCGGAAAGAGCATTTCACGGCACATAAACGTGAAGACTGGCGTCTCCAGCGGCCCGAGACCCTGGCTACCCGCCTTGGTCGCACGCTTTCTAAGCCTAGGGCGCAGGTGCTTGCTCCATGGCGTCTAAGATTTCAGGGCACGCGCCGCTGAATTCTGCTGATGCCGGACCGATATGCGTCGGTCTGAGAGGCCTTGCAGCGAGCAAAAGGCCTATTCCGCAGAGGAATAGGGCTATACCCAGCCACACGGCCAGCGTATTGGCCGCGTCGTTCCCAATATAAGCAGCAATCGCGACTGGCAATGGAATACAAGCGATCAACAACAACCAGCCGGTCCAGAGTCGCTTCTTTCGGATCCCTTTATGTGCTGCTTATGTGCTGCGCAAAGCGGGACCGCGAGCGTCACCTTCTTTCCGACAATCAAGGAAACGATCAGGTAGATGATGGGGCTGACTAGGAGAAGAAACAGTGCGGGATGATGCCAAAAGAAGGTCAGGTCCAGCCAGGGTTCACTTGGCGCGGACCCACATTTTACGCATCGGTTTGGCAGGAGGCCCCCGGGCCGAACTACGAAAAGACTTCCTTTCGCTTGCGTGTTTGAAGGCGAAGCCTCAATTTCAGGGAATTTCGCTCTTCTTGATTCTGATATTGTCCCTGTCGTGGTCGAAATTGGCGTCTTAATCGCCCCTGCCTGGCCGATGGACGCCGGAGCCTGTGATGCACTGGACCCATGCTTCGAGAAATCAGTCATTCTTGTGCTTTCGGGGACTGAAGGTGCATGCAAGGGCGTCGGAACCAACGCGGCGTCCACACGCAGAGGGTTACCACACGCGGTGCAGAACTGATTGCCCACAATGACCTTGGTCCCACATCTCCCACAGTGCGCATAATCACCCGCCCGGTCAGGTCCAGCACCCGGACCCGGCCCGACTGGGGTCGAGACATAGGGCTGTGTGTCAGGACCCACCGCAACGAACCCAGTCGGCGCTCCACATCGGACACAGAACTTCGCTATCGCAGGAAGCGCACAGGAGCAGTTTGGGCAGTACACAACGTAACGTCCCCCAATGAAGTGTTGGTGAAATTCTAGCGCAGCTGGAGTCAACGCGCGTGAACTTGACAGAACGAAGGTGCGCGATTCACGATACCCTGAATTCCACATGGAGGGCTGCCATGGTTCCCTGGCATCCGCTTGCCTTGCTGCTTCTTACTAGTTCCGGTACTAGCAATTACACACCCGGATTTCCGGGTGGCGGCATCATCGCGTGGATTGTTTGCTATAAGTCGAGGCGTTCCCCGATCGGGGGATGGCTAATGTTTTACTACTGGCAACTTTATGGGGGCATCCTGCTGACGACGATATTCTTCGTGGCTGCTTTCCAGAGCTATGTCCCGGAGAGTTTTGATGATACCGGTCTGTATCACCTTTTTCTGTTGTCCGTTCTACCCAGCCTCCTGCTTTACGCGATTCAGGTCGTTGTCAGCACCATGCTTCTCTCCGTGCGGTCGTGGGAGTTGTTGAAACTGCTGCGTTGGATATTGCTCGCCCAGCTTGTGGCTTGCTCGGTGGCAGCGGTCATTGACACTCAGAAGTTTCCCGACAACCTCTTTTTCGATATTTACGATGCGATCGGACCCGCTGTTTGGTCGTTCTATTTAATCCGATCCAAAAGGGTAAAGCACGTTTTCCGCACCTGTGACTGGGACGAAGCCGTCCTGAAATTTCATCCGCTCTCGCCCTCAACAGCTACCTAATTGAGCGCGTCTTCTTCGTCGAGCAGCGGCTTCATGTCGCTCTGCCAACCGGCCCACTGCTGCGTATCACCAAGGGAGCCGAGCCGTCGCGCGACCTCAATCTCTTGAAGCAGAAGTTCAGCGCGCTTGGCTTCGTTATCTACATTGTGCAGAGCAACCTTTGTGGTCTGATGTTGGGCCGGATACTTCTCGTCGTATGCGGTCAATTCGATTTGAAGAGTCGCGCAGATGGCGGCATAGGCCCGCACGTCTGGCTCCAGCTTGTCGTACATGACGATCTGCGCGGGGACGGCACTCGCCGCAGAATTGCGCTGCTGACCGATTCGTTTGCCGATTTCCGAGTATCGATCTTCGTCGGTGAGTAGTTGGTGCGTTTCATTGCCGCTGCTCCCGATGGCGTATCCAACGGCGGAGGCGGTGATCGCAAACAGCACACCGAAGACGATGCTTTGTTTCAGGAGTCGAGTCCGCGCTTGGCCTACCGCCTCATTCGCGACGCTGAGACGCTTCAAAGTCCCAAGCGTCCTGCCGGCGTGATACACCAGGAATGGAAGAACGAACACGGCAGCCAGAAGCAGAGTCCACACCGAGAGCCCAGATCTGGCAATATCGTCGGCCACAGCAAAGGCGATCACTGAAACCGTCATCATGGTTCCGAGGGCCAGTAATACGA
Organism: Occallatibacter sp.; assembly: GCA_050010795.1. Lineage (GTDB taxonomy): Bacteria > Acidobacteriota > Terriglobia > Terriglobales > Acidobacteriaceae > Telmatobacter. The sequence continues at coordinate 21,969 of JBEKKI010000012.1, forward strand.
ACCGCACCACGGGCGGATCGATTCCCGCGGTAGCTGCGGCTTCCGCGTACGGAATGACTCCTGAGGAGGCTGGTCCGATCAGAGGTCCGTCGGCCGCATCCGACGTTCCAGTGAACGGGGCCGACACGTCTGCCGCGGCCATTGTCTCTTGAATTCGCAGGATCTCGGGACCGTGGCGGACTGCGGCTGGCGGAGATGGCGTGAATTCGGCTTCGTGCGCTTCGGGAACGGCGGAATGTGTAAGCAAGGTCGTCGGCACTGGCGCGTCGTTCGCATGCAGGGGATTACCACAATAGTTGCAGAACTGATTCCCCTCAACGGTCTTAGCGCCGCATTTCCCACAGTACGCAGGGTCTCCTGCATGGTCCGGTCCAACAGCCCGAGGTGGCCCCGGCGGGTTCGAGACGTAGGGACCTGAGGCAGAAGCTGCCTGAGCGAACCCAGTCGGCGCTCCACATCGAATGCAGAACTTTGCTACTGCCGGAAGCTCGCAGGCACAGGTGGAACAGTACATTAGGAACGACTCTCGATGCGACGTTGGTGGAATTGTAGCGCAGGCAGGCCTATCATCCTTCTAGCAACATGGCATATTGCATAAACTGCGGAGCAAGCAATCCCGCCGGAGCGGTGTTCTGCCTTGCCTGTGGGCAGACACTCTATCAGGAGCCGCAAACCGCGGCTTCCACCGCCCCGAAGAAGGCTGCCCGATGGCTTCTTCCAGTGGGCGTCACAGTTGGTGGCTTGGTGCTGGTCCTCATCATCGTACTCGTCAGCGTTCCAAAAGGAAGATTGCTAGGCTCCAAGGCAACTGGACCAAACGCCCCGTCCACCGCGGCGGTACTCACGATCATCGGCTACGACGCCGCTGGCAACCAAGAGGATCAGGGCAGCGGTTTCATCCTGACAAGCGAAGGCCTAGCCGTGACCAATTACCATGTGCTCGACGGGGCGGCGAGTGCGACTGCAGAATGTTGCTCGGGACGCAAGTTCGAGGTTGCTTCGATCAAGGGTCTCGACGCGGAAAAAGACCTCGTCGTGTTCCAACTACACGAATTAGGCCAAACCGGACTGCCGAGCGACCTGCCTAACCTTGCCCTGGACAGCTCCGGGAACATATCAGTAGGAGAGAAGGTCATCGCAATCGGCAGCCCCCAAGGATTTGAGAACACCGTTAGCGATGGAATCATTAGCGCGATCCGCACCGATCAATCAACTCGATATTTGCAGGTCACGGCTCCCATTTCGCCCGGATCATCAGGAGGCCCAATTCTCAACGATAATGGCCAAGTCATTGGCATCGCAACGATGCAAGCGACGGAAGGGCAGAACCTAAACTTCGCAATCAGTTCGGAGTATCTCAAGCCGCTTCTAGATGAACACCTTCAGTACTCGCTCCAACAAATTCAGCCCGCTTCGCGCTCACGGCAAGGGTCGACTGACATGACGGCAAATAATGTGGGCGAAGCGAACGGCCAACAAGGGGAAGAAATCGGACCGTTTACAGGGCAATTCGCGGGTACTGTACACAACGATACCGCAGACGTTTCTGCTCGGTTCGCCATTTTCATCGAGGATAGTGATGGCGGCCTCAGTGGCTGTCTCGCGGTTCTTAGTCCTCTAGGCGGGAGCGGCCCGATAGCTGGTTCTGAATCAGGCCCGGACGTTTCCTTTGTCGCCACTAGCACGGGGGAGAAAATTACATTCACAGGGGAGCGGACGAAAGACTCAATTACCGGAACCTATGTCGTTGAAAAGGAGACCGGGAGCGAGGAAGAGGGCAAATTCTACGCGAAGCGGACAAAGATCCTGGACGATAGCTCTCAGCTCGACTTTTCAAACTGCCCAACCGACGCTGATCTGCAATCATCAAGGTGACCGCCGCGCTGAGTAAGAATAGCTTACATTCCAAAGGAGTGGGCTGCGCGAGGACGAGGCGGATTCCAGCAATAGGCCATTGGTGCAATCGACCGCAAACCGGAGATTACTACTGTTAAGTCTTAGTGCTGTATCTGGAGCGCCCGCCATGCAGCCGTGCCCTGACCCAAGCATTTCGGGTTTCGTGCAGACCCCAACTTTGTTTGGTTCTATTCACCCTCAAAAGCTAACTTTCCTGGGTTACAGTCGACTCTAAAATGCAACTTTTCTAGGTGCATGTCCCTCAAAAATGCAACCTCTCAAGCAAACCTTTGGCCACCAAAGCTAACCATTTAAGCGAACATTTGACGGGGTAAGCGCACCATTATTGCGAACATTTGGCTTGATTCCACTGGGCTTACCGTCCTCTGCGAGAGATCACTCACAATTTGTTGGTTTTATCGCGCTCGCGCCGTGCCGGCGCGTGTTGATTCCAGGCAAAACCTTCAGGCGGATTTCACGTTCAGCACGAGCCGCTCGGCGACGGATTCGATGATCTGCTCGTGGACCTCGTCGACGGAGAGGTCGCCCTCGATGAGGACGACGCGATCGGGCTCGCGTGCTGCGATCTCGTGATACTTTTCCCACACGCGGCGGAAGAAGGCGTCCTTCTCGGTCTCGAAGCGGTTCTCGTTGCGGCCGGTTTCGGCTTCGGCGCGAACGTTGCGGTGACGCGCGCGGGCCAGCGACACCGCGAAGCCGGGCAGAAGGGTGAGCGTGAGGTCGGGCTGGAGGCCGCCGCAGATGAGGCGGTGGAGATCGAGAACGACTGCAGAGCCGATCTGACGGCCGCCGCCCTGATAGGCCTCAGTTGAATCGGTGAAGCGGTCGCAGACAACGATTTTGCCCGCGTCGAGCGCGGGCTGGATGACTTCGGCGATGGCCTGCGCGCGATCGGCGAACATGAGGGCCATCTCGGTCATCGGGTCGAGCGCGCGGGAGCGGGAGTCGAGGAGAATCTCGCGGATACGGTCGCCGATGGCGGTGCCGCCGGGCTGGCGCAGCAGGACCGGCTCCTGGCCGCGGCGCTCGAGCCATGCCGCCAAGCGCTTGATCTGCGTGGTTTTGCCCGACCCGTCGAGGCCCTCGAGCGTGATGAATAGACCGCGCGGCATGGGCTGAGTCTACCCCGCGCCAGCCGCCACAGACAAATCGCACAAGTTGTGTTACAAGTGTGAATTCCCCAAAACATTGCGCAGGAGGAGGCTGCTTGCGACCTTTTTCTGCATTGGAGTGGAACATGGCTTTTCGCAACTTGCTCAAGCTCGCGCTTTGTCTTTCGCTTTTGGCCGGGCTGGCCGCCAACCGCCTGGCGGCTCAGAACCTCACGCTGGAAGGCCAGACCGGCGGTTTCCTGACGCCGACCGCGTACGTTGTCGACATGGAGAAGGGCCAGAAATTCTCTCATCCGGCCATCGGCTTCCATTTCATCGATGCTTCGGCGGTGATCGGCAAAATTGAAACCTTCAGCATCGCCGAGGCCTTCGCCAATCGGGCAGAGGCCGGTTACACCCGCAGCGTCCATCAGTTTGGAGACCAGCCTACCACGACGGCAACACCGCTCGGTTTGAGCAACCTGTGGAACTACTCCGGCATGAACGTCTTTCACGGCAAGGTCGTCGCCTTCAGGGATGGGCAGTTCGGCCCTTGGATGCCGGGGATTGCTGTCGGCGGCCTGGTCCGCACTGGCGACCATTTTGTGTCGGGCGCGGCCAACAAGACGCTGACGGGAACCGACAAGTCCTATACCAACGGCGACGTATATGTTGCCGTGACCAAAACCTGGGCGAAACCTCCTGTGCCGTTCCTGCTGAATCTGGGCTGGAAGGCGACGAATGCAACCATTTTCGGCATCGGCGGGCAATCGACGCGCTTTGGCGGACGCTTCTTCGGTGGCCTGGGCATTCCGCTGCCCCTCGGCCATGGAATTGTGGCGGTGCCCTCGGCTGGATTCACGCAGGAGCCCAAGACTTCAGTGAATTTGAACACCCTGTTGAATGCCGCGCGCTCGCAGCTTGTGGCGGTGGACCCGCCGGCAGCGGCTCAATTCCCGATTATGACCTCGCATATCCCCACAACGATGGACTATGCAGTGCGCGTGACGCAGCGGGATCATCCGCACTTCGCGTTCGATATCGGTGTGGGTCAGGTTGCCGGAAACATCGGATCCATCTGGGTTGCAAATCCCTACTATCCAGCTGTGGGGCCTCCGATCGTGACCACACCCGTGAACCTGCAGGCGCGGCACGTGGTAGGAATGGGTCTTAGCTACAGGTATTAAAGCAGTTACGGACATCGCGAAATCCGCCCCTCCCGTGCAACTTCCCGGGGCGGGAGGGGTTCCAAGTGACATAGACTGGATGCGCTCTCAAGCTGCTCTATGAGGCTGAGAGTAAAGGAGGCTTCCCCCATGAGAAATTTCCGATTTATGCGGGTGACATTGCTCGCTTTGTTTCTTTGTCTGATTCCCGTATCTTCAAGCGCAGCGGTTTTTATCAGCGTTGGATTTGCGCCGCCGTCGCTGCCGGTGTATGAGCAGCCACTGTGCCCCGAAGCGGGCTGGATGTGGATCCCCGGCTATTGGGCTTACGGCGATGACGGCTATTTCTGGGTGCCGGGCACCTGGGTTCCGGCTCCATATATAGGGGCGCTGTGGACCCCCGGATACTGGGGCTGGGGGGACGGGTTGTATGTGTGGCACCCCGGCTACTGGGGACCGCACGTGGGCTATTACGGCGGCGTCGACTACGGATTTGGATTCTTCGGCGTAGGATTCGCGGGCGGCGAGTGGCGCGGTGGCGTGTTTGCGTATAACACCGCAGTGTGGCGCGTGAATACGAGAGTCATTCGCAACACGTATGAGGATCGCACGGTCATCCAGCGCAATACCATTGTGAACAACAATCGTGTGGCCTACAGCGGCGGGCCGGGCGGCATTCGCCACGACCCCACCCCGCAGGAAAACGCCTACTCGCATGAGAAGCACATGGCCGCAACGTCATACCAGGTCCAGCACAGAAACGCAGCCATGCAAGATCGCGGCTCGTATTACAACAACAACCACGGGCACCCCAACAATGTGGCGGTGGACCGGCCGATGAATGCGCCGGCGCACGGTTCGTTCAACAACAACGCGCCCAGGCCGAACAACAACAACAACGCCCCAGGCGGCCGCGGCAACCAGGCGGCAAGACCGCAGAACAATGGCGGACAGGGCGGCGGCAACCAGGGACATGGACCGGCGGGCGGAGGCTTCAATAACAACCGGGGCCAGAACAATCCGCAGCCGCAGCCGCAATTCCAGCCGCGCAACAACCCGCCGCAGCCGCATGCGCAACCGCAGCCGCAGTTCCAGCCGCGCAACAACCCGCCGCAGCCGCATGCGCAACCGCAGCCGCAGCTCCAGCCGCGCAACAACCCGCCGCAGCCGCACGTGCAACCGCAGCCGCAGTTCCAGCCGCGCAACAACCCGCCGCAGCCACATGCGCAACCGCAACCGCAACCGCACAACGCGCCGCAGCCGCGCGGAGGGGACGGTGGTGGTGGCGGTGGCGGCCGCGACCACGGCAAGGGCCACTAAACAGATCCTTCCCTCAGACTGCAAAAGGCCCACGAGTTACTCGTGGGCCTTTTGTGTGGGCCGTGAAACGCACGCGGCGGGCCGCCCGTCTGCGGCCTTGCGCGATTACTGATCGCCGCCCTCCCGGTCCCCGCCCGAGCTTCGGCCGTAGTAGCCTTCGCATGTGATGACTGTCATGTCGGTTTTGCCGGTCTTCACCACGGTCTTGTGGAAGTCGCCTTCGGTGTCGGCCTTGTCGGGCGTGTAGGTGAGCAGGTACTGCTGCCGGAGGGCGTTGGCGACAAGGCCATAGATGTCTTCGAGGTTGTCCTTCTTCTTGGCTTCGAAGTACAAACCGCCGGTGCGCGAGGCAATTTGCTGCATGATTTTTCTGCCGTCAACGCCCGCGGCGCTCTGCGGTGGATGTTGATGCCCGCCGCCGCCGCTGCCGGGCCAACCTCCGCCGCCGGGGTAGCCGCCGCCGCCGATGCCGCCATGATGCCCGCTGGGATTGCCAAATCCCTCGCGCTCCTCTTCGCCCTTGATGTAGATGGTGAATACCTCAACACCCGCGTGGTCGGCGGCATCGATGGCGTCGTTCAGCGTTTCCTTGCTGCCGCTGTCGGCGCCGTCAGAAAAAACGATGAGCGCCTTGCGGCCGTTCTTGGGCTTCATCAACTCGTCTGAGGCCAGGTAGATCGCGTCGTAGAGCTGCGTTCCGCCGTAACGGCTGCTTCGCGGTTCACCGCTGCCGCGGTCGTCGCCGCTGCTCTCGGGCCCCTCGGATTTCCGCTCCTGCGATGTCGATGTCATCTGCTCGAGCTCGTGATCGAGCTTGTCGCGCGAGGCGGTGAAATCTTCAAGGAGCTCAACCTCACGGTCGAAGTGGATGAGGAAGGCTTCGTTGCCGTGGGCGCTGGTTTTCTCAGGCCCCGGCGGCGTGGATCTTTCGCCGGCGACCCCCGCGTTGGGGTCGGCGGGCAGCATCGCCTCGAGAAACTTTTCGGCGGCTTTGCGCTCGGCGTCGATGGCCGGGTGGACGCCGCGGCTGGTATCCACCAGCAGGCCGAGGCGGAACGGCAGTTTGCTCTGCGTGGTGAGGCTCTGGATGACCTGAGGGCGGCCATCTTGGGTGAGCGTGAAGTCGCCGGCGGTCAGGTTGGTCACCAGAGCGCCTTTCTTGTCAACGACCGTGACCGGGAGGGTGACTTCATGCGCTTTGGTTCTTTCGGCCGGGGCGGGGCGCTGCGAGGAAGGCTGCTGGGCCGCGGTGACGAGGCCGCGCGAGGCGATGACAAGCAGCGAGAGGGCGGCCAGCGGAAGAATTGGGCGAAGAAGCGATTGAGTTTTCATGGATTCTTCACGCCTGTTCCTTTTCACCTTCTTAGACGCGAGCGAGTGTAGGACGTTGACTGAACCTGGAGCAAAAGGCTTTCGCTCGCGACGCCTATCGCAGCAAATCTTCGAGCGCGGTGCTCAGGTCGGTTTTGTCGTCGCGGTATTTCACGATGGCCGGGGCATACAGGCTTAGGCCCCACTGCCGGCCCTGGCCCTTGTTGACGGCGCGCGCGCCCGGCACAACGACGGCGTTCTCTGGGACGATAAGCGGAAGATCGGCGGTGGCGCGGACGACCGTGCCGTTCACCAAGTCGAACAGCGGAGTGCCGCGGGTGAGGATGGTGCCGGCGGCGAGCACCGCGCCTTTGCGCACGACGGCACCCTCATAAATGCCGCAATTGCCGCCGACGAGAACATCGTCCTCGATGACCACGGGGCTCGCGTTTATGGGTTCGAGCACGCCGCCAATCTGGGCGGCGGCGCTCAGGTGAACGCGCTTGCCGACCTGCGCGCAGGAGCCGACGAGCGCGTGCGAATCGACCATCGTGCCCTCGTCGATGTAGGCGCCCACATTGACGTACATGGGCGGCATGCAGACCACGCCGCGGGAAACGTAGGCGCCGGCGCGGACCGAAGAGCCGCCGGGAACCACGCGCACGCCATCGGCGGCAGTGAAGCGGCGAGCGGGGTAGGTGTCTTTGTCGACAAAGGACAGCCCCGGAAAAGAAAGGCCGGCGGCAGGCATTTCTTCGAGCGCGCCGAGACGAAAGCCGAGCAGGATACCGCGCTTGACCCACGCGTTCACGCGCCAACCCGTGGGTGAGGCCGAGTCGGGTGAGGCGGCGCGGACTTCGCCGGATTCGAGCGCCGAGCGCAGCGCGAGGAAGGCGGTCATGGCTGCGGGATCGCTTGCGGCGGCTGCGCCAGAGGCGAAGTGCCGCTCGATTTCCTGTTGCAGTTGAGTGAGGGACATGGCAAGACGAGTGTAACAAGCGAGGAGCAGCTTTCAGCCCTCAGCTTTCAGCTATCAGGACCTGAGCGATGGGGCCGCAGCCGCATGGCGCCGAAGCGGGGAATAGGAAAGAGTGGGCAGAGGCTGCAGCCGGTCCGGCGGCCGGGTCATCGAACTGACAACCGCGGACGTCCCCGGCATGTAAGGCGCGGTTCTTACCAGCAGTGTAGAATGACGCCGAGCGAGTTTTCTGCATCAAACCCGCGGCGCATCGTGAATTTTCGGAGCCGTCGCTGGCGTGCAAACAACTTATCCGCGACCCAACTACACCTGAAAATGCATGGCGCTCTTTGGTTTCTTGTCCAGCTTCGGATTTTCGAATGGCCGCGATCGTCCCGATGCCGTATTTCCCCCTCTGAGATGCCGGGAGATTACGGATCAATTCAAACGAGGATGGTCAAAGGAGGTTGGGCTTCATGACGCTGTCTCAGCGGGTGCAAAACAAGGCCAGGTTCCTGATCCAAATCTTTGGCGCAAGGAAGACGAAGGAGGCGCTCTGGGACCATGAATTTGCCCGGGGAAAATGGGCGCGCCTGGACGAGACTTCGGGTGATTTTGTCTACTCTTTTATCGAGGAATGGGCTCATGGGGGCAGCATCCTCGATTTGGGCTGCGGGCCCGGGAATACTGCGAGCGAGCTGAGGCCAGAAACCTTCGAGAAATATATAGGAGTCGACATCTCGTCGATTGCGATTGAAAGAGCAACAGCCAGGAGTGCGGCCAACGCTCAATCCCAGAAGGTTCACTTCGTGCAATCGGACATTTTGACTTATGAACCGACCGAGGAATTCAATGTGATCCTGTTTCGTGAGTCCATCTGCTACGTTGCGATGAACAAAATCAGATCGCTCTTAATGCGATATGCGAAATATCTCAAGCGGGAGAGCGTGTTCATTGTCAGGTTGTGGAGCACGAGCGGCAGATACAAGAAGATTGTGGATCTTCTCGAGACGCATTTCGAAATGATCGACATGAAAGCATCGCCAACGTCGCCTTCGCTCGTGTTGGTGTTTCGCCCCCAGGGACACAGGGAATAGAAAACAGGGATCAAGGATCAGAGATCAGGGATCAGGAAGCTCTTGCTGGGATGCTGGGCGGCGGAGTTCAGACGGGGGAGACGGGGTCGAGCGTGGGCCTGAGGCGCGGGCGGGCGTTGCGGGCGATGGGTTGCAGGCGAAAGCAGCTTTTCCCCGAAGGGATCAACGCCAGTGGAATGGGCGGCTGGCCCGGCTGGCCATGGAAGTTTTTAGATTCGAGCCAGGCGCCAAGGCGGGGATCGCGAATGGCAGACTCGCCCTCCCAGAAATCGGGAGTGAGGCCGCATTGGATGAGCAGGTGGTCGAGATGGATTTCGATGATGTCGATCTCGCGCGGGAAGTAACGACGGACGTTGCCCGCGCCGACTTCGACGCCGGTGAACGCGCGCCCCTTATATTGCGTTTTGACCACCATAAGTTCTTGCCGTTCGATCGCGATGGAAGCCCGATGAGCCAAGTCTAGGCATCGGATTCAGGATGCGGACGAGCGGCTGAGGGAAATATCTGCGCGGGTTCCTGAATCGAGATGGACGCGGGTCCCCGTTCATATTGGGAATTCGCGGGTCCGGTGGCGGCGCCGGCTGCCCGTGCAACGGTGGAGGCGCAACCTTCCTTCGGTGTGCGATACTCGAAAACGATATGTACAAACGAGTCGTTCTTAAGCTGTCGGGAGAGGCGCTTGCCGGGGACCGAGGTTTCGGCATCAACTCCGACAAGGTTTCTGAAATTACCGGAGAACTGGCCGAGATCCATGCTTTGGGGGTCGAGATCGGGCTGGTGGTGGGAGGAGGAAACTTCTTCCGCGGCGTGGAAGAGCAGGCGAAGGAAATGGACCGCGTGAGCGCCGACAACATGGGCATGCTCTCCACGGTCATCAACGCCATTGCCTTGCAGGATGCGCTGGAGCAGCGCGGTGTGCAATGCCGCGTGATGACGGCGGTGTTCATGAACCAGATTGCGGAGCCCTACATTCGGCGGCGCGCAGTGCGCCACCTTGAGAAAGGCCGCGTGGTGATTTTCGCGGCGGGCACGGGGAATCCGTTCTTCTCCACCGACACCGCGGCCAGCTTGCGGGCCATGGAGATCAAGGCCGATGTGCTGCTGAAAGGCACAAAGGTGGAGGGCATCTACAACGCCGACCCGGTGCTCGTGAAAGACGCCGTGAAGTACGACCAGGTCACCTACATGCAGATCCTGCAGGAGGGCTTGAAGGTGATGGACCTGACCGCGGTGAGCATGTGCAAAGACAACAACCTGCGCATGATCGTCTTCAATATGAACCAGCCGGGCAACATCCGCCGCGTCGTGCTCGGCGAGAAGGTGGGATCGCTGGTGACGGCGTAGGGGCAGGGACCAGGGATTAGGGATTAGAAGAGCCGCGCGAGAGCTGACGGAACTGCGCAAACCCTGTTCTTTTTCTGAACTCAACGTCCTTGAATCCCTAAAGGATGATTCTCGTCGCAGGGGCTCGTTTTCTAATCCCTGTTCCCTAATCCCTTTTCCCTGTTCTTTCGGAGACGTCTAACTCTTCGTGGAAGCCCTCGCGCCAGCACCGCCGAAAACCAAGCCGGCGCCGCTCAACGCTCTCACAGGCTTGCGCTGCTTCGCGGCCCTCAACATTGTCTTCTTTCACTTCTCCAATCCGCAGTGGTTCGGATTTCTGGCGCCGGTGGTCAACGCCGGGTTCATCTCGGTCAGCTACTTCATCTTGCTGTCGGGATTCGTGCTGGCCTACAACTACGCGGAGCGGGCGCGCAGCGGTGAACTGGACCGCAAGCGATTCTATGAGTCGCGATTCACGCGCATCTATCCCATCTACTTTTTGAGCCTGCTGCTCAGTCTGGGGCAACTGAAGTCAGACTACCTGACGCACACGCACGCCATGTTCTGGACGGGCATGGTGCTGACGCCGCTGCTCTTGCAGGGATTCGTTCCCGCGGTGGCGACGTTCCTGAACACGCCGGCATGGACCATGTCGGCCGAGGCGGCTTATTACGTGATCTTTCCCTGGGTGGCCAAGTGGAAGCGGCCCGAGCGCCTGGCGCCGCACCTGAGGAATATGGCGTACGTGTGGATGCTGGGGCTGGTGCCGGGCGCGCTCTACATGGCGTTCAATCCCGACGGCATTGCGTGGCCTGACCGATGGAGCTACGGCCCATGGCTGTGGGCGCTCAAGTACACGCCGTACTCGCACGTGTTCAGCTTCATCTTCGGCGTGATGCTGGCCGACCTGGACCGGATGATCGAGCGCACGGCACGGCTGCGCCAGTGGCTTGGCATCGCCGGGTTCGGCGGAATTTACATTCTCCTGAGCCTGGGACCGCTGGTGCCTTACGCCATCATCCACGATGGACTGCTGATGCCGCTCTTTGCCTGCATCGTCCTGGGGCTGGCGGGCAAAAATCCGCTGGCTCGCGCGCTGGGAGTGCGCCCGCTGGTTTTTGTGGGCGAGGCCAGCTACTGCCTTTACCTGTTGCACTTCAACCTCTGGAACGTCGTTCACGAGTCGCACGTGCTGGATGCGCTGGGCCTCAGCCGCTTCGATCCATGGTTGAGCTATGCGCTGATGATCGTGCTGGCGGTCTTGGCGCTGCACTTTATTGAAAAGCCGGTGCAACGCAAGCTGCGCGAGTGGATGCATGCGACGACGGTGGTGAAGGTAGGGAACAGGGAATAGGGAACAGGGAACGGAAACTCAATCGTGGGAATATCGAATCGCGTCGTCTGTGAGCGCGCTCAACAAAGAAGCCCAGCCAATTCGGCTGGGCTTTTTGACTAATCCCTATTCCCTGGTCCCTGCATTTCTTACGGTAGCGGTGTTGAGAGAGCATGGTTGCCGTGCGGAATGGAAACCAGGGCCGTTGGATTCGCTCCCGTGGGATAGGGCGTAGCCTGCGTTGTCGAAAGCGTGCCGTCATTGGGGTTAAGCCGGAAGCCCGAAACGGAGTTGCCCAAATAGTTCGCGGTGTAGATAAAGCGCCCAAGCGCAGGCTCAACTGTGATCGCCACAGGGTCAGTGTCAGTCGTGGTGGCCGCGGAGCCGGAGAGGCTGAAGATTGTGGAAGGCTGGCCCGTCGGCAGGGCGATTTCGTAGCCCGAGATCGACGAATCCAGCGAATTGCTGAGGTAGATAAAGATGCCGCGCGGATCGAGCGCGATCGACGTGGGCTCGCTCCCCGTCTTGAAGGGCCCATTGACCATGAACTGCAACGAGTCTGTGGAGAGCACCGTGTAACCGATCAGCTCGTTTGAGGCAAAGTCTGTCACATAAATCCAGCGGCTGACGGGATCGGTCGCGAGGGCGGATGGCTTGACGCCTGCCTGATAGGGGTTGCCGGAAACCGCGGTCAGCGCGCCGCCGGAGCCCACTGCATAACCGAAGAGCCAGCCGGGATTGGCGTTGCTGGTGGTGGATCCGCCGGGATTGTAAGCCGATTTGTCGTAAGCGGAAACGAAAACCGCCTTGTTGTTGGCGAGCACGGTGACGCCCGTGGGAACCATGGTATCGGATGGGAACCCCGGCAGGGTGAGGTTCAGTGTGGCCGTCGCGGAGCCGATGGCGCCGGTCGAGAGCGGATACTCAGTGAGCGTGGCGGAAGAAGTCCCGGAAACCACGTAGAGATACGTGCCGGCGGCGTTCGCGGCGATCGAAACGGGAGTGGCGGCAAGGGTGACGGAGTCCTTCTTGATGAGATTGCCGTGGTTGTCGATGGCGAAGTGAACCACTGAATTATTGCCCTGGTTGGCGACGTAGAGGTTGTAGTAGTCGGCGGTGGTTGCCATGGCGATGGGGCCGGAGCCGCCGGAGGCGACAGGAGGGGCTGCCGTGCGCAGCGCGCCGGACTGGGAGTCGACGGCGTAGGTATAGATTTGGCCGGAGCTGCCCGGCGAGCTGCCGGCCGAGCAGGCCACGAAAACATAGTCAATCGTGACTAGCTGGCAGGCAGTCAGGAATGTGGCCAGGATGAGGCCGATGGCAGAGACCAGAAAAAGCTGGCTCAATTTTCTGAACTTCATGCGCTTCCTTCGTCATGGGCCCATCTGATAAAGCCCGAGAAAACTTGGTTGTTGTTGCCCCCGTTGCTCATTGTAAAAGCCGAATACGGGGATTTGCCACCAACTCCGCCGCCGGAGCGGAGCGATCGCATGCTCTCACGGCTGAATGCCGCCTCCATTGCCGTTGTGCGGCACCGCGGCAACGGCAGTTGGGTTTTCGTTGCTCGGGAACGGCGAGAACTGCGAGATAAGCAGCGTGCCGGCGCTGGTGCTCAACTGGAAACCGGAGACGTTGTTGGCAAGAAAGTTGGCGGTAAAAAGAAAATGATTCGTCGAAGGATCGACTCCGATGGCCATGGGCTGCAGGCCGGTCGGGTAGGTGCCGATGCGGGTGAGGGCGCCATTGCTGATGGAATAGGCGGTCACGTTCGCGTCAAGCGAGTTGGTGACGTAGGCATATGGATAGGAGGGATCGACGACGATGGCGGAGGGCTGATTACCGGCAACGAACGGGCTGCCGGCAACCTGTGTCAACGCGCCTGACGCCACCTTGAAGCTGTGCACGTTGCCGCTCGCCAAGTCGGTGACGTAGACATAAGAGCTGGATGCATCGCTGGCAATGGCCGAGGGCTTGATGCCGGTGGCAAAGGGCGAGCCGGGCAAAGGCGTAAGTACGCCGCCAGTACCGACTGCGAATCCGAAGATATAACCGACTGGCGATGGCGTGGACGAATCGTAGGCGGTGACGTAGACATAAGCGCCGGAGGCGAGCACATCGACGGCCGTGGGCACAATGACATGCGCGGCGTTGGCGCCGGTGAGTGCCAAGGGCCAGTAGTCGCCGCTCACAGCCGAATTCGCGACGGGGGGACCGATGGCCACGGGGGTGGATCCGCTCGCCGTCGTGAGGGGATAGACGCCGATCGATCCCGAGCACGGCTCCGCGTTTGAGCAGATGGGAAGCGGCTGGTAGAGATCGACGATAAAGAGGTTTGCTTTATTGGCGGCGATGGCTAGGGGGAAGATGCCCGGCGTATTGACGGTGTTGTACGGATAGAGCTTGCCGTCAGTGCCGATGCCGAACTGCACGATGGTGTTGTCGTCCTCGTTGACGACGAAGAGGCTGCCGTAATCGACAGAAACGGCCTCAGCCACGGGGTTGCGCCCCTGGGAAGGGAAGGGCGAACTGGGAATCTGGCGCATTTTACCGGACCCGGAGTTGATCTCGAAGACGTTGATCTCGCCGGAGTTTTGCGCGCCGGTGCCCTTGGTGCAGGCGACGTAAACGAAGTCGATGGTGTCGGTTTGCGTAAGTTGGGAACAGGCAGTGACAAGCGAGGCCGCCAGCAGGCTGGCCGCACCCACCAGCATGAGGGCAAAACCAGAGTGAAGAAAGCTGGTCTTTGCAGCCCTCAAGGTCGCCGCTCCCTGACGGTCCCGGCGACTAAGCTCGTGTGGTTCCGCGCTGGACTGACGCTGGTTTTGCGGCCGCTGGCTCGATTTATTCAACTTCATGCGCATCTTTCGTCAACACAGCCTTGCATCAGGCCTCGTAAAACAACCCGGTTTCGAAATCAAATCCCGGCGCCGATCGAAAGCAACCGCGGCGCCTTTCGGTTGAAGTCTGCCCGGCAGACCCCAGGTTCGCACAGGCCAGAAAGATTTGCGGGCCTGCCGTAAGGAGCGAGCCCGCCTGAAGTTGCCTCATGCGGCTGGCGGGCCCGTAGAGAAGCTAACTTGTGCGTCCATCCACCAGGCACCACGTCGCCGGACCCTGGAGTTTGTAGGTGCTTGCCACGCGCAATTGGTTCAGGTCGCCGGTATTCGGATCGAGCACGCGTCCTGTCACCGAGGAATCGTACGAGTCGGCTTCAAAAAGGAACTGGTTGGAGGGATCCTCCACAAGGCACTGCGGACCCGATCCTGAGCCGAATGGCTCTTCCGCGATGAAGCTGAGTTGGTACGCAGGAGCGGTGGTGAGAAAATAGCCGGCCGTGCCACTCTCAGGGTTAGGCCCGATGACGTTGTTACCCTGGTTGGCCACGTAGACGAACTTGCCCTTGTTCTCAACCAGGACCCAAACGGGGTTGGAGAGCGTGGGATCGTCGGGAATGGCGCCGCTGGGTTCCACCTGCAGCGCGCCGCCGGTACCCACGGTATAGGGCAGGATCTGGCTGGGCGACGTGGTCGTTTTGTTGTTGAAGGTAACGGTGATGGGCTCGTTGTCGAGCACATAATAGACGCCGTTTGCGCTGACGATGGCGCTGCCCTGGTGGATTCCGAGGGGCTGTGAACTGTTCTGGCTCAAAGTCAACTGCCCTGAGGAACCGTTGTAGGTGTAAGGAAAGACGAATGAGCCGCCCGTGTACGGAAAACCGGTGGCGCTGGATGTGCTGGCGAGCGTGAGGATGCTTCCGCCCGCATACACAAAGTCGACCGGGTTCGCCGGAACCGGGAAGTAGGTGATGGGCTGGCCATTGGCCGCCGTTACCTGGGCATTCACAACCAGCGACAGGCGGCCGGTGCCCTGGTCGATCTTGAAGGCCGTGATATCGCCGCACGTGGTGACTGAAGTGCCGAGCGCAAGCGCGCAGTTGTCAGAGCTTGAAGGGTTGGCGTTGTCGGGCGCGTCGTGGTCCAGGACGTATAAATAGTTGGCTGATCCATCGGCAAAAATGCGGAAGGGATTGATGCCCTGGGTGTAGAAGACCTCCTGCGGTGTGAGGATGCCGTTTCCGCCGACGGCGAACTGCGTGATGTTGGAGTTGATGCAGGCGTTGGCCCCCGTGCCGTAGCAATTGGGGCTACCCGATGCCGTGACACCGCGGTTGAGGACGTAAATGTACTTGCTGCCGAGGGTCAGGATGGCTCGGACCGGGTTGGCGCCGCCGGAAGAAACTGGCAGCGCGTTGATGGGAGTGAGCCGGCCCGTATTGTGATCAATTTTGAAGCCGGAAATGATGCCGTTGTTGCCCGACGAGACGGTAACGGTTCCAGTGACATACAAATAACCAACCGTATAACTCTCAACGCAAGACGTCACGCCAAAAACGACGGCCGCCGAAAGAGCGCCCATCGCCAGCGCCTTGCCGAATTTCGTGAACTTCATGCTATTCCTTCATCCTGGTCAGGTATGAGCCGCCAAGTTTCGTCTTTCCCGAGCAGTGCTGGGTTGGGATGGAATCCCTGATGCATTGTAAAAGGCGAGGGCGGGTTATGCCTAGTTTCCATCCCGGACCAGACCGAATCGTGTTTTCCGGCGGTTGTGGCGTTCTGCTGGTGTCATCACCCCAGATGCCTTTATTCATAGCCGGCGCTTGAAATGGAACGGTCTGCGGTTGGACGAGAGCGGGCAGGAAAAGTCAACGCCGAAAGCGGGCCCGCCGGCGCAGTGCCAGGCCCGCGAAGGCCGCCGGATGGCGAGAGAATAGGTGCATGCGAAGCCGATTGATCCTTGTTCCCATCCTGGCCGGACTGACCCTGCCCGCCGTTTCTCAAGTGCGGGTTGTGCCCCGCGCGCAGGATGTGGTGGTGCGCGTCTCCCCCGATGTAAAGACGGGAATCGAGGGCACCACGGAGTTTCCCACGATCCAGATGGCGATGGACCACCATCCGTTCGCGAAGATCGGGCCGGATGGCAGGCCTGGTCGCGTGTATATCGAGATTGCGCCGGGCGTGTATCACGAGCGCGTGATCGTGACGCAGAACCACACCAACATCACGCTGGTGGGGATGGGGAAGTCGCCGGAGGACGTGGTCATCACCAACAGCCTGAATGCAAAGCAGGCAGGCGGAACGTTTTTCACTGAGACGGTGGAGATCAACGGCAACGGGTTCGAGGCCGACAACATCACGTTTGAGAACTCGGCAGGAAATGCGGGGCAGGCAGTGGCGGCGGCGGTGCGCGCGGACAACGCGGTCTTCAAGCACTGCCGATTTCTCGGCCACCAGGACACGCTCTTCGCCGATTACGGCCGGCAGTATTATGTCGACTCCTATATCGAGGGCGGGGTCGACTTCATCTTCGGCAACGCGACGGCGGTTTTCGACCACTCGGAGATTCACGCGAACGGCCCGGGCTACCTGACGGCGCAATCGCGCACGTCTGCCGAGCAGGCAACCGGCTACGTGATCATCGACAGCAAGGTGACAAGCGGGATCGTGCCGCCCGCGGGATCGGACCAGCCCGCCCCGGCACGCGACACCATCAGCTTGGGACGGCCGTGGCGGCCGTACGCGCGCGCGGTCTATATCAATACGGAGCTCCCCGCCGACGTGATTCCGGAGGGGTGGAACACGTGGGGCAATCGCGACAAGGTTCCTTTGGCCTACTTTGCCGAGTTCCATTCGACCGGGCCGGGAGCGAATGCTGCGGCGCGGGCGCCTTGGTCGCATCAACTGACAGCGGCGCAGGCTGCGCAGTACAGGCCGCGAGTGTTTCTGGCGGGGAAGGATCACTGGGATCCGATCGCCGCGGCGGCGAAGCTGCCGTAACTGAGAGAAATGCTGTCTTTACATTGCTGCGGCGCGCCTGACACACTGAAGCGTGGACACCCAGACAGTCGTCATCCTCGATTTCGGGTCGCAATATACGCAGCTCATCGCGCGGCGCATCCGTGAGCTGAACGTCTTTTCGGTGGTCCTGCCCTGCACCGCGCCGCTCAGCGAAATTCTCGCGCACAAACCCATCGGGTTGGTTCTTTCCGGCGGCCCGTCTTCCGTTTACGACGCCGACGCTCCGGCCGCGGACCCGCGCGTGTTGGAGCTGGGCATACCCACGCTGGGCGTTTGTTACGGGCTGCATTTCATCGTGCATCACATGGGCGGCAAGGTGGTCTCCGCGCCCAAGCGCGAGTATGGCCACGCCGAGGTGATCCTCGAGGACAGCGGAACGCCGCTGTTTGCGGGCCTGCCGCCGCGAATCCAGGTGTGGATGAGCCATGGCGATGAAGCGCAGGAGTTGCCCGCCGGATTTCGCTGCGTCGCCGTCACTTCGAACGCGCTGGCCGGAATTGCCAACGAGGAGCGAAGCATCTGGGCGGTGCAGTTCCATCCCGAGGTGCACCACACGCCGTTGGGGCCGCGGCTTATCCAGAACTTTTTAGGGATCTGCGGAGCGCGAGGCGACTGGACGCCAGCGCACTTTATCGAGTCGACCGTGGCGTCGATCCGCGAGAAGGTTGGTACGGGGCACGTGATCTGCGGGCTTTCAGGCGGCGTGGACTCGTCCGTTGCCGCCATGCTCGTGCATCGCGCCATCGGCAGCCAGCTCACTTGCATTTTTGTGAACAACGGCGTGCTGCGCAAGAACGAATTTACGAGCGTGCAGGCCAACCTGCGCGGCAAGCTGGGACTGAATATCGTTGCGGTGAACGCGAGCGCGCGATTTCTTGAGAAGCTCGCCGGCGTCACGGATCCCGAGATCAAGCGCAAGCGCATTGGCGCCGAGTTTATCGCCGTCTTCGAGGACGAGGCCCACCGCATCGCGCAGGAGACGGGAGGAGTGGACTGGCTGGTGCAGGGCACGCTCTATCCTGACGTGATCGAGTCATCGAGCGTGAAGGGACCGAGCCAGACCATAAAGAGCCACCACAACGTCGGCGGCCTGCCGGAGCGGATGAAACTCAAGCTCATCGAGCCGCTGCGCGATCTTTTTAAAGACGAGGTCCGCCGCATTGGATGGGACCTGGGCATGCCGGAGGAGATCCTGAGGCGGCAGCCGTTTCCTGGTCCGGGTCTCGCCGTGCGCATCCTCGGCGAGGTGACGCCGGAACGCGTCGCCATTTTGCAGGAGGCCGACGAGATCGTCGTTTACGAAGTGAAGGCCGCCGGGCTCTACACCAAGATCTGGCAGAGCTTTGCCGTGCTGCTGCCGGTGATGAGCGTGGGCGTGATGGGCGACCAGCGCACCTACGCGTATACGTGCGCCATCCGCGCCGTGCACTCCGAAGATGGCATGACCGCCGACTGGACGCCGCTGTCCTACGAGCTGCTGAAGCGCATCTCCAACCGCATTGTGAACGAAGTACGAGGCATCAACCGCGTGGTGTACGACATAACGTCGAAGCCGCCCGGCACAATCGAGTGGGAGTGACTGGCCGTCAAGGCAATCGCGCCCTTCGGGCGCCGGTCGTGGAAGGGCGATGCTTCCATCATCACCTCTTGCTTGTTCCCTGAAATCTCCTGATGCAGTCACGAACCTGGCGCATCCCTAATGGACGCTTTGCGCGGGCTTGGCGAAGTGGAAGATGCAGTTGACCTGATGCGTGGCCGGGTCGGCCTTCACGTCGTACGTGGTGACGACGGATTGCAGCCATTTTGACAGGGTACGGTCCTGCTTTTGCGCGCGCGCCGCGAAGCCTGAGACATAGCTTTCGTCGAATGCTGTGCCGGGCGCCGCACAAAAAGTGCAATCAATCTCCCGCCGCCTGCGGGCGCAGCGATGCAACCTCGCGCTGCAGGGCGTCGAGGCGCGCCAGCAGCTCGTCGTGGTGCTTGTCGGCGATGGAAGGCTCGAACGGCTCCACATAGAACGTGCCGTTGGGCTCCAGCTCGCAGCGCTGCACCAGGTCAAACGCCTCGAAGCCCTGGCGGTGAATCACGTCGAGCAACTCCTCGCGGCTAAGCGATTCGCGCTCCAGCGCCTTCGCGTCCACCTTCCCGTCGCGGATAAGAACGGTAGCGCGGCCCTCGAACATGCGCGTCAACCGCGGCGAGCGGAAGAGTGCGCGCACCACCAGCCAGTTGACGGCCAGCAGGCCAAAGGCGCCGATGATGCCGCCCGAAACGGAGTTGTCGTTGCCGATGATGGCGTTCTGCACGGTGTTCGAGAGCGAGAGCAGGACCACCAGGTCGAACGGGTTGAGCTGCGCCAGCTCGCGCTTGCCGAAGAGGCGCAGCAGCACCACCAGCGCCAGATACACGATGGCGGGACGAAGCAGCTTCTCCAGGATGGGAAGCGGCATATTGAACATGCTGTCGAAGATCGCTGAGTGCGGCATGAAAAAGAGGATAGCCGCTGGCCGTTCACCTTTCCAGCCGAATCAATACGTTCACGTCGTGCGTATCGGGATTCGCCATGACGTTGTAGGTGACCTTGACGCCCGCGAGCGACCGCCGGAGAACCGGATCCTGCTGCTGGCATTTGAGGATGAATGTCGCAACATAGCTCTTGTCAAACGGATCGCCGGGCAGCATTTGCCAGTTGCGAATGAGCAGCGAGCGCATTTCGTCGGTCACGTTGTCGAATTTGACGAAGGCCAGGTGATAGACGGGTCCGGGTTCGACGTCGACGTTGTAACTGACCTTGGCATTTGCGTCGTCGAAGACGGCGTGCGGCGTCACTTTGCAGTCGAGATAGCCCTTGCTTTGGTAGCGCTCCGAGATCATCAGCCAGATGGATCGGACCCTGACGCCAATTGAGGCCCCGACGATCGACGGAGAAAGCGCCTTATCGATCTCCTCTTGCGTGAACGGCGTGCCGGGCGGGAGATGGATCGCTGCGACCTGGTAGACGCGGCCCTCCTCGACCTGAATGGAGAAGGGAACCACGATGACGCCGGATTGGAGCGCCGGTGCACCCGCTTCAGCGACCTGGGCCCTGGCAGCAGCGTAGCCCTGGTCGCCGTAGAACTGCTCAATCACACGCTCGAGGTTGCCAGCTGAATCCGCAGTGCTGAACGGGTTCCTTGCGGCCTCGTCCACGACGGCATGGACCCTGGCGCGATAGGCGTCGGACACGCCGTCGACTTGCGCGATGCCGACTGCGACCGGCGGCGTGGTGATGGAGTAGCTGACGGCGCCAACTTTGTGCGTGCCCTCAGTGGGAGAAGGGGTGGCGAAGACGGACGCTTGAAGCCCTTTGCCCGCGAGCAACTTTTCGAATGCGGCGCGCACCTCGTCGTTGATGCCGCCCTCACTCGGAACCTTGCCGTGGTAGAGCGGCACCTGTTCATGCAGTTTGGCGTCGAGTTCCGCGCCGGGGGTCAGGGGAAGGTTCTCGAGGCGGACGGGGTAGAGATCGGTGGACGGCGCCAGCATGAAAGTCAGATCCACGCCGTCGAACTTGAACGCAACGCTGGCAAAGACTCCGGAATCGAGCAGGCGCTTTGAATAGTCCTGCATGTCGGAGTAGCTGAGGACCACACCCTTCTTCAAACCCGCGGCCGCGAGCAATTCGTCGTTGGTGTACTCCGGGTCGCCCTGAAACTGGATGGATTTGGGCTGGAATTTCTGAGCCGCGGCTGGGCGCGCCGCGACGGCAACAGCCAAAGCTGCAAGAACCAGGAAAACTGGCTGGCGCATGACAGGTCCACGGTAGCACGAGTGGAATCTTGACGCAGCGGATTTTTCAGCGAAAAGGCCGATTCGGCGGTCTGTTAGAGTTGGGGTGAAAGCGGGGCAGGCAAGACTCAAATGGTTGCTGCAACAACGGGACTGGCGCCGTTTCGCATTGAGCCGCAGTTTGTGGCGCGGGTGTGGGGGTTTCGCGATCTGCGCCCGTGGTACGACCGCGTGGCCGAGGGCGACCCGATTGGTGAAGTGTGGCTCACGGGCGATGACTGCCTGATTGCGACCGGGCCGCTCGCGGGCAAGCGGTTGGGCGCGGCGTTCAGCGAGGAGCCCGTGGCGCTGCTCGGCCCCAATGCGCCGGGCCCCGATTCGCCGCTCTTGATCAAGACCATCTTCGCGCGAGAAAAGCTGAGCGTGCAGGTGCATCCCGATGACAAGCTGGCCCGAGAATATGGCCAGCCGCGCGGGAAAACGGAGTGCTGGTACGCGCTTGCGGCCGAGCCCGGAGCCGAGGTGGCCGTGGGCGTGAAGCCGGGAACAACGCTGAGCGAGATCGAAGAGGGCATTCGCGCCGGAACGCTCGAGCGGAGCCTGAACATGGTGCCGGTGGCGGCCGGAGACCTGATTTTTGTTGATGCGGGAACGGTGCACTCGATCTGGCCGGGATCGATTCTGCTCGAAACGCAGCAGAACTGCGATCTGACCTACCGCATGTACGACTACGGACGGCCGCGCGAACTTCACATCGCGAAATCGCTCGAAGCGACGAAGCTCACGACGCACGCGGGAAAAATGACGCCGCGCGAGCTTGCCGATCGCACAGTGCTTATCGACGCGGATTATTTCCGGATCGAGAAGTTAACCGTGAACGGCAGCCGGACGAGCGAAAATCTGCGCGGTGAAGGCGTCGGGCGCGGGCTTGCGTATTTGTTTACGGCGTCGGGCGCGGGGCGCATCGTCCCCGAAGAAGGAACGGCGGGCGCGGGTTTCGAGCCGGTCTATCTGCCTGCGCGAGGCATCGTCGCCGTGCCGGCGTCGTCGCCGGAGTTCGTACTGCAAGACGCGGGCGGCGGGAAAATTCCCCTCGAGCTGATCCGGATCACTCCGAACTGGCCGGCCACGGCCCAATGAGAGCGGCGGCCGGCAAAGTTCCGCTGCAGCCTCGCCGGGCGGCGAAGATTTGCACAATCTTTGCGCGGCAACCGCCTCATTCAGGCAGAATCTAAGGTGTTATGAGCTATCGCTTCGCAATTCCGTCCCAACTTCGCGGCGCTGTGGACGCTGCCGCCGCCGACTGGAACGCCAACAACAAAGTTGACCGCTTCTGGAAGAAGGACCCCGGCCTTTGGACTCGCGACGGCGAGGAGCAATGGATGGGCTGGATCGACATTGTCGAGCGGCAGCAGAAGGATCTGGCATCGCTCGCCGAGCTTGGCGGAGACGTGAAGAGCGCAAACTTCGAGTCGGCGCTGCTGCTGGGCATGGGCGGCTCGAGCCTGTGCCCCGAGGTGCTGGCCAAGACCTTTGGACCGCACCCGGGGTTTCCGGAACTGCACATCGTCGACTCCACCGATCCGGCGCAGGTGAAGGCCGCCCGTGACGCTGTCAACCTGGGCGAGACGCTGGTCATAGTCGCCAGTAAATCCGGGTCGACGCTCGAGCCCAACATCTTGAAGCAATTCTTCTTTGACCAGATGCAGCGGGCGGTGGGCGCCGAGGAGACCGGCAGCCACTTTATCGCCATCACCGATCCGGGCTCGAAGATGGAGCAGGTGGCGAAGAGTGACGGCTTCCGTTCCATCTTCTACGGCGATCCCGAGATCGGCGGGCGCTACTCGGCGCTATCGAACTTCGGCGTGGTGGCGGCGACGGTGGCGGGCCTCGATGTTCAAAAGCTGCTCAACGAGGCGGCCAAGGCAGTGGCTGCCGCCAAGCTGCCCGTGGCGGAAAATCCCGGCGTGCAGCTTGGGCTGATCCTGGGCGCGGCTGCAAACGCAGGGCGCGACAAGATCACCATCTTCACTTCGCCGGAGATCCACGACCTGGGCGCGTGGCTGGAGCAACTGATCGCCGAATCGACCGGCAAGCAAGGGAAGGGAATTACGCCGGTGGACCGCGAGCAGATTGGCCCGCCGAGCGTGTATGGCAAAGACCGCGTGTTTGCGTATGTCCGGCTGAAAGGCACAGGCGACACAAGTCAGGACGCGAAGGTCGCGGCTCTTGAAGCGGCCGGCCATCCTGTCGTTTACTTCGAGATCGGCGATCTCTACGAGATCTTCGGGCAGTTCTTCACATGGGAAATTGCCACGGCGGTGGCGGGCTCGGTGATCGGCATCAACCCCTTCAACCAGCCTGACGTGGAATCGGCAAAAGTGGAGACGCGCGCGCTCACGGCCGAGTATGAGAAGACGGGCAAGCTGCCCGTGCGCACGCCATTCCTGGTTGACGGCGGAATCGCGCTCTACGCGACCGATGCATACGCCGCAAAGCTGAAAGCTGCCGCGCCGAGCGCAACGCTCAAGGGAATTCTTCGCGCGCATCTCGATCAACTGGGTGCGGGCGATTACTTTGCCGCTGTGGCGTTCCTGCCCATGTTTGCACAGCACGAGGCGGCCATCCAGGAGTTCCGGCACAAGGTGCGCGACAACAAGCGCGTGGCCACATGCATGGGTTTTGGCCCGCGCTTTCTGCACTCCACCGGGCAGGACTACAAAGGCGGCCCGAATACGGGCGTCTTTTTGCAAATCACCGCGGACCACGCCGATGACCTGGACATTCCCGGGCAGAAGTACAGTTTTGGCGTTGTGATCGACGCGCAGGCGGCTGGCGACCTGGCAGTGCTGGAATCGCGCGGGCGGCGGGCGCTTCGTGTGCATTTGGGCGCCGACGTGGCCGCGGGGCTAAAGGCTTTGGGAACAGCAATTACGGGCGCTCTTGTGTAGGAAACTTTTTCCTCGGGGCAGGGTTTAAGAGGTTAACTGGCTCAGGCGAGGCTCGTCTAACCGTCTGAGCCGGCGCAAAAGGTTCTCGACGTCGTGCGCCGTGAGCGGCATTGGAGCCGCCCGGAAATGACGCGGGAAATACGGGAGAGATAAGCATGAATCGACCCTTGATGAAGAAGATGAGCACGCAGCTTATAGCATGGGTTGGGGTGGCCGTGCTGTGCTCCGTGGCAGTGCTTGCGCAGGACCCGGGTGCGGCCGCTCAACCTCAAGGTCAACCCGCGGCACAACAGGGGCCGCGCACCGACGGACAGATTGAGATGGACGTGGTGCACGCACTGGACGCGTCGGCGGCATTGAAGGACGACTTGATTACCGCCGCCACCATCCAGGGCGAGGTCACGCTTTCAGGAACGGTTTCGAGCGATGCGTCGAAGCAGTTGGCCGAGTCCATCGCGGCGCACGTGAACGGCGTGGCCAAGGTGCACAACAATCTGCAGGTGGGCAATCCGGGCCAGGCCGGGCAGCAGATGCAGGCGCCGCCTGCCGACGACCAGACGCCGGATGCCGACCAGGCGCCGGCTCAGCAAGGTATGGCAGGCTTGCCGCCTCCGGGACCCGCTCCTGACCAGGCTCCGCAGGGCCTGGCGCCCGCGCCGAATGCGCAGCCGCCGCAGTATCCGCAGCCGCCGCAGTATCCGCAACAGCCGCAATATCCGCAGCAGGGTGGCTATCCGCCTCCGGGCAGCTATCCTCAGGGTCCGGGGGCGCGGCCGCAGTATCAGAGCCCGCAGAACTCGCAGTACCCTCCGCAGCCCCAATACGCGCCGCAGGTGCCTCAATACCAACCGGCAAGCGGGCCGGTCACGATTCCGCCGGGAACGCTGTTGCAGGTGCGGACCAGCGAGCCTGTTGACTCGAAGCATGCCGCGGATGGCCAACCTGTGCAGTTCATGGTGATCCAGGACGTGACCGTGGGCGGCGCGCTGGCGATTCCGCGCGGCGCCGTCGTGCATGGCGTGGTGACCGACAGCAAGAACGTGGGGTCGGGCAAGCTGGCCGGAAGCTCCGTGGTGGCGCTCACGCTCACGTCGCTTGACCTGGGCGGCCGCAACTACCCCATCACGACCGATCAATTCAGGGTGAAGGGCCCGAATAAGGCGGGGCAAACGGTGGGCAACGCGATTGGCGGAGGCATCATCGGCACCATCATTGGCTGCGCGGTTGGCCGCGGAGCCGGATGCGCCATTGGCGCCGGCGCGGGCGTGGCCGCTGGCACGGCTGCTTCGGCTGCGTCGGGCGGGCCGCGCGTGTGGATTCCCGCCGAAGCGCTGGTCACCTTCCACATCGACCAGCCGCTAACCGTTGCGCCGGTAAGCCCGCAGGAAGCGGCGCGGTTGGCCGAGGGGCTGTATCCGGGCGGGCCTAGCCTCTACAGGCGTGGCCCCTATGGACCGCGCTACGGCTACTACACGGGCTATAGGTACCCTTATCCCCCGGTTTACTACCGGCCCTACTACCTGGTCGGCGGGGTGTACTACTGGAGATAAAGCAGGGAACAGGGAAAAGGGAAGAGGAGACGGGCATCCGCTGCGGCGGATGCCCGTTGTGCTTGAGAGCGCAACCGTTCTTCGCGGGGTCGCGCCGGCGTTCCATGCTGTCGTCTATAATGGCAGAGTCGCATCGAGCGAGAATTGCGCAAACGCAGGCGCACGGCGCAGATGCAGCAGATTCCATGCTGCCACCCGCCGTTCTGAGCTTGCCTGCGGTTGAGATAGTCGAAGGTTAAAGTCCATCCATGATTCGTTTCCTGCAAACAGACAATCGCATGGTGAAGGCGTTGATCGTGGTCGTCATCGGCGCCGCATCCGTCACCATGGTGCTGTACCTCATTCCCGGCCTCAGCGGCATGGGATCGTCGTCGCCCGACACGTACGCGGTCATCTATCCGCATTGGTATAACCGCATCCTGTCGTCCGGCGACGAAATCAAGCAGGCGCGCGTTGAAGCGCTCACTGAAAACCAGTTGCGGCAGCGCGATCCGCAGTACGCCAACAATCCCATGATCGTGCAGATTTTCGAGCAGCAGGTGGGCCAGCAACTTGTGCAGGAGCAGGTGCTCATCGATGAGGCTCACAAGCTGGGCATCTACGCCACCGATGACGACGTGCGGCAGTACCTGAAGACCGGACCCACGGGCCAGGTGATTTATCCCGACGGCAAGTTCATCGGCGAAGACGCCTACAGGCAGTTGATCGACGACCGGCTGCACGAGTCGGTGACGGATTTCGAGAACGAGATCAAGAACGAGATCACCATCCGCCGGCTGCAAGCCCTTATCACCAGCGGAATCACGGTGAGCGACCAAGAGGTGCGCGACACCTATCGCAAGCAGAACATCAAGATCAAGTTCGACTACGCGGTCGTTTCATCCGACGATGTGAGCAAGGCCATCAATCCGTCTGACAGCGAGTTGCAGGCGTTCTTCAAGACCAATGCAGCGCGCTACGCGCAGGCCGTGCCTGAACAGCGCAAGATCACTTACTTCGCGTTCAATGCGAGCCAGGTTCCCGGCGGCGTGCAGGCGCCGAGCCAGCAGGCCGTTCAGCAGTACTACAACGAGCACGTCGCCGACTATTCGGCGCCGGAGCAAGCCAAGTCGCGGCACATTCTCATCAGCGTGGCGCCCAATGCCGACGCCAAGACCGACGCCGCGGCCAAGGCCAAGGCGGAAATGGTTCTTAAGCAACTGCAGGCGGGCGGGAGCTGGACCGACCTGGCCAAGAAATACTCCGACGACCCCGGAAGCAAGGATACCGGCGGCGAGCTGGGCTTTGCCAAGCGAGGCACCATGGTGCCCGAGTTCGACAATGCCATCTTTACGGAGAAGATCGGCGACATTGCGGTGGTGAAGAGCCAATTCGGCTATCACATTATTCAGGTAGAAGAACGGCAGGCAGCGCACACGCAGCCGCTCAGCGAGGTGCAGGCTGGCATTGTGGCCGCGCTCTCGCGGCAGGCAGAGACGGTGGCGCAGGACAACTATGCGCAACAACTGACCAGCGAGGCGGTCAAGAACGGCATGGAAAAGACGGCCGCCGCGCACCACCTTGACCTGGTGACGACGCAGCCGGTGGTGCGCGATGGAGTGATCTCAGCGCTGCCTGACAGCACACAGATCCTGACCAAGGCATTCGGCGCCAAGCAGAGCGACCCGCCGCAATCGGCCTCCACCGGCGAAGGCTACGCCATCTTCCAGGTAACGGGCATCGTCCCTGCGCACGCGCCCGCGTTCGCCGATTGGAAGAGCCACGTGCTCGACGACTACCGCGCCGAGAAGCTTCCCGTCCTGCTCGCGCAGAAGACAAGAGACCTCGCCGACAAGGCGAAATCGATGAACGATCTGGCCAAGGCCGCCAAGGCCGTGGGCGCAACCGTGAAGACCAGTGACCTGGTGGGAGAAACCGGCCAGGTGCCCGATTTTGGCCAGGTGGGCCAGGTGGCGCCGCAGCTCTTCGACATGAGCGTGGGCGCAATCAGCGGGCCCATCAACGCTGGGCGCACCGGCGTGGTGGCCAAGATCGTCGACAAGCAGGAGCCGAGTGCCGACGATATCGCGAAGAACCTCGACCAGGCGCGGCAGGGAATTCTGGACCAGCGGCAGAACCAGGCCTTTAGCGTTTTTGCGAGCGAGGTGTGGAACGACTACAAGAAACACAACCTGATCCGCGTCAACGCAAAGCAGCAGAGCCCGCTGGCGCCGGGGTCGTAAGCGCCGGATCGGATCACACACAAAAGGCCCGCAGCCGAGTGGTTTCGGGCCTTTTTGCGTCTGAGCGCGGCGCTCTCCGTCACCTCAGCCCGGTGGTGGCCACCGGCAGGCCCGTCGCGGGCGAGTGATCGGGCTGGGCATCGAGATTGGGCGCAACGGATGCGCTTGGGAACGATGCCGGCGCCACGGTCACATTAAAGCCATCGACAACAACGAGCGCGTGTTGGCCATGAAGATCGCTTGCGACGGCTTCGATGGCGATGGTCTTCGCTTCGCCCGGAACGAGAGAAACATAATTGTCGCTATAAAAGACAGGCAGAATGCGCTGGCCCGATTTGCGGCGCAGCTGCACGTGCGCCATCAGCGCGATGTTTTTCGAAGGATTGTGCAACGTGACTTCAAACCGGCTTCGGCCGTCGATCTTCTCTTCCAATTCCTTCACGTTGGCAGTCAGCGTAACCATCGGCAGTTGATTGAGCGCGCTCAGGTCGTCGATGTGAGACGCCTGCGCGCGCCAGTAGAAGTTGCTCGAAATCAGCGCGCCCGTGGCGTCGTGCAATTCCAATTCGATGAAATAGACCGGCGACAGCGACGCCCGCAAATCGATCGGCCCGAGGTCCGTCGCGAGATCCGGCGCGGCAGTGATTTCGGTTTCGTGCTCGTTGGCGAGGGAACCATCGAGGTTGTAGACGGCAACGCGCGCACTGAGGCCGCTGATCGCGTCGGGCATGTTGTTGATCACCTGCACGCCGCCCGTGGCCTCGTTGAACTGGATGTGCACCGATTCCGACGCATGCATCACGGCGAAGTACGACGACATGGGCTCGAGGTCGTAGTGGTAGATCTGCCAAACAAAGCTGGGCTGCGCGGGATTGCTCATCCACGTGATGAGGGCCGTTGCGGGATGGAAGAGCAGCGCGTTGCGGCTTTCGTACATGGCGCGGAAGGCCTCGTAGTTTGCCAACTGCGCCTTGCGCACAAAGTCGGCAAGGTTGCGGAAGGCGCCGTAGCGCGCGGCAATCTGGCCCGGATAGAGATGGCCGTGCTGGTTGCCCTTCGCCATATCGTGCGCGGCCCAATCGTCGTTGATGGTCTCCCAGTCTTTCTCCGGCATCATGCCGCGAATGGATTCGAGCGTGGGCACCGACACGCTGCCCGTCTCGGTCTTGAAGTAGTCGTCGGTCACCATATAGAACTCGCGCGGCGTGCGCCAGTAGTAGGGCCCGTGCGAACGCACGCCTGCGCCGTCGGTCGAATTCGGCCAGTAAATCCGCTCGGGATCGAGTTCGGCGAGCAGCGTGCGCAGCGCGGCGTCAATCTCCGGTGGCGGATCGCCCTCGTTGCGCGCGCACCACAAAATGATCGACGGATGGTTGCGGTAGCGCAACACTTTGTCGCGCACGTTCGCCATGTAGGTGGCGATGTCGGTAGGATCGGGGCCGTCGAGAGGATTGGGCTGGAAGAATTCGTCCCACACGAGCAGGCCGTACTTGTCGCACAGCTCGTAGAAATCTTCGCTGGTGCTCTGGCCCACCCAGTTGCGAATCAGGTTCAGGTTGGCGAGCTTGTGCAGGCGAATCTGGACGTCGAGCCGCCCACGCGGCACGCGCTTCATGGCTTCGTCCAGTCCCCAGTCGCCGCCGCGGATGAAGATGGGCTCGCCGTTCACCGAGATGGTCAGCGTGTCGGTGCCGGGAACGGAGTAGCTGATCTTGCGGACGCCGAAGTGAACGTCCTTGGCGTCGGAAATTACGCCCCTGGCGCGGAAATCCAGATGCAGCCGGTAGAGATTCTGTTTGCCGTAGCCATTGGGCCACCACAGGCGCGGATGCTCGATGCGCAGCGCCGGAGTGCTCTTGGGGTCGAAGGTGACCTGCTGCGTGCTGTTCGCCGCGAGCGTCACCCGCCGTTCGAAGGCGATGTTCTCGATCGTCCCGCGTAGTACGCCGGTCACCGGCTTGTCGCTCACGTTCTCCACGGTCGCCTGCACAGTCACGTCGGCGGAGTCGGTGCGGGGCAGCGGCAAATCGGTGGTGACGAATGGATCCTTCAGCGCCACCGGGCCGGTCGACGACAGAAATACCTTTTGCCAGATGCCGGTGTCACGATCGCGAACTGCGTTGAGCCAGTCCCAGCCAATGGTGCATAGAAACGTCGGTCCGTCGATCGACGAAATGCCGCCGTTGGGGCCGACTCCGTCGCGCAGCGTGTGCTCGTGAGCAACGCCGGGGTTCGGCTGCGGAGTGACGAGCACAGCCACCACGGCATCGTGGCCCGGCTTCACCTGCGCGGTGATGTCGAAATTGCCGCGAATAAACGCGCCGCGCATGGTGCCCACTTGCGCGCCGTTCACCCAAACCTCGGCCGAGTAGTTGATGCCGTCGAAGTTAAGCCGCACGCGGCGGTTCGTGTAGGACGTGGGGACGCGAACCACCGCCCTGTACCAGTACGACGTGTGGACGAGGCTCTCGGGAATGATCTCGGGGCGCGAATTCTCGCCGTACAGCGGCTCGGGATAGACGTGATTGTTGACGAGCGTCGTCAGCACGGTGCCCGGAACCGTGGCCGCGTACCAGCCGCTCGTATCGAAGCCGTGAGTCGAGACTTGTGCGCCGGGTTGCGGCACTTTGGCTGCGTCCTGCAACTGCCATCCGGCGCCGAGTGTCAGCGGTTCGGAAGCGGCGGAAGCTGCGGCTGCGAAAGCTTTGGGCATCGTCATAGCGAGAATCGAAACCAGGCAAAATGCGAGACGGAGAATAGCGCCATAAAGAACCTTCAAGTGAACGCTCCCTTATCGTTTGACTTGCACGGCTGCATTACGTGGAGGCACGCCCAATAGTGTCTCAAATGCCGCCGCTTCCCGCCTTGGGCCGATCCATCCGGTAAACTCGGCGTAATGGAATTCCAGCGTTCCAGTGGAGTGCTGCTGCACGTGAGTTCGCTGCCTTCTCGCGGAGGCATCGGCGACCTGGGGCCGGCCGCGCATGAGTTTGTCGATTTCCTCGCCCGCGCCAAACAGCATGTGTGGCAGGTTCTCCCCGTTGGCCCGACGGGATTTGGCAATTCGCCGTACGCCGCCTCATCCGCGTTCGCGGGCAATCCGCTTCTCATCAGCCTCGAAGTGCTCGCGGAGTGGGGCTGGATCGGCGCCGATCGCATCGCGGCGCTCGGTAGTCGTAGAAACGCAGTCGATTTCCAAGAGGTGGAAGAGCGGAAGCTCCCGCTGCTGTATGAGGCTGCCGGGAATTTTCTTGATCGCGGCCCCGACCCGTTCGATTCAGGCCCGTCCAATTCAGACTCGCCCGATGCCGAAGATCAGTGGGCAGACTTTGAACAGTTCTGCCGCGATGAAGCTGCATGGCTCAACGACTACGCGCTTTACGCCGTGCTGCGCCGTGCGTTCAAAACCGGCGCGTGGACCGACTGGCCTGAGCCGCTGCGCCGCCGCGATCCGCAGGCGCTGGCCCGGGCTGAAGCGGAGCACGGCCGCGAGTTGGCCATCGAGCGTGTGCTGCAGTTTGCC
The DNA here is from genome assembly GCA_050010795.1 of Occallatibacter sp. GTDB lineage: Bacteria > Acidobacteriota > Terriglobia > Terriglobales > Acidobacteriaceae > Telmatobacter. The sequence continues at coordinate 53,354 of JBEKKI010000012.1, forward strand.
TTTTCAAGGCAATGGGATCTTCTCCAAAGATCTGCGGCGCGCAGCGCGATACGCATCCTCGGTGACGTGGCGATCTTCGTCAATATGGACTCGGCGGATGTGTGGGTTCATCCCGGCATCTTCGAGCTCGACGACGACCTTAAGCCGATCCGAGTGGCCGGCGTGCCGCCCGACTACTTTTCCGCCACGGGCCAGCGGTGGGGCAATCCTCTGTATCGTTGGGACGTGCTGGCTGCGCACGGACCCAACAAGCCAAGTTTTGCCTGGTGGATCGACCGCGTGCGCCGCGCCATCGAGCTCTACGACATTGTTCGCCTCGACCATTTCCGCGGCTTTGAGGCGTATTGGGCGATCCCTGCTAACGAAGAGACCGCGGTCCATGGCGAGTGGGTCAAAGCGCCGGGGCTGGAGCTGTTTCGCGCGCTGGAAGCGGCGCTGGGACCGCTGCCGCTGGTGGCCGAGGACCTTGGCCTTATCACACCGGAAGTCGATGCGCTGCGCGTGGAGCTGGGACTGCCGGGCATGAAGGTGCTGCAGTTCGGCTTCAGTGACAAGGGCGCGCACACGCACCTGCCGCACCGGTTCACGCCGGGCACCGTGGCCTACACCGGCACGCACGACAACGACACCACGCAAGGCTGGTGGCGGACCCTGAGCGATGCGGAACATCAAGCCGTCGAGGCGCTCGTGGGTCCGGTCAACGGGCATCCCGCATGGCCGTTGATTCGTGCGGCGCACGCGAGCGTGGCTGAGATGGTAATCGTTCCCGCGCAGGACCTGCTCGAGCTGGGCTCCGAAGCGCGCATGAACACGCCCGCGGTAGCGACAGGGAATTGGAGTTGGCGCGCGCCCGAGAATTGCTGGACGGATGAGCTGGCGAAGAAGCTCGCGGCGCTGGCGGAGGTTACAGATCGGGACAACGATCCGCTCGCGGAGCCTGTGGACCAGCCGCCAGCGTAGCGGGTGCTATCGATAGCTCGAATCGTCGAAGCGGCTCATGTCAATGGAGTCGTCGAGCACACCCAGAGTGACGACCGCGAACGTAAAGACCGTGGTGTCCGGCTCGAGATGTCCGCCGAAGGCCTTGTCGCCGTTAGCCAGCGTAATGTGCGGATGCACGCGCCCGTTCATCACCATGCCGCTCATGCCGATGATATCGGCCGGCGCGGTCGGGTTCTTGACGAAGAAATCCTTCGACGGCAGGTCGCGATTCGCAACCTGGTGGACCTGGTAGCCTCGCACCGACCCAAAGGCCGAGAGGATCACCGCATTCTTGATGTGCTCCTGCGCGATCATCTGCTTGAGCCCGGCAAGCAAGTCCGTTCCAAATTTGAAGCGCAGCACCACGATGCGCTCAAGATGCCCGCTGACGGCAAAGACGTCGGGCACATCGGGACCGTTGGGCTTTGCGTCGACCGCCGGATTGCTCGGTGTGTGAGTTTCTACACGGCGCGTCTCCTGCGCCGGCAACGCCATGCAGGCGGCGAGCAGCGTCGCGACAAGAAACATTTTCATTTGGATTCTCCTCGACCGCGAGTGACGGCCTCTGGCGCCGGAACCAGGGACTCGATCACGGCAAGAGACTCCCGCCCCTCGCTGCGATCCCTGATCCCTGACCCCTGATCTCTGATCTCTGTCTTCAGAACGGAATGTCGTCGTCGGAGATTTCGGCGGCCTGCGAGTAGTCGTCCTGGCCGGCGGGTTGGCGCTGGTCTTCATTCACTGCGGCACTCGAAGCACTCGACGCACGGCTGTACCCGCTCGAAGAATCGTCGCGGCCCGAAAGCAGCGAAATGTCGTTGACAATGATCTCGGTGCGGTAGACCTTTCGGCCTGCGTGCTCTTTGTCATCCCAGTTGCGCGTCTGCAGCCGCCCCTCTACGAAGAGCTTCGAACCCTTCTTCACGTAGTCGCGCACGATCTCCGCGAGCTTCCCGTAAACCACGATGTTGTGCCACTCAGTACGGTCCTGCCAGTTGCCCTGGCCGTCCTTGGAGCGCTCGCTGGTGGCGAGTCCGAAGGTGGCCACCGTCGTACCGCCGCCGGTGGCGCGAATCTCGGGGTCCTTCCCTACGTTGCCCAATAGGAAAACTTTGTTCACGGTCTTGGCCATATTCTTGCTCTCCTCATGTCCCACTGCCGGTCAGGCGCGTCTGCCGCGCGGCCGGGCTGTCGGTTCCCCAAAATCGTTTCGGCCCTCGCAGCGAAGAGCGCAGCCTCCGCCGGTTTCCTGGCAAAGTCCTAATATACCGCTGAATTCGGGATCGTGTCCCATACCCGATCGCTCCGCCGGACGCCGCGCTTGGCGGGCGGCCTCGCGTCAACTCATCCGCCCCAGCTCGCGGAACTGATGCGCCACGGCCTCGAGAAAGGTCTCGACACTGGTGTCGGCGGGGATAGCAAGTCCCGACTTGGCCGTGAGAGCGGAGGCGATGCGCGCAGCCAGCGCACCGCGCGTGGCCATGTCCATGTCGAGGCGGCGCGCAAAAAAGCCCTCCAGCACTTCAAGATCGGAAACAGACAGCTTGGCCAGCGCCGGTGCGGGCAATGCCACACGCAGGTGCGGAGGCCCACCCCACGGACCAGGATCTGTCCGCGGGGAGCCCGAAGGAGGAATCGGTGACTGGGCGGCCAGAGCTGGAGCGGTAAAGGTGCGCGCGCCCGCCTCGCCCCATGCAGGAGAATCCACTTCGCGGTCGCGGACCACGAGCGTCCCGGCAACCATGTCGCCGAGGCGCTGATTCCGCTTGCTCAGGAAGACAACGATGACGCCCAATGCGTAGAAGCTCGGCAGTTGATCGATGAATCGAACCAGGTTGCGGGCCAGCGACTCGACAAAGTTGATGCCGCGGCCCGACTGATGAATCACGCGAATCCTGGCCACGCGCTTGCCCGGCGTGCGGCCATTCGAGAAGGCCTCAAAGAGCGCGAAATATCCCCAATGCACTACGAAGACGATGAGAATCATGATGCCGACGGCCCAATTTGCTGAGAGGCCGCCGAAAAGGCTCAAAGCCGGAAGCAAAATCACGGCCAGCAGAACGAGAACCAGAAACGCAAATCCGAAGATCAGATAATCGACGAGAATGGCGATGAAGCGGCTGCCGATTCCGGCCAGCGGCATCTCGATGGCTACCAGCTCCGGGGTTTCGATGTTAAGCTGATCTCCAATCGGCTCCATGGCGATCATTCTCTCCAATCAGTGGCTCGCAAAGCGCCGCCCTTTCTGGGACCGTCTGGCCGCGCTGCTGGCCCAGGCCCAAGCCGCCGGTGTGCGCCATCTTTCGCGCGCCGAGCTGCGCGAAACCGCGCTCCTCTACCGGCAGGCGGCGAGCGACCTTTCCACACTGCGCCAGGATTCGACCGCGCGAGCTTACGCCGAGCATGTCAACCAGTTATTGGCTCGCGCCCACCATATCATCTATTCCAGCCGGCGCAAAGGCTTCAAAAAGATTTTCTACTTTCTGCGCGACGATTATCCCGCAATCGTGCAGCAGCAGATCGGCTATGTGCTGCTGGCGCTGGTTCTGTCGCTGGCCGGGGCGGCGCTAGGCTCGGTGCTTACGCTGGCGCGCCCGCAGTTCATGCGCCACATGCTGGGGCCGGCGATGGTCGAGACCATCGAGCGCCACGAGATGTGGACGCACTCGATCGTCGGCATCGAACCGGTGGCCTCGAGCGCCATCATGACCAACAACCTGAGCGTCTGCTTCATGGCGTTCGCAGGAGGAATCCTCTTCGGACTGGGGCCGGTCTATTCCATGTTCTTGAACGGCATGTTGCTGGGAGTTGTGGGCGTGGCCTGCGCGCAACACGGCATGTCGGTCGATTTGTGGAGCTTTGTAGCGCCGCACGGGTCGCTGGAGCTGCCGTCGATCCTGCTGGCCGGCGGCGCGGGGCTGCGTCTCGCGCACGGCTTGTTGTTTCCGGGGATCTATCGCCGCCGCGACTCCATCGCCAAGGCCGGAGTGGAAGCCACGCGCCTCGTCTCCGGCGTGATTCCGCTGCTCGTCATTGCTGGCTCGCTCGAAGGATTCTTTTCGCCGTCGAATGCGCAGCACTGGCTCAAGTTCACCGTCGGCGGATTGCTGTTCTCACTGCTCATAGTGTGGCTGTTCCGGCCGGTGACAGCGCCTGACCACGCGCTCGACCTCGGCGCGGACCGGAGGGAGCTGGAGGCTTCGGGATCCTGAACTGCCGCTCAGGATCTCCCGGATTCAGATGAACGCCATCAACGGGTGCTGTGTTGGGTGTCCCGCTTCCAGCGACGCCAGAATCGTATCGGAATTTACCGGTGCCCGTGTGAATACTTCGTCCCCAACCGCATCGGCCAACGCGTTCAGGATAGCCGCGCATCCACTACCCACGGGAGTCTCGCCAACGCCGCGTGCTCCTACGGGTGTTTCCGGATCGGGAATATCCAGAGCATCCCACTGCATATCGTTCGGAACATCCAGAATCGTCGGCGGCTTGTTCTGGTAGAAGCGCTTCGCTACCGGTGCGCCAGAGTGAGGGTCGTACACCATCTTCTGCCCAATTGCGTGTCCGATGCCGAGGGTAATGCGGCCCAGAATCTGACCGCCCAGTGCAGCGGGGTGAATCACGGTGCCCACGTCAGCGCTTGCCAGAAGGTCGAGGATAGCGTACTTGCCTGTTTCAATATCCACCTCAACCTCTGCGAAACACGCCAGGTACGAAAACGGATCACCGTTGCAGGGGTACTTATCCCTCGCTGAAACGACGAGCCCCTGACCGGCCAAACCAGCCACGGATAACCTGGTCGCCCGGTTCACGTCGGGGTTGACTTCGTGACCGTCATAAATGCCGCCCAATTCGATCGCTCGCTTTGCTGCTTGAGCAAAGCTCAACCCTGCGCCTCCGCCTTTGCGAAATACGCGCTGGTTGCCGACCCGGTAATCGGCAGGATCTCCTCCGTGCGTCAGCGCCGCGATCTCCTTTAACCGCTGCGCACACTCTTCCGCAACCGCCCAGGAAGCACGACTCATGGTGTTGATTGTTCTGCTTCCGCCCGCGACGCATGTGTAAGGAAGGTGCTTCGACGTATTGCCCCACGTGATGTCGCAGATCTCCCAAGGCACGCCAAGCTTTTCTGCCGCCGCGCGAAACGCATCAAATGTCGACTCTGTTCCCAGGTTCGCGATGCCCGACTGGAACTGTACTCGCCCCTCGGGTGTGATCACAAGCAATCCATCGTAGCCCGTCGTTCCGGCATCGTAGGCACTCAGCGCGACTCCAAGGCCACGTACCCTGGAGCCTGATCGCCTGTTTTCCTGAACGCGCTCGCTCCATCGGAACTGTTCTGCGCCACGATCGAGAGCTTCCTTCAGAAAACAGCTGGTCGCGTAGGCACGCCGGCCTTCGACGGGCGGACCATATTCAACTTTTCCCTCGGGGCAATTCACGCGCCGCATCGCCACCTGGTCAATTCCAAGCCTGCGTGCTGCCTTCGACAAGATCGGTTCGACGAATGCACTGCATGGCAGGCCGCCAGGAGAAGTCTGCCATTGGCGCGGAAGAGTGTTGGTCATCACCGAGATCGCACGCTGCCGCATCGCCCGCGGCTGATAGAGCAGTGAGACAAATTTGGCAGCCCACAGACCATCAAACTGCGCGTCATAGGACCCGCTATTCGAAATCGTGAACATGTCGAGCGCGAGGATCTTTCCGTCTGCGGCGAAGCCAATCTTCAGGCGGCCCGCCACCCCCGTCCGCGCACGGCCAATCGAGTGCTCCTCTTCGCGGCTGATGCGCATCATCACGGGAACGCCCAGTTTCCTCGACAGGAGCGCGGGAATGATCATCGTGACCCCCGCTCTGATTTTTCCGCCGAATCCTCCGCCGGTGTATTCGCTGATGAATACAATGTCTTTCTCCGGCATGTTCATCAGCTCGGCAATCGCGGCGACCGTTTGACCTGTGCTCTGCGCTCCTGTGTGCAGGATCAGCTTGCCGTTCTGCCAGTAGGCCATTGTTGTGCGAGGCTCCAGGCACTGGTGCTCGGTACCCGGCGTCATAAAGGTTTCATCCAGAATCAGCGCTGCATCCCTGAATCCGTCATCGAGATTTCCATACGACCACTGGTCGGGCACATCGCCCATCGGCAGTTTCCCGCTGTCGTATTCTGCAAATTCTGCCTCCGTCCACTTGATTTCCCGCAACTGCGGCGCCTGTGGCTGCGGACCCGCCGGTGTGACCCATGCATTGCCGTCCTCGTGAGGATTCGGCCCTCCCGGACGCAGTGTCTCCAATGGGTCAAGGACAAAGGGCAGGCGTTCGAAATCAATTTCGATCTTCTCGATGGCTTCGGCGCAGGCCAATTCATCCACTGCCGCAACAGCCAGAATCGGATCGCCCACGTACATCGGCTCGTCAGTCAAGGCGCGTTCTCGCCACTTGCTGGCCTTGACGACATTCCCATTGCCGTCCCTGCTGGCGGCAGGCTCGGGAATGTCACCAGCCGTCAGGATCGCCTTTACTCCGGGAACCGCAAGGGCGGCGTCCGTGTGGATGCGCCTGATCCGTGCATGCGGCAGTGGGCTTAGCACCAGCCGGCAGAACAGCATGCCTTCGGCGCGAAAGTCTTCGGCATACTTTGCCCTGCCGGTAACCTTCGCCAGCAGATCGGCAGTTTTGTAGTTCTTACCAATCAGCCGTCGGCCTTTGCCATATGCATCCTGCGACGGATTCCTTTCGGGGCGGGCGAGCTTTCTGTCGTCAATCACGACTCAAGCCCTCCTCATGTTGTTCGCGCCACACATGAGCGCATCAAGGGTCTTGTTAAAGACCTGATATCGGCAGAGATTCCCTGAAACTCCTTGTGCCAGCTCGGCACGGCTCGGATGCGGATGCGCCTTCATCATATCCAGGGTGTTCTGCTTTTTATCAGCTGGCTCTCATGGTCAAAAGGCTGGAACAACCTCAACATATTAGTAGTAAGTTGCGATGGAACTCCTCCATGTATGTGCTTTGCATCACACGCGTTGTCGAAACTATCAATGCGAGCCGCTCTAAGCACCGTCGTCACATGCATCACAGGACGTGTTTGCGCGATTCCATCGAAAGTGTGTTCTGAATCACGAAATTTGACAGCAATGATGCCGTTTTTGTTCTCATACCTTTCATTCCGCAAGCAACTCTTCTTATACTCATCTTTCAAGAAACCGCCGATGTTCTCGAGGAGGATACTTTGACTATCGTCCGCAAGCTTGTCTTTCTGCTTCTCACTTTCGCGATCATTCAGTTATCTCCAGCCTTTGGCCAGGCTCCCGCGGCGCCCCCGCCCCACAAATACCACGTTCTCGTCATCGCCGAAGCGAAGGGCTGGCAGCATGACTCCATACCCGATGCAATGGTTGCAATCTATGAGTTGGGGAGTCAGAGCGGCCTTTGGGATACCGTACTGCGTACCGACAGCGATCTGTTGACCTTCCGCGACATTCCTTTAAACGGGAAGAATCTGGCATATTTCGATGTGGTCGTTTTCGCCAGCACATCTGGTGATATGACTTTGAGCGACGATCAGAAGAAAGACTTACTCACCTTTATCCACGACATGGGAAGAGGTTTCGTTGGCATCCATGGCGCACTGGACACAAATTTTGCCTGGCCGGAATATGGCAAAATGCTGGGCGGATACTTCGACCAGCACCCGTGGGAAACTTTCAACGCTCCGATACGCAATGAGCAGCCCGATTTCCCGATTGTGCGGCATTTCCCGGCACAGTTTCACAAGTGGGATGAGATCTATCAACCGAAAGATTGGTCGCGAGCCGATGTCGACGTTCTCCTCAGCCTCGATCCAAGCCAGTTGGATTTGAGCGCTCCGAAAGTGCATCGTACAGACCACGACTTTGCTGTTGCCTGGGTAAAGCACTACGGGAAGGGCCGCGTCTTCTATTCCTCCCTCGGTCACACGCCGGAGTCCTGGAAGGATCCCGATATCCGCACGATGTATTTTGAAGTCATTAAGTGGGCGCTCGGTATGACCGATGGCGAAGTCGCCACGCATCCAATGCCTCCTTCGCGGCTCGAAGGACAAAGCACCCGATAACGGCTGATGCTAAACCGGAACTTACCTGCAATGCACCGCTATCGACCTCGCAAGCCGTTCAACGTAGATGCGGAGGCCGTCGCGCGAAAGTGAGACAGACCCGGGCCGACGGCCTGTCAAGACTCCTCCGCTCGATTTTTCTCAAAAACCACTGAAAACACTCGCTAAAAATTTCCGCCAGGTTTGCAAGCAATTACGAGCTCTTCGCGCACAATAATTTCAGAACGACAAAAAAACGCCCGAACGCGGTGGATAGGTCCACCGCGTTCGACTTTTGGGGAGCAGAAACTTTCAAAATAAGTCGAGCATGGGAAGGGACCGGTAACAAACCCTTTGTTTTCGATACTTTGCCCAGAACTGCAAGAAAAATAAAACTTTGCCGCGATTGCCCGCCGCAACCCACGTCTCACCAGGATCTTGCGCAAAAAGACTAGGGTGGGAGGGGGGAGGGGGGATGTACCAGAAAGGGCAATAATATACTTGACAGACTACACTATTTGTTCTATGCTGTTCTTGTTATGGAACAGATAAAGACTTTACAGCAAGCGATTCAACACTTTGCAGACCGTGAAAACTGCCGGAAGTTCATGGTTTTCGTGCGCTGGCCCGATGGAATGCCCAAATGCCCCTATTGCGGTGCAACCAAGCTGACTTGGCTCGCCAATGCGAACGTATACCGCTGCTATGGCGACCACAAGAAACAGAAGTTCTCGCTCAAGGTTGGCACGGTGTTCGAGGATTCGCCCATCGGCTTAGATAAGTGGCTCCCTGCCCTCTGGCTACTCTGCAATAGCAAGAATGGCATCTCTAGTTACGAACTCCACCGCGCCCTAGGCGTGACGCAGAAAACCGCGTGGTTCATGCTGCATCGGATCAGGCTTGCGATGGAGAGCGGAACATTCACGAAGCTCGGCAGCGATGGCGGAGCAGTGGAAGTGGATGAGACTTTTATTGGCGGTAAGGTCAGCAATATGCACAAGGCGAAGCGCGAGAAGATGGGCGGAAAGAGGCGCGGTATCACAGGCAAAACCATCGTGGTCGGCTTGCTTGAGCGGAAGGGCCATGTCCGTACTGAGATCATCAAGGAACGGACCCAGGATATGCTCCACAATCTGACTCGGTTTCATATCGATCCCTCGGCTACGCTCATCACCGATGAATGGGGCGGATACGCCGATTCACGCTTCGTGCATGAAGTTGTGAACCACGCTGAAACCTATGTGCGCGGCCAGATTCATACGAACGGAATCGAGAATTTCTGGTCTTTGCTCAAGCGCGGATTGAACGGGACTTACATTTCAGTCGAACCGTTCCACTTGCAGCGTTATCTCGTAGAGCAAGTATTTCGCTACAATAACCGTGCGACCAAAGACAATCCGTTGACTGACGTGGATCGCTTCACGCTGGCAGCATCGCAGATTTCAGGGAAGAGACTGACCTATGCAGAGTTGACCGGCAAGGTGGGACAAACGGAAGCGAACTAACGCACCTTGGAAGATGCGGCAGGGACGCGGGAAGCGGAACGTTTAGACGTTCGCTTCGCCGCTTTTTCTGCATCTAGCTTTTCTTTAATATCCGCGTGAGGCACAGACATAAGCCTACGCGTGAAGTTTACGAAGGTGGCAGAATCGCCCCTCACATTCTTGGCAGAGGCGGTGGGCCGATTCGGCATACACGCTCCTAGACTGGAGCGTAGCGCCGATGTGTGTTCAAAGTCAAATTTGCGTTAAAGGGATGTGCCTCGTGATCTACGTTTATGGGGACGATGGATCTGACGCAAAACATGAGCGGGCGGTAGCCGTCTCAGCACTCGCGGGATCAGAGGAACAGTGGCAGGAACTAGAGGCTAGATGGATTCCGCGTTGTAGAGGGATTCCCTTTCACGCAAAGGACTGCGAAAGCGATGAAGCCGATTACCGCGATATTCCCCACGAAAATAATAAGGCGATGTACCGCGATCTTGTGTCTATTTTGGCAAATAGTGGAATTGGCGGGATCGCTATCGCTATCGATATCAGTGCTCAATTCCAAGTTTTTCCCGATTCCGCCGCGCTCTCCTATTACCGGGCGTTCGTGGAGGTTCTACAGCGCACAGCAGCGATGGCGGAGCGCGTGGGCCACATTGCAAAATTGACTTTTGATATCAGTAGTGAGAATGAATTCAATGCGGGCTACTTGTACAACGTCATGCGCGAAGGAGATGCAAAATTCCGCGATTGGCTTTATCCAGAAATTTCATTCGTATCTGCGAAATATTCTGCCCGCGTGCAAGCCGGAGATTTGCTGGCCTACGAAGGATGGAAGGCTCTCGATCACACAGTAGGACCAGTGAAGCGGGCGCGGAAATCCTGGGAAGTGCTTAGAGCCAGCGGCTTTGAAACTTTTAGCTACAGCAAAGAGTGGTTCGCCGACCTTCGCAAGCATATCGAGTCCGGCGAACTCGCGCAAAAGGTTAAATTTACGCCAGAAGACTACGCGAATTGGCTTCGGAAAAGCGGAAGGCAACACAATATAACCAACATGTTCACATTCATGGATCGTATGCGAATTCGCGACGACAAAAACGAGGAGCGTTAAACGCCCTATGAAACACGCCTATTGGGGATTCCGCTGTAAGACTCCGGGCTGTCCAAAATTCAATATTGTGAAGTACATCGGCGTGCACGACGGAAGGCCTATCTATGCGCTTCCGGAGATAATGCCGGGTTGGTGCGATTGGGGATGTATGGGGTGCGGCAATATTCACAGGTACATGCGCTCTGAGATGGAGCTTGTTCTCTTAGATCAACCGCCGCCGCCTGAATTTGAACCGTGGTTCTGAGCAGTGGTCCAGTTGCTACCATTTTCCCGCGAAACTCAGCAAGTAACGTAGCCATGCCAAATAGCATAGCAAAGTCAGTTTTCTACTTTAGGACAAGAAGGGGGAACCAAGATGAATCAATGGGAGCTTTATGTGACTTGGGGCATACTGGGCATCATTGCCTTTGGCATATCCAGCATCTCTCGGCATCTCACCGAAATCCAGACCGAAATCGCCGAGATTCATCAGAAGATAAGCGCCCGATGACCAGACAGGATTCATTAGTCAGCCAAGTATGTTATTGCCCCAGAAAGTAAACACGCCGTCTTGAGGCGCCTTTTGCGCGAGAACGGCAGCTACACCATCGCCCGTTCCTTCACCTTCAGATACTGGTTTAGCACCGCCGAAGTGAGTTGGTTGGGGTCAAGGTCGAGCGTCAGCGCGCCCTGATCGCGCAGGCGCGCCAGCAGGAGCTCGCGGCGGGTGGTCAACTCCTGCGCGGCGGAGGCACGGAACATTTCTTCGACGGTTTTCGGTCGCGCATTGGCGATGGCCGTCACGTCAGGTTGCGCCATGGCGACAAAAAGGAGCACGTGCCGGTGCAGTAACTGCATCGCGCCGTCGATGACCTCAGGGCGCATGGCGGTTTCGGCCAGGTCGGTGATCCAAAGGATGAGCGCCCGCCGCGGCTGCCATCGATTCAGCGCGGCAGTGGCGCGCAGGTGGTCGGCCTCGCTCGCCTCGGCGCGCGCCTGCGAAAGCGCTTCCACGATCTGCCGCAAGTGCGCATGGCCGCGACCGGGCAGAACCCGCTGCTGCACGTGCTGCCCGTAGACGAGCAGGGCAGCGCGATCGCCGGAGAAGAGCGCCAGTTGCGCCAGCGCCACGGCGGTCGAGCACGCATAGTCGAGCTTGGAGTGGCCGCGCCGATCCTGAGTGCCGCCGTCAGGCAGGATCCTGCCCTGCAGCAGGCGCCCGGCGTCGAGCACGATCCACACCGCCTGGCTGCGCTCCGTCTGGTAGCGCCGAGTGATCAACTCGCCGCGTCGTGCCGTCGCCGTCCAGCACACGTCGCGTAGGTCGTCGCCCTCGAGATATTCGCGCAGGCTCTCGAAGTCGCGGCCCAGCCCGCGCTCGCGCACTTGGCGGAGCTGCAACTCGATCTGGCGGCCACGCGCCAGATAGATTTCCTGATCCTCGCCCTGGCGTAGCGCGGGATAGATACGCACTGGCTGTTCGAGCGGCGCCATTGCCCACTTCTCCACCAGCCCGAGCGGCGAAGCGTAGCGAATGTAGACGGCTCTGGCGCTCACATCGCCGCGGTCGCGCGGCTCAATTTTGTAGCGCAGCGCGGCGCGAACGCGCGGAAAGGCGCGCAGGTTATGCGTGGCGGGTGTGGCGACCAGCGCGTCGGGCAAGTCGTCAACCAGCCGGCAGTCGAGAATCGTTCTGCTTTCTTGTGTGACGGCCAGCTCGATCTCGGTTTCACTGTCGAGCGCGGGCGCGTTGCTCCAAATGCGCTCGATGGTGATTTGCTGCGGCACCGGCAAGCGCAATCCGTCCAGCAGTGCCATAAGCAAAACCAGTGCGTCCCAGGCCAGCATTCCCAATCCCCACGACGCGTGAAAGAATCCCGGCAGCGCCAGCACCATGCCCGAGGCCAGCAGCCAGATCGTCCGCGGTGTGAGGCCGAACGCAAACCAGCGACGGCGCAGTCGACATTCGGCGCGCACAGATTCGGGATGGAGCGAGGGCGAGATCATCCCCGCGGCACCGCAACCGCCGCGACGACATCGCCGAGCACCCGATCCGCGTCGAAGCCCTCGAGCTCCGCCTCAGGCTTGAGCAGAATGCGATGGCGCAGCGAGGGCAGCACGGCGCGCTTTACGTCGTCGGGGATGATGTAGTCGCGGTCTTCGAAGGCCGCCAGCGCCTGCGCTACGCGCAACAGGCAGATGGCCGCGCGCGGGCTTGCGCCCAGCGCAAGCATGGGCCACTCGCGCGTGCGGCGGACGAGATCCAGAATGTAGCCGTAGAGATCGTTCTCCACGCGGATCGAGCGAATCTCGTTGCGTGCAGCGGCAAGAAGCTCCGTCGAAAGCGGCTGGATCTTCGCTTCGTCCAGCAGGTTTGTGCCGCCAGGCCCATGATGCCGCTCGAGCATCAGCCGCTCTTCATCCACCGACGGGTAGCTCACCTTGATCTTCAGCAGGAAGCGGTCGAGCTGCGCCTCGGGCAGCGGGTAGGTTCCCTCGAAATCGATGGGATTCTCGGTGGCGAAGACCGTGAACCAGGGCGGCAGCGGGCGCGCCACGCCATCGCTCGTCACCTGGCGCTCTTCCATGCATTCGAGCAGCGCGGCCTGCGTGCGAGGAGGCATGCGATTGATTTCGTCCACCAGAAGCAGATCGGTAAACACCGGCCCGGCGTGAAACGTAAACGCGTCGGCCCCCGGCCGGAACATGGTGGTGCCTAGAATATCGGCGGGCATCAGGTCCGGTGTGCCCTGCACGCGCTGGAAGCCGAGGCCGAGCAGGCGGCCGACGGATTTTACGATGAGCGTCTTGGCGATGCCCGGCACGCCCTCAAGCAGCGCGTGGCCCTGCGTGAGCACCGCCACCAGCACCTCACCGATCACGTCGCTCTGCCCGGCGATCACGCGCCCCAGCTCCGCGCGCGAAGCGGCCAGCAGTTGCTGCGTCGCGGGCAGCGCCGCTGCTTGCGGTGCCGTGCTCTCGGGCGCCAATCCCTGTTCCAGATTCTTCTCCTCGGTCATTTCCGTCTCCTTGCTCCAATCTTCGATCGTCTCGCCTCCATGCGAAACCAATTCTCAACGTTGCGCCGGATGCGCTCGCGCTGCGGCGGCCAGCAGCTCGCTGTGGCGGCTTAGCGCCTGCACCAGCGCCAGCGCGTCTTTTGACTTCAGCGCGTCGTTGGTCAATGACTCCTCGCAATCCGCGAGATCCTTCTCAAGTTCAGGTGCAGCCTGCGGAAAGCGGCGGCGCAGCGCCAGGCCCAGGTCCGCTGCACTCATCTTCGCGCCTTTCAGCCCACACAGATCGCCCATCCTGCGCCGGAAACGATCGTAAGCGAGCTCGACGGCCGTCGCGGAGGCTTTGGCCTCGGCATAGAGCGAGCCCAGCGCCTCAAGAAACTCGACAGGAGTCGTGCGCGGGGGAACGGGCATGTCGCGAAGTGGCCCACGGCGGCGGCTGAAACTGAAGAGAATCAGCAGAGCGATGCCCACCAGGCCCGCCTCGAGCATCCACATCGCGGGCCCGCTCGCATAGAACCACTGCGTGCGCGTCTCGCCGTGCAGCGACTCGTCCCAATAAAATTGATGGCCGTCGCGCGGTCCGAGCGCATTCAAAAAAAGACTCAGGTTGTTGCCGCGACTGATGGAGCCGTTCTCAAGCGGCGTAGAGCCTGCCCACCAGATCACTTTGCCCTGGCCCTCGCTGTACTTCACCACGGCCGGCGCGCCCGCGCAGTTGTATTCCACGCGATCGAGCGGATGGCCGAATCCCCATCCCGCTTCCGGTGCCATCCACACTTCGCCGGAGCCGGCCAGCGTGTCCAGGCCCTGCGGTGTCAGCTTGCAGGCGGACTGGAACTGCGTTGGGGGCCGCACGCTTCCATCGGGAGCGAGACGGCCTCCCATCCATCCGGTCACGAGCACGCGGCCGCCTTGTTCCACAATGTCGCGCACGGCCTTCAAATCTCCCTGAGATATCTCCGACGGGTCAGGCTCGGCAAAAATCACCACTGTCTGCGCGTCCGCGGTCACCGCCAGATCGCTCAGCGGCTGCTCCCAGCGCTTAATGTCGTAGCCGCTCGCATGCAGCAGCTCGAATGCGGCGCGTGCGCCGTAGCGTCCTGTCAGATACGAGCTGGGAACGGTGTTGTCGTCGCTGTTCTGGTTGCGCGAGAGCAGCGCAATGGCAAACGCCAGCACAACCACCGTGGCCAGGCAGCCGATCAGCAGCTTGCGGTCTTTCGCGTCGAGCGAGGCGAACAGTTTCATTCCGCCGCTACCCCCAGAGCCGCTGCCTGCTCGAGAGCCGCGTTGAAGTCCGAAGCCGCTGCGGCGCGGCCGCCGTACCACGTTCGCTCAAAACTTCGCGTCAGTGCCGCCAGGTTTGGCGTGCGCGCATCCGACGCCGCCATCAGCTCAAGGTACTCGCGCGGCGTGCGCGCGCGATCGGCCGGCCATAGGCGTTTGGATTCGAGGCGCGCGATCGCCGCCCAGTAGACAAAGTGAATCGCTTCGCGCCATCGGCCCTTCGCCGCTTCAGCCTGCGCGTCGCGCAGCCAAAGCTGCCATTCGCGCGCTGAAGGCGCTCCGGGTCCGGTTGCAAGGTCCGGAATCAGTTGCGCGCGCGACTGCCACTCGATGCGCATCAACAACCACACCAGCAAAGTGCTCACGCCGGCCACAAGCAGCCCCCACAGCAGCCACACGAGCCACGGCGAGCGCGAGCCAAAGCGGATGAGGCCCGAGAAAAATCTGTCGAGCTTGTTGGCAAGCCACTCCTGGAATCGCCCCATGGTCGAGACTTCGCTCACGCCCTGGTAGGCGCGCTCGGCCAGAATGGCGTTCAGCGATTGGCGCTCGGCGGCGTAATCAGGATTGGGCTCGCCCGGAAGCTGCACTTGCTTCGCATCGTCGCTGAGGCGCTGCCGCGCGTCTGACAAGACTTGATCGGCCGTGACGGTCTTGCGATTTGGGTTCGGAATCGCTCCGAGGATGCCTTGCGGCGCGGCGCTATCCTTCCTCGCGGCCCGCGCCAGAGCGACCCGCAGCCAGTCGTATCGCACCTCGCGCGGCCCGGACGCCGCGCCGGCGGGCCACTGGACGCGGTCATTCGGGCCAACCTGCGAGGCATCGCACGCGGGAAAATCGAGCTTCGTTGCACCGCTTTTTTGCGCCGCACCTTGCGCAGCGCCGCGCGTTGTCCGCTGCGTCTGGCATGCGGCAACCAGAACATCGAGAGCTGCCAAGTGTTGCTGGTATTCCGCCGCGCTTACGTCGCGCCATCCGGCATCGGCGGTGAGGTCCTGGGCGCGCACTGGCAAGAACCCACACGCGAGCAGCAGCAGCGGGATCGCCGGCGCAGCGCCTGCTCCGACGCTCCACCAGGTTGAAGCGGATCGCGGCGAATTCATTGTTATTCCACGGTATCAGGAGGCGCGGCGGGCGCGGAAATACCCGGCGCGGCGGGCAGCGTCGGCGCGGATGCAGGCTGCGCAAGCCCGAAGATGCCGGGAGCAGAAGCAAATCCGCTTTCGGCTTGAACCGGCGCCATGCCCGCCTGCTGCATCATCCACTCAATGTCGAATCCTTCTTTCCGGATGCGCTGGTCATAGTAGAAGAGGACGAGCGCGATCGATGAGATGGGAGCGATGAGCGTTTGCAGAACGAAATCCGAGATCACCCTCACCACTTCAGCAACGACAAAGGCTGTCGACGACTGCGCGGCGCCATTGCCGTGCGCTGCCATCACGCCGATCACAATCAAACTGGGGATCGCGGCGATCATCGACACCACCATGGCAAGCGCGAAAACCAGCAGAAACATCACCACGATGCGCCCGCGCGTGCCCCTGCTCAAATTCCATCCGCGCTTGAGCGATTCCCAGGCGCGCTTCTTTTCCACGACGCACACAGCGATGCTGAGTGAGTAGCCCAGCACGAGCCAGATGATGACGGCTATCGCCGCAACGACCACGACAAAGACCATGAAGCCGAACAGCGCGGCCGTGGCCAGGTTTCCGCCGGTAATGTGTTCCCCGTATAAGAGCGCCCCCACCGCGCCGCCCGCAATCGCCGCCGGAATGAAGGCCACAACAATTCCCTGCAGAATAATGAACCACAGATAGCGCCAGAACCACGGGTGCACGCTTTTAAGGGCGCCGCGAATGGAGATCTTCTCGCCGCGATACGTGCCCGCCGCAGCTTCGGTCAATCCCGCGTAGGAGTAAACGGCCGCCGTAATGTAGATCGGGACCACCAGAAGCACAAGCAAGGCAACGGTCAGGATCGGTATCACCGGCGAGGTCGAGTAGCCACCTCTCACGCCCGGCACCGTAAAAACCAGAGCTGTTCCAAGCGCGGTCATAGCGATGATCACGCCGATGGGCAAAGCCGCCACGCCGGCAAACAGCCAAAAATTGCGGCGATAGAGCTGGGCCGTGCGGTCGAGGATCTCACCGAGCGTGGAGGGCCGAAGTGTTTCGCTCATGTGCGCGCTCGTTTCCTCAGGACTGCCCCGGCGCCGGCAACTCCGGCTGCGGGGCCAACCCAGCCGCCTGCATCATCCACTCGATATCGAAGCCTTCCTTGCGAATTCTCTGGTCGTAATAAAAGAGCGTGAGGCCGGTGGAGTAGATGGGGCCGATGAGCGTTGTGGTCAGAAAGCTGAAGAATTGCTGCGACGCGAGCAACGACAAAGGCAGGGGCTTTCCCAGGTGCTTGAAGGTGTAGAAGAGAAATGGAAAGCCGAAGATCATGGTCAGCAGGTACTCGATCGCAGTCACCAGCAGGCCCAGCACAAAGATGCGGCCCCATGCGCCTTTGGCCAGCGCAATACTGCGGCGGATCGCCTCGCTGGCAGTGAGGTTCTCCACCACGCACGCGGCCATCGCCAGCGAGTAGCGCAGCGACATCAACACGGCGTAAACCAGAGCGGCAAGCAGCAGCGGAATCAGGATCAGCATTCCAATGCCCGCGGCAAGGAATGCGGAAGGGTTCGCCGGCGGAGCATGCTGCGCTGCCTGAGGGTTAAACAAAAATCCGGCGGGAAGAACTG
Organism: Occallatibacter sp.; assembly: GCA_050010795.1. Classification (GTDB taxonomy): domain Bacteria; phylum Acidobacteriota; class Terriglobia; order Terriglobales; family Acidobacteriaceae; genus Telmatobacter. The sequence goes on from JBEKKI010000012.1 coordinate 71,034, forward strand.
TGAACAGAATGGCGAACAGCGCCACGTACAGCACCACCAGCGGCGACCACGCACGAAACGCGATTATCGTCATCAGCCAGAGGTAGCGGCGCATGCGGGAAAAGATGCTCTTTATGGCGTCGCTCACGGTCGCCCGCTCGCCCAGGTAGATCCACGCCACCACCCGGTTGAAGGCGGCAACCGAAAGTCCGGCCACCAACAGCACCGCCAGCATCTGCACAACCAGCGACACGGCATACGCCCATTCCAGATGCGCCGGGATATGCGGATAGCCCAGAAGCGCCAGCGAGCCCAGGTGCAAAATCTCCACCAGCAGAATCACCCCCGCAAAGATCGCCGACACTCCGGCGAAAAGCAAAAAATGATGGCGGTAAAGCTCGGCGGTCCGGTCGAGGATTTCGCCGAGCGCCATCGGCCGCAGCTGATTGTTCATGGCATCCCCTGCACGCCGGCAACGCGCCGTTCCATTGAAGGCGCTTGCGGAAGGTTGCGCCGGCGGGAAAAAACCGCCGGTGCCTCTTGCTGAATATACCTATACAAAAAATAGCTTGAACGCTTGCACGGATCGTAGCACAGGGTGAACCCGGGCGTCGTCGCTTTCTCCCGGTGGGCCGATCCTGGTCCGGAGGAGCACCGAAAAATTTCGCCGCTCTTAGCAACTAATCGTTTAGTTGTGCGTCTATTGGTGCGGGGGAAGGGCCCAGAAGTTCGACAAGCCACAATCCAATCAACGAGTTAGCGATGCCGCCAAAAAAATCGAACACGCTGACCGAAGCTGAGCTGAGGCTGATGAAGATCCTCTGGCAGCATGGCGAATCGGCCGTCACCGACCTGGTCGCATCCCTCCCCAAAAGCGAACCGCTGGCCTACAACTCAGTGCTCACCACCATCCGCATCCTCGAGCAGAAGGGTTACGTTACCCATCGCCAGGAAGGCCGCGCGTTCGTTTACAAGCCGTCGATCGCGGAGCACGAAGCGAGCCAGTCTGAGGTCCGCAACGTTCTCAGCCGGTTCTTTGGCAACTCCCGCGAGCAACTTGTGTTATCACTCCTGGGCGACGATGAGATCTCAGCCGAAGAGTTGAATCGGCTGAAAGAAGCGATCGACAGCGCGGCGCCCGACATGGGGAACGCCGACAAGAAGGGCAAGAGATAAGGATGCCGTTCATGCTCATGGCCGATCCAATTCAAGCCGGGTTTGCCGGCGCAGGCGGCGCGATGCCGGCCGCATTCGCCGCGTTTGCGCAAGCCGCCGCGCCCGTCGCCGTTTCGGCGCTGTGGCAGGGCGCGGCTGTTGCCATTGCCCTGGTTCTTTCGTTGCGGCTTTCGCCGCGCGTTTCTGCCGCGCACCGCTTTGCTGCATGGGCTGCCGGCTTCGCGGTGGTGGCCGGGCTGCCGTTCCTGCCTTTGCTCGCGCATTCATCCGCGGTAGGCGCATTCGCGCCGCTCGATCATGCCGCGGCAAGACCGTGGCTCTCGCTCGATAGCCGCTGGGCATTCGCGATCGCCGCGCTCTGGCTCATCGCCTCCGCCTTTCGCCTGGGCCAGCTCGTATTCCACTCGCTTCGCCTGCGCAAGTTATGGAAGGCCGCCGCTCCGGTTCAAGCCGAGGCGAGTCTTCGTGCGCTGCTGGCCTCGCCGTCTGCCCCGCGAGCCGTTCAGATTTGCACCACGCGCGACCTTGATCGCCCCAGCGTGATCGGCTTTCTTGCGCCGCGCATTCTCATTCCGGAGTGGCTCTTCTCGCGCTTGACGCCCGGCGAACTTGAGCAGGTGGTGCTGCACGAGGCCGAGCACCTGCGCCGCCGCGACGACTGGAGCAATCTTCTGCAGAAGCTTTCGCTGGTTCTGTTTCCTCTGAACCCCACGCTCGTGTGGATGGAGCGCCGCCTTTGCCGCGAGCGCGAAATGGCCTGCGACGAGGGCGTGGTTCGCCGCACGCAGGCTCCGCGCAGCTACGCCGCCTGCCTGACCACGCTCGCCGAACGCGGACTTCAACGTCGCGTGCAGGCGCTCTCGCTCGGCGCGTTCGAGCGGCGGCCTGAGCTGGTTCATCGCGTGCACAGCATCCTGCGCCGCAGGCAGGCGCTCAATCCCGTGGCTGCCCGCGCGCTTATGGGTGTGTTGGGCTGCGGCCTGGTCGTTGGCTCGGTTGAGCTGGCACGCAGCCCGCAGTTGGTCGCCTTTGTCGCGCCCCGGCCCGATACGCAAATCGCGGCGCTCGCGCTCTTACAGCCCAGCGAATCGATCGCGCCCGTGACGGCGATGCACGCTTCACCGCAGGTTCGCGCGATCAACACCAAAGCCATTTTGCCGCCCACCCGCAATCAAGCAGCCGCGCCGGCCGCTCCTGCCTCGGTTGCTCCTGACGCTGAGCGTGGCGACGCAGAGCGGCCTGCCGATGCAGCCCCAACCATGGCCGCCTCGCGCGATACGAATAATGGCGCCCCCCGTGCCCAGTTCGTGAAGGCCGTGATGCCCGATTCTGCCTCGGCCGCTCCGCAAGGCCGCGAATACATTGTCTTCGCCGCGTGGGAGCAGGTCGAGACCGCTTCGACGCGGTCGAGAGCCATGGCCGATTACGACAGCGGCGAAACGCCGCAGGCGCAGATTGGCGCGGCGGCAGGCGAACCTGATTCGTCGCGCGCCGCGCAGGTAACCGTCACGCGCTTGATCCTCCTCGTCTACCCTGTCGGCTCCGCGCCGGTTAGCTCCGCGCCCGGCGCCAACGCAGCGCACGCAACAGGCTCACATTCAAACCGGCAAGCTGCTCCGGCCATCGAAAACGGCTGGCCGGCGTTCCAACTTTAACCATGCACATCAACCAAAACGGAGAAACTGACATGTCTGTAACAACTAATTCATTAGTAGCCAAGGTAAAGAAACTCGCAGTCCCCGCGGGCATTCTTGCCACGGCGCTGTTCGCCGCCGCGTTCCTGTTCGACCATAGCCGCGCGAACGCCGCCGCCGCTGCCGCCGGGCCGCTCGACCAGAGCAGCGTTACCGCGCTCACCGCCCTCGACAACGCCGTTGAAGCCGTGGCCTCGCGCGTCACGCCGGCTGTCGTGAACGTCGCCGTTACCTCGCGCGTCGCGCCCGACGAACAGGGCTCCAACGACGGCCAGAATTTTGGCGGCATCAATCCGCAGGATCTGCCGCCCGGATTCCGCCAGTTCTTCTTCGGGCCCAACGGCCAGCAGATGAAGCCGCAGCCCCAAATCGAGCATGGCGTCGGCAGCGGCGTCATCATCTCGCCCGATGGCTACATCGTCACCAATGACCACGTGGTCGACGGCGCTACGCAGGTGCGCGTCACGCTGAATGACCGGCGCGTCTTCACGGCCAAGGTGGTCGGCGTGGACAAGCTGAATGACATCGCGGTCATCAAGATCGATGCGCACGATTTGCCCAGCGTGCCCTGGGGCGACTCGAACAAGCTGCGCCCCGGCGAAACCGTACTTGCCTTCGGCAACCCCTTCGGCAACTTCCCCTTCACCGTCACGCGCGGCATCATCAGCGGACTGGGCCGGCCCAATCCTTATTCCGACGATCCGCGCAAGCCGGGCGACTTCATCCAGACCGACGCGGCCATCAATCCCGGCAACTCCGGCGGCCCGCTGGTGGATGCCTATGGCGAAGTGATCGGCATCAACACCTTCATTATTTCGGGCAGTGGATCGTTTGCCGGCGCGGGCTTCGCCATCCCCGCACAGATCGCCGAGGCCTCGGCTGAACAGATCATGAAGAGCGGCACCGTGCACCACGGCTACCTGGGCATCAGCATGAACGACGTGACGCCCGAAAACGCCGGCTTCTTCAACCTGCCTGACGCCTCCGGCGCCATCGTCAGCCAGGTGACGCCCGATTCGCCGGCCAGCCATGCAGGCCTCGAGAGCGGCGACGTGCTGCGCGAGATCGACGGCAAGAAAATCGCCAACGGAAGCATGCTGCAGGTCGCGGTGAGCGAGATGGCTCCCGGCACTGCGATTGACCTGGGCATTCTGCGCGACGGCAAGCCCCAGAGCATTCACATCACCGTGGGCGAGTTCGCCAACAATGGCGCCGAGGAGGCCGGCAACTCCCAGTCGGGCAGTGGGCAGCGTGGCAAGCTCGGACTGGCCCTGGCCAACCTCACGCCCGAATTGCGCCAGCAGTTCAACGTGCCCGATCGAGTGAAGGGCGCGGTGATTCAATCGGTGCGCCCGGGCAGCCCCGCGGACGATGCGGGCCTCACCCCCGGCGACGTGATTCTGCAGGTGAACCGGCACCCCGTTGAGGACGCCGACGCCTGCGTGAACCAGCTTCACTCGGATTCGGAAGGGAAAGACGTCCTGCTTCTGGTGTGGGCCAACGGCGGCGCGAGCTACCTGGTTCTGCATCCGGCACAGAAAGCGCAAAGCGGCGAGTAGACCGCAGCGCGCGAGATTGGCAGCAGCAGAAGCCAGTCCAGCGGGAAGAATTGTAAGTTCAGCGGGAGATTACCGAAGCGCACGTCCCATCTCTACGCGGGCGGGCCAGGAAAGGCCACGCAGTAGAGATGCAAGGTCGCCGCGATTCGGGGCGGCTCAAAGAGTCGGGGTCTTAACCGGGGGGAGAAGACCCCGATTCTAAGAATCGGAACAAGCCAATGCCCCACTCGTAAGCCGGGTGGGGCATCGCATTTCTGATCGCGCGTGTTTGTGCACCTGCAATTGGAGAGCTTGAGCGAAATTGCGATCTGCAGATCGTCGGAATTGGTAAGAATCGCCGGATTTTGAGTGCGCCTGGCGTTCAATCTTCAGGTTTACGCAGTGGAACGGGCTAATGGGATGAGGATGCGCCGGAGGTTAGGCCAAAGCGCGTTCGCCGCCGTTACGGTTTGAGTACGCGAAGACATCTTCATTCACTGAGCCATTGGGCTGACGAAGTCAAAGAGCAGGAAGTTGGCGCTCTCGGTCCGGGACGGCGAGTTTAGCCGGAACTGTCGACCTGCCGTTGGCTCGAGAGGCTGGTTTTTCAGATTCCAGTGACACTTGCCTTGAGCTCGATCAAGTGGCCTTGACCGAACATTCATATTTACTCCAATACGGCTTGTGCGATCATAGGTCCACAGGATCCCCGGATGCCGGTCGGACGTCAATCATCCTCCCCTATGAATTCGGCACCCCGGCTGTCTTCGGCTTTGCCGAGTGGAATGGTCGCTCCCTCACCGACAACGCGCCAAATGTTATGTTCTCGATAGCGGTGAACACGCCCTTTAGCCTCGGGATCGGCAAGGAATCGGTGACATCAAAGCCATCGACGACTTTCCCCTACGTTCCTTCCGCCTCTTGAGAACCGGCCGGTTCTCGACTGAACGCGCGCTCAATCTTCAACCACAAGAAAAGCAGTAAAGGAGAAATGAGAATGCCTACGATCAAAACGAAAGATGACCTGGAAATTTTCTACAAGGACTGGGGAACCGGCCAGCCCATTGTGTTCAGCCATGGCTGGCCGCTGTCGGCCGATGACTGGGACACGCAGATGCTGTTCTTCCTAAACCACGGCTATCGCGTGATCGCTCATGACCGCCGCGGCCATGGGCGCTCCGCCCAGACCGCCGATGGGCACGATCTGGACCATTACGCCGATGACCTGGCCGCTCTTACGGCTCATCTCGATCTGAAGAACGCCATCCATGTGGGCCACTCGACCGGCGGCGGTGAGGTGACGCGCTATTTGGCGAGGCACGGCGAAAGCCGCGTGGCCAAGGCCGCGCTGATCAGCGCGATACCGCCGCTCATGGTGAAGACGGCAGCCAACCCGCTGGGCCTGCCCAAGGAAGCGTTTGATGGTCTGCAGGCGCAACTCGCGGCCAATCGCTCGCAGTTCTATCGCGACCTGCCAGCCGGGCCTTTCTATGGCTTCAACCGGCCGGGCGTGAAAGCCTCTGAGGCCGTCATTCAAAATTGGTGGCGCCAGGGGATGATGGGAGGCGCCAAGGCGCATTATGACGGCATAGTGGCCTTCTCGCAGACCGATTTCACAGAGGACCTGAAGAAGATCACCATTCCCGTGCTGGTGATGCATAGCGAAGATGACCAGATCGTTCCCTATGTCGCGTCCGGGCCGCTGACCGCGAAGTTATTGAAGAACGGAACACTGAAGACTTATAAGGACTTCCCACATGGCATGATCACTACGCAGGCGGAGACGATCAACGCCGATCTGCTGGCGTTTTTCAAGGGCTAAGAATTTGGGCCTGCCTGTCAATTAGTGACGAGCAGCCATGAGCGAAGAGAGAAATGGCCGGCGCGATGCCACAACCGGATCGATGCCGGCTGTGTGAGAGGTGAACAGGTCAAACGGATTCGTGGGTCGCGCCGCGCGCGGCCGGCTGCGCCACAAGCGGATTTCTGTGGCATGATCGTGACTTCACTTTCCCGAGTAACCCACCTTACTGTTGCATGAGCGACGTCGTTGCGGGCGCGACAGGCGAGGACGATGGCCAGATGAACTTGATTTCAGTGAACACTGGACTTCCCCGGGACGTGACGTGGCACGGAAGGAGCGTTAGTACGGGAATCTTCAAGGAGCCCGTCGACAAACGTGTTGATTTGCGCAAGCTTAATCTTGACGGCGACGGTCAAGCCGACCTGACTGTTCACGGCGGGGAATATAAGGCCGTTTACTGCTACCCACTGGAACACTACGACTATTGGAAGAGAGAGTTGCCAGGCCGTGAGCTGCCGATGGGCGTCTTTGGGGAGAACTTCACACTCATTGGCTTGTCGGAAGAGTCGGTCCATCTTGGCGATCAGTTTTCCGTCGGCTCGGCGGAAGTGGTGGTGACCCAGCCTCGCCTTCCTTGCTACAAACTTGGGATACGCTTTGAATCCGACGATATGGTCAGGCGGTTCCTGGTGAGCGGCCGTACGGGTTTTTACCTTGCGGTTACTCGCGAAGGGGAGGTGGGAGCCGGCGATGAGATGAGGGTTCTCGGTCGCGAACCCAACGGCGTCCCGATTTCGGAGATCGCTCGCCTGTATACCGAGAAAAGGTATAGCAGAGCAGAGGTGGCCTTGGTGAATCGGGTGCTTCGCGTTGCAGCATTCCCTGAAAGTTGGAAGGAGTACTTCCGTGAACGGCTGAGGCGGATTCGGACTTCAGGCTGAAGTCGAGATCGCGAGCTACGGAGTCTTCGCGTCAGCCGGCGGTTTGGGCGGGGCAGGGTGTTTCTGAATGCCAAGAGCTTTGCCGATGTGTCGAACGGAAGTACCGAGCGCATGGACAGTGTTCCGGTAGCTCTTCTGGATCGCGTTGCCGCTGGAATCCCCAGCGGTGGAGATGGAGTTGTCCGTCGCGCCGGCCGCCGTCGAGATTCCAGCCATCGTATCGTGACCGCCGCCTGCGATCTGTTGTTCGGTTGTGCTGCTGATGGCAATGACTCCTTGCGAAGGATGCCTGCCTGCGTTGAACAAGGCAATCTGGGAATCGGGAAGGCCGCTGAGCCGAGCCAATGTTGGAGCTGGAAAGTTCGTCTCGGCCATCTTGGCGGCGAGCGGCCAGGCAGCGGAGGCAATGAAAACCGAACCGTTCATGGGATGACCAGGCTCGCCAAGGTTGACGAGCTTTGCGGGAGCAAGGGCCGTCATGTTTTCGCAGCGATCGGCGCCACAACCTTTTTGGCAGAGCGTTTCGTTCAGATAGGAAGCATGCTTGCCGGGCGAGATCCAGACGCTGGGACCGGCATCCTCGGCGTGCAAAGTGGACGCATGGGCGATCTGACTTACGTCGCAAACGGTGTTCTCATGGGCGCCAGCATACCAGTAGAGGGCCTTCCAGGTTGCGGAGAGAAGATCGGGGCTGGAGGCGCGGACGAGGACGGAAACATGCTCGGTGTCGAGAGGGTGGCCATGCGATCCGCAGTCGGTTCGCCAAAGATGGTAGTAGTGAATTTCCGCAACCGGAGCGCCGTCGATCGGGTCTTTCGCGGGAAATACCTGTCCGTAGATTGTTCCGTTCTCAGACTGCACCACCGGAGTTGAGTAGCCCGGCTGGAATTCAGCGGGAACGTTAGAGCAGTCACCCTGGCCCACAAGAAATTTCGGTGCGAACTGCACCAATAATGATTGCTCGAGGTCGTCGCTCATGCCGTCGTGGTCCGAATCGATTGCAGACGCCGCGGTCTGAAGCGATTGCGCAGGCGGAAGCGACTCTCCGGGCGGAAGCGGCTGTCCGTTTGAACGGGGGTCGATGGCGGCGAGCGAAAGAGCAAGGATGGAGTACTCGACGAGGCGCAAAGTCTCATTGAGCATCCGGGGAACACGGTGTGCCGTTGAGATTTTCAAAGAGCCTTTCCAGCAAAAGGCCGACGGCTCGCTCGTCCTGATGGAAGAGCGACGGGCCTCCGGCGCTCGCGATCATGGTTGCTCTGACCTGATTATCGCTCAGAGGCCCGGTTGCTGAGTTCAGTGCGGCTAGCGAACCGCGGCGCTAGTGCGCTGCTGGAGGCTTTGCCGTCTTGGCCGGCGCCGCCTTAACCGGGGCCTTGGGCAGCGCCTGGTCCGGTGGAATCTCGTTGCCGCTCGCATCCACATAGTGGATGTCGAACGCTCCATCCGGCGCATCGAAAATGGTGAGCGCGGTGAGCGCCGTCAATTGATGAATATGCTTCGACGGCATGTAAATGAAGTCCCCGGCCTTGACCATCGCCGGTTTGGCGTTGCCCTTCATCTCCGCCTTGCCCAGGCCGCTGACCACCATCACCTGCTCCCCGGCGGTGTGCCAATGCCAAGGCACCTTGCAGCCCGCCTTCAGCTTGAGTAGCAGAATCGCCGGCCCCGCCGTGGGGTCGCCGCGCTGGACGGCGATGGTCATGCAGACCGGAAGGCCCGGCATGTTGACAAACTTGCTGGTGGCCGCGGGGGCGAAGACCAACTGGTCCGCGTCCTGAGCCGTTAACGTGACTCCTGTTGACATCGCTGTCGCTAGACATAACGCTGCAATCACACTTCGACGCATGAAAATCCTCCAGGTTTTGAATTACTTTTCCGGCCCGAAATCACGGAAGGGGGGACACTCCACGCCTGATGGAGAAGACTCGACCGTGACCACGGTCTCGTGCATCCTATCCTCCTGCGGGGCTGGGAAGCAACGAATTTTTTAGGGCGACGGATTTCGTGGAACGCGGCAGGGCAGCTCGAAAGTGAGAGCTACTGGCCGGAAGGCGTTCTTTGAACCCTGCTGTTCGCGATCCGGCGATTGCGCAGCCACTTCGCCACGCCCAATGCGAGCAGCATCAGCCCAAACGGAATCGACATCAGCGCCACAATCAGCGCGAACCAGCCGGAGTTGGTGGTCGCACCCAGACGCGTGTAACCGCCGAGGAGCGTTTCGAGCAGTACCACCGCTACGAGCCCCGTGCCCACCATCGATCCGCCCCATTTGAGAAGCTGGCGCGTGCCGTCGTCGGGCTGTGCGGAGCTTTGCGGTCTCGTCGTTGGAGAACTAGCCGGCATCGTCTTCTATCCTTGCGCCAGCCTCAGCATCACATACGTCGCCACGCCTGTGACGGAGACGTAGAGCCAGATGGGGAACGTCCATTGCGCTACTTTGCGGTGCTGCGCAAAACGCTCCGAGAGCGAAAAGAAAAATGTGACCAGCACGAGCGGCAGCGCGACCGTGGCCAAAACGATGTGGCTTGCGAGCATCCAAAAGTAAAACGTGCGATACGCGGCGTGCATCGGATAGCGGACGTCGCCATGCAATGCGTGATGGGCGATGTAGCCGATGAGGAACAGAGTTGAGAAGACGAACGCCGTGATCATCGAAGCGCGGTGCTGCGGGATGCGCCGCGCGCGGATAAATGTGAAGCCGATGAGGAGCGCGGTGGCGGCGAGCCCGTTGAAGACCGCGTTCATCGCCGGCAAGAACGCATACTCCGAGCTCGTAGCCGCTGCTGGATGAATATAGATGAGCCAGAGGAGAAACAGCGAAGCCGCGGCGCTGATCGCGAGAATCGCCACGATGGCCGGGGCCGTGCCGGAGCGGGCTGTCGACGTTGGCGCAGCGATGTTCATGCGAAGCTACCCCTTCACGGTTGCGCAAAGCATGAGCGTGGTGAAAAGCAGCGGCAGGTAGAGTACGCTCACCTTCAGCAGGTCGCGCGCCAGTTTGCGGCTCTCGTCCTCGGTTTTTGCGTGGAGAATGCGGGCGAAGCGGATGGTGTACCCGAGATAAATGAGGCCCAGTGCGGCGGCGATGACGGGGTAAACCCAAACAGTCATGCCAAGGCGCCACGGCGCAAGGCTCACCGGGATCATCAGCACGGCGTAGAAGAGCGCTTCGGCGACGGTCGACCATCCGTCGGGCTGCACTACGGGCAACATGCGGATGCCGGCGCGCGCGTAGTCCTCGCGGTAGAGCCACGCGATCGACATGAAGTGCGGGAACTGCCATACGAAAAGAATCGCGAAAAGCGCAACGGCGGGCCACTCGATGCGGCCGCGCGCGGCGGTCCAGCCCAGCATCGGCCCCATGGCGCCGGGGAACGCGCCGATAAACGTGGCCATCGTGGTCACGCGCTTGAGCGGCGTGTAGATGGCGACGTACGCGAAGGCCGTCAGCAGAGCCAGCGAAACGGTAAGCAGGTTGGTGCGTAAGGCCAGCCAAACCGCGCCCAGTGCGATGGCGCAAAGGCCCGCGAGAATCCCGACCGGCAGCGGCCAGCGGCCAGATGCCAGCGGGCGATCGGCGGTACGCTTCATGCGCGCGTCGCTCGAGCGCTCCAGCGCCTGGTTCAGCGCGCCGGCGCCGGCGGAGACGAGGCCGATGCCGAAGAGCGCGTCCAGCAGGCCGCGCTGCAGCGTTGAGATGCCCGACTGCATCGATCCCAGGTAGAATCCGCCCCAACTGGTGACGAGCACGAGACCTACCACCCTCACCTTGAAAAGTTCGCGCAGGTCGTGGATGAGCAACGCCGTCGTTCCCGGCGCGGGCGCATGAATCGCGTGCGCTTGCTCGGCATGTGCCACGGCGAGTTGAGAAGGAGCTGCGGCCTGGGAGGCAGGAGTCATGGGGATGAAGAAGAGATCGCGGCAGCGGCGTGAGCAAGGAGGCTGCGGCCTTGATTCGATCATAACAAGCAAGGCGATGACCGCAGTGAGCGGCGTTAGCGGAGATAGCGGCGTTACTGTCCGCTACGCACCAGTCCCTGCCAGCCGCGCAAAGGAAGCCGAAAATTGTTTTGACACCTATCTCCTGCGTCATTTAGCTTCCGGCCATTGGCGCCTGCCCACCCCAAGGCAATTCTCCGGCGCCTGGAGGTGCAATCGTGCGGATGATGATGCTGGTTCAGTTTCCTCTTGAACCGTTCAATACCTCAGTTCGCAACGGAACTGCGGGGCCCAAGATGAAGAAGATTCTCGAAGAAATCAAGCCCGAGGCCGCCTACTTTGGCGAGCGCGACGGCAAGCGCGGCGGCATTTTGATTGTGAACCTCAACAACCCGTCCGAGGTTCCTAAGCTCGCCGAGCCGTGGTTTCTCACCTTCAACGCTGAAGTTGAGTTCAGGGTGGTGATGACGCCCGAAGATCTTGCCAAATCGGATCTCGAGGGGCTGGGCAAGAAGTGGGGCTGAGAAGCGGGGCTTAACAGGGACAGGATTTTGAAGCGGGAGCTGGAACCATCGGCTCCCGCTTTGCGCGTTTTCGGGCCGAATTCACGGCGGCGCAGGCGCTGTGGCGCGCAAAAAACGTGGGAGCGCTGCCCGAAAAGTAACTCTCCGATGCGCCATCGCCGCTGGCACCTCCGGGGGATGTGCAGCAAGCCCCTCGAGCGATGTAAAATAACGAGTAACCGGATGATGCAATCCCCTTCAGCGGCTGCTGCTCAGGCATCCCGCGCCGCGCGGGACCAGGAGTCGCGGGCATCCGGAATCAACCTCAACCAGGCAACAGTCATACGGGTTCAGGGCCTTCGCAAAACCTACCAGACTGCGCGTGGCGCGCTCGATCTGTTCGAGGATTTGTCTCTTGTAGTTGAAGCCGGCGAACTGTTGGCCATTGTCGGTCAGTCGGGCACGGGAAAGAGCACTCTTTTGCACATTCTGGGCGCGCTTGATGCGCCTTCTGCGGGAACGGTATACTGCGCGTCCACCAATGTGGCGAAATTGAACCCAAGAGAGGCCGCAGCCTTTCGTAATCGCGAGATTGGGTACGTCTGGCAGTTCCATTATTTGCTGCCGGAGTTCACGGCTCTGGAGAATGTGGCTATGCCGCTTTTAGCGCGGGGCGTTGCCAAAGCCGAAGCGTTGAGGACGGCGAATGAATGGATGAGCGAGGTGGGATTGGAGGATCGCGCCGACCATAGGCCGGGTGAGTTATCGGGGGGCGAACAGCAGCGGGTGGCGTTGGCACGGGCGCTGGTTTCAAAGCCGCGGCTGTTACTGGCCGACGAGCCGACCGGCGACCTGGACGGCGTCACCGCAGGCAAAGTGTTCGAGCTGATTGAGCGTTTGCACAAGAGCCACGGGCTGACTTCGGTACTCGTCACCCACAATATGGACCTGGCCGTCCGGTGCAAGCGAACCCTTCGGCTCCAGGGCGGAAAGCTGACGGAAATCACAGACGTTGGGTCCAAGTCGTTGCAAGCTGGGAACCTGAGTTAGAAAAAGCAGCACTTTGCATCGATTTTGAGTCTTATCAGGTAGGGCCTGGCGGCGAACTTTATCCGTTCCAGGCTGAAGAGGTCGGGATGGGAGTCGGCCGGGCTTCCCAACAACAGATCGCCGTTGTTGGGGTTAAAGACCGGTAGACGGTTGGGTGGAAGGACGCGGTCCCCGGCGGCGGAGGTTTCGCCGCAGGGTCTATGCAGACCCAGGACCATCCAAAAGAGCTGTTCGGAGCGCGGGCTATCTCTTCTCGGGAGCCTCCGGCGGCGCTGAAACAGGCGGGCAAGCCCAGGTTGGGCCGAAGCCGGGAAACGCACCGGACGGCTACTTCAGGCGAGCGCCCGGATCAAGGGAGACGCCATGTTCGAACGGTATACGGAGAAGGCACGGCGCGTAATCTTCTTCGCGCGGTACGAGGCCAGCCAGTTCGGCTCGCCTTATATCGAGACCGAGCATCTGCTGCTTGGACTGCTGCGCGAAGACAAAGCGTTAACCAACCGCTTCCTCCGCTCGCACGCCTCGGTGGAGTCGATTCGCAAGCAGATTGAAGCGCACACCACCATCCGCGAGAAAGTATCGACCAGCGTCGACCTGCCGCTTTCGAACGAGTGCAAACGCGTGCTGGCCTACGCCGCGGAAGAAGCCGAGCGCCTGGGACACAAACACATTGGGACGGAACACCTGCTGCTGGGCCTGCTGCGCGAAGAGAAGTGCTTCGCGTCGGAGATTCTGCAGGAACGAGGGCTGAAGCTGGCGCAGATTCGCGACGAGCTGGCCCGCGTTACGCAGGAAAAGGCGCCGCCGCAGCAGCGGCAGCGCGAGTCAAGTTTGCTGGCCGAGTTCAGCCGCGACCTCACCCAGGCCGCCATGGACGGGCAGCTCGATCCGCTCGTCGGCCGCGAAGGCGAGCTCGAGCGCGCCATCCAGATTCTCTGCCGGCGCACCAAAAACAATCCGGTGCTCATCGGTGAGCCCGGCGTGGGCAAGACGGCGATCGTCGAAGGCTTGGCGCAGCGCATCGCCGACGGCGAAGTGCCGAGCTTCCTCGCCGACAAGCGCGTGCTGGCGCTTGATCTTTCGCTCATCGTTGCCGGCACCAAGTACCGCGGCCAGTTCGAGGAGCGGCTCAAGACCATCATGAAAGAGCTGATGGAGAGCCAGAACTCGATTGTGTTCATCGACGAGCTGCACACGCTGGTCGGCGCGGGGTCGGCCGAGGGGTCGCTCGATGCGGCCAACATCCTCAAGCCCGCGCTCTCGCGCGGCGAGATTCAGTGCATCGGCGCCACCACTCCGGCCGAGTACCGCAAATCCATCGAGAAGGATCGCTCGCTGGAGCGGCGCTTCCAGGCCGTCAAGGTGCCGCCACCGAACGAGGCCGAAGCCGTCAAGATCATCATGGGCATCAAAGACCGTTACGAGAAATTCCACGCGGTTAGCTACACCGACGCCGCGGTCGACTTTGCCGTGGCGCATTCCAACCGCTACATCCCCGACCGCTTCCTGCCCGATAAGGCGATCGACTTGATCGACGAGGCCGGCGCACGCGTCAAGCTGCGCCAGACTTCGCTGCCCGAAGAGATCACCGAGGTGCAGAAGCGGATCAAGTTCATCGTTCACCGCATGGATTCGGCGATCGCGAACCACGAGTTCGAAAAGGCTCGCTTCTACTCCGACGAGGAGCGCAAGGAGCGCGAAAATCTGCGCGCGCTGCGCGACAAGTATCACCTCGACGACTCGGCGGCGGGCATCGTGGGCCGCGAAGACATCGAGGACGTGGTGAGCCGCTGGACCGGCGTGCCCGTCACCAGCATCAAGGAAGAAGAGACGCAGAAGCTGCTGCGCGTGGAAGAAGAGCTGCACAAGCGCGTGATCTCGCAGGACAAGGCGATCAGCGCTTTGGCTCGCGCCATTCGACGCTCGCGTGCCGGCCTAAAGTCGCCGCACCGGCCCATCGGTTCTTTTCTTTTTCTTGGACCGACTGGTGTGGGAAAAACAGAGATGGCCCGCTCGCTGGCCAACTTCCTCTTCGGCTCCGACAAGGCGCTCATCCGCTTCGATATGTCGGAGTTCATGGAGAAGCACTCCGTATCCAAGCTCATCGGCTCGCCTCCGGGCTACGTGGGCTACGAGGAGGGCGGCCAGTTGACCGAGCGCGTCAAGCGTTCGCCGTACTCGGTCGTTCTGCTCGACGAAATCGAGAAAGCGCACCCCGATGTGTTCAACATCCTGTTGCAGGTGTTTGAGGACGGTCAATTGACCGACGGCCTGGGCAACACCGTCGACTTCAAGAACACCATCATCATCATGACCTCGAACATCGGCGCGCGGCACTTGCAGAAAAAGCAGGGGCTGGGCTTCCAGAGCGATCGCGAAGATATCGTTAGCGAAAAGGTCGAGGAGCTGGTCAAGAACGAAGTCAAGAAGACGTTCAACCCCGAGTTCCTCAACCGTCTCGACGAAGTGATTCTCTTCCAGTCGCTCAATGATGCCGACCTGCTCCAGATCGTCGAGCTGCTGGTGCAACAGTTGAACCTCAACCTGGCGCAGAAGTCGATCACCATCTCCGTGGCCGAGGAAGCCAAGAAGTGGATTCTCGATAAGACGCTGGTCGACCGCAGCTACGGGGCGCGCCCGTTACGCCGCGCGCTGCAGCGCTACGTGGAAGATCCGCTATCGGAGGCGCTGATCGCCGGGCAAATTCCCGAGCGGCCCGCGTTCCTCGAGGTCTATCTCGACGCGAACCAGCTCTTCTATCGCCCGGTCAGCTCCGACGAAAGTGCAAGCGAGGAGAAGGCGGCAGGCGTATTGCTGTTCTCCAACTGATCTCCACCAAAACCAGTAAAAAAGCCCCCGGCCAATCAGCCGGGGGCTTTCATTTCGGTGCGCACTGAAGGGCCGCTTCGCGGCTGCTGGCGGTTATCGCCGCGTAACCTCCGCCATTTACACTAATAATTGGAGAACAGTGTGGTTTTCGACAAGATTTTAGCCAAAATCTTCGGCACGGCCAACGAACGGGCCATCAAGCGGCTCACGCCTATCATGCTTCAAATCAGCGCGATGGAGCCGGAGATAAAGAAGCTCTCAGATGAAGAGCTGAAGGCCAAGACTGCCGAATTCAGGGCGCGTATCGCAGCCAGGCTCGAAGGCATTACCGACGCGGACGAAATCAAGGCAGCCGAGAAGGAGGCGCTGGACGAGATTTTGCCCGAGGCGTTTGCCGTGGTGCGCGAGGCCGGCTGGCGCGCGGTTGAGATGCGCCACTTCGACGTGCAATTGATCGGCGGCATGGTGCTGCACCAGGGCAAGATCGCTGAAATGAAGACCGGCGAAGGCAAAACGCTGGTGGCTACGCTCAGTTGCTACCTGAACGCGCTCGCCGGGCACGGCGTCCACGTGGTCACCGTGAACGACTACCTGGCCAAGCGCGACGCCGAGTGGATGGGCAAGATCTACGAGTTTCTCGGGCTTACCGTGGGCGTCATCGTTCACGACCTGAATGACGACCAGCGCCGCGAAGCGTATGGCGCCGACATCACCTACGGCACCAACAACGAGTTCGGCTTCGACTACCTGCGCGACAACATGAAGTTCGAGCTCAAGGATTGCGTGCAGCGCGGGCACCACTACGCCATCGTCGACGAGGTCGACTCGATCCTGATCGACGAGGCGCGAACGCCGCTGATCATCTCCGGCCCCACCGACCAGACCACGGACAAATACGCGCGCGTGCGCCGCATCATTCCCAGCCTCGAACAGGGCGAAGAGGTGGAGTGGACCGACACCCGGCGGCAGGAGCAGCTCGGCATCCGCCTCGCTGAAGGCGAAAAGTACCTTAGCGGCGACTACTTCGTCGACGAGAAGCAGCGCACAATCGGCGTCACGGACTCCGGATGGGAAACGATCGAGAAGGCTCTGGGCATCGGCAACATCGCCGACGCCGAAAACTGGGACCTCAAGCACTACGTGGAGACAGGCATCAAGGCGCACGCTCTCTACAAGCGCGACGTGGACTACGTGGTGAAGGACGGCGAGGTGATCATTGTCGACACCTTCACGGGACGCCTGATGCCCGGACGCCGCTGGTCCGACGGCCTGCACCAGTCCATCGAGGCCAAGGAAAACGTCAGCATCCGCAAGGAAGACCAGACGCTGGCCACCATCACCTTCCAGAATTACTTCCGCCTTTATCAAAAACTTAGCGGCATGACCGGAACCGCTGAAACCGAGGCGGCTGAATTCGAAAAGATCTACAAGCTCGAGATCGTCGTCATCCCCACCAACAAGCCGCTGCGGCGCCTTGAGAATCCCGACGTCGTTTTCCGCACCGAGAAGGAAAAGTACAAAGCCGCCGCCGACAACATCGCGGAGCTTCACGAGAAGGGCCAGCCCGTACTTGTCGGCACCGTTTCCATCGAAAAGTCAGAGCGGCTGTCGGCGATCCTGCAAAAGAAAGGCATCAAGCACGTGGTCCTGAACGCCAAGTTCCACGAGCGCGAAGCGGAAATCGTCGCGCAGGCCGGGCGTTTGGGAATGGTGACCATCGCCACCAACATGGCCGGCCGCGGCACCGACATTCTGCTGGGCGGTAACGCGGAGTTCATGACACGCAAGGAGCTGGTGGACAAAAAGAAAGCGCGAGCCATCAGCGTGGCCGAGGGCGCCATCAATCCCATGGCGCCGGCGGGGTTCCTGCGCTTCTACTACCAGGGCCAGGAGTTCGAAGTCTCCGACGCCGATTGGGCCGAGGCCAACGCCGTGCACGCTGCCGCGGCGTTGGAAGAGCACGTGAGCGTGATTGAAGCCGGCGGCTTGTTCATCCTGGGCACGGAGCGGCACGAGTCGCGGCGCATCGACAACCAGTTGCGCGGGCGCGCCGGCCGCCAGGGCGATCCCGGCGAGTCGCGCTTCTATCTCTCCCTTGAAGACGACCTCATGCGCATCTTCGCCAAGCAGTGGGTCTCGACGCTGCTGGAGCGGTTGGGCATGGAAGAAGGCGTGCCCATCGAGTCGCGCATGATATCCAAGCGCATTGAGGGCGCGCAAAAGGCCGTTGAGGCGCAGAACTTCGAGAGCCGCAAACACCTGCTCGAGTACGACGACGTGATGAACAAGCAGCGCGAGGCGGTCTACGGACTGCGCCATCAGTTGCTCGAGGGTGTCGAACAGCGCGAACTCATCCTCGAGGATTACGTCGGCGGCATCCTCAGCGGCCTGCTCGACGAGTATTGCAACGAGCGCAAGCGGCAGGACCAGTGGGACTTGAAAGGTCTCGGTGAGAAGCTCGTCGACCACTTCGGATTCAATCTCGCGGCGTCGGGCATCAAACCGGAGGAGATGACCAGGCACGAACTCGGCGATACGCTGTTTGAAAAGCTGACCGAGGTGTACCAGGCCAAGGAGAATATCCTCGGCGCGGCCCAGATGCGTCATCATGAGCGGATGGTGATGCTGAGCGTGATCGACGGCCTCTGGAAAGATCACCTGCTCTCAATGGACCACCTGAAAGAGGGCATCAACCTGCGCGGCTATGCGCAGCGCGACCCACTGGTCGAATACAAGCGGGAGTCCTTCGAATTGTTCGAGGCCATGATGCTGAAGTTCCAGGAAGACACTTGCCGCTTCCTCTTCCGCATGCAGATCATCGGCCCCGACGGGCAGCCGATCGATGCGGCGCCGCGGCCGCGAGGCGAAGTGCCCAAGGCGCCGCCCGTGGCCAGTGCTGCGCATCCTGTCAGCGGCGACGGCGCTCCGCGCGAAATCGCAATTCCCACGCGCCAGCCTTCTACGACCATCGATGCGCTTGAGAAAGAATTCCACCGCAAGAAGGAGCGGGAACTCGCGGTTGCCAGCCGGCAGGGCGGCGGCGATTCAAGCCAGCCCACGCAGCGCCGCACCGGCGAGAAAGTCGGCCGCAACGATCCCTGCCCCTGCGGCAGCGGCAAAAAATACAAGAAGTGCCACGGAGCGGCGAACTAAGGGAATAGGGATTAGGTAAAGAACACCACTCGCTGCGGCAAACGAAAGGGAACTGACGACTGGTCCCTGATCCCTGTCCCCTAATCCCTGCTTCTTTCACCGCAAGAAGCGGAAGATGCTCTTTTTTCCGTTTTTCTCCGGCAGCAGGCCCGCGCTGGTCTTGGCCATCGTGCGAATGGTCTGTGCGATCGTCGAATCGTTCATGACCATCGGCGTCGCCGTCTCACGCGTTCTGCGCGCCGCCGCATAATCGTCGGGAACCTTCCATTGCGCCGCCCGGGTCAATGCCTTGGTGATCTGGGTCTCGTCGAACAGTGCGTCGCTGGTCTTGTAGCGGTTGAGCACAACCTGAAGGCTTTCGCCACGCCGCTCAAAATGCTTTGCGATCATCCGGTTGGCATTGCGCATCTCCGAAATGCCTACTTGCGTGATCAGGAAGACGGTGGCCGACTCGTCAAACAGGGCCGAACCAATCAGGTCAAGCCTTGAACCCGCATCCACCACCACATAGTCGTAAATGTCGCGCGTCACCTTTAACAGCTTGTCCACCGACACTTTGGTGGCCTGAACATCCGTCAGCTCTGAAGGAGCCGCCAGCACCGACAACCCCGAGCTGTGCTTTACCACAAGCGTCGACAGCAGGTTCGCATCCACCCGGGCGGGGTTCTCAAGCGCCGTGGCGATCGAGTACTCGGTCTCAATACCGAGGTTGATGGCCACGTCGCCGAGGGGCAGGCCAAGATCCACGAGCAGAGTGCTCCCCTCAGACTCCTGGGCCAATGCAACCGCAAAATTCGACGCCAGAGTCGTCACTCCGCAGCCGCCTTTTGTGCCCAGAAACACGAAGAGCCTGGCGACCTTTTTATTTTCCTGGGGCGGCGCCCCGGAGTTGCGATTCGAGGCGCGCATCAGAGCGGCGGCGACTTCGGCTGGGTCCAGCGGCAAAGTAAAGTACTCGCGCACGCCAACACGCATGAAGTGAACGGCCTGTTTCATGTCGGCCTTGGCCGAGTAGGCCATTACGTATGCGCGCCCGTCCGCGCAAAGGCTCTCAATCAGCGCGAACGCATAATCCGGCTCACTGTCCACGTCGATGACAACGACGTCGTAGGCCTGTGCCAGCTTCTGGGGCAGATCTTCAAGCCTCGGGGGGAATGAGGAAAACTCCTGAAGCCGCAAGCCGGGGCGCTTGGCGAGCGCGGTGGCCACCACTTTGCGGCGTTGTTCGTCGGGACCGAGAAGGACCACGGTCAAAATTGACTCTTCGGGGGTGATTTGGCTCCCGGCACCCTGTTGCATGGCGGACATACTTCTCCCAAATGCCTATGATATTCCATCTCATTGGTCAAATGGGACTTGCTATAACGCTTTCGGGGGAGTACGAAGAATGGGCGAGGGGGAATTGCTAAGCGCCTGAAAGGCATGGACTAGAGAGGGTCTGACGAACGCGCTGACCGATCCGTTTTGAAAGGGCAGGGCTTCGCTCGCCGCGGCGAGCTGAGAAACTCCCTCAGCGCCGCCGTGAGACAAATGCCCGGGTTGGGTGGTTAGTTCATGGTGAAGTTAACCGCCACCACAACCACTGCGTCACCGTCGCCGGGCTCGAATCTCCATTGACGCACGGCATCCTCGGCCGCCGTGCCCAGCATGTGATTCCCGCTCACCGCCTTCACGCTCTTCACCTTGCCCTCGGCGTTCACCAGGGCCTCAAGTTTTACTTCGCCGGTAATCTTCAGCCGTTTGGCGATTTCAGGATAAACAGGCGCCACGCGCGACTTCACGGCACGATCGTCTCCGGCCCTTGCGGGCAGAGCCAGGCCGGCCGCCAGCGCGAAAACGGCAGCCGAAAGCAGAATCTTCCTCGCCTTGCGCCAACCGGCGCAACGCTTCACACAACTCCACGTGTACATCAGGCCCTCCAGGAGCTTAAACAAAGACTCAATTCCGGTATCGGCGGTGTAGCCGATTCCATTAGCATCCTGAAGTTACGAAGGGAATCTACGGATCATCGGCGATGCGCCTCAGGGGCAAAAGCACACGCGCAGGCTGATACCTGCTCGGCATTTGCGTTCCCATTCGGCGATGGGGGCCACAGGAGCGGAAGAAGCTGAAACCTAGCGGAAGATTCCCATCAGGCACTTCTTTTCTTCGTCAGGCGCACCGCAAACTTCCCGCGCCATCTTGCGGATCACGCGCGCGATGGGCGAATTGGCCAGGGCCAGGGGCTCGGCTCGGTTCTGCATCTCGCGCACCGCAAAATAGTTGTTGGGAACGCGCCATTGCGGCTCCCTGGTGAGCGCGCGCTCAATCGCGTCGTCGTCGATGCCCATCGACTTGGCCGCATACCGGCTCACCACGATCTCCAGCTTCGACGCGTAGGCAGCAATGGAACTCATAATCATGCGGTTTGCATTGCGCAGCTCGGGAACGCCCACCTGCGTTACGAGGTAGATGCGCGAGGCCAGGTCGAACAGGTGCGTGCGCGTCCAATCGTGCCGCGAGCCGACGTCGATCACCACATAGTCGAAGCTGTTCGAGGCCACTGCGAGCAGCCTGTTGGCCGCGTCGTCTTCGATGACGAAGTGAGGAAACTGTCCCGGAGCCGGCAGAACCGACAGCCCGGATGAATGCTTCACCAGCAATCGCGAAAGAAAAGTAGGGTCCAGGCGCACCGCCTCGCGCAGCGCGTCCACCGTCGAGTAATCCGCTTTCAATCCCAGGTTCAGCCCCGCATCCCCCAGAGGCAAATCGAAATCGATGAACAGGATATTCTTTTTCGCCTCCTGGGCCAGCGCCACGGCAAAGTTGCATGCCACCGTGGTCACACCCGCTCCGCCCTTCGATCCCATGAAGATCAGAATCTTGCCTGTGGCCTTCTTTGGATTCGGAGTCGTCTGCAAGCGCGCCGCGACACGCGCGATCGCCTCGTGGATGGCGCCCGGCGAAAATGGATAAGTGAGGAGTTCCCGCGCTCCCGAGCGCATGGCATGAAGCAGCAATTCCTGGTCGCTGCGCTGTGAATACACAACCACTGAGGCCGGGCTCAGCGCGCATAGGCTTTCCACCGTGCGCAGCGCATCGCGCGCGTTGCTGTCGAGCCCCACGAGAATCATGTCGAATCCCTGCTCGGCCAGCCACGGAGCCTTCTGAACCGTGGGCAAATAACCCGGTATCCCGCGCACCGCACCCGTTCGGCCTCCGCTCAACAGCGCCGTCACCTCCTTCAACCGCTGACGATCGGGGTCCACAATCGCAATGGATACCTTCGACATCCCAACCGATTCGGGAATATCGAACCGCAATCCAATCTCTGTCTCCGGAAGCTCAAACGTGCTCACTGCGCGTACCTCTTGGGCCCGATCCAGCATGACTTTTGCCAGCGTGGCTTCAGGATGGTTAAAGGCCGCTCATGTTCCCGAACGGAACCAGCGGCGCGGATAAGAACGAACTCATTTTCGATGGCCGTGGAATAAATAAAGTTGTTCCGCCTGTGTGCGTGCGGCGGATGATCACATGCAGCCGGTGACAGCGGCGAATGTCAGATCCTCGGCCGGGCTGTGGTGCTCTTCGCGCCACAAGTCGAACAAACGGCCATAGCTGAGAGTGATGTACTGGGCGCGATCGATGCCCAGGCGAGCCGCCGCGCGGTCAATCCACGCGGGCGAGCCCTCCAGTTCGGCGTAGTCTCCGATGGGCGTTTCGTCGATCACGCAGTGGCCCTCGCCATCGCTCCACTCCGTGCGCCATTTCTCGTAGCGAAAGGCGGCCACAAGGCCGAGCGAAACAAAGAAATCAGCCAGCGTGTCGCCGTGCGCGAGGCCCGTCTCGGTTTCCAGGCGGTGCTTATGCCGGTCCTCGGCGGCAAAACCGGGCCCGGGCAGGCGCTTGTGCGTCAGCGTCCAATGCCCCGCGTAGCTGCGGATGCGAAGAATCTCGATGCGGGCGCGCATCTGCCGATCCGGCGTGTCATAGAGAACGTTGCTCTCAAAGCTGCGCTCGGTCTGCAGCCTGAAGCCCGCGGATTCGAGACGCAGCCCCAGGGCATCCGGGTCATCGACCCGGAACTTGATTTCTGTTTCGAGTGGCATTGAGTGTCGAGTATACGCCGCAAAACGTGATCGCCCCATCACCAAAATGCGTGAGCGCGGAGCGACAGGTGCCAAGGGCGATAACCGAGTGTTTACTCAGTATTCCCCCAGGTCGTCGGCTTCCCACCGCCGTCGTAGTTGATCTCGTAGTCGTTCTTGCCGGCCCAGTCCATGGCCGCGTGGTGCAGTTTGTCGTTTCCGCAGTTCAGCAGAACGTCGGCCATTCCCTCGTCGCCGGTTTGGTTCAGCGCCTCAATGAGCGTGTCTTCAGTGCCCGGCTGGCCGCGCCGGACAAAGAAGCCGCTTGCCCCTGCGATCAGGTCCCAATTGTGTTTGGCAAATGCGTCAAGCAGAAAGTTCGCCGCCCGCGGATCGTTGATGTTGCCCAGTGCGCGCGCTGCCGACTGCCGCACCTTCATGTCGGAATCCGAGGTGGCGGCAATCAACGCATCGACCGCGCCCGCGTCGCCGATCACTCCCAGGGCCTCGGCAGCGCCGCGCCGGTTTTCGGCAGATGCATCTCCCTTCAGCACGGCCTCCACGGGCCCCACCGCTTGCGCGTCTTTCAACTCGCCCAGGGCGTAAACCACGGAGTAGCGCAGGTCGCTGTTGCCGGTGCGCAACGCCGCCAGAAGCGGCCCGACACCGCGCTTGTCTTTCATGTCGCCCAGCATGCCCGCGGCTTCGATCGCGAGATCCTGGTCCGGGCTCGTAAGCAGCGCCGCGATCGAATCCGCTGCCGGCCCGCCCATGCGCACGAGTCCTGCGCGCGCATATCCGCCCAGGTCCTTGTCGTTCAGCAAGTTCATCAGGGGATCGAGCGCGGGCTTGCCCAGGCCTCCCAGCGCCTCGCCTATGGCTCGATGCTCGTCATCGGATGTATTGGGATCGACGTTGCTCTTCAGCGCGGTCAGAAGTGGCTCGAGCGCACGCGGGTCGCCAATCTGGCCCAGCGCCTGGGCCGTGGCAGTGCGCACGGTCGCATCCCCGTCGCGCAGCGCCGCAATCAATGCCGGGACGGCGCGCCGCGATTTCATTGCGCCCAGGTCCGCAGCCGCCTGCGACCGTACGTCCGGGCTCGCGTTGCTGAGCCGGCCCACCGAGCGCGTCACGCGTACGAACTGCCACGCTTCAATGCCGCCCCACACGACAACAACCATGCCCAGAAGCAGGGCAAAGATTCGGCCCCATTTGGGGCGCTGCTTTGGTGGAGCCGCGTTGGCCTGCAGATAGCCGCCGGCTGGCGGTTGAGAAGCCATGGGACCTCCCGAGGCGTGTGAGCCGGCGCTGCAGCACTCGGGGAAGAATGCCGGCCCTCGAAGTTTGACCCGATGCGGTTCACTATACACCCCGCCTCTGCGCATGGAAACGGGAGAGGATCTGGAGCGGAATCATACGGCCACATTCCGCAAAGTGGCCCCAGCGCGCCGGCTGCGGCGACAATAAGGAAGTGAAGACACTGCGGCTTGCCGTCGATCCGCACCATCTTGAAACGCCCGAGGCGCATGCCGCGCTCGACCGCGCTGCGGCGATTCTGCGCGCCGGCGGCCTGGTCGCGCTGCCCACTGAAACCGTCTACGGGCTGGGAGCCAATGCCTTTGACCGCGAGGCAGTCGAGCGCATCTTTGCCGCCAAGAGCCGCCCCGCGTGGGATCCCGTGATCGTGCACATTGCGTCCGAGGCCATGCTGCAGGCCGTGGTGGGCGAGGAGTCTCAAACGGCGCGGCGGGTGCCCGACGCCGCGCGACGCCTCATCGACGCCTTCTGGCCCGGCCCGCTCACGCTGCTGCTGCCGAAATCAGGCGCCGTGCCCGACGTGGTCACCGCGGGGCGTCCGCTGGTCGGCGTGCGCATGCCGTCGCACCCGGTCGCACTCGAGCTGATCCTCCGCGCCGGGGTTCCCGTAGCTGCCCCCAGCGCCAATCGCTTTGGCCACGTGAGTCCCACTACTGCCGAGCACGTGCTGCACGACCTGGACGGGCGCATCGACATGGTCCTCGACGGGGGACCGTCGCCACGCGGCGTTGAATCCACGGTCCTCGATCCCGCCGCAA
Organism: Occallatibacter sp.; assembly: GCA_050010795.1. Taxonomy (GTDB): domain Bacteria; phylum Acidobacteriota; class Terriglobia; order Terriglobales; family Acidobacteriaceae; genus Telmatobacter. Next base: position 95,785 of record JBEKKI010000012.1, read on the forward strand.
GCCCGATGATCATTTACCGCTCCGGCGCGGTCACTGCCGACCAGATTCGCTCGATTGCAGGCCCGGTAGAGCTTTACCGCGGCGACGATGTGCTTCGCGAAACGCCCAGTGACACGCCTGTTGCCGGCACGCTTCCCCCCGGCACGCATATTGCCGCGTTGCCTTCGCCGGGCGTGGGCCTCAAGCACTATGCGCCCCGTGCGCGCCTCGTGCTGGTTGAGGCGCCCGCCGAAGAACTGGCCTCTTGCCTAGCTGCCGCGGCCGAAGCCGAGAGCGGCGAGAGAGTCGGCGTCATGCTGCCGGAAGGAATTCGCGGCGAGCACGAGATTCGGGCGGCGCAAATCTACGCCTGGGGCAAGTGGGGCGCGCCGGAAACGCTTGCGCGCGATCTCTATGCCGGGCTCCGTGCGCTCGATGCCGCCGCATGCACGGTCATACTGTGCCCTCTGCCGCCCGCTGAAGGAATTGGAGCCGCGATTCGCGATCGGCTGGTAAAAGCAGGGACCGAGGGAACAAGTAGGCGGAAAACAGGGAACAGGGAACAGGGAACCGGGAACCGGGAAGACTCACTCATCGGGACAAATGGCAACTGACAACTGACCACTGTCTACCGACTAGCCGTTGTCTCCCAGCTTGTACATGTATTTGATCGCAGACTTGTAGACGAGGGTCTTCGCGCGGCCGCGCACCTTCAGCGAGTTGCGATCGTACCACTCGATGCATCCGTCGATGCGCTCGCCATCTTCAAGCACAATCACCATGGGCGTCTGCGACTGGATCTGCTTCTGCAGGTAGAAGAGTTCGGCATGGCGGTTGGGCGCGTCCCTGTCGAGGGCCTGTGCCGGAAAGCGGAAGGGAAACGGGGCGCCGGTGTTCCGCTTGGTGTGCGGAAGAACGTGGCCGGGCTCGTAGGTGCGCGACGCGGGCAAAATCGATGAGCTGCTCATAGGCAGGAATCCTCCGCAAAAAGTGAAAAAACCGAAACTTGATACGTCCCGGCGCGTCCAGGCATCCGGGAATCTTCGATCGGTTCCATGGCAGCTGCGGTACCAGCCGAAAGATCAAAAAGCCCAGCCGCCTTCGTTCCGCGGCCCAGTCTATTCCAGGGGCAACTCCGCGTTCACGGGATACTTCTACCCCTGCGTCCCTTCGCTCGATGGGAGTACTCGTTACTGAAAAAGATGCCGGAGTCCGATGGGGGGTTGCTCTTTCATTCTGCGGCCATCGCTCAAGTGCGTCAAGCGATGAGACGGTGAATCGTTACCAAAGAACAGTGAGCAGTCGTCACCCTTCAGCGGATCGCGCAAAGAGCGCCATGAACGGTGAACAGTGAACAGCGGACAGTGAACAGTGGAGAGTGAACAGTGGTCAGTGGTCAGTGGTCGGCGGTCGGGGAACAGGGAACAGAGAGATTCAGGGGAAACAGGACTACTGGTTCAAAAACTCCGCCCATCATCTCGCGTTTGAGCAGGACAAGCTGAGAGTTGAAAGCTGAAAGCTGTTTCCGTTCACTGTTTGCCGTCCGCCGACATGCCCACGGCCATGGCGTCGAGAGAGAGCGAGCGCAGCAGGTTGCGCCGCATGCCCTGCTCCACCTGGACCATCGCGCGCGCGGCGCCATCGATCCAGTCCACGGTGAGCCCCTCGGCCAGGCGGGCCATCTCAGCCGCGATGTCGATGTTGCGGATGAGCGCGGGCGATCCGGCCACGATCAGCAGCAGGTCCTCCACCAGGCTCGAGAGAGCGCGCAGCAGGTTCACGGTTTTTTCCTGGCCGTCGGCTCCGGCGCGGTAGCTTTCTGTGGCGTGAAAGAGCGTCGAGTAATCCGGCTCGCGCAGCGCCGTGCGCAGAATGACCAGCGCGTCATCGCGGCTGGCAAGATACGTGCCGAGATCGAGCGAAAGCGCGCGGCCCACCGCGCCTTGAGCCAGGCGCGCGGCCAGGGCGCGGTCTTTGGGCTTCAGTTCGGGGCGGCGCCGGGCCAGCAGTTCTTCCAACTCCGATGCCGGCAGCGCGCCCAGCCTGTGCACCACGGCGCGCGAGCGAATGGTCGGCAGCAGCTCCTGCGGATTCTCCGTTAGCAGAATCAGAGTGGTGTGGTCGGGCGGCTCTTCCAGCAGCTTCAGCAGGCTGTTCGCCGCCTCCTTCATGAACGCCGATGAGGTAAAGATGGTGAATGCGCGGCGCGCCTCAACTGGCGGCCGGTAATACGCCGCGTGGATCGCCTGCCTAACCTGGCCCAGCTTGATCATCAGTTGCGGCGGGTCCGGCGGTACCACCATCAGATCGGGATGCGTCTGGATGAGGATGCGCGTCTCGCGCTTGTCGGTCTCGCGCAGGTCGTCGCGCGCGGCCACGGCCTCGTCTACCAGCGCGTCAAGATTCGCGGCCTCGCCGATGCGCGTGCAGTTCCGGCACGTTCCGCAGAAGTCGGGCAGGCCGGCGGTCTGCGGCTGCTCGAGGCAATTCACCGCCTGCGCCAGCATCAGCGCCAGCGTGTACTTACCGGCGCCGCGCGGCCCGGCCAGGATCATCGAGTGCGGAAAGCGGCCCGAGCGCACGCTCTCGCGCAGGTGCGTCACCGTCGCCGTGTTGCCCAGGAAATCCTGGAAGCCCATGGATCGAGGATAGTGCATGGGCTGGCGGCCGGAGGGCGAAGCGGCCAATCAGCGAGCCGGCGGCGAGGCAAGGATGTCGCGCAGGAGCGGATTTGGGGCCTAGCGGGCCAAAGCGATTGAAAAAATCGACGAAATTTGTCGACGATTTTAAGGCTGTTTTGTTGATTCCAAAGGCGTTAACATTGAATTTTGAGCTGGAAAATTTTTATTTTTTTCTTGGGGCTGTCCTAGATAACTAACGAAGGTGTTGCTTAACCCATTGATTCAACTGTAGTAGTTGATCTTCCGGGTTTGGATTGTTGAAACGCCATTCGCATTCC